>JASGDI010000228.1:0-9413 GCA_049841335.1 Niabella sp. | reverse complement strand
GTTAGATGCAAGCCGCTGGAACAGCTTTTTTAGGGAAGCCCTGCAAACTATCCGTAAAACCAACCCTGAACGGACCGTGCTGCTGGGTACTGCTGAATGGGGCGGTGTTTCGGCATTAAAGAAACTAATGGTGCCGGACGATAAACACCTGATCCTTACCATACATTACTACAATCCTTTTCATTTCACCCACCAGGGCGCCAGCTGGACAGAGGGCTCTAACGCATGGCTGGGAACAAAATGGCTGGATACAGAGTATGAAAGGCAGGATGTTGCCGATGAGTTGAAGGCTGTTGTACAGTTTTCAAAAGAAAAAAACATTCCTGTGCATATCGGGGAATTTGGCGCTTACAGTGCAGCCGACATGGAATCACGCGTAAGATGGACAAGGTTTATGGCCCGATGGTTTGAACAGCAGGGATTCAGCTGGGCTTATTGGGAATTTAACTCGGGTTTTGGTATTTATGATCCCCAAAGCGGCCAATACCACACTCCTCTTGTAAATGCGCTGACCAAAGACGTAATGGTAAATCCCACTCCTGTTACTTTTACTGACCTGTACAACAGCAACTTTGCCAATGCTCAGGCAGATGGCTGGTATTTATATAACAACGATGTTTCTGCGGCTTCCACATTGGCTATAATAGATAATAAAGCCCGAATTTCTATATCCTCACCGGGCACCCAAAGCTGGTATATCCAGCTGATACGGCATAATATGGTTATTGAAGCGGGTAAAACTTACCGTATATCTTTTAATGCTTATTCCAATGCTAACAGGAACATTTCGGTAGGGTTCCAGGAAACTAAATCGCCCTGGACCCTGTATAGCAGTAAAGGCTTTGATATTTCCTCAACCGATGCTACCTATAGTTACGTGTTCACAACAGCTACTACTGATACTCAATGTAATTTTGTTTTCTCTATGGGAAACGGAGGTTTAAACCCTGTAACCATTTACGACATTAAGATGCAGGAAGTAAAATTATAGGCTAGGAGTATATTTGCACATAAATAAGAATATAATCTTTAAAAGTAGTAGAAAAGTAAAGTGCAATTCCTGCCAGCATACTCACAAACCACCTATTATAAAGGAAAAATTATACACTTTACGATTCAATAGAAACTCTTTATGCACTCTCGGCGACCAGCTGTCATCACCTCCCAAACCCATTTGCCGGTAGTCTATATGAAGATACGTTTTGTCTCCGCGTATAAGTTCGTGCGTGGTTTTTGAAGCGTTCAGGTTTCCGGGCGAATAGTCGTGTGCCGTAAAATTGAAATAAGGGCTGCCTTCAAATGATAATGAGGATTGCCCCGACCTTACTTTTAACCAACGGATATCGCTTTTGTTACCGTTTTCCTGGGGCATAATGTATGGAAAATGCTGATCAGCCACTTTTGACTGGTAAATACCCACAAATGCGGACTCTTTCCTGTCCTCATAATTTTCCATAGGCCCTTTCCCATACCACTCTATAACATCGAACGACTTTGGAAACACAGCGAGCATGCCTATACGCGCGAGGGGCGGCAGCTTTTCACCTATTTCAAACCGGTTATCTACTTTGATTTTTCCATTGGCAAAAATGGTATAGTCTGTTGCCTGGATAATTTTTCCCGTTTTGAGCACCAACTCGTTCTTTACCTTCACCAATATTTCTTTATCAGAAACAGTTATCAGACTGTTTGAAACCGGGTTGATCTTAAAATCATTCAGACCCGCAGCACGCCACTGCGAGGCAAATGAACGGTTTCCTCCCCCTTCATCATTGTCTGTAGGAACACGCCAGAAACAGGGTCTCATGGCTTCGTCCATTATAGTTCTTGATCCGGAAACGAGTTTCACAAGAGACCCGTTGCTCTTGTCAAAACCAATAGTAAAACTGGTACCCGAAATTTCGATGGAAACCCTGTCCTGTTTCACTTTTAAAGCAGGACTTTTCTCCAGATCGTTGTACTTTAAACCGGCAAACGAGTTTCCGGCTAAAGGAATCTGTTCAGAAGCAATTTCATAACCGGAATGACAGTAAGCTGTTTTACTTTTCATCCGGAAGGAGAAATTGAAGAAATGCTCGTTACCGGGCTGCATCGTTTTCTTATTAAAAGGGATATTAACAGCCACTCTTGATTGAGGCAAGATATTGAGTTGGTCTATTTTCCCACTATCTACAGGCAGGCCGTTTTCAAGCAATTGCCAATGCAATGCTACGTGCGAAGCATCAACAAAATAATTACTGTTGGAAATAGAAAACTGCCCTTCATTTGCATCAATGTTTTCAACATTAAAATTCTGAAATACTTTCTTTGCTTCATGCAGTTCGGGCTGAGGGATGCGGTCAGGATTTATCAGTCCATCATTCACATTGGCGCCATCACTGTAATTCACGATATTCCAATAACCTTTTCCGTTTTTGTCCTTTGACCACAATCCCTGGTCCACCCAATCCCAGATAAAACCTCCCTGCATACGCGGATACTGATAGAACAGGTTCCAGTATTTACGGAAATTTCCCAAACCATTCCCCATCGCATGAGCATACTCGCAAATAATCATCGGGCGAGTGATATCTTCATTAAACAGGCGAATCACATCCTGCAGGGAAATATACATCTGAGAAATAATATCGAACTGCGATAGCACTTTACCGTAAGCAGGATTTTGCGACTCGTAGTGAACGGGGCGCTTTTCAGGGTCAGCAGCTTTTATAGCAGCATAAGCCGAATCGAAATTTTGTCCTACACCTGACTCGTTCCCCATTGACCAGCAAACAACAGAAGGATGATTTTTATCACGCTGTACCATATTAACCGAACGTGAAACAATGGCATCTTTCCATTCGGGAAGCGCTCCCACATAGTATGGCTTTACCCATAGTCCATGGCTTTCCACATTTGCCTCATCCATTACATACAAACCGTATTCATCACACAATTGATACCATTCAGGATGATTAGGATAGTGGGAAGTTCTGACCGCATTAATATTATTTTGCTTCATCAGCAGTATATCCTTTATCATGGACTCACGGGTGATATAGCGCCCTTTGTACATATCAAACTCATGCCGGTTAACACCCTTGAACTTAACAGGCTGACCATTTACAAGAAAAAGCCCCTTCTTTATTTCCACTCTACGAAATCCCACATTCTGACAAAAAGCCTGTACAGCGCCTTTAGCATCACACAGCTCAATGTAAAGCTTATACAAATTTGGTGTTTCAGCAGTCCATTTAAGCGGGTTCACTATTTTTTCGGAAAGCTCAACAACCCTACCCGCATTTCCCTGGGCGTTATTGAAGGAAATTGTTTTTGAGAACACCAGCGCGCTTGAAGCATCTTTCAATTGAAGATTTACTTTCAGGTCCTGCACATTGGTTTTATTCTCATTTTTAAGATGGATCTTTATCTTCAACAAAGCATCTTTGTAATCATCATCGAGTTCTGGATAAACCGAAAAGTCTCCTATCCTTGTTTCAGGAGCAGCAAAAAGAAAAACGTCCCTGTAAATCCCGCTCAAGCGCCAGTAATCCTGATCTTCAAGATAAGAACCATCCGACCAGTTAAGCACCTGCACTGCCAACTGGTTCTCCCCTTTTTTCAGATAACGGGTAATATTAAATTCAGCAGGAAGCATACCATCTTCATGATAGCCAACCTTTTCACCGTTTATCCATAAGTACATTGCTGACTGAACTCCTGCAAAATGAATAAACACTTCTTTTTTGTTCCAGTCTGCAGGCAAGCGGAATGTTGTTTTATATAAACCGGTAGGATTATAATCTTTTGGAACAAAAGGCGGATTGGGATCGAAAGGATATTTAATGTTAGTAAATACAGGAGGATCGTAATTACCCTGCAATTGCCAGTTACCCGGAACATGAATATCATCCCATTTGGAAGTATTATAATCAGTTTTATAAAATGCCGGAGGAACCTGGGAAGGATTTTTCACATATAAAAATTTCCAGGTACCGTTCAGGTATTTCACCTGGGAAGAATTTCCAGACGCTATCTCCGGCATAGAGACAAAAGGCAGATAAGTGGCATGCGCAGGTTCGGTATTAATACTGTTCACTGCAAGGTTTTCCCAATCGTTTGATTGAGCAAATGAAGAAATAAAAAAAAGAAAAGAAAGCGCCGAAAGCCTGAATTTTAAATGGATCATAATAAAACTTTGATACTTATCTGCAATTTACAGCGATGCTGAAATATCATTCAGCAGTTTTTTTGCTTCGTTAAGCTCCTCATTCCACTCAGCTCTTCGTACCGGATTTTTCAGCTTTGCAATAGCCCATTGCAACTTTTCCAGGCTTGCCCTGTCATTTGCTTTTTCCAAAGCCTTGATAGTGATCAACGCCTTTTCATAATCCTGGATACCTTCCAGCATACGTTCAAAGCGAATGGAGCTCCGGCCTCCCGGATAAACGATATAGGTATCTCCGGCAGGGTATAACCGGTACCGGGAGTCCTGTAAGGGATTTTGTACCCACGAATTGTACGCCCAACGAAGCAGGCCATTAAAATTTGTTGCCAATGCATACCAACCTAAATAGGCAGATTCGGCAGGCTCCGAAAAGGTAAATTGATTGGGAAAAATATCTGCACAGCACACATAAAATGTAGTATTCAATCCCCGGGAGCGCCTGTCTGCCAGGTCTTCTTCCGAAAAAGGATGGCCTACGGAAATACTGATATCCCTGCTGTTCGGATAACGTTGATAGGACTTCTGGTTATCGGCATAGGAGATACCAAGCTCCGGAGATACGGTTGTCAGCAATTGTAATGCCTCATCCATATCCGTTCTTTCCCTTTCGTCCATGGCAATATTAGTGATAGGAAGCCAGCCTTTTTTTGCAAGATGAGCTTTAAAGTCGACCAGGAAAGGTTTCCACAGCTCTTCAAAAGCAGGTGTACCCGGTTTGGCTACAACATTGACCATTTTACCGGCGCGGCCATCCCTGTAATGAACTTCATAGTTCCAGGGAATGATCGAATAACAGTTGATCATTTCTTTTATACCCAGGCTCATCATAAAGCTCACCCAGCGGTCGAAGATGGTATAATCGTAGCTCCAGCCACCCTCTTCGTTTTTTGTCCAGATAATCATGTCCTCAAAAGCATCATAAGTCTGCGCGTTCCAGGGGTCTTTATTCAATGTGGTAGTGATGACTTTCTGTCCTGCGGAAGCAAGCAGTTGCATTATTGGTTTCAGGGCTTCAAAGTGGGCATCACTCCACAAAGGTACACCTGCTGTACGGGCTACAGCTGATGGATTTTGCCACTGGTCCAGGTGAAAGATCCACTTCGAAGATTGAGGCAGCGTTTGGTCAATGATTTCCAATTCCAAATCCAGAGAGCTTGTCTCTATACCCCTGCCCGAAACGTATATCTTGCCGGTGTACATGCCTGCAGTAACATCTTCCGGTATCTTAATCGAGATCCATACCGGCCGGACTTTTTTGGCTTCCAGGTCAAAAGCTGTTACATTATCCAGAATATCTGCCGAGAGCGAGTGCGGAAAATCGTCAGGGTTAGCGTGTCGCTCACATCCTGGTGCAAATTCATCCGTCATGACGTAACGTACAAAACGCGCCTGTGCAATATCTTTAGACAGCTTTGCCGTGGGATTGCTGAAATCTGTAAAGTTTACTTGAACTTTTGAAATCTCCTCCGTAGTCCATAACAGTAGCTGTGCCGACAACTTCTCTCCTTTCCAACCTCTCAGCCTCTGTTTCTTCTCAGTAACTATTTCGGGCTTTAGAGACTTTGCAAAACGTTTATCTATGGTTACAAATGAACTATGCAGTCCTTTGAGAACACCTGACCAATCAGATAGAGTATCGGCTGTAGGATCGGACAATTCAGTGAAACCTTGCGTAGCTACTACTTCCACACGTTGACCACATACCTGCATACCTGATACGAGGAAAAGGATAATGATTATATTTTTCATGTTACTAAACGGATTATTGCTATGTTATTGTTTCCATCTTACCACCAATGTTTCTTCGGGCTTCACAAGGATGTTTTGTGGAGCAATAGTTCTGCCAGGTTTTCCATTGCCCGAAAAAAGCAACTCGCCGGTGCGTGTGCTCTTCAACCCTTTAATGGAAACGGTTTGGCTACTTTTATTTTTATTGATAATAATAGAAATCAATTCACCATTAGCACGGATATTCTTCATCAGAACCAGATCATGGAATGCTGAAAACCGTATTACCTTGTCCAATGGCAAATACTGTTGCACAAATTCAGCTAATCGGCTATAAGTATTTTCCTGTCTCGCACCCAGGCCAAGCAAAGACGGGATCCAGACAACTTTCCCTTTACCAAATGTATTAGAGACCGCTGTTATTTTTTTGTGGTAGGTAGCTAAAGGGCTGCCGCTGCTTTTATCAATGAAACCCAGCCAGGCGTGGGAAGGCATTTGTAATTGCGGGGATGAAAAAGAAAACAGGAATTTATTATCTACAAACCTGAACTCACTTATTTCACCACCAAACAAATTTTTAAAAGGAAAGCTATTCCGCATCAGGGATACAGCATTTTCATCATAAAAAGCCGTCAATCCCTCAACAATGAGATGCCCGCCTTTTGCCACAAAGCTTTCTAACAAAGACCAGTACCGGGAAGGTACCGATACCTGGTTGGCAAGGATAATGCTTATTCCGCTGTAATCATCCAGGGCAAAATCAAATTCCCCTATTTCCTTTACATTCGCCTGCACACCCAATCCTGCCAGGCTCTGGTGATAAGCCAGCAGCGATTTCATAGAGGCGCCATAGTTGCGGGCTTCTATATCTTCCTTGTTGGGCACAGGCCCCAGCAATTTATTCTCCACCCATAAAGCCTCCCGGATATACAGCAGGTTCACCCCCGACTGCACGGTATTGACCCGGGAAAACAGGTTGTCATATTCCCGGATGGTATGTACAAACTTTGAAATAGCCGTCATACGGTCGGTAGGCCGGTTCTGAAAATCAAGCAAAGCCCATTCCCCGGCCTCAATACCCGATCCGCGTGGATTGAGGCACCAGAATACGCTTCCTTTGCTTTCGTTGGCCAGCGATAACCATAGCCATTGCAGGATTTCCTCTGCTGTAGGGCACATGGGGTTAGCGCCGCTGTAAGTATTGTTACCTCCCTGTAATTCCGTCATCAGCCAGGGGATATTGCCTGCCCCAGAACGAAGTATTTCACAGTTGGCATCCATCGCCAATGCATATTGCTGCCGGTCAAAATAGCCAAAATGCCAGCTGGCATGAGCCGATCCGCCAAGGCTGGTCAAGAACTGCCGCCACACCGGGAAATCATATTCTGCCACATTGCGGAAGAGATCATGATTGTTCACATGAACAGGCCTTTCAGGATCATATTTTCGTATTTCCTCTGTCAGCCATTTCAAAAACCAGGTATTGTAATACAGCAGGAATTTTTCTTCTTCAAAAGAGAAATGTACAAATCCATGGCTATTGTACCCCGCGGAATCCGCTTTCTCTTTTTTCCAGTCTGCAAACATAGATGAAGTAAAATTCCCATTATCTATTTTTCCTCCTATACCAGGCTCATTGATGGGCACCCAGCCGTACAATGATTTGAATTTGCTGAAATGCTGAGCTAGCTGGCGAATGTATTCCGATATAGATTCGAGGTGCTTTTTGTTCTTTGGAAATTTAAACCCGCCAATATCATCAAACGGTGTAGCGGGAAAAAGATTGGCATAAATATTTATCCCATACCGTTCTCCGGCTTCAAAAGCCTGGTCGAACAATTTAAAGTCCCATTCGCCCTTATCATTACGCATATAATTTTCAAACATGCGGATACGCGTGAGGGTCATGCCACTCTCTTTCATTAACCGGAACCATGTATCCATTTCTTCCCTGGTTTGCCCCGGCTCTATAAAAATTTCGGCGCCTACTACATGCTTTTCATCTTTTTGCGTTTGAGCAGCCACAGGAATGCCATAAAGCAACATTACATTCAAAAGAAGGGCAAGCCTAATTACATTCTGTTTTATCATAAATAGTTTTCAGGATTTTTGAGTAACCTCCAAAGCCAAAAGTAACCTGGCGTCAACCGGAACCATTATCATTTATCAACCTTTTCTTATCAAATATTATATAACAGGCATACCAGCCTCATTCTTTATGGTACTACTGCTAACCGTTTCATCTCTTTATTGTTCAGCGCCCTGTCAAATACTGCAATGCCGCCTACCTGCCCTTTAAAAAAATTTCCCATTCCCTGCTTTAACTGTACAGCACCCACTGTAAAATCGGAACCATTATTGCCCATACCGTCCGGGTAGTAATAGGGGTTTTTAACCTGTATTAATCCATCCGGATGGTCTTCTATAAAACCAGCAGTATGCATGATCAGCTCAGGCTTACGCGCTTCAAATTCTCCATTCAGATATGACCTGATATATTTTCCGTCATAAGTAAAAGCTACACATACCCACTCATTTACAGGAACCTTTTGCAGACTGGCTGAATAATCAATACTGTACGGGAAAGGCGCAGTAGGTCCTCCGTTTTTTGAAATATGACCGCACACCTGGTCTTCTCCATTGTAATACGGTAAAGACACAAATAACCCGTATTGCCGCTTGCCACCATCGCTGTACTCATTCCATTTTCCGGCAACAAAACTCATCCCGCCATACCATTTCAGCCAGGCTATTACAGTAACAGCATTCGTTTTTATATCGAGCTGGGCACTGTTTTCGTGTTTAACAGACCAATAGCCATTACCATCCAGATTCATTGACCATCCTGAAAAAGGCCCTTCCCCTTCCCTGACAAATTTTGCGGATCCGTATGACTGCAGCCTCACTTCCCTGGCGCTGCCTGTTGCCGGGTAACCTGAAGTATCTGTAAAATTCCAAAAAGCCACCAACCCTTTTTGAGCGCCGATCTGCCTTACCAGATTAGCTGATCCCGCTGTATGTTGCAGATGGGTGCAGCCTGTAAGTACAGACATCCCTGCAAAAAACAAAACAGGTATAAGGTAACGTAAGCCTATCATGATATAGTGATCCTTTCTTTTACTATATAATTTTGCCGTTTATTCAGGAGTATTTTTTTGCTGATCACTTTTCCTTTTCCAGCATATCAGCCAGCTTCGCGGGTTGGGTCATTTGCGGGTTATGATCTGCTTCCATTGTTACTACCTTCCATCCGCGCTTTTTTGCCCTGTCCGCAAAAAAATAAAAGTGGTCCTTTTCAGGGTGCTTCACATCATCTGCGGTAAAGATATAAGTGACCGGTAATGCCAGCGCCAAAGGGTTCTTACGCTTTACGGGAGTGGTAAAAGTTTTGAGTGATTGAGGCACATCGTGAGGCAGCGGGTCCTTCTCATTAATCCAGTTGGGGACCACGAAGCCATTTTTAGAATGATGCTCAGGG
>JASGDI010000227.1:0-4205 GCA_049841335.1 Niabella sp. | reverse complement strand
GAAAAATTACATCATCCGGTACGATAGCCGGGGCAGATACATCAGGCATTTTGGTGGTAAAGGCAACCTGCCCGAACATCTGCTGAATGCGCATGGCATTTGTGTTGACAACAGGAATAAGAAACCCGTCCTTATCGTAACATCAAGAAGACAAAACGCTTTTAAAAGATTTACATTAGATGGAGTGTATATAGACACTATTGAGATGCCGGGGGCATGGGTTTGCCGCCCCGTAATACATGGAGATTTTTTATACGCAGCGGTTTTACAAAGCAACAGCAGGCAATCGCAAAAATCGGGGTTTGTTACCATTCTTGATAAGAACAATAAAGTGGTATCCAACCTCGCTGGCAGCACGCCCACATACGAAGCAGGTAAATTGCAGGAAATGTACCAAACCGTTCATGCTTTTGATTATCCACATGATGTTTGTGTTGATGATGAAGAGAATCTTTACGTGGCGCAATGGAACTCAGATAAAGTATACCCGTATAAACTGGAACGTGTAGTTTAAAAATTTCCGGAAATTCATCTTGCTGATGGGGATTAATTATTTATTTGTTTTCTTACTGTTAACGACTGTCTTACGCGATGAGGTAAAAATATAGATGATGAAGCAACAGGGGTGGCAGAATATTATTTTCAATGCATGCATTGCGCTTAATTGCCTTTTAGTATGTCTATTGATATTTGAAGATCGTTTTATCGTTCCGGTATTTTTGCAGGCATTTGGAAGAGCGCATCCATTAATACTACATTTCCCCATTGTATTATTGTTGCTGGCTTTTTTGTTTGAAATGCTTATGGCATTGCCAAAACAGGCGATGTTAAAAAATATTGCTGACTGGTTATTACTTGCCGCCGCGCTTACTACAGTGGTAGCTGCTTTAATGGGTCTTTTTTTATCGAAAGAGGAAGGATATGAGGGCGATGCAATTGACATTCATAAATGGGCTGGTGTAGCCTGTGCCTTCATCGGCTTTATATGGTACGGATTAAGGGAGCAAATCCGTAAAAAGAAAATTGCCACCATCATCATTGGGTCATGCGCCACCGTAGTTTTGTTAATCACCGGTCATAAAGGCGCAAACATTACGCATGGGGAAGATTTTCTTTTGTCACCGATACTTGCTTCGAAAGAACAGCCGCCTGTTCCCTTAGAAGATGCGGTGATCTACTCACACCTGGTTCAGCCCATCATTGAAAAAAAATGTATGAGCTGTCACAATACCGGTAAGGCCAAAGGTGAACTGATCATGGAAACAAGGGAGCTGCTGCTTAAAGGCGGGAAAAACGGTAAATTGTGGGATACGGCAGCAGTTGATCTTGGATTGATGATGCAACGCATTCATTTGCCCCTAGAAGATGAAGAACACATGCCGCCTAAAGGAAAATCGCAGCTTACAGAAGACGAAATACGGGTGCTCCAGTTGTGGATAAAGAACGGGGCCAGTTTTACGAAAAAAGTAATTGAACTACCCCGTAACAACTCTTTAAGAGTGCTCGCGGCGGCGTTCTTTAAGCCCTCCGGTGCCGAAGTATACGATTTTGCCGCAGTTGATGAAAACGCCATTGCACAGTTGAATACCGAATACCGTGTCATCACTTCACTTTCTGCAGAGTCGCCCGCCCTTGCGGTTAATTTTTATGGTATAGAACAATTTAAAAGTGAGCAGTTAAAAGATCTTACTAAAATAAAAGACAATATCGTGTCCCTTCATTTAGCGAAGATGCCGGTTAAAGACGAGGATCTGAAAGTGATTGGAGACTTTAGCAATTTAAGAGATTTGAACTTGGCGTTTACTGCAATAAAAGGGGAGGGCCTGAAACATTTAACAGGTCTGAAACATCTGAAACAGATTTCGCTATCAGGCACGGGCATAGCCATCGGCCAGCTTAAACCTTTAGCACAACTAAAAAGATTACAGTCAATAAAATTGTGGAATACGCCTGTTTCTGATATGGATGCTGCCTCACTAAAGGCAGGCTTTCATAATGTCAGTTTTGACCTCGGGTATAAAGGAGATACTATCATAGCCAGGTTACCTGTTCCATTTATAACGGCTGACAAGGATAAAAAAATATTCAGCGATACCACCATTATAACGATTAAAAATCCAATTGGAGGCGCTACTACAAGATACACATTGGACGGCTCTGAACCCGATAGCATTCACTCGCCTGTATATAAAAAACCTTTCTCTATTAATAAATCTGTAGTTGTCAATGCAAGATCTTTCTTAAAAGGATGGACCAGTAGTGACAATGTGTCTGCAGGTTTTTACAGAAGTAGTATCAAACCCGATAATGTGTATTTAGCAACTGTTCCTGATCCCCGCCATATTAATAAAGCTAAAAAAGGACAGGCCTTTTTTGACGAAACATTAGGCGATACTAACTATAATACATGGGATTGGATTGGGTATAAAAAAAATATTTTTGAACTCCACTTGTTTTTTAATAAACCTGTAAACATTAGTTCTGTAAATCTCAATGCCCTTGTAGATACAGAAAACCATATTCTGCCTCCGGCAGATATACAGATATGGGGCGGGGAAAATATGGGTACCGCTAAATTGCTGGCAAGATCCAGGCCCGGGCAACCCAATTCCAGTGTTCCACCTTATATTGAAAGTTATAGTATTTCCTTTCAGGCCGGTAAGGTTCAGGCAATCAAAATTATTGTTCAACAAGTTAAAAGCCTTCCTGCGTGGCACCCGGACAAGAGCCAAAAAGCATGGGTGTTTTTTGACGAGATATTTTTAAACTAAAAAGCTGCTTCATGGGAAAATTTTAAAAATAATTTTGTTGTTTTGGGGGTATTGCTAAAAAAAGCTGACTATGTAATAAAGGAGTGTGTAATATGAAATACAAAAAATTATATATCGATTGACTGCAAAGAAGCAACCAGGCAATAATTCTCTAACTGTTGAATTAAGAATAAGTAACGATTGTTTGATAGCCAGGTAGCAACTATTTTAATGAAGTGCTGCTGGTTTAGCACCTGAATTTATTGCAACGTAATCTGCACTCCGTGCAGCTATTTGCCAGTCGGTGAATAAGGGCTTTTTGTTTTCCGGTTATGCAATCGGTTGTAATCCTTATAATTTATAAAAACTAAAAATTATATAAATATGAAGATATAGTATGATTAAAAAAGGAGAATGTTACCAGCATTCTCCAAGGCTTTTAAACAAAAGTTGTATCTGCAACAACACTTTTTTATTTAAAAAACCAATGTAAAGTTATGCAAAAAAATAGCAACCCTATTGCCGTATTTCCTGGCAAAGGAGTTTTCCAATACCTGCTAATGACGAAACTTGCTATTGTTTTCAGTTTTATTTTTTCTCTTCAGGCCTTTGCAGATAGTATTTCAGCGCAAACCATTAATCTGAATCTGAGGAATGTTCCTATTGAAACCGCTGTTAAAACTATCGAGCAACAAGGCGCTTACAGGTTTGTGTATAAAACAGAACTGCTTGTCAGGGAAAAGCCGGTAAGCATTAATGTTGAAAATGCTACGCTAAACGATGTTATGGACAAAATACTCCGTAACACTATGCTATCCTATGAAGTAATTAATAATACGCTTGTTGTAATAGTTTCCCGGAATGTAAGCCAGGAGCAGGTTGTTTCAGGGAAAGTTACTGATCAGAACGGTAACCCGTTGTCTGGTGTAAGCGTTTTAGAAAAATCTACTTCAAATGGAACTTCCACTAAAAAAGATGGTAGTTTTTCTATCAGCTTGAATTCCCCTGATGCCATATTGGTCTTTTCATTTGTTGGATATGAAACACAGGAAGTGAAGGTGCTTGGCAGGTCTTCTATTGATGTGCTTCTGGCTGAGAATGTCCAGGATCTTGAAGATGTGATAGTGGTAGGATATGGCCAGCAAAAAAAAGCCAGTGTTGTAGGATCTATTGTTCAGGTAACCGGCGAGGACCTGAAGCGCACAGGAGGGGTAACCAACCTGGCTCTTGCTCTCACCGGCCAGCTTCCTGGTGTTACTGTAATACAGGGCTCAGGAGAACCGGGCAGAGATGATCCGCGGATCTTTATCCGGGGGATGGGAACATGGAATAATTCTCAACCGCTGGTCCTGGTGGATGGCGTTGAACGGAAAATGAGTGATATTGATATGGGAGAGGTAGAAAATGTTTCTGTATTGAAAGACGCATCGGCTACCGCGGTATTTGGTGTAAAAG
>JASGDI010000226.1:0-4251 GCA_049841335.1 Niabella sp. | reverse complement strand
CTTCGATAACACTCATATCCAACAAAAAAATATATGGCAGCATATCGGCTATTGGAGACACATAAAAATTACGGATATTATAGTAAACGCGGAAACAGTATCTATTGAGCTGTTAAAGTATAGCTGTTCCCAATCGGTATTTATACTGGATAATAAAAGATACGAGGCGGAACTGATACATAAGGAAAACATCCATTATGCGCTGATTCAAAATAGGACAGTCCACGAACTAAGCATATATGAAATAAGGCCCGGCACTTACGAGATTACCTTCCAGGGATGCACCCATTTAATAACGAGGCCAGATATATCTTATGTAGATGCAGCAATATTTACGACCGGAGATGCAGTAAATGATAAGGCCGGGGCTATTGTGTCGCCCATGCCAGGCAAAGTGATCAGGGTACCTGTTAAGCCGGGCGACAGCGTTAAAAAGGGAACTGTCTTACTGATTGTGGAAGCTATGAAAATGGAGAACAACATCGTCAGTAACAGGGATGCCATAGTGGAAGAGGTTCTTGTAAAAGAGGGAGACAAAGTGGATACAAGCAGCAGGTTAGTAAGGCTGTCTGAACCATAATTTTAAACCGCAGATCTAAATCTCCTGCCAGGCAACAGGTGATTTGGGAAAGTTAAACACAATGCTATATGGATTTTAGCTTACATGAAGAACATGAACATTTACGCAGCATGGTGCGCGAATTTGCTGAGAAGAAAATAAAACCGGTGGCGCAAAAGCTCGATGAAAAAGAGGAATTCTCCTATGAGCTTACAAAGCAAATGGGAGAGCTGGGCCTGTTCGGTATCTATTTACCTGAACAATATGGAGGAGCAGGAATGGATTATCTTTCCTACATCATTGCAGTGGAAGAAATAGCCCGTATTGACGGGTCCCAGGCAGCAACACTGGCCGCGCATAATTCACTGGGCATTGGCCCTATCTACAACTATGGCACCGAAGAACAGAAAATGAAGTATTTGCCCAAACTCTGTACCGGAGAGGCTTTGTGGAGCTTTGGACTCACAGAACCGGAAGCCGGAAGCGATTCCCGCGCCTCGAAAACAACCGCAAAAGCAGAGGGGGATAACTGGATCATTAATGGCAGTAAGATCTTCATCACTAACGGTTCAGTTGACATTAACCTGGGCACAACAGTACAGACAGTAACACACGAAACAAGCGATAACAAAGAGTTTACCACTATTATTGTGGAGAAAGGAACAGAAGGCTTTACACAACAGCGGATGCACGGAAAAATGATGTGGCGCGCCAGCGATACAGCCCATTTATTTTTCGATAACTGTAGCGTGCCCAAAGAAAATATACTGGGAGAACCGGGACAGGGTTCCAAAATCATGTTACAAACATTAGATGCGGGCAGGCTAAGTATAGCCGCTATGGGCTTAGGCTGCGCACAGGGCGCCTATGAACTGGCCTTATCTTATGCACAGGAACGAAAACAATTCGGGAAAAGTATTTCTCAATTCCAGGCTATATCATTTAAACTGGCAGATATGGCCATGAAAATAGAGTTGGCACGTACATTTCTATACAAAGCCTGCTGGCTCAAAGATACCCATCAGCCTTTTACTAAGGAAGCAGCAATAGCTAAATTATACTGCTCTGAAATAGCTAAAGAAGTAGCAGACGCAGCAGTACAGGTGCATGGTGGTAACGGATTGATGAAAGAATACAACGTAGAACGCTTTTACCGCGATCAGCGTTTATTACAAATTGGAGAAGGCACTTCTGAAATATTGAGGATGGTGATTGCAAAGCAGATAGGAATATAGTTAATAGTTCATAGCTTATAGTTCATAGTTAAAACAAACACTTATGAACTGCTTTATAAAATAATTACAAAACTGTACCATCTACCATGAACAATGAACAATACGCCATGAACCAAATTCATATCACCGAAAGTCCGCGCGATGCGCAACAGGGACTGCCTTACATCATTCCTGCTGAACACCGGGCAGCATACATTAATGAGCTGATGCAGGCCGGGTTTGACGTGATTGATTTTGGTAGTTTTGTGTCTCCCAAAGCAGTTCCGCAAATGGCAGATAGCGATAAGGTGCTGGACTTAATTGACAAGTCAGGCTCTGCAACAAAGCTATTGGCCATAGTGGGGAATTCCCGGGGCGCCAGCGATGCGGCTACACGGGAGAAAACAGATATTATCGGGTTTCCCTGTTCCGTAAGCAATACTTTCCTTCAGAAAAACATTAATTCTGATATCGGAAAAGTATGGCGAACTGCACAGGAAATCGGCAAGATCTGTACTGACAAGAAAAAAGAATTCCGTGTATTTATAAGCATGGCCTTCGGCAACCCTTATGGCGACAGGTGGAATGAGAACATCGTCAGCGATTGCGTGAAAAACCTTGTTGAAAGCGGAGTGCAAACCATTACATTGTCAGATACCATTGGACTGGCAACAGCAACATCCATCAGAAGTATTTTTGAGCAGCTATTACCTTTATATCCTCAAACTGAGATCGGCCTGCACCTTCATACAGAACAAAAAAACTGGCGCGAAAAAACAGACGCGGCCTGGAAGGCAGGATGCCGCAGCTATGATGGTGTTATAAACGGTATCGGCGGTTGCCCAATGACCGGTTATGAGCTGATGGGTAACCTGAATACACTTAACCTGTTATCCTATTTCGCAGAAGAACAGATACCGCATTCTTTGAATGAAGCATTGATAAAAAACATTGCTTCCAAGTATGGCACTTTCAAAAACCTGCCGGGCCTGAAAAGCCTGTAAGGTTTAAAAATAAAATAAGTCATTATGAACAAAGTTGTATCCAACGCAAAAGAGGCTATCAGCGGCATTACTGATGGTATGACACTTTTGCTGGGAGGTTTCGGGCTTTGCGGCATTCCCGAAAACAGTATTACCGCATTAGTGGAAAGCGGTATAAAAAACCTCACCTGCGTAAGTAATAATGCAGGGGTAGATGATTTTGGACTTGGCCTGTTATTACAACAAAGACAAATTAAAAAAATGATCTCCTCCTATGTTGGCGAGAATGCTGAATTTGAACGGCAGCTTTTAGCAGGGGAGTTAGAGGTAGAACTGGTACCACAGGGCACATTAGCAGAGCGCTGCCGGGCAGGCGGAGCGGGTATCCCTGCATTTTATGTACCAGCCGGCTATGGTACCGAGGTAGCAGAAGGAAAAGAAGTGCGCGAATTTAATGGGAAACCTTATTTACTGGAATATGCCATTACAGGTGATTTTGCCATCATCAAAGCATGGAAAGGCGATACTCAGGGTAATCTTATTTACCGCAAAACAGCCAATAACTTCAACCAGCCGATGGCCATGGCGGGAAAGATCACTATTGCTGAAGTAGAAGAGCTGGTGCCCGCCGGAAGCCTCGACCCGGCACAGATACATACACCTGGTATTTTTGTGCAAAGAATCTTTGAAGGGAGAAATTATGAGAAAAGGATTGAGAAGCTGACGGAGGGTTCATAGCAAGTAGGAAATGGCTAGTAGGTAGTAGGAAATAGTCAGAAGGAAATAACGAAGTATTTTAAAAACACCAAATATAAAATTGTAAAACATGTTGCAACTATCTCCCAAAAATTTAAAAGTATATCAGTTCTCCACAGAGCTTATAAAAGAAGTCTATCAACATACAAAGACATACCCCCAAGAAGAACAATTTGTTCTGGTTAGCCAGCTTCAGCGGGCAGCAATTTCTGTTTGCAGCAACCTGGCAGAAGGAGCGGCAAGGAACTCAAAGACTGAAAAGAAAAGATTTTATGAAATATCCAGGAGCTCGCTGGTTGAAATTGATACCCAAATTGAAATACCGCTTATCCTTGAATATCTAAAAAAGAATGAAATACTGAAGCTTGAAGAATATCTTGAATCTGTGTTCAAAATGTTAAGCAAAATGATCAGCAACTTAGAAAATAAATAACTCCTACTAGCTATTTCCTATTTACTATTCACTATTCACTAAATACAAACAATGAGCCTCACAAAAGAACAAATAGCACAACGCATTGCACAGGAGCTAAAAGACGGATACTATGTGAACCTGGGTATTGGCATACCTACCCTCGTAGCTAATTATATCCCTGAAGGAATAGAAGTGATCCTGCAGTCGGAGAACGGGATGCTGGGTATGGGCCCTTTTCCCGAAAAAGGAAAAGCCGATGCCGACCTTATCAATGCCGGTAAACAAACAGTAACCCTGAACCCTGGAGGAGCATTTTTCGATTCG
>JASGDI010000225.1:0-36656 GCA_049841335.1 Niabella sp. | reverse complement strand
GGTTTTGCGTTGCCGGAAATATGTATTGCGCAGCTGAAAACTGCCAGAAATGCACAGCAGGTAATGCCCGGAACTGCGCACAAAGTACTCCCTGCTACGATGTGGTATCGGTGGATTATGCTGCGCCGCAGCTTTCCCAGTTTATTAGCGGAAAAAACGCCTCCCCGGTTGGCACAGATGTGCTGTTACGTTTTAGCAAAAAAGATTCTTTTCAGAAAAGCATCCCCCTCTGCTGCAGAACCCGTGGCGTAATTACTGCCCTGGTTAATCATAAATATACCGGCAGCCTGGAAAATATTTATGTCAATGCACAGCTGCAGATGCTGCTGCTGTACAGCATGGACTGGATCTCCGACAAAGAAGAAGTGTTATCCTGCCGGTTTTTAAATAGTGATACTGACCGTGAAAAGATCATGATGGCCCGTGATATCCTGATTCAAAGTATCAGCCAGCCCATTACTATTAAAGAACTGAGCCGTAAAGTGGCTATGAATGAGTGCTATCTCAAAAAAGGTTTTAAGGAAATGTATGGCACTACTATTTTTGATTTTTACCAAAACCAGCGCATGGAACATGCCAAGTATCTTTTGTACGAAAAAGGGCTTAATGTTACTGATGTATCTATGATGCTGGGTTATTCTTCTATATCCCATTTCAGCACTGCCTTTAAAAAACAAACCGGGCTGAAACCCTGTGAGCTACTGAAATAATTGCTGCTGGAAGTTAATATATCGCTGCTATGCGGCTCCTCCTATTAAAATGCTACCGCTGCGCAGTTACCCTTAAAAAATTAGCCACATAGTGGCTATATATAGCACTATTATTTCGCAGTAGTAGTTAATAAAAAACAGGGCTTTGCCCTGTTTTGAGTAATATAAGTCCAACTACACGGTTAAACTGTCTTCCCTATTTTATTGCCTTTCAGTGCAAAAAACAGTATGAAGGCATAACTGGGTACCAGTATCCAGAAAGCCTGTTGCATGCCTGTGCTGGTGCTGATGGCCGCCCAAACCTTGGGTATAATAGCCCCCCCGGCAATACCAACAATTAAAAGCGCAGAACCTGTTTTTAAATATTTTCCCAATCCGTCTATAGATAAAGGCCAGAGTGCAGGCCATATAGGTGCATTGGCAAATCCTAAAAGAGCCAGGCATAAAATAGAATAATTGCCGGGTAAAAATATTACCCCTAAAGAAAGTATGATTCCCAGGACAGCCGAAAATTTAAGCGCTGTATTTTGGGAAACAATTTTGGGAATTAATAAAATACCGAGCACATACCCCGTAAGCATTCCTATCATAGTATAGGAGGTAAAGTGCTTGATAGTATCTACCGGCATTCCCAATCCCTCTTTGCCATATAGCTGAATAATATCACCGGCGATTACCTCTGCTCCCACATAAAGAAATATGGAAACAAAACCCAGCCACAAATACGGATAAGAAAAAATGCTTGATCTGTCAGCGGTGGCATGGGAGGGGTTGGTTTCTTCCTCGTTCTTTATATCTGGTAAAGCTGAAAACCTGATGGCTATAGCCAGTATTACAAAACAAATGGCAATAATGATATAAGGCGATACAATTTTTGAAGCCAGCTCATCCAGCAGCAGGTTTTTCTGATCTATGGGCAAGCTACCCACATTTTCATATTTCTCCATACCATTCAGCAGCACTGCACCCATTATAAGCGGTGCTATGGCTCCCGCTGCTTTGTTACAAACCCCCATTACGCTAATACGCTTGGCGGCGCTTTCTATCGGGCCCAGAATGGTTATATATGGGTTTACGGCCGTCTGTAATAATGCCAATCCTATTCCTATGATGAATAAACCGGTTAGAAACATTCCAAAAGTACGGCTATATGCTGCAGGAATGAATACTAATGCACCCACAGCCATTATCAGCAGTCCTAATACCATTCCCTTTTTAAACCCTGTTTTACCTAATACCCAGGAAGATGGAAAGGCCATCACAGCATAGGCTATATAAGACGCAAAGGTCACTAACACGGCCTGATCAGGCGTTAGCTCACAGGCTTTTTGCAGGTAAGGAATAAGGGTAGCATTTACCCATGTTACAAAACCAAATACAAAAAATAAAATACCAATGATTATCGTTGGCACTAAATAGCTTTTCTCTTTGCTGGGAGCTGTTGCAATGTCAGTCATATAAAACAGGCGGTTTAATGAAAAGAATAAAAATAACGGAAGTTATTGATCTAACCATCAATTAAGCAAACGGTTGCGCAGAAATAGCTACAGAGGTTCCCAGGCCGTGGTCAACCCCAAAAAAACCAAACGCATACAGCTCACCCAACTACTCCTTATCTGCCATTTCACTGATCAGCTCTGCTACCAGGGCCGTCCAACCTGTTTGATGACTGGCTCCCAGCCCGCGTCCTGTATCCCCGTTAAAATACTCATAAAACAGGATCAGGTCTTCATTCTCAGGCTGCCGGTAAAACCAGTTGTAAGGCCCGTAAATAGGCCGGTCGCCATTCTTATCTTTTTCAAAAAGGCTTATCACTCTTTTGGACAACTCTGTGGAAACATTAAAAAGATTCATATTCACACCCGCCCCTGTGGGATATTGAACCATTACATTATCGTGATAAAATTTCCCCAACCTGCGTATGGACTGTATAATAATAAAGTTGATAGGTACCCAAACCGGGCCACGCCAGTTAGAGTTACCGCCAAACATATCGGAAGTAGAATCCCCGGGATCATACTGAATCGTATTTACCTCGCCGTTGATGGTTACAGAATAAGGATGTTCTTCGTGGTACTTTGACAATGCTCTTATACCACCGTCTGATAAAAACTCATTTTCATCCAGCAGTCTTTTAAGCATCGCTTTCAGCTTGTCGGCAGATACCAGCGACAGCAACGTATCTTCCCCGCCCCTGTGTTCTTCCTCAGGCCAGTAACGGTTATTTTTAAGGCGGTAATTTCTATACCATCTGAACCGCTTCGCAAAGTCAGGTAATTTCTCAAATACTTCTTTACGAATCGAGGAAACGGCATAAAGCGATGTAAGTCCTACAATGGACTGGATGCGCAAGGGCTGTGGGGCGGCATCACGCATACATAATACATCGTAGAAAAACTGGTCTTCCTCGTTCCATAGCAGATGCTGATTAAGCGCTTCGGCTATCAGGATAAAATGCTCAAAGAATTTGGTAGCTGCATCTTCAAAGCTGTTATCAACCAGGGCTATTTCCAAAGCAATATCCATCATGCTCAGGGCGTACACGCCCATCCAGCTGGTACCATCTGCCTGTTCTAACTGGATTTCACCTTTATCGTGATAGCTGCGGTTAAAAACACCAATATTATCTAATCCTAAAAATCCTCCTTCAAAAATATTATCTCCCTTAAGGTCTTTCCGGTTGATCCACCATGTAAAATTGATAAGGAGCTTATGAAACACTTTTTTCAGAAAATCTATATCCCCCTTCCCCCTGGTTTTTTTCTCAATCTGGAAGATCTCCATTGCTGCCCAAGCCTGCACCGGCGGATTTACATCGCTAAAATTCCATTCATAAGAAGGCAGCTGCCCATCGGGTTTCATATACCACTCACGCATTAACAGGAGCAGTTGGTTCTTGGCAAACACAGGATCTACCACGGCCATGGAAATACACTGAAAGCTTTGGTCCCATGCTGCATACCAGGGGTATTCCCATTTGTCGGGCATTGAAATCACATCCTGGTTTTTCAGGTGCTTCCATTCACTGTTCCTTCCATGTTTACGCTGCTCAGAGTTGGGGGTGATACCATCTGATTTGGAAAGCCATTTTTCTATATCATAGTGATAATACTGCTTGCTCCAAAGCAGACCTGCCAAAGCCTGGCGCTGTACATTGGCCAGGTGTTTAGGTACGCCTTTAGGGAATATTTCGGCGTAGAAATGATCAGCTTCTTTTTTGCGTTTGTCAAACAGTTTTTCAAAATCACTGTCAAAAGGGTCATTCACCTGTTTTTCAGAAAGCCTGCAATAAATGGTAACAGTCTCTCCGGCTTTAACATTGAAATTGTAAACGGGAGAGAACTTCGTCCCCGATTTTCTTTCGCGCAGTTCTTTTACATTCTTTTTTTTAATGATAGCATCATGAAAAGCATCTTTGGTAAAAATGCTTTCATTAGGAATGTCCTGCACAATCTGCGTATTGGTTTCGTTGTCGGTAAACAACGCATCATCTGCTTCCTGGTAATAAAAATAATAATTGCCCAGCCTGGGGTGCTCCGCAAATATTGTATTGGGTGCTGCAGGAGAAAAATTGGGCTTTGTTTTAAGGCTGCCGTGTCTGGTCCAGCGGTTGTAAAACCAGAGTGTTGGCAATACCGTTACAGGTGCAGGCTTGCTGTACCTGTTGGTAATGCTGATTTTAATGCCAATATCGGTGCTATCGGTTTTTGCATAAGTGATATGCACATCAAAATACTGGCTGTTCTTAAATACATCAGTGTCTAATATTTCATACTCGGGGTCCAATTTGGAGCGATTCCTGTTTTCCTCCCTGAGCTGCTCATAAGGGAAAGCCTGCTGGGGATATTTATACAGGTATTCCATATAATAATGCGATGGAACGTTATCCAGGTAATAATACAACTCCTTCACATCTTCACCATGATTGCCCTCATAATTACCTAAACCAAAAAGGCGCTCTTTTAAAATAGGATCCTGACCGTTCCATAATGCTACGGCAAAGCATAAGTTCTGAAAGTAATCCGAAATACCGGCCAGGCCATCTTCACCCCAAAAATAGGCCCGGCAATGGGCGTGGTTAAAAGGAAAATAACCCCAGCTATCTCCATACGGGCTATAATCTTCACGTACAGTGCCCCATTGGCGTTCACTTACATAAGGTCCCCATTTCTCTAATGGTACAGCTTTTTTTGCATTTTCTCTCAGTCGTTTATGTTCTTCAGTCATTATATCAGATTTTACAGGGAAACCGTACATACACCTGGCTGTGCAAGTACTATCCCCGGATAAAAATAACGTGCCAGGCACAGCTTAGCCCTGTTACAAATATATTAATTGAAGCGTTGAATAACTATTGACTAAGCATAAATTGTCAGCAATCAATGTGAAAAACCAACATTCAGCTTAATAACATAAAATAGAATTGCAGAAAAATTGCATTAGTATTTTCTGTATATGCTGTACAAAACCTTTTTATCGTAGTCTGTAAGTGAAGAAGAAGTGTCGTTTTGAATATAATGCAGCTTGAATGCCCCAATAGCTTTTGAAACATCGCGGGTATCATATCCTATTGCTCTCAATGCCATTATCGCGTTAAAGTCTGCCGGAGGCGTAGGCAAATTATAAGAATCATACCAATAGCCAAAACCAGCGTCAGCTAAGCGTTTCCAGGGGAAATATTTGCTGGGGTCGCTTTTTCTGCCGGGAGCAACATCAGAATGGCCGATAAAATTAGCTTGCGGGATACCGTATTTATTTTTTAAAACTTCCAATAGTTTTAACAGCGCTTTAATCTGCTCATCGGAGAAAGGTTCAGATCCGTTATTATCTATTTCAATGCCAATGCTGCAGGAGTTCATATCAGTAATACTGCCCCACTTACCCAGGCCTGCATGATAAGATCGTACATAGTCGTTCAGCATCTGGTAAACCGAACCATCTCTGCCTACAACATAATGCGAGCTGGACTCCCGGCCAGGACGGCGGAGAGAAAAGGTAAACAGTGTCTGCTCTGCGCTTGTTTGGGCGGTATGATGAAGTACAACAAAATGAGGTTTCCGGATATTAAAGTCGATAGCGGCATACCAGGATTCGGCGGTTACCGCAGGGTTTTTCTTCTTGCTTGGAATTTCCGTTATCTGGTTGATAATGGTCTGTATATTTTTATTATAATCACTTACCGAGTAGGCCTTTTGCAAACTGTCTGCTTTATTTAGATAAAAAGAACGGGATCCATATCCCATTTCCGGAAGCGCGTTAAACGAAGCAGGCGGAGTATAAGTAATCTGAGGTCTTTCGGCCTCTACATTTGTTGGCTCTGGCTTATCATTAGCCTTGTTATTCCTGGTTATCTGCTCAGGTTTCGTAAATACGGTTTGTTCAGGCTTATCGGTTACCGGCTTTGTTGTTGATTTCTTTTGCTGCGATGGAGGCTTGCTTAAGACATTTGTTTTTTGAGGTATTTTACTCCCGCAGGCGCAGCATGCTAATAATGCCAGGGCAGGTAATGCTTTTTTGATAAACATTGCAGGTACTATTCTTTTTCTTAACTAAAATTAATCTTAATATATATCCGTTCGTAATGTGAAAATAACGAAATCCATCGTAAAATGTGAATAAGGCGCTAAAATTGTGCCTGGCAGCAGAATATTTTAAGATTTTATTAATGCCGTCCTATCTTTAAACATCAAAATAAAAAACATGCAACAGATAAAACTGATTTGGGAAAATGCAGAGGCATTAAGTGTGGCAGGTGCTCATTTTTTTGTAGAAAAATGTAATAAAAGCATTGCAGAAACTGGCAGATTTTCAGTATCCCTGTCGGGCGGAAGCACCCCGAAAAGATTATACCAGTTGCTGGCAACACCTGCATTTTCGAGAAATATAGACTGGAAAAAGGTAGTGTTGCTATGGGGTGATGAGCGTTTTGTTCCCCACACGCACGAAGACAGCAATTACAGGATGGTAAAAGAAGCATTGTTAGACCATGTAAAAATTCCAAGAAAAAATGTGCTGGCAATGCCTGTCAAAGGCGAAGCCAAAGATTGTGCTGCTCAATATGAAAAAATACTGGAAGGTGCATTAGGTAAGAAAATGCAGATTGACCTGACGCTCCTGGGCATGGGCGATGATGGCCACACCTCATCTTTGTTTCCGGGTACAGATGTTTTAAACGAAACGAAAAGATATATAAAGGAGGTATGGGTTGAAAGTAAACAAACCTATCGCCTGAGTTCTACTTACCGTTTCATTAATAACAGCAAAGAAATAATGTTCCTGGTGGCCGGTGCCGCCAAAGCCCCGGTGATTAAGCATATTTTTTCTAAAAATGCAAAAGCTAAATATCCAGTTCAAAACGTGAACCTTAAAAAAGGAAATATTATATGGTTGTTGGATGAAGCGGCCGTGGGCTCACTTTAAGCTAAGCTGCGCATAATAAGGATGTTCCGGGTTTACGATCAGCTCATTTCGCTGGGGATGAATAAGTACATCCATCAGTCCTGTAACAGCTTATCAATGGCCCGATGGATCTTTTCAAAACCAAAATCAGCTACAGCTTTATCCATGAGCACTTTAATCTCTGAATTGCATAAGTTTTGTATGGAGCCTTCATGGGGGTTTTTAATGTCGGTTTGTTCCGGTACTTTATATGAGCCGTCTTCCACCGAACGACCAACCTGTATATAGGCATCGCGAAAAGGAACGCCTTGCATTACTAACTGGTTTACCAGGTCTACGGTAAAGAGGTATTTATATTTTTCATCAGCCAGGATATCTTTTTTTATGTCGATATTAGAAAGCATTAATCCTGCCATTTCAATACAGTCTTTTAGAGTTTTGAATGCAGGGAACAGGTGCTCTTTGAGCAGTTGCAGATCCCGGTGATATCCTGATGGCAGATTCGTTGTCATTATCATGATCTCATTAGGCAGCGCCTTAATGCGATTACAATGTGAGCGGATCAGCTCAAATACATCAGGATTTTTTTTGTGAGGCATGATGCTGCTGCCAGTAGTAAGCTCTGCCGGGAAACTCACAAAGCTGAAATTCTGGTTCAGGTATAAGGTCATATCCATGCTCATGCGCGATAAGGTATCGGCAATATTAGCCAGGGCCTGTGCCACAATACGTTCCGCTTTGCCACGGCCCATTTGCGCATATACCACATTATAGTTAAGCGATGCAAAGCCCAGCAGATCAGTAGTCATTTGCCTGTTAACAGGAAACGATGAGCCATAGCCCGCAGCAGAACCTAAAGGATTTTTGTTAACCACTTCAAAAGCACCTTTCAAAGTGATCATATCGTCTACCAGGCTTTCAGCATAAGCGCCAAACCACAGACCAAAAGACGATGGCATGGCTAATTGCAGATGCGTATAACCGGGATATAAATGGTCCCGGTATTTTTCACTTTGTATTTGCAGCAATTCAAAAAAGGGAAGAACGGTATTTACCATTGCTTCAATTTCGGAGCGCAGGAAAAGTTTGATATCAACCAGCACCTGATCGTTTCGGCTACGCGCGCTGTGGATCTTTTTACCTGCATCCCCCAGCTTTTGGGTTAACAATAGCTCTACCTGCGAGTGAATATCTTCTACATTATCCTGGAGCGAAA
Organism: Niabella sp.; assembly: GCA_049841335.1. Taxonomy (GTDB): domain Bacteria; phylum Bacteroidota; class Bacteroidia; order Chitinophagales; family Chitinophagaceae; genus Niabella. Next base: position 28,331 of record JASGDI010000225.1, on the reverse strand, counting down.
AATTGCCCTTTTCAATCTGGCTGTAAATTTCTTTTAAAGCAGCCTTCAATTGCACCAGATCGGATTTTTCCAAAAGCCCTACTGATTCGAGCATTTGAATATGTGCCAACGACCCTAATACGTCGAATAGGGCAAGGTACATATCCATTTCCCTGTCCCTACCTACGGTAAAAGCTTCTACTTCTTTTAGTGCTGTTGTATCTTTTTGCCAGAGTTTCATTATATAAGCCGGAAGCATAAGGCGTAAAGCAAAAAGCTTAACTACCCGAGCGTATTTTTTTGATTAAGTTAATAAGTTTAGACTCTATTTCGTTTGTAAAGGTATAGAGTTGCCTGTATCTTTCGTAAGAGATATAAGATAAATCCTTAACTAAAAGCCCGCAATATTCTGCTTCATTCACAGACCCCATTGCATTATCTAAAAAATGAGCAAAATCTTTATCAGAATTTCTGCCACAACCTTCTGATATATTAAGCGGAATAGAATATGCTGCCCGCTTTAATTGGGAATAAAGGTCATATTTTTCAGAGGCAGGAAGTAGCGGAAGTATTTCCTGATAAATAAATAACGTAAACTCATGGTCTTTTTGCCAAACCTCATATTTTGTGTAATCTCTCATAGTTATATAGCATTTTGCGTTAAGCGTTAAGCATTAGGCTGATCATTTCAACATAATCCTCAATCCCCTTTTCAATTTCTTTCAGGTAAATAAACTCATCTGCTGTATGGCTGCGGGCACTGTCGCCAGGGCCTATTTTTAAAGCGGGGAAAGGCATCAGCGCTTTATCGGATGTAGTAGGCGAGCCGTACATGGTTTTGCCCATAGCCAGCCCTGCTTTAACGATAGGGTGTTCTGTAGAAATAGATGTAGAACGCAGGCGGGTAGAACGAGGGTTTATTTCACTTTGTATATGCTGTTTAATTTCTGCCAGCACTTCTTCAAATGTATATAGTTCGTTTACCCTGACATCTACCACGTATCTGCAAATTGCAGGAACTACATTGTGCGCTTTGTTCTCGGTTTCGATAACGGTAACAGACATTTTATTTGGCCCCAAAAGCGGAGAGACCCTTTCAAACTGATAGCTGTGAAACCATTCAATATCTTTTATTGCTTTGCTGATGGCACTCTCTCCTTCGTTACGTGCAGCATGACCCGCTTTACCATAAGCGATACCATCTAATACCATCAGGCCCCGTTCTGCAACTGCCATCTGTAACAATGTAGGTTCTCCAACAATAGCAAATGCAATGGGTGGCAGCTCTTTTACAACAGCTTCTATACCGTTGTAGCCGGAGATCTCTTCCTCCGCACTTGCTACCAGCATGATATTATATTTTAAATTTTCTTTACCGTAGAAATGAATGAAACAGGAAATAAGAGAAACCAAACATCCACCTGCATCATTGCTTCCTAACCCAAATAGCTTTCCATCTTTTTCTACGGGTTCAAAAGGATCTAATGTATAATTAGGATTGGGTTTTACAGTGTCGTGATGCGAATTCAAAAGCACTGTTGGCTTAGATGCATCAAAGTATTTATTCTTTGCAATAATATTGTTGCCTGATTGATCTGCGGCAATACCGAAACTTTCAAGATGAGCTTTAATAATAGCTGCTGTCAAATCCTCATCCTTACTAAAGGAAGGGGTTCGGATCAACTGCTTTAACAGACTTACAGCTTCGTTATATAACTTCTTTTCAAAACTCATTAACAGGTAATTAAAGTTCCCTCGGTTGAATTTGTGGTATTCCTGGTCAAATCCTTTGCATCGCCTATCAGCACTTCATTTACGCCTGCATCAATAGCTGCAAAGGCATTGTCTATTTTGGGAAGAATGCCTTCAAACAATTTATTTTCATCCAGCAATTGCCGGTATTTCTCTTTATTGATATTCCTGATAACAGAATTATCATCCGTTACATCTTCCAGCACACCTTTCTTTTCAAAACAGTAAATAAGCCTCACGTTATAAAACTGAGATAAACCAACGGCTAATGCCGATGCAATAGTATCTGCATTGGTATTTAAAATATGCCCTTCACCGTCGTGCGTCAGCGGTGCAAAAACAGGAGTGAAGCCCGTATCAAGTAAATGTTTTAAGCTTTCAGCATGAAGCGTTTTACTTTCAATATCACCCACCCAGCCAAAGTCAACGGGCGCTCCGTTGATCAGTTTTACCGGGCGCTTTGTGGCAGGGATAATATTGGCATCGGCGCCGGTCAACCCAATAGCATTGCAGGTCAAAGCCTGTAGCTGTGCTACTATCTTTTTATTCACCAATCCGCCGTATACCATGGTTACAATATCTATCGTATCATCATCTGTAATGCGGCGTCCGTTGATGTATTTGGATTGTACGCCCAACTGCTCGCCTATTTTGGTAGCAATTTTACCGCCGCCGTGAATTAGAATTTTATGCCCTACTATAGTAGAAAAAGAAGCAAGAAAATCTTTTAACGCATCTGTACTATCAATAACATTTCCTCCAATCTTAACTACAAAAAGGCTACGCTTACCCCCATCCTCTAAAGGGGAGCCCTCAATATTTTTTTCGTTTATTAATGAATTCTGCAATTTTTTATTTTTTTATTGATTACTTCCTCGTTCTTAAACCTCAAGATTGTTAATCACCAATCCTGCATCTATTTAGGGGTTGGAGGATTTAAGGAGTTCTGATAATACCGCCTGCGCTGCCCATACCCTGTTACCTGCCTCTTGTGTTACAATGCTGTTGGGACTGTCCAGTATCTCATCACTTAGCTCTACATTGCGGCGAACGGGTAAGCAGTGCATTACTTTTGCATTATTGGTCAATTTCAGCTTTTCCTGTGTAAGCATCCATTCAGGCTCGTTACTGTAAATTTTTCCATAATCATTATAGGTGCTCCAGTTTTTCACATATACATAATCTGCATCTTTCAACGCCTCATCCTGGTTGTAAATAATGGGTGCATTACCGGTAAATTTTTTATCCAGTTCATAATCTTCAGGGTGTGTAACTACAAAATCCACTTCGCCCCAGGCGTTCATCCATTGTGCAAAGCTATTAGCTACGCATTGTGGTAAAGGCTTTACGTGCGGCGCCCAGGTAAGTACTACTTTAGGTTGCCTCACCCCCTGCCCCTCTCCTTTAAAGAGGGGAGAAAATGTTTCTTTAATTGTAATAACATCAGTAAGGCTTTGTAGGGGATGCAGCGTAGCACTTTCCAGGCTAACAACCGGTAAGCCAGAATATTTTATAAACTGGTTGATGTAAAGCTCGCTGTAATCATCTTCCTTGTTCACCAAAGAAGGAAATGTACGGATTGCCAGGATATCGAAATACTTGCCAAAAATGGGGGCTGCATCTTTTACATGCTCTACTGTTTTGCCGCTCATAATGGCTTCCTCTTCAAACTCAAGCTGCCAGCCCTCGCTACCTACATTAAACACGATGGCTTCCATGCCCAGATTCTGCGCAGCTATTTGCGTGCTTAGGCGGGTGCGCATGCTGGGATTCAGAAACAAACAACCGATGCGTTTGCCTTCACCCAGACTTTTATCAACAAAAGGGTTGGTTTTATAATCTAATGCTTTTTGCGCTAAGGCATTAATATCTGTTACATCGTGCGCGCTGATAAATGTGTTGCTTTTAAGTAATGACATTGTATAGATAAGGTTTCAATATTTATTTAAGTTTCTTTGTACTCCTATCTTCTAAAAGTTTTTTAGCAGAAATTTTACTGACAATCTTTTTACCACAATTTAAAAGGTTCTGCTTTCTTTGACGGAGCTGACTGAATAAGCCGGAATAACTGTTCAGTATCGGCAACATCGGTATTATATTCTTTACCATCGGATGAATGCAACTTCAGTTATCCGATATTTGCGGACAACTCACTGCCTTCCTTTTTCAGCTTAGCCTTTAAATCACTCCAATACTTTCTAGGATGATCTGTACCTGTCAATACTTCAATCACATCAACAATAGAAAAATACCAGTTTTCATTATCCTCGCCCCAAACAGAACGAACCTGCTTTTGCTCAAAAAACTGGGTGGATGTTTCTTTTTTCATTTGTTAAAGCGTTGACTATGTAAAAGTACCGTCTAATTTATAAAACAACAATGGTTCGCGACTACCACGAACCACGATTGTTATTGATGATATTGGTTGTATTTTGAAGTGTGCTCCGATAGCAGTACACTGTCCGGTCAAAAAATTTACCCGGCCACTACAGCAAATGCTTCAATCTCTTCTTTTACTGCATCAATAAACATTTCAGCATCTCTCTTTTTTAATGCCAGTGAAGGCAGCAGCCTTATTACATTAGGTTTTGCCTCGCCGGTAAAGATCTTCTGGTTCAATAAGAGATTCTTCTTTAACGCAGCTATTTCTTCAGGCACATCAAAACCAATCATGAGGCCACGGCCACGCACATTTTGCAGCTCCGGAATCTTGTTCAGCTCGTCGCGTAAATACTTACCAATCATGGTAGCGTTACCCATCAGCTTTTCTTCTTTCATTACTTCCAATACCGCCAATGCCGCAGCACAAGCCAGGTGGTTGCCTCCAAATGTAGTGCCCAGTTGGAAATGCTTAGGTTTTATATGCGGTGCAATAATAATCCCGCCTATAGGAAAACCATTACCCATGCCTTTGGCCATAGAATAAATGTCTGCATTTACCCCGGCAAAATCATGGCTGAAGAATTTACCGCTTCTCCCATAACCACACTGAACGGCATCTGCAATATAAACAGCACCATACTTATCGCATAAAGCGCGAATTAATTTTAAAAATGATTCGCTGGCTACATTAATGCCTCCAACGCCCTGTATCCCTTCTATAATTACCGCAGCAATTTCTTTTCCGTGCCGGGCGAAATGTGCTTCCAATGCTTGCTCATCATTAAACGGAAGAAAATCCACATTATCAGTTTCATTTACCGGCGCTATGTAATTCTTATTATCTGTAGCAGATACCGCTAAAGAAGTACGTCCGTGAAAAGCTTTGCTGAACGCCACCACCTTTTTTCTGCCAGTATGGAACGATGCTAACTTTAAGGCATTTTCATTAGCCTCTGCACCTGAGTTGCACAAAAACAAACTATAATCTTCCTTGCCCGAGACCTCGCCTAATCTTTTTGCCAGTTCTGCCTGTAAAGGGTTTTGTATAGAATTTGAATAAAAAGCAATCTTTTCCAGTTGCTCTTCGATGCGTCGTACCCAATGCGGATGCGTATGGCCAATGCTGATAACAGCGTGCCCGCCATAAAGGTCTAAATACTGGTTGCCTTCACTATCCCATACATAAGAGCCTTTAGCTTTGGCGATAGTTACATTGTTAAGAGGGTAAACATCAAATAAATTCATTGGTGTCTGTTGTTGAGAGTAAAAAAACATTGCCCGCTCTATAAAGCGGGCAACAAAATTACTTAAAATATTGATGGGTGAGAAGAAAAATTATCAGGTCACCAGCCACAGTGTTTATGGCGTCTTCATTGTCCGAGAGGACTCCTTAAGAGCGTTGTAATCACTTTCTTTGTGGTGCATGCTGCAACTTTCTTATTCTTTATACATGGTCAGGCCGTCCCGGTCTGAACAGGTATTTTTAATTCAACATTCCCGGTTCTTTTACGATCTCTGCTTTTTCCTGTTTTTTTACCGCTTCCCATCCGCCTGAAACCACGCGGAGATTATGAATCTCATGCTTTTTCAAAATTGAAGCCGCAAGAAAACTATCCTCATCACTATCTCCCAACAGATATAAATTATCCGTATCTTCAATAGCAGCAAGACGTAACGGATCGGTCATATCGGCCAGCGGCAGGTTAATAGCATCTTTTAAATGGCCATCGGCAAAAGCAATGGCAGAACGAATGTCCATTACAATTAAGTTTTCATCAAACCGAATGTCCATCATTAGCTCATCTGCTTCCACATCAATAATCATATCCACTACGCCTCCGGCTTTCACCCAGGCATCAAAACCTTCGTTCAGGTAACCTTTTACAGGCAGTCCCAGCCTCCGGGTCTGTTCAGCCAGATCGTCTTTTGTAGCCATGTCATAAACCAGTAAAAAAGGAGCGAAGCCTGAATCTACCGTTACTCCTCCCAAAAAGGTTCCTGCATATTCTTTAAATTTCTCTATTGAGCCAAAGACGATGCTTCCTTTGATAAAACCCGGTTTTACCTGAGCCTCATCTCTTACATCAGCAATGGTCATCCCTTCCCCTGATAGTTTTTCAAACTCCTCTGCCGAAAGCGCTTCCATATCCACTACTTTAAAATTTAAGGGTTAAGCAAGCAATTCGCCTACAAATTTGTTCAGTTCTTTCATGCGTTCGGTATTTACCGTATAATAGATAAATTTCCCGTCCCGCTCTGTTTTTACAAAATCGGCCTTACGTAAAATGGCCAGATGCTGTGAAGCCACCGATTGTTCAATTCTGAGTTTTACATAAATTTCAGTTACGGTAACCTTTTCCTGCGTGTCGATCAATTTTAAAATCTGCTGCCTCAGCTTATGATTAAAAGCCCGCAGTATAAGCGCAGCCTTTTTTACAGACAGTGTGTCGAGCGTTAATTCTTCTCCGGGGCTGTCTTTTAAAGTGAAGGAGATGTGATAATTACTCATTACAAATGAATTGTTTAGAATGTTTAGAGCCTTTAAAATTACAAACTTTTAAAATACCATTTATTGTAAATATTTTTTAATATGTTTATTTCTTAACTATATATACATCTTTAACGTAATATGGTTCACAATATGCAACATCTGCAAAAACTTTTTCCTTAAAAAAATGGGCAGATAAGGGTACCATATCCCGGGCATCAATATTTTTATCTGTAAACCGGGTATTATTTTTAGCTGCCAGGGGCTGAAACTTAGCGCTTCCGTTTCCTGTAAATATTACATGATGCTTTTCTAAAATATCTGAAAAGCTCTTCTCTGAAAGTTCCGCTGCAAACGGCTCCTTAAAAATATTAAGCTCCTTGTCGTACAATGCCGTAAAAACTTCCATTCTGCGGGCATCAATCATCGGACAAATTAAATCAACCGCTTCTTCCTGCACCGCTTTTGCCATTACCTGCAAGGTATTAAGGCAGATAAGCGGCTTTTTTAACGCATAACATAACCCCTTGGCCGAAGCCAGGCCAATTCTCAAGCCCGTATAGGAGCCGGGGCCGTTACTTACAGCTATTGCGTCAAGATCAGCCGGGGCCAGTCCTGCCTTCTGCAAAGCATCCGTCAAAGCCTGATGCAACCAGCCAGCCTGTTCATTTCTTTTTTCATTGACCTCAAAAAACAATACATCACAATTATTGCTAATACAAAAAGATCCTTTATTAATTGCCGTATCAATATTTAAGATGAGCATCCTGCAAAAAAAATGAATAAAGCGCAGAAATACGCATTAAATAATGTAAACCATAAATATTATAATAAATCATGCAGGTTTTCGTACAATTGTAACTTACAATCATATAAAATATGGATAAAACAATTATTAAAACAGATAAGGCGCCTGCCCCTATTGGCCCTTACAACCAGGCTGTTTTTGCTGGTGATACCCTTTATATTTCCGGACAAATCCCTATTGACCCCTCAACAGGCGAGCTGAATGATGCCACTTTACAGGATGAAACCCATCAATGTATGAAAAACCTACAGGCCATTTTAAATGAAGCCGGGTTGGATTTTACCAATGTGATCAAATCCACCATTTTTATTACAGATATGAAGCGTTTTGCAGAGATCAATGAAGTGTACGGCCAGTATTTTACAGGTGATTTCCCTGCCCGGGAAACAGTGCAGGTAGCGGCACTGCCTAAGTTTGTGAATGTAGAGATCAGTATGATTGCGGTGAGATAGCTGATGGATGCCAAAGGCTGAAGGCCAAAAGCCTAAAGGCATCAGGCATTTATCATCAGGCGTCACTCGATGGACTAACTTCCGTACCTTTGTGCCCCAATTTTCAGAGGTCATGAACAGAAACCAGGAAGTTTTACAGGATGTTGTTATAAAATTTGCAGGTGATAGCGGCGATGGTATGCAGCTCACCGGCACCCAGTTTACCAATAATACGGCACTTTTAGGCGCCGATCTATCTACTTTTCCGGATTATCCGGCGGAAATACGCGCCCCGCAGGGTACCATCCCGGGTGTGAGCGGTTTCCAGTTGCGCTTTTCATCTAACCATATTTACACACCTGGCGATGAATGTGATGTGCTGGTAGCGATGAATGCGGCCGCCCTTAAGGCTAATCTGAAAAGCCTGAAAAAAGGAGGAAAGATTATTGCCAATACCGATGGCTTCGATACCAAAAACCTGCGCCTGGCTAATTATCCTGACGGTGCCAACCCATTGGAGAATGACAGCCTTGAAGGATATGAGCTGACGAAAATTGATGTTACCAAGCTTACCCGTGAAGCCCTAAAAGAGTTTACGCTCGGCACCAAAGAAAAAGACAGGGCTAAAAATATGTTTATCCTGGGCTTTTTATACTGGATGTATAACCGGGATATGGAAAATACGATCAGCTTTTTAACAGAGAAATTCTCCAAAAAGCCTGATATCTTAAACAGTAATATCAAAGCGCTGAAAGCCGGTTACAATTACGGTGATACCACCGAGGCCTTTACCACAACTTATAAAGTGGAAAAAGCGAGGATCGAGCCAGGAACCTATCGTTCTATTATGGGTAACCAATCGCTGGCAATGGGGCTGATTGCAGCCTCTGTAAAAAGCGGCCTGCCTATGTTTTTGGGCACTTATCCCATTACTCCTGCCAGTGATATCCTGCATGAGCTGAGTCGGCATAAAAACTTTGGTATCCGTACTTTTCAGGCAGAAGATGAAATTGCAGCGATCACCGCAGCTATTGGCGCTTCTTATGGCGGAGCTTTGGGTGTAACTACTACATCAGGCCCGGGCATGGCTTTAAAAACCGAGGCAATGGGATTGGCTGTGATGCTGGAAATTCCTTTGGTAATTGTGAATGTGCAGCGGGGCGGACCTTCTACAGGCTTACCTACTAAAACCGAGCAATCGGACCTGTTACAGGCATACTATGGCCGGAACGGGGAATGTCCGATGCCTGTAATTGCAGCGTCCAGCCCGGCAGACTGTTTTGATGCGGTTTACGAAGCGGTAAAGATCAGTGTGCAGCACATGACACCGGTTATTTTCCTGAGCGATGGCTATATTGCCAACGGTGCTGAGCCCTGGCGCTTCCCTACCGAGGAAAACCTGGCGCCTATTCACATTCAGTTTAAGACAGAACTCTGGGATCATGAAGATAAATTTCAACCTTATTTAAGGAATGAAAACCTGGTACGCCCGTGGGCTGTTCCCGGCACACCAGGATTAGAGCACCGTATCGGGGGTATAGAAAAACAAAATATTACAGGTAATATCAGCTACGATCCGGAGAACCACCAGCTGATGGTGAAGATCCGCCAGGAAAAAGTAGATAAGATAGCAGAATTTATTCCTGAACAAAAGATCGACAGCGGCGAAGAAAAAGGCAAAGTGCTGGTGATAGGATGGGGCTCTACTTATGGAGCTATCAAATCTGCTGTACACGAATTACAGGCCGAAGGCAAAAGCATCAGCCATGTACATATACGCCATTTACGGCCACTCCCTAAAAACCTGGGCGATATTATCCGGAATTTTGAGCATATTGTTATTCCTGAAATCAATAATGGTCAGCTTATTAAAATCATCCGCGATCAATATTTAGCAGATGCCAAAGGTTATAATAAAATAATGGGTATTCCTATTACCAAAGCCGAACTGGTGGAAGAGCTGAATAAATACTTTGTAGTGGAGCAGGTGGTATAGCATCAGAAAAATAAATGCTGCCCCAAAGTTAATTTGGCTGTCATATTAAGCTTGCCTAAATATTGATAACCAATTATTAGCTTTCTACAAGCTGTTAATGACAAATAGCTTAAATAAATGAAAATCAATGTCGTCCTGAGCCTGACGAAGGACATTGATACCCCATCGCTAAAGGCTTCGTCATCCCGATAGCCATCGGGACTGCCTGACAACGCTTCTTGTCATTTCAATGAGCTTAATTTCTTTATTATTTGTGCTTAAGGCGGGGCCGCCTTTTGACAGCATCATTTCATTTACTTTTACAAGGGGCGGTCCTTTTTATCCTTTCCAAATGAGGAAGGATTTTTGCCCATTGTAATGGTAAGCACACCTCCACTCATTATATCCTTATACTTCAAATAGCTCCTGGTATAAGGCTTTCCGTTTAATGTAATCTTTTGAATATAGATGTTATCTTTCGACTGGTTTACAGCATTGATCACAAACTGCTTATTGCCTGGTAACCTGATTGTTGCCTTCTTCATTAAGGGCGACCCAAATACAAAATCACCTTTGGTAGGGCTTACAGGATAAAAACCTAATGCCGATAATATATACCAGGTACTCATTTCACCCATATCATCATTACCACAAAGGCCATCGGGCTTAACCGTAAAAAAGCTGTCGGTAAGCGCCCTGGTCAGTTTCGCAGTTTTCCATTGCTCTCCTGTATAGGCATATAAATAGGCAATATGATGATTGGGCTCGTTACCCTGGGCATACTGTCCGTAGAGTCCCGATACATCAGGCGATGCTGTCGGGCCCAGATTAGCAGGAGTGCTGAAAAAAGTATCCAGCCTTTTACTGAAAATACTTTCACCTCCCAATAGCTCCATCAATCCTTTCACCTCCTGTGGCACTAACCAGGTGTATTGCCAGGCAGTACCTTCTGTAAAATCATGATCACGGTGCACGGCTTCCTGGTGATTAAAAGGTGTACGCCAACTGCCATCGGCCATCCGGCCGCGCATATAACCCACATTAGCATCATAATACATTTTATATAAACCTGCCCGTTTCATATAATAAGCATAGTCCTCCTTTTTTCCCATTGCCTCAGCCATTTGCGCAACTGCATAATCGCTTATGGCATATTCCAGCGCTTTGGCAACGGATTCCAGCACACTATCTGCAGGTATATATTTTAACTGCTGTATATACTGTATGCCATCTGTCTGCTGCATCGTACTTTGTTTAACAGCTTCATAAGCCAGGTTTACATCATATCCCCGGAATCCCTTTAAATAAGCATCCACTATAACGGGGATAGCTGGATAACCCACCATACAGTTGGTTTCATTGCTATGTAAATGCCATACAGGCAGCTTGCCCTGCTGCTTATAAATATTTAAAAAATTATTCACCCATTCATTTACACGCTGCGGCTGTATAATGGTCATTAGCGGGTGCAGCCCCCTGTAAGTATCCCATAGGGAAAAATTAGTATAATTGGTAGCTGCATATTTATCCTGCCGCTGGTTATAAGGTTTTAGATCAGCCCCCAGGTAATCGCCGTTGACATCATCGTGAATATTAGGCGCAAACAGGCTATGATAAAGTGCTGTATAAAATATTATTTTTTGTTTTTCATCTGCATCGTAGGTAATAACAGACAACGCTTTGTTCCATTTTTCTTTAGCTTCATCCCGGATCGCAGAAAAAGACCTTGCTGCTATCTCCCGGTTTATGTTTAAAGCAGCATTAGCTTCGCTTACTGCGGACATGCCTACCTGAACGTCAACGCTTTCTCCTGGCTTTACATCAAAATATATTGCGGCTTTTGATCTTGCGCCCTGCACTTCATTGAGTTGGTCAGCCACTTTTAAGCTGTCATTATAAAAATCAATGGCTTTTATTTTCTTACTGAACCTGAGCGCAAAATAAAAACGCTGATCCGCAGCCCATCCTTTCGAGAACCTGTATCCTTCAATGGTATGGTCTCCTGTACGACGGATAACGCCATCATAAGGGCTATCCCATCCTATTGCAAAACCAAGATCTATTAAAACATGCGCATTATCCGTTTTTTGAAAGGTATATTGATGATAGCCCGTTCTCTCCGTTGCCGTTAATGCAGCTTTTACACCATACTTATCTAATTGCACTTCATAATAGCCCGGGCTTACCTTCTCTTTAGCATGTGAGAAAAAGGCACCATATCCTGACTGTTCATTACCGAATTGCATAGGCCGTATTTGTACGGGACCTGTTGCAGGCAGCAGCAAAAGATCGTTCAGGTCTCCAATACCAGTGCCGCTTAAATGGGTATGAGTAAACCCTAATATTTCTTCGCTTTTATAATTATAGCCGCTACACCAGCCCCAGCCATTTTGTTTATCCCATTTCTGCATAATATTTACCGGCCCCAGCTGTACACCGCCAAATGGCACGTTAGCTCCTACAAATACATGACCGTCTCCTAAGGACCCGATGTAGGGATTTACATAATCAGTATATTGTTGTCGGGCTTCTTTTTCCTGGGCATTGATCTCCATGGTAACAAAAACCAGGAGTAAAAAGATGGATAAAGCAAAGCTTTTCATTTGCATATTTTTTAATGTTTTTATTATTATACTACCTGAAGTAACTGATATTTTACCCCGCAACCCACCAGGCAGCACTTATAGACCTGAAAACGTTTTACTGGTACAAATTAAAACAAACAAAGACAATCATACAGCACACAGGCAAACTTTTAAAAAGTAAGTCGTTTACACCAATCTTTTATTGACTTTACAGATTCTCTAAGCCACTTTGCCTGCCTGTTATTGGTTACAGCACAAGCAGTAAAAACAGAAATGCTTTATATTATCTGTAATAGATAACTAATATAAGTGATGGGCCTTATATTCCAAAATTTTCAGGATAACTTAACTTCACAGGGCCAGCAGAACTGCGAACGGTAATTGGCGAGGTACTGATCACAATAAAATAAACAAGCTAAACATCTAAAGTCCTATTTAATATGCAAACCGGAAAAATTACTGTCCAGGATTTTACCAATAGTCCCAAAGTTCTCAATAATCTGAAAACACTCCGGGAAGCTTTTGGCCCTAATGGAAAGCCGTTTGAAGTATCGGACGTGCTGGACGCAGAAGGACACCAATACGTAAATCTTGTACAAAAAGGAGGGGGCATTTTAGGCGTGGCACTGGTGGGCTATACCTATATACTGGAGCAAATGGGCATCCGATTCCTGAGAATGGCAGGAACCAGCGCAGGCGCTATCAATACAGCAATGCTTACAGTGGTAGGTAAAAAGCAGGAAGAAAAATCAACCCGGGTACTTGACGCCATCGTCAATCTTAATTTTTTCGATCTTGTAGATGGTCACCCCGTGGCACGATGGATCATAAAACGGTTTATAACGCATACAAACTATATCAAACGGATGCGCACCATTATTATTACACTGATTGCCATCTTCACTTTGCTGCTTATCGGCAGTTTTGTAGCCCTGATCAAAGCACAGCAGAACGAAAACCTGGTGGGATTAAGTCATACACTGGTTATCACCCTGGTAATTGTAATGATCATTTATGGAGAGATCATCCATTATATTTCCAGGCTTTTTAAAAAGTTTAAAACTGCCGGATATGGCATTAACCCTGGTAAATTTTTCTACAACTGGATCAGGAAACAAATGCAGGATAATGGTGTCATGAACACAAAAGACATCATCAATAAAGCAGGGCAGGATATTCCCGGCCTGCATCTGCGCCATAGCCATCCGCAGGGCCTTGATGAGCTCAGAGGCGATGTTACTTTTATTACATCCGAGCTGGTAACACAGAACAAGATTGAGTTTCCTGCCATGGCCGGCCTGTTTAGAAATAAAGAGGAGGACGACCTGCATCCCGCAGGATTTGTTCGTGCATCTATGTCCATCCCTATGTTCTTCGAGTCGTACTTTATAAAGGATATTCCTTGTGAACATCCTGAAATAAAAAAGAAATGGAAAGATACTTTTGACGAAGATGATCCCCCAAGCATCGCAAGGTTTGTGGACGGCGGGATCCTTTCCAATTTTCCCATCAATATATTTTATAATCCCAGGGTAATGGTTCCCAGGCTACCTTCTTTTGGTATTGACCTTGATGACGCAGCTCCTGAAGACAAAACCAAACATGCCTCAAGCTGGACCATGATGGGCTATTTCAGCCGTATCTTTAATACGATCAGGAATTATTATGACAAGGATTTCCAGCTAAAGAACAAGGCCTACTCCAAAGGTGTTGGCAGCATTCCTTTGGCCGAGTTCAACTGGCTGAACTTCTTTGTTTCTGATGCGGATAAGCTGGCTATGTTTGAAAAAGGCGCTGAAGCAGCCACACAGTTTCTTTTAAACTTCAACTGGGAAGCATATAAAAACGACCGGGCTTTTATGCAGGCTACTATTGAAGGGAATAAAGGATAAAGTAAGTTGACAGATGGCAGATCACAGATGACAGTGAGTAGTGCTATCGTAAGGTACTTCTCCCTTCTTTTATAGCTATTTCAAAATCTTCTACAGAAATTGCGTCATTTACATGAAAAGCGCCGATTCGGGTGCGGCGTAAGCTGCTTAAATAAGCACCGCAGCCCAGTGCAGCGCCAAAATCGTATGCCAGGCTACGGATATAAGTACCGGTAGAGCAAATCACTTTAAAAGATACTACCGGCAACTGAGTTGTGTCTACCTCAAACTGCTTTATTGTTATTTTCCTGGCCTCCAGCTTTACATCTACCCCTTTACGCGCCAGCTCATATACCCGCTTCCCGTCTTTTTTAATAGCAGAATGGATGGGTGGCACCTGCTCTATTTCGCCAATAAACTGATGTGTGGCGTTTTTAATAGCTGCTTCAGTTAAAGCTTCGATGGATTGAAAGTTTTCCGGCTCACTTTCGAGGTCGTAAGTAGGCGTGGTAGCTCCCAATGTAAAGGTGCCGGTGTATTCCTTTTCCTGCGCCATGTATTCATTTATCTTTTTGGTAAACTTCCCGGTACAAATAATAAGCAGGCCAGTGGCCAGTGGATCGAGCGTACCGGCATGGCCTACTTTTTTTATCTTTATAAGATTACGGATCTTTCTTACCGCATCAAACGATGTCCAGTGTAAGGGTTTATCAATCAGCAATACAGCGCCCTCTTCAAAATTGATAGTTTGCAAATCAGCCACAGTCATATATCGGGATAAAAGATTTTTAAATTAGTTTTTGGCATTATTTTTCTGACTGGTCGCTAATTCGTTCATAATATTTTCCAGTCTTGCGTTTAGCGTTTCTAAAGGGGTGTAGCCCTCAGCCAATAAATAAAATTTCGTATCGGCAGTCTGTAATAGCAACTTAGGGAAGCCGGTTACCTGCAACTGCCGGCATAACGCAAATTCATACCTAGCTTTTTCTGCATATACCGGGTCTGAAAGTTTTTGGTAAAAGGCTTCGGCAGGAACAGTATATTTTGTCAATAAATGGCGGTAAGCCTCTCCATCGCTCAAATCACGTCCTTCTTCAAACAAAGCCTTTTGAAAATCAGCGGCGATCTGCACCTGCTTTTCCGGGGCATATTCTTTAAAAATAGATAAAGCAATGGCAGGCGTTAATGACTCGGGCACCCAATCACTTTCATCAGGATTTTGAATATGCCATAGATAATCTGCACCAAATTTTGCACCGGTAAGCTCTTCTACCCTTTTATAGGCATCACCTATAAATCCAGCCATCACTTTTATGGGTTTTGCAGTTTCTTTGGGAATCATACCGCCGCTCAATACTTCGAAATGAAAAAAATCCTTATATCGCTCTGCAAAGGCTGCCATCACCTTACTAAAACCAAAGCACCAGCCACAATGCGCATCGTAACAATAATAGAAAGTCATGGTACAAAAATAGCTATCCTGAAGCGAATGTGCTCTTTCATATGATAGTTAACATCAATGCAGCAGCACACCAAATCGTTTTCATTTATTGCCGGTAGTATTTACCAGATATTATTTTTCTAATATCTTTTCAATCAATTGAACTAATTTTTTAAACTCAGCTTCATCGTAGCCAATGGAATGGTAAATAATTCTTCCGTTTTCATCAATTAAAAAATTCCGGGGAATGGTTTGCGTAGCAAATTTTTTGAACACATCCCGGTTCTCATCAGGTAAAATGGGAAATGTATAACTGAATTTTTTCTTAAAGGGAGTCAGCACGTCCCAGCCTTCTTCTCTCCCAAAAACAAACAGGACAAACCTGCTGTTGGTTTTATGTTTATCCCATATTTGTTTTTGCAGTTGGGGGAGCTCTGCCCGGCAGGGCGGGCACCAGGTAGCAAAAAGGTTGATCAGCACCAGCTTGCCTTTATAGTCTGAAATATTGACTTTTTTTCCTTTCTCAATTTCAAAGCTAAAAGCAGGAGCCTTATCGCCGGTTTTTACAAAAGTATCTTCGTCTGTCTCCTGCGAAAACACTGTATAGCTGCAAAGCATTGCTGTAAGTAAAACTAAAA
Organism: Niabella sp.; assembly: GCA_049841335.1. Taxonomy (GTDB): domain Bacteria; phylum Bacteroidota; class Bacteroidia; order Chitinophagales; family Chitinophagaceae; genus Niabella. Next base: position 11,981 of record JASGDI010000225.1, on the reverse strand, counting down.
ACTGCTTCATCCCTCAAAAATAAAGTAAAGCTGATACAAAATAGGAGGCCATTAAATGTTGAGTGTAAAAGCTATTTTTGACCCATGAAACTTTCAGGCGATTTTCAGGATACTATTGTGGCGCTGGCAACACCGCCTGGCGTTGGCGCTATTGGTATGATAAGATTGAGCGGTGCTGACGCGATTGTTATTGCAGAAAAAATTTTTACAGGAAAAAAGCTAAGCGCCCAGAAAAGCCATACCGTTCATTTTGGACGGATCACCGTCCCCTCCTTCGGGCGGGAAGTGATTGATGAAGTGGTTGTAACCATTTTTAAAACCCCCAAAAGCTATACCGGTGAGGACGTAGTGGAAATAAGCGGGCATGGATCTCCTTATACATTGGGGAAGATTATTGAAGCCTGTATAACCGCGGGAGCACGATTGGCAAAGCCCGGCGAGTTCACGCAACGCGCATTTTTGAATGGCAAACTGGATCTGGCACAGGCGGAAGCCGTAGCTGACCTGATCGCAGCCAATAATAAAGCGGCACAGCAAACAGCGTTGAACCAGTTACGCGGTGGTTTTTCAAATGATTTAAAATTGCTACGCGATGAATTGATCAACTTTGCAGCATTGATTGAGCTGGAACTGGATTTCAGCGATGAGGATGTGGAGTTTGCAGACAGAGACAAATTCAGAGTGTTGATCGCAAATCTCAAATCGCAAATCTCAAACCTGCTTGATTCGTTTAAGCTGGGCAATGCTATTAAAAACGGGGTCAGTGTAGCTATCATTGGCAAACCGAATGCAGGCAAAAGCACGCTGCTGAATGCATTATTAAATGAGGAGCGCGCTATTGTGAGCGATATTGCCGGTACCACACGGGATACTATAGAAGAAACCTTAAATATTAGCGGCGTACTATTCAGGCTGATTGATACAGCAGGCATACGCGATCATAGTGCTGATGCCATAGAAAAACTGGGTATAGAACGCAGCAAACAGAATGCTGAAAAAGCAGATATTATTATTCATTTGCTAGATGCCACGGATAAAACCGAAAATAATTCTGAATGGCTGGCACCTTATGAGCATAAGACAATAACAGTGGTGAATAAAGCTGATCTGGAAGAGCGCTCAATAACCCATACTTCCTCCTCAATTTTTCTTTCAGCCAAACAAAAAACAAATATAGAAGCGCTTACAAAGGCAATGTATGAAAAAGCAATAGGCACCGAGATTAATACCGAAAGCACTATTGTCACCAACGCCCGCCACCACGAAGCCTTACAAAAAATAATGGAGAGTATTGAGGCTATTGAGTCTGGCATGACAACCAACCTCAGCGGAGATCTGCTAACAATTGACATCCGCCGGGCTTTGCATTTTCTGGGTGAAATAACCGGGCAGGTGGAAGTAGACCGGGATATACTGGGAACTATTTTCGGGAAGTTTTGTATCGGAAAGTAAGCGGGTTATTTTCAATTAACGAAGTTTTACTACATGCTGGTTGTTCACAAAGGATTTATTGAATCAAATTTTATTTCTATTATTGCGACAATAATGCATTCATTTTGTCGCAATAATTGTCGTATTTTTTGTCGTAAAAAAGCTATGGAAGACAGTTTAAAACGAAATAGTGCGCCAAACTATTAGCAGCCCCGACCCTTTCAAAATAAAATATCGCCGATTGATGTAGCAAATAATGCCGGAAATGATGCTGCAAAACAAGTAATCTGAACAAGCAACTGAATTTATACGGCTGCAGGCCGAAAATGTCGCCGAATCTGATCAGCTGCGATTTATAGAATTAGTTGAAACTGAAATGCTAAGTCTGCATGAAGATAGCTTTGCCCTTACCGGGTTAGTCCATCTGAATTTTCCGCCTGGAAAAAAGATGGACCTCATAATAATTTAACACAAAAAATGCTTCCAATTGTTTGCGGCACCACTTTGCTGCAAAATTTTTATAAACTTATTTGCAATATTTATAACATATTTGCCTGTATGCTTATCCCTTTTCTACATCGTTATGGCTGGACTTTTACTACTGCTATATTAATGGCAGTTATGGTTTCGTTCAATTCCTGCAGCACCGGTAAAAAAGTAAAGGTCAGTAATTATGCCAACCTGGTCTCGTGCCACCAGGTGAATACTTTCGATTTTAAACGTGTAAATCCTCAACCTCTTCATCAGCTAAGTTTAGATACCGTTCTTTCCAATCGTTTCAGCCTGTCAAGCCTGAACATAGCCAATGCTTTTGGTTTCCTGGACCTGCTGAAGCAATATGTTGAGATACAAAATACCTACAACCTGCACCCTACTACCGAGCAGCGTTTACAAAAGCTGGAGCTGGCCATGAAGCTTTCAGAGCGCATCAACCAGGCATCGCTGGAAATATCTTCCTTTGCATCAGAACTGGATTGCGAGGAAGAGCGCATTACACAGGTTGCTGATTTTTTAAAAGGTAAAGAGAAGCAGCGGGAAACACGGCTTACCGTTGCGGCTATTGGCGTAGGCGCTATTGGCGGGGTGGCGTCCGGTATATTATCTGCCAGCGAAAAAGCCGGAAACAGCGGCGATTACCTGGGTATTGCGACAGGTATTACCGAAGCAGTTTTAGGTTTGCTTATTCTGAAAAACAATAAAACAACCGAACTGCTGCACCCCCGGAACGCATTGAAGGATATCTGGTATGGAAACCCGGCATCAGATATTTACCCCTCCTCTATTTGGTACTATCTTAATTATAAAAAACCGGCAGACAGTACAGGGCTTTCTTTAAGAGAAAAAATAATCGAGCGCTGGAAAGGCTTTGAGCAGATTGATGTTTCCAGTAAAGAAGATTTAAAGACCTTTGAATTGTTATACCTCGGAGAAGCCGGAAAATACGGGACCGAAGAACTGTATAACCGTGCCAAGATGTACGACCAGATAGAATCTTATGTGAAAATGATAAAGCAGGACCTTACCACGCTTTCACTGGAAGCAGGCCTGCAGTAAACTTTTAGCTGAAAAACATTCCTGGTCGGGCAGTAGAAAAAATAAACAGGAAAGTTATAGTTTAATATATATTGCAGGCGGGTAGTTTTGCCCGCTGTATATAAGTAAGTTGAATGATGTTTGCAGATAAAGTTAAAGCCGGCCAGTCGGGCCTCCTCATGTATGGTATCACACCTCCCAAATCCGAAACAAGCCCTGAGCGTGTGGCCGAGATTGCGGACAAAACAATAGCCAGGTTGAAGCAGTTGGCCATTGATGCATTGATCGTGTATGATGTGCAGGACGAATCGGCGCGTACCAGCGAAGAAAGACCGTTCCCGTTTCTTAAAGCGCTGGACCCGTTTGAGTTTGCCAGTGGCTACCTGCAGGAGCTGGAAGTAGACAAGATCATCTACCGCCCCGCGGGAAAATTTTCAAAAGAAGAATTGTCCGATTGGCTGAACAGTTTGCAAAAACACAGTTTTTACCCTGTTTTTGTTGGTGTGCCGGCACCAGACTATCCTGTCAAATCAACTTTGCAGGAAGCCTACCAGATCTGGAGTAAGCAAAAAGACACTTCGGTTATAGGAGCAGTGACCATTCCTGAAAGACATGCACTGCTCAAAGATGAAGACCAACGCATCCTTGATAAGATGAGTTGTGGCGTTTCCTATTTTATTTCACAATGTGTTTTTAATGTTACCTATGCAAAGCAGGTGGTTGACGACCTGATACGTACCTGTAAAAAAGATAATGTGCCATTGCCCGTCATAATCTTTACGCTTTCCGCCTGTGGTTCGTTAAAAACATTACATTTTATGGAATGGCTGGGCATTCATATACCGGACGATTTGAAGGAAGACCTTAAAAATTCAGACGACATGCTGGGAAAATCAGTAAAGGTTTGCCTGGATATTGCATCAGCGCTTACTGCTTTTTGTGTAGAGCGATCTATGCCATTTGGCTTTAATATAGAAAGTGTAGCCATCAGGAAGCAGGAGATAGAAGCCTCTGTTGATATGGTGCATCAAATCGGGGACATGCTGGTACAGGAAGGCCTCCGGAAAACGGCCGGGACCATATCCCCGGCATAAATTGAAACGGGTTACCATCAGCCCGGATTTCAGGAAATGTGGGACAAATCACTTTTTTGCGCTTATATTCTCTTCATGAGGCGATAGAATAAGTGTACGAGGGGTTCTTGCCTCGCGCAGCTTTATCTGAAATGGTGAATTTATCCTACACTCTCTCAGGAGTTATCCTTCATTCGATATAACCCTTATCTTTGCCTCCCGAAAAAAACAGGGACAAAATTTGATCAACCGCCTGTAACAGGCTGTGGAAAAGAAAACATAAAGAACATTGGGATGAAAGCATATACTTTTTTAATAAGATACCGGTTAATTATTGGCATCATACTGATAGTGCTGGGCGTGGTTACTAATTTCAGCGCAGGGTTCTGGCCGGCCTTTCCTTTATACCTGATAGCAGCCATCCTTATTTTCAGTCATTTCTTTTTCGGGCCGTTAAGGCTGATCCAGGAGCACATGGAGAACGGCGATATGGAAGGGGCAGAAAAAGTGCTGAACTCTATTCAATTTCCCAATCTTTTATATAAGCCCATCCGCTCTGTTTATTACACCCTTAAAGGCAATATTGCCATGAGCAAGCAAGACTTTGATAGTGCTGAAACTATGATGAAGAAGGGGCTTGACCTGGGCATGCCTGTGAAAGAAGCTGAAGGAGCAAGTATGCTGCAAATGGGCATGCTGGCGATGCAAAAAGGTAATATAAAGCAGGGAGAAAGCTACATCAGGCAGGCTATCAGAAAAGGACTTCCTGACAAAGAGAACGAAGCGGCAGCTTACCTGCAGATGTGCAGCATTATGATGAACAAACGCGAGTTTCGCGCAGCAAAAGATTTTTACAGGAAGGCTAAAGCCTGCAATCCTACCACACCACAGATAGTGGACCAGTTAAAAGAGATCGGCAAGTACATTTCCAGGATGCCCGGATAGTTGTTAGATGACAGTGGAAGGAGGACAGTTGACAGTGTGTGATGTGTACGAGATACGATGTACGATATGCACAGTTTACAACGTATAGATGGCAGCAACTGAAAAGCATAAGGCTTAAAGCTTTTAGCTTTCAGCAAATGAAAATGATTGTTGATTATTTAAGTATAGAATTTCTGCACTATATGATTTATGGCTAAAGGCCGGAGGCTTGAAGCATAAGGTTTTCCGCATTCAGCTTTTAGCCTTCATTTCGTACATCGTACTGGTTACTTGAAACCGGCAACCTTCAACCATTTTCAACAACTTTTAAACCTTTTCAACCCTGTCATCCGTCATCTTCTATACAGGAACACAGTATAGCATTTCTATACTATAAGTCAATTCTGTGCTGTTAAAAAAAGAAAGGAACAATATTTTGATCTGGTTAGGCAAGTAACCAAAATATTTTTTAAATGCTGTAGTGAAATGGGAAGCATGTTTATAGCCTGATAGTCTGGCTACTTCTGCAATTTTACGGTCTTCATTCAACAATATCTCCTTGGAGCGCTCCATACGCTGCTTATGCAAATATCCGAACACCGTAGTGCCAAAAGCCTGCTTAAAATGCTTTTTAAGATAGCATTCATTAGTGCCCACCTGCTGCGCCAGATCCACAAGCGTACAGGGTTGGGTAAGATTAGCATTAATAATTTCCCTTACTTCATACATCTTGGCAAGGTTATTATCACTCACCGCAGCTTCAGCGCTGCTATATGCATTTTCATATTCCTGGAAATGAAGCATCAGCAGCTCAATAAACCTGGACTTCATATAAAGGTGTTTGTAATGGTCTTTTTGCTCGCATTGGAACATATCGTATAATAACGACCTCATCCGCGGTGTAACATCTATGGCTCTTTCATTTAAAAGCACAGGCGTATTTTCTTTCAGGCTGCTGTCAAAGGTTTCAAATAAAGGGTGGTGCCGGGGCAGGAAGCGTTTAAAATACTCAACGGTCATATTAATAACGTACAGCTCGGCCCCGGCTTCAGCTTCCCAATAGCTTTCAAAAACCTGGTTACTGATGAATAGCAGGCCGTTCTGGTTTTGCCGGATATCTGCAAAAACCTTGCTTTTAGCCTTATTGATAAACAGGCTTCTGCCACTAAAAGAAAAAACAAAGCTGATATAGGGCTGGTCGCTCTTAAAAGAAGAGCGTTCCTGCTTCCTGCCGTCATGATTCAAAACCCTTATAAAATGCAGCCCCTTAGCTAAAAATTCATAATAGCTATATTTTAACGGAACCTGCTGATTATTGGCTTCAGATTCCGCAATTTCATGCTCGTTCATCTGAAATAAACGGGCGTAGGGTATAATGTCCTGCGCTGCCCCGGGCAGAGCGTTTTTACAGGAACAGGTATTGCTATGCGCTGCATCCGCCATTCTAATACATCAGGTTTATAACTAATTATTAATAAACTTCTTATGATTTCCCAAACAGTACTTATGTGATTAACTGCCAAAGTTGTCCCGGATAGCATAAATGCTAATTAAAGGCCAGAACTACCTGTAGTTAAAGTAAGTACCCCTTCTAATGCAAAAATCCGGTTTATTTAACTAACCGGCTTACGAAATGCGTAATTTTTTCCTGTTCTGACAAAAACATGACAGTAAATTCCCGATTACGTTATTGTATTTCCGTTTACAGTTAACAGCTTGTTACAATTTTGCACCCTGAAAACAGGGTATTCCGGTTTTGGAAACGGGTCCTGGCTGCTTTTTTAAGCCTTAATAATTATTCTTTTAAGCAAATCGGTGATTGATAGTAAATGGCGTGCAATAAAATAATCTTGTGGATATTGTGTACCTGCTTTGGCATATTTCTGAACAGTGATATAGCTGCGCAAACTCAGGGCGTGGTGAAAGGAATCGTAACAGATGAAAAAGGTCGCCCGGCTGAAAAAGCTACCGTAGGTGTTGTTGAAACATCCACATTAACTGTAACCGATGCCAAAGGCAGCTATACGCTCCGGCTTCCGCAAGGGAAGCATAAAATCACGTGCTCCATGGTGGGATATGAATCCCAGGAGACTGAAATTAACGTAACTGAATCCAAAACAGTTATACTCAATGTTCGTTTAAAAAAACCAACACAGGAACAACTGGAAGAGGTTACTGTGGAAACCCTGACCAAAAAGCGCTCTTTAGAAATACAGGGGTTTGCAGTTGCTATTATTGAAACAAAAGAAGCTTCGTTGAGAAACCTGACAACCAACGAACTGTTGGACAGGGCTGTAGGCGTTCGGGTACGTCAGAACGGTGGTGTAGGCTCCCAGGTAGAATACAATTTGAATGGCTTGTCGGGAAATACAATCGGGCTTTTCCTGGACGGTATTGAAGTATCTACTTACGGGCAGTCTTTCAACTTAAACAATATTCCCCCTGCTATGATAGAACGTATTGAGGTGTACAAAGGGGTGTTGCCTTCGCATCTAACAGGAGATTATGTAGGTGGAGCCATTAATGTAGTATTAAAGAAAGATGCGTCAAGAAATAACGTTACACTAGCTACTTCTTACGGATCATTCAATACCTTTAACTCAGATATCGGAGCTACTTTTCGCCACAAAAAGACGGGCCTTTCTGTACGGGCTTCCGGATTCTACACCTATACAGATAACAGTTTTACCACCTGGGGCAGATCGACTACCTACGTTAATCACTTACAGCAGATAACACGCCCCTACAGAGCCAAAAGATTCAATGATGCTTACAAATCAATAGGAGGCCGTTTTGAAGCGGGGTTCACCGATGTTAAATGGGCTGATCTGTTTTTCCTGGGTTATAATGTTTCAGACAATTATAATGAAATTCCCCATGGTACCACTATGGCTACTCCTTACGTAGGACGTTTTACGGAAACAAATGCGCATGTGCTTAGCCTGAACTATAATAAACGTAACCTGTTTATAGATGGTCTGGCATTAAACATTAACGCCGTACGCAGCTTCAGAAGCACTTACCTGCAGGATACAGTGGGATTGGCATATAACTGGGACGGTAAGGTAAGAGAGGTAATAGAGTTTGGAGAGAGGGTACCGTTGCGTACCACGCTGGGCGGTCAGCAAGGGGCTAAAACTATCAGTCAAATTGACCGGAAAATAACCAACATACGCTCCAATCTGGGCTATACCATTGCTTCAGGACACCGCGTTTCTTTGAACCACAAGTTTGAAACAACCGATAGAAACGACAACGACCTGCTGAATCCAATTAATAAAGATCTGGTTATAGTAAGCACTATCGCAAAAAATATTCTGTCTTTTAATTACGAAGCACAGGTCCTTAATAATAAACTAAGGACCAACCTGCTTGGGAAGTACACACACAACCGAACCCGCCAAATCAAGCCCGAAATAGTTAGAGTAAACGATCAGAACACCATCGTTCGCAGAGATACTACTACCAATGCCGGAAATTTTGGTTATGGAGCAACCTTGTCTTATAATATAATTTCTAAACTGTTTGCTATTGCTTCTACTGAAACCGGCTTTATAATGCCCAGCGAAATACAGTTATACGGTGACCCCGAAACAAACATACTGCCCAACCTGCAATTAAACCCTGAAAAAAATGTAAACTGGAATCTTGGGTTTCGTTGGGGAGCGCTGGATTTTGGCAAACACAAAATCTCCTTGTATGCCAGCGCGTTTTGGCGCAACGGGTTTGATAAAATCACCCGCCAGGTAGTGGATGAAAATGAAATTGAAGAGGAATCAGACGCCGATATCCAAACCACCCGATATATTAACCTTGGTAAAACACAGGCTAAAGGCGTGGAAGCAGAAGTTATTTACGTATATGACAACCGCATAAATGCAGCCCTTAACTTTTCCAAATTTAATAACCTGTTTAAAGGTGGAAATGATGCTGCCGGAGAATCGCACGACCTATACGATCAGCAAATACCTAATGAACCATTTTTTACTGTTAATGGCAATGTGCAATACAGAATCAATAATATTTTTCAAAAGAAATCTATTTTAAACCTTTATTACAATACAGGGTTTGTTGGAGAATACTATATTGTTTGGGGACAGCCTGAGTGGTCGAAAACACCCACCCAGTTTGTTCATGATTTAGGGGCCAGCTATCGTTTTCCCAATGGCAAACTGGTAGCCAGCATTGACGTTAAAAACATGTTCAATGCAGAAGTGTACGACAACTTCATGGTACAAAAACCAGGCAGAGGTATCTATTTCAAATTAAATTATACACTTAGTAAATTTTTATAAAATCAGAAAATAAATATGAATACGATGAAGAAAAATCTATTTACAACAGCCATGCTGGGCGCGGTAATAACCGGCCTGTCACTGACCAGTTGCAGCAAAGATAATAATGTAGAGCCGGATCCATCGGGAGGAGACGATACACGATGGATTACACTTACAGGTTCATACCCTGACCCTGGAGGTACAGCAGGGAACGGAGGTACAAGAGCTTATGCCATTACGCACGAAAATGCAATCAATCCAAACTATGAAGTGGACCTTTTCAAAATGGAAGGTGCAAACTATGTGGTAGGATTTGGCCTTAAATCAGCGCGTACCGCCCGCGTACAAGGCTCTGATGACGGAAAGTACCTGTACAATATTCAGTACACAGGAGCTGATGGCGGTGTGTTTAATAAGTACAAAGTTTCAGGAGAGGGAAAATATGAGGAAGAAGGTTATGAACTGAATACAGCAATTATATTAGGTACTGCTCCTCGTTGGACAAAGGCTGCTGAAGGTATTGGCGTTGGAGTATCTTTCGGAGATGCATTAGATCCTTATACAGGAACAGCCCCCAATTTCCAATACAGGCACCCGAAAGGCAAGATCCGAATTGCTAATATAGACTTAAACAATACGGCTATTACCAATACAGGTAGTATTGACATTGACTTAGGAGCAGAACTGGAAGGCCAGGGTTACCATGTATGGCGTGCAGACGTACCTGTATTGAGCCAGGCTAAGGATAAAGTATTTATCGGCTTAGGTATTCGCAGGCATGATCTTAACGGTACAGTAACCAGAAATGCAACTACCGGCGCTATTACTGGTTGGGCAACCACTACTAACAGAACACTGGGAACTACAACAATGGTTTTGGATTACCCTTCTTTGAGAAATCCCAAATTAATTACATCTACTGTGGCTAATACGGATAATCTTTCTTACCGTACCATGACTCAATATGTTGGCACCGATGGAAATATTTACCAGGCTGCCACCAGCATGGGCTCCGGACACCAGATATTGCGTATCAGCAAAACAACTAACGAATATGATAACAGCTATAACTTTAGTTTAAATACTGCATTAGGTATCAGCGATGCGGGTATCAGGGCCTTCCGTTATATCAAAGATGGTGTTGGTGTAGTGTTGTACACAAGAAGCGGTACACCGGGAGGGTTTATAGCGCTTGTAGATTTGAATGCGAAAACTGCAAGCAAAATAACAACAGATATTGAAGCATCTGCAGGCCTTTCTACTACATTTGGTCAATACCAGAACATTGGCGTAGTGGGTGACTTTGTATATGTACCCTTGACCCCAAGCGGTGAAGACGGAAATGTATATGTAATCAACTGGAAAACGAAAGCTGTTATAAAAGGAGCTAAATTGAAAAAAGCATCCGGAAGTTTCTTTCTTGGAGCTTATTAATTTTGTCATTAGCTAATTTGCAAAAGAGGTCGGTTCTGCCGGCTTCTTTTGCTATTTTAGAAAAGCGCTTATTCACTTAGATTTTCCGCATTTCGTAAATGCCGGGCGTGCCAAACTTTTAATTTTGCATATTAGTTCATGGTTGATGGTTCATAGTTCATGGCTCACTTCTTCCGGACTTCCCGACTTTCGGACTCTGATATCTAAATACTATTGTCTAACGTCTTAATACTAAATTCTCAAAATGAAACATACATTAATCGCATTTTTAACCCTTGCTTCCTTTAGCGCTATCGCGCAGCCATCAGAAACCAATACCCTGATGAATGCCGATTTCTGGAAAACCAAACCTACCATAGAGCAGGTAAAAGCAGAAATTGCCAAAGGTAACAGTCCCTCTCAACCCAACGAAGCTTCCTGGGACCCTACTGCAAGGGCCATTTTGAATGACGCCCCTTTGGAAACCATCAAGTTCATGGTGGAACAGGACGGTAACGGTGTAACAAAGAAAACGCACCACAGCGCATCTTATTTGCACTGGGCCGCGGGGAGAGGAAATGCAGACCTGGTAACTTACCTGATAGAAAAAGGCTCGGATGTAAACCTGTCTGACAGCCATGGATATACCGTAATAGCCAATGCCGCTATGAACGGTAATAAAAATTTTGCTATTTATGATGCCTTGATCAATGCCGGCGTAGACCCCAAACAAAGAAATGAGGATGGCGCTACATTATTATTACTGGCAATACCCAGGGACAATGACTTAACGATCGCAGACTATTTTGTTTCCAAAGGTTTATCGTACAAGGATACAGATGAATATGGAAGCACTGCCGCTGACTATGCTGCAAAGCTGGGTAACAAAGAACTAATTGAAAAACTGATCGCCAAAGGCGTAAAGCCCACCAACAATGCGCTTTTCTTTGCAACACAGGGTTCCAGGATGTCTCAGAATGGTATTGAAACCTACCAGTACCTGGTTGAAAAACTGAAGCTGGATCCTAAAGCTATTTACCCTAAAGATGGCGCTACCATCCTGCACACATTGGTACGCCGTCCCAATACGGAGATCATTAACTATTTCCTGGCAAAAGGTGTAGATGTCAACAAAAAAGATAATGAAGGCAATACTGTACTAATGAATGCTGCAACTGGAAGAGATGCAGCTTTAGTGGCTACTTTGATCGCTAAAACCACAGACATCAATGCGGTGAATGAAAAAGGCGAATCTGCATTGACTAAAGCTGTTGCCAATAGTTCGGCCGAGGTGGTAGCTCTATTATTAAAAAATGGCGCTGATGTTAAG
>JASGDI010000224.1:0-22266 GCA_049841335.1 Niabella sp. | reverse complement strand
TATAACTTTTCTGAAGACTGGCGCAGCTACGCTAATACACCCGGCCATGCCATGCAATTCACCAAAGGAAAATATAAAGGCAGAATTTATGTAGCTGCCAACCACTCCGAAGGTGATCCGCAACCAGCTTTTAAAGATTATCGTGCGCATGGCTTTTACACTGATGATCATGGAAAAATATTTCATATAAGTAACAACGTAGACCTTGAAGGTGGTAATGAAAATATGGCAGCAGAAATAAGCAAAGGACGCCTGATGCTGAACCTGCGTAACCAGCAAGGACATGTAAGAGCCCGATATACAGCATTGAGTAACAATGGCGGCGTTAGCTGGTTCAATCAACAATTTGACACTAATTTGCCCGATCCTGTTTGCCAGGGTTCGCTGCTTACTATTGGTAAAAGGTGGGGTAAAAATGTGCTTGCATTTTGCAACGCAGCCGATACCAGGCAACGTAACAATTTAACGCTTCGTATCAGCAGGGATGATGGAAAGACCTGGACAAAAAATATCCTTGTTTACAGCAATAACGATAAACAGGATGCCTCTGCTTATTCTGATATTGTGAAGATCAGTAAGGATTCAATTGGTGTTTTTTATGAAAAAGATGGTTATATCAGTATTGTTTTTACAGTAGTGAAATGGAAATAAAAAATCAAAAATATACTATCTAAAAATAAGAGTTGAATACTGTAAAACATTCACTTGTTTCCACACCCCATACACACATTATTTTTCTATACTTCGCATTCACCAAATAATTGTTAATTTAGCCGCCACATAAAAGCATGCAATTATGCCCGAAGTTCAAAACAGGCAGTTTCTTGATTTTGAAAAACCGATCAAAGATCTGTTAGACGAAATTGAGTTAACTAACGAGCGACAAGTAAAAACCAATATTGATCTAAGCGCACAGATCGAGCAGCTTCAGAATAAGGTGGATGAAACCCGTAAGACTATTACCCACAATCTTACAGACTGGCAGCGCGTGCAGTTAAGCCGCCACCCCGACAGGCCTTATACCCATAAGTATATAGAGCTGATGACGGAAAACTATACTGAGCTGTATGGCGACCGTAATATTAAAGATGATAAAGCTATGGTAGGCGGTTTTGCTTCGTTAGACGGACAAACCATAATGATCATAGGGCAACAAAAAGGCTCAAATACCAAAAAACGGCAGCTGCGTAATTTTGGTATGGCCAATCCTGAGGGCTACCGTAAAGCATTACGCCTGATGAAGCTGGCAGAAAAGTTCAATAAGCCTATTGTTACTTTAATAGATACGCCCGGCGCCTATCCCGGTTTGGAAGCCGAAGAGCGCGGCCAGGGCGAAGCCATTGCACGTAACATTTACGAAATGATGCGCCTTAAAGTGCCGGTGATCTGCATTATCATTGGCGAAGGAGCCAGCGGCGGCGCATTAGGCATTGGCGTGGGCGACAGGGTGTATATGATGGAAAACACATGGTACACGGTTATTTCGCCGGAAAATTGCAGTACTATCTTATGGCGCAGTTGGGACTATAAAATGAAAGCCGCCGAGCAGCTTAAGCTCACTTCAGCTAAAATGAAAGAGTTTGGCTTAATTGACGGGATCATTCCAGAACCTGATGGCGGCGCTCATTGGAATTATGCGCAGTCCGCTCAAAATTTAAAGAAGCAGATACTGGCCGGGCTTGCTGAAATAAAGGATATGAAACCCGAAAAGCGCGTGGAAGCGCGTATAGAAAAATTCAGCAAAATGGGCTTCTGGGAAGAAGTGTAAATCGGAGATGATGGTTGACAGGAGGAAGGTTGAAAAGTTGATAGGGATGCCAGTGAATGTAGTTAAATATGGACTAACTTTGAAACTATATCCAGCATCCAGTATCCGGTAACCTGTAACCAATATAATGTACGATATCAGATATACGATGTACGCTCTGTCATCTGTCAACTATCATCAGTCATCATAAATGTCAAACTTTCAAACATTAAACATACAATGTCTTTGCAACAAAAACTTACAGGCACCGGTATCGCTATTGTAACACCGTTCACTTCTACCGGCGATTTTGACTGGCCTGCGTTAGAAAATTTAATCAACTTCTGGATCAATAATAAAGCAGAATATTTAGTAGTAGCCGGAACTACCGGCGAAAGCGCTACCCTTACAAGAGAAGAAGAGCAGGTGCTTTTTGATTTCGTAAAAGAAAAAACTGCCGGCCGTGCCGGATTGGTGGCTGGTATTGGAGGTAACGATACAAGAGAGGCTGTACAGGCGCTTACCACCATGAAACTGGAGGGGTATGATGCCATTCTTTCAGTATCACCTTATTACAATAAGCCCCGCCAGGAGGGTATTTTCCAGCATTATAAAGCCATTAATGATGCGGCGCCGCTGCCTGTTATTATGTACAATGTACCGGGAAGAACAGGCATGAGCGTAAGCGCAGAAACCACTTTGCGCATTGCTGAAAACTGCAAAAACATTATTGCCACCAAAGAAGCTTCAGGCAATTTTGATCAGTTGAACCAGATCATGAAAAATAAGCCCGAAGATTTTATGCTTATCAGTGGCGATGACGGCATTACCTTGCCTATGATCGCCCTGGGTGCAAAAGGAGTTATTTCGGTGGTAGCCAATGCTTATCCGGGCGATTTTTCTGAGATGGTGCGCCTGTGCCTCGCAGGTAAATTCGCCGAAGCGCTGCCACTGCATTTAAAATATACAGATGTAATCAATTCTATGTTCAGCGAGGGCAGCCCCTCGGGCGTAAAAGAGTATTTAAAGCAAATGGGACTATGCAGCACCGATTGCAGACTTCCTGTTGTGCCGGTAAGCGAAAAGTATGCTGCCTATATTAAAACGCTGATGGCAGCATTATAATCATCAAATAACTTTTTACTATACACATCAATGCAACTAAAAATAGTTGCATTTTTAGTATAAAAAGTTTTAATTTTTACAAAGGAAATGCGACCACAGTATTGTTACCCTTTCTCAAAAAACTCTTTTAGCTCTTTTGCATCGCCCGGCTGCATTTTACCGCCTAATATCAGCCTTACCTGCCGGCGGCGCAGGGCGCCATTATACAGTACTTTATCCTCATCCGTTTCTGGCTCTAAGGGCTGGGCTGGTGTGGGCCTGCCATTTTCATCTAATGCTACAAAAGTATAATAAGCAGTATTACTTTGATATTTATATTGCTTCACAAGATCCTCACCCCAAACCTTCAAAAAGACCTCCATAGATGAGTTAAAAGCCCTGGTTACACGTGCTTCTATATGAACTGCATTTCCCAGTTTAATAGAATTCTCAAAAGAAAGGTTATCTACCGAAGCGGTAACCACCGCAGCATGGGCATGCTTTTGTGCAGAAAGCGCAGCAGCAATATCCATCCAGTACATTAATCGGCCTCCCATCAGGTTACCATACACATTAGTATCGTTTGGTAACACAAGTTCTGTCATTACTATTAAACTGTCTGCCGGTTTCTTTACCATATTGTTTTTTTGCAAATGTAGCCGCAATTTGCAGATTTTTATAAACAGGCTGATAATAACAGCTCATTTTGATAAGCAGGCACACTTTTCATACAAAAGAAAAGCAAATAATATCACTTTTTCAGGGTGAGCCGGTTCTCGATCAGCCGGTTATTATATTGCTGTATAAAAGCCTTCAGCCTTTGGTGCAGCGCGGTTGCAGTAGCAGCTTCCGGTCCGTTTGCAATATTATTTTTAAATAAAGGATCAGCTTTATAATTATACATTTCCTTTATTCTATTATCATCAGCAAACAGTGCATAATCGCCCTCAAACCACCTATATCCGCCTGAATACTGAAATGCAAAAGCCCGCTTCGCCTGCATGGTATCCAGCACATTATTCCCGTAGGCAAAAAAGGGCTTGTTATAACCCAGGTATCCCAACACAGTTGGCATAATATCTATTTGCTGAATAATGCCCTGGCTGATACCTTTCAGGGTACTGTCGCCCGGTGCGTACAGTATAATAGGTATGGCTATATCACCCCAGGGGGTCTGGTACTCTTTATGATAGGTAACCGTTGCGTGATCGGCGCTGATCACAAATAAGGTGTTATTAAACCAGGGGGCTGTTTTAGCTTTATCAAAAAACTTTCTCAGGGCCATATCCGTATAGCCAATACACTCAAATACCGGTAATTCCCCTTTCTTAAACCTGTTTTTGTATTGTTCCGGCACTTTGAACGGATGGTGCGATGAAACCGAAAAAATAGTACTGAAGAACGGCTGGGAAAAGCTGCTGAGCTTTTGTTCAAAAAACTGGAAAAAAGGTTCATCCCATATTCCCCATATCCCGTCATACTCTGCATCGTTATTAAACTCCGTTTTGCCATAGTAATGTTCTATTCCCAGCAACCTGGTAATAGCAGTGAACCCCATAGAGCCATTAGGTGCCCCATGAAAGAAAGAGGTATGGTATCCTTCATCCTTTAAAATATGGGCCAGGCCGCTAATGCTGTCAGATACATAAGGAGTAAGCACAAAAGGATTAACGCCACTCGGAATACTGGCTATGCAGGAGGGTATGGCGTCAATTGATTTACGGCCGTTGGCAAAAGAATTCCAATAAATTTTACTATGCCCTGCAAGGGAATCAATAAATGGCGTAAAGCCCGTATAGGTACCCCCATCCAGATTTTTATTATAAAACCCCACAGCTTCCTTCCCAAAACTTTCCAGCAATATCAGCACTACATTCTTTTTTTGAAAAATATTATCAGGATCAGGATAATGCACCGGGCTGTAAATAGTTTCTAACTCGTTTTCGGAGTAGTACGATACTTTCTTCAATGCCTGCACTCCCATTGTTCTGAGAAACGTAAACGGCGTATTCAGCACCAGGTAGATCTCGTTAGGATTATCCACGTAATCACCGGCATTACTGATCGTAATAGGTCTTGTGCTGTGTTTAAAATCCCCGCGAATGCCGCCTACGGCCAAAAAACCTGACAGCAATAAGGCAACAACGGCTGTTACATAATAACGGGCTTTTGAATGGCGCTGCACCGCCTGGGCAATAACACGGTTGTACAAAAACACCATCAGCCCTATTAATGCTAAAAATATCAATGCTACATACCAGAAATCTGTAAGAAAATGCCGGGCCAGCTGGCCGCCGTTTTCTTCACTTCCAAATTCTTTGAACACCATAAACGTGGTTCGACGAAGCGTAAACCTGTAATAAATAAAATCAATACAGGTAAGCAGCAGGGCTATAATATTACATGCAAAGAACGTGATCTTAACTGTTAGCCTGTAACGGCTGCCATTGCGCCACAAGGCAGGCAGCGGCAGCAACATCATCACGAGGGGGAACGCATTATAATAAAGCATGGCAGCAATATCAAAACGCAGGCCACCTTTCAATATCCGCCCCCACCCTGCTGCACTTATTTCAGGAAAAAGGGAATGGTTTAACCCCCAAAAAATAAACCGGCAAAGAAAAAACAAAAGCAGCACTATCAGCAACCTGTACACAACAGCCAGGTAATAATTTATGTTCAATTTCATACAGGAAAAATGAGTAAAAATAATTATTTCTTAATATAATAGTAAGATTACCATAATATGCGGGTATGCTAAAGAAAATTTTACAGTATCCATAACAGTATCATAATTTGAAACTTACGTCATGATATAAAGCCATATACTGCTATGCTTTTCTTATCTTTGCGGCCCTGTCAAATTGTCGGCTATTTAAGATAGCATTGTTTTTGAAGACAGGAAACTTCATAAAAGCAGGTTTTAATTTTAATACAATATCATGTTCGGTTTTTTATCAAAAATTTTTGGCGGGAGCAAGTCGGAAAAAGACACTAAGAAACTTCAGCCGGTTATTGAAAAAGTAAATAGTTATTTTGTTCAATATCAATCCTTAACTAATGATGAGCTGCGTAATAAAACGCAGGAGTTCAGGCAGCGTATCAAAGAACATCTTACTAAAATTGATGAAGAAATAAATACGCTGAACGAAAAAGCAGAAACATTATCCCATGATGCGCTGGTAGAAAAAGACAATATATACAAGCAGGTAGATGAGCTGAAAAAAGACAGGGACAAGGAAATTGAAAAAGCGCTGGATGAAATCATGCCTGAAGCCTTTGCCGTGATAAAAGAAACAGCAAGAAGGTTTAAGGAAAATGAAAAAATCATTTCAAAAGCAACCGACCTCGACCGGGAGCTGAGCGTAAAAGCCGAATATATTGCCATTGACGGCGATAATGCCGTTTACAACAATACATGGACTGCCGCCGGCGGTAAAGTAATCTGGAATATGCTGCATTACGATGTGCAGTTAATTGGTGGCGCTGTATTACATAGTGGTAAAATTGCCGAAATGGCTACCGGTGAAGGTAAAACCCTGGTATCCACCTTGCCCGCCTATCTTAATGCGCTAGCAGGAGAAGGGGTGCATATTGTAACGGTGAACGATTACCTGGCCCGCCGGGACCAGGAATGGAACGGTCCTATATTTGAATGGCTGGGCTTACGTGTAGATTGTATTGACAAACACCAGCCTAACACCGCAGCAAGGAGAAATGCCTATATGGCGGATATCACTTACGGCACCAACAATGAATTTGGTTTCGACTACCTGCGTGATAACATGGTGCATACTGCTGACGAAATGGTACAGCGCAAGCACCATTTTGCTATGGTGGATGAGGTGGATAGCGTATTGATAGACGATGCCCGTACCCCGCTCATTATCAGCGGCCCGGTAGATAAAGCAGACGACCAGCAATATCATATACACCAACCCCGTGTGCAGCAGCTATTCCAGGAACAGGAAAGAATTGTAAGGCGTGAGCTGAACGAAGCTAAAAAGCTGATCGAAAAAGGCGAAGACGACCCTAAAACAGGCGGACTTCATTTATTCCGCGCATTCCGTGGCTTGCCTAAATACAACCCGCTTATTAAATATTTAAGTGAGCCGGGCATAAAAGTAAAGCTCCAGAAAGCAGAGAACTATTACCTCCAGGACCAGGAGCGCAATATGCACATCATTGATGCTGAGTTGTTGTTCAGGATAGACGAAAAAAACAAGTCGGTTGACCTTACAGAAAAAGGCCTGGCTACCATTACAAAATCCGGTGAAGATCCTGAGTTCTTTGTATTGCCCGATATCAGCGTAAGCCTTGCAGAAATTGAAAAGAGCGACGCACCTGCTGAAGAAAAACTAAAACAAAAAGAATATATTCTTAACGATTATTCTCAGAAGGCCGATCGCATACATTCTGTGCAGCAGTTGCTGAAAGCCTATACCTTATTTGAGAAAGACGTAGAATATGTAGTGATTGACGGCGCTATCAAAATTGTAGATGAGCAAACAGGACGTATCATGGAAGGTCGCCGTTATAGCGATGGCCTGCACCAGGCGCTGGAAGCAAAAGAAAATGTGAAGATCGAGGCTGCCACACAAACCTATGCCACCATCACGCTGCAAAACTTCTTCCGTATGTACCACAAACTGGGTGGTATGACCGGTACGGCCGAAACTGAAGCAGCGGAATTGTGGAGCATCTACAAATTAGATGTGGTTACTATTCCCACCAATGTACCAATTATAAGAGATGATAAACAAGATTTGGTTTACAAAACCAAGCGTGAAAAATATAAGGCGGTTATTGACGAAATTGAGGTGTTAAGAAATGCCGGCCGGCCG
Source organism: Niabella sp. (assembly GCA_049841335.1). GTDB lineage: Bacteria > Bacteroidota > Bacteroidia > Chitinophagales > Chitinophagaceae > Niabella. The sequence continues at coordinate 14,571 of JASGDI010000224.1, read as the reverse complement.
GTGCTGGTTGGTACTACATCAGTTGAGATCAGCGAATTGCTGGGCCGTATGCTGCAGCAAAAGAAAATTCCGCACAATGTATTAAATGCCAAACAGCACGCGCGTGAGGCCAACGTGGTTGCAGAAGCCGGGCTGGCAGGAGCGGTTACCATCGCTACCAATATGGCAGGCCGGGGTACCGATATCAAGCTCGGGCCGGGCGTTAAAGAAGCCGGTGGATTGGCGATCATTGGTACAGAAAGACATGAAAGCCGCCGTGTAGACAGGCAGTTAAGAGGCCGCGCCGGTCGCCAGGGAGATCCAGGTAGCTCACAGTTCTATGTATCCCTGGAAGATGACCTGATGCGTATGTTCGGTAGCGAGCGTATTGCAGGTATGATGGATAAGCTGGGCTATAAAGAAGGCGATGTGATCCAGCACAGCATGATCAGTAACTCCATTCAGCGTGCACAGAAAAAAGTAGAGGAGAACAACTTCGGTATCCGGAAAAGATTACTGGAGTACGATGATGTAATGAACAAACAGCGTAATGCCGTTTACGAAAAACGTAATCACGCCTTATTTGGTGAAAGGTTATCTCTTGATATTGACAATGCTTTCTCCATAGTTGCTGAAAGCCTGGTAAGCTCCTTTAAAGAGCAGGAAGATTTTGAAGGCTTCAAACTGGCCTGTATCGTGAACTTTGGTATGGATACTTCCATATCGGCAGATGAGTTCAATACCACTTCAGAAAACAAGCTGGCTGATAAATTATACGAAGAAGCCACCCGGCGCTACAATGAGCACGTTACTGGCATCGGCGAGCAGGCAGTGCCCGTATTTAAAAACATAAGAGTTACGCAGGGCGCTCATATTGAGAACGTGGTAGTTCCGTTCACAGATGGCCGTAAAGGCATTAACGTACTGGCACCTCTGGATAAAACAATTGAAACCAACGGTCAGGCGCTTACATCCGCTATGGAAAAGTCCATCACCCTTGCAGTGATTGATGATGCATGGAAAGAGCATTTGCGCGCGATGGACGATTTAAAGCAAAGTGTGCAAACCGCCTACTTAGAACAGAAAGATCCTTTGGTCATTTACAAGGTAGAAGCGTTCCAACTGTTTAATAATATGACCACTAACCTGAACAAGGATATTATTTCTTTCCTTACCCAGGCTAATTTGCCCGATCAGCAGCAAAACAATGCCCAGATCAAAGAAGGCAAACAGGTAAAAACAGATCTTAGTAAATTAAGCGCCAATAAAGATGCAATAGATGCTGCCGGCGATGACTACGCAGCCAACGAAAAGGACTATTTCGATCCTTCTGCCCCACCTGTAAAGCAGGAGCCGATACGTGTAGGACCTAAAATTGGCAGGAACGATCCATGTCCTTGCGGCAGCGGTAAAAAATACAAACAGTGCCACGGCAAAAATGCTGAGTAAAACAATTTTTGATCCCTCCAATTCCCGGAGGGATTTTTTTATGGAAATTTGCCGTAACTGGGCTATGTGTGGCGTCCACGCCGCACATATTTATGTTGTCGCCTACAGGCGACAGTAAAATATTATCCTCCTTTGGTTCTCGGGGAAAATTTTTATAGAAATTTACTGTACCTGCAAATAATTAAATATGCTGCATGTTCGCTTTATTATTTGGATCGCACTCGGTCTCCTCCCCTGTTTTTTACTGTCCCGCCCTGACAATAATAAAGCTAAAATGTTGCCCTTTCCTGCTGATACTACCCTCCTTGATCTCTGTGTCGAAGCGAAAGCGGCTGCATTAGCTGTAACAACTCTTTCTAAAAGCCTTGCTTACAGCAGTGCCGTTACAGACCTCAAAAATGCGGAAGCAACTGACCATAAAGAGCATGTTGTATCTTTCGGTAAAGACAGCGCAGGAAGTATTATAAGATCAGCCATAAACACAGGGAATATTAACAGCGGGACCATTCCTCATATTATGAATCGCTTCGCTGATATACATATCCATACCAATGAAAAACCGCCTTCCAGTGGTGATCTGTATGGCTTTATCAGCCAGGCGCTTGCAGATACAAATTATTTACGCTATATTCTTACGCCTGAAGGCCTGGTTTACGCATTTGCACTTATAAATAAACCCGCTGCCATACGTTTCAATATGCTGTACCCTCAAAGGCCCGGTATAAAAACAAGCAATAAAGATGGGCTTATAACAACCTATCAGCCTGTTTTCCCTCAGCAACTGGTAGATGAGTTCAATCAAATAAAAGGATGGGGCGGCGCTACAGATGAAGCCGCGATGGCTTTTATCCTTCTGAAATACAAAACCGGGGTAGCGCTGCTAAAGCAGGATACTGATGGAAAGTTTAAAAGATTGCATACCAAAGAAACGAAGGACGCCCGGGGGAATAAAACATACGCATCCGAAAACTGTCCGTAAGACAGACCAATAAGGTTTTTAAAAACCTTATTGGTCTGTTCGAAGTCTCCCTTCAGGTTTTTTCACTAATTTACCTGGCTTAAGCGTGTACACAAAATGCAAAAACCAGTTAAAATATTGCAGGCTTCAGCAGGTTCTGGTAAAACCTTTAGCCTGGCCGCCCATTATCTTATTTTACTTTTTAGCGGGCAAAATAAATACCGGGAAATACTGGCTGTAACTTTTACCAATAAAGCTACAGAAGAAATGAAAACCCGTATTCTTGAAGTACTGTCAGGACTGGCTAAGGGAAGTGGGGAAGTAGAAAACTATCGGCAGATCATCCTTAAAGAGTATCCGCAGATGGATCACGAAAGCCTGCAACAACAGGCCGGCACTATCTACCGGAAGATACTGCATGATTACAGCCGTTTTTCAGTAAGCACTATTGACGGATTTGTGCAAAAAGTCATACGGGGCTTTGCTTTTGAACTGGGCTTAAGCGCCGATTACGCCCTGGAGCTTAACATCGAAAAGGTTAAAGACGACCTGCTGGAAAGGCTGGACGAATCACTGTCATACAACAGGCATATTTTAGACTGGGTAATACAGTTAGCCCTCGAAAAGATAAAAGAAAATAAAAGCTGGAATTACAAGAGTGAGCTTCGTAATATCATTAGCGAGATCTTTAAAGAGAGCTTCCAGGTATTTGAGGACAGTCTTTCCAGATTAACACCGGGCGAGCTGAATGAGCTGTTTAAAGAGTATGCAAAGATCACCAAACAGCAAATAAAGTATTATGAAGATTCGGTTGAAGAGCAGGTAGCAACAGCCGTAGCAATATTCGATCGCTATCATTTAGATAAATCGCATTTTGTGAATGGCTCCAGGAATTGGCTCTGGAAATTACAGGCGCTTGCTGATAATGATGATGTTAAAGCCGCTAAAATATTTGCGTTAATTGATGTGCCTGACCTTTGGTTCAAAGAAGGAAAAGGGGATATTTCTTTGTACAACGAGCTGAATCCGCTGCTTAAAAAAATAAAACACTTCCAGGAAGCGCATATTGGCGACTATAAACTGGCTATAGCATTTAACCAGAACCTGTACTACCTGCGCCTGATGCAGGAAGTAGCTGTACTGCTTGCCCAATACAGAAACGAGAACAGCAACCTGCTTATCAGCGATGCACAAAAATTAGTTACCGGTATTACAGACGATGCAGGAGATAACCCGTCTTTTATCTGGGAAAAGGTAGGCAATAAATATCGCCATTTTTTGTTCGATGAGTTCCAGGATACTTCCACGCAGCAATGGAAAAGCTTCAGGTCTATTTTAGTAAATGCGCTGGCTTCTGCTACCGGCAGGCAAACCGATCATTTAATTGTCGGAGATGTAAAGCAAAGTATTTACAGGTGGCGCTCGGGGGACTGGAATATACTGCACCGGCAGGCCAGGCAAGACGTTCAGGCGGAGCATGTAAAAGAAGAGAGCCTTGAAGAAAATTATCGCAGTACAAAAAACATCATCGCATTCAATAACTTTTTATACAGGGAAATTCCTGCATTGCTGCAAAATGAGATCAACAATACCATAAATGCCCGGTCAGCGGCAACACAGCAATGGTGGAAAGAAAAAAACTTTGATACGATCATCAGTGATGTCTATTCCGGCTCCTTTCAAAAAAATGCTGCTTCCACCCGAGATGGCGGAAAGATAAAAGTACAAAAGTTCAGCGGCGATGGCCAGCGATATACAGAAACGCAGTTTAAAGAAGATGCGTTAAATGCAGCAACGGCAGAAATAATCGGTCTTTTAGAGCATCATAACTACCAGTATAAAGATATAGCTATACTGGTAAGATCAAATTACGAGGCGGGACTATGCGTTAACAAGCTGATGCAGGAAAATATACCGGTGCTAAGCGGCGACGCCTTGCTGATAGCCAATAACCCGGCAATAGACCTCATCATTAATACGCTAAGAGTTTTTACAGGGCTTGACGCGCAAACTGCTTTATACAAAGCCAATTGTATTGCCCTGTACCATTCCCTCCACAAACAACCGGACCAGGAACAAGACCTGGCAGACCCGGAATTATACTTTGAACTGAGTAACAGATCACTTTCGCGGCTTGGTTATGCGTTACCAGAAACCTTATGCGCCCACTGGCAAAGCTGGCTGCAATTGCCACTTGCAGAGCTGATTGAAACTTTATTTGAATGCTACCGGCTTACAGGATTAACGCAGCATATTCCCTACCTGATGGCTTTCAGGGACCTGGTAAATACAGCTACAAGAGCGGGTGAGAAAGGCGTTGTTTCGTTTTTAGAGTGGTGGGAAGAGGAAGGCTCAGCCAAAGCCTTGCCTTCTCCTGAAGGCGCGAATGCCGTTCAGATCATCACCATACATAAATCAAAAGGTTTAGCTTTCAGGGCAGTGCTGGTGCCCTTCTGCAGCTGGGATATAAAAACCAAAGCCAATACCATCTTCTGGGTTCCGGCAGCAGGCACTCCTTATCACCACATAGGCAGCATGCCGTTAAAGTTCAGCGAAGCGCTGGCTGCAAGCACCGTTGCCACAGCCTATTTCGAGGAGCTTTTGTATGGCAACATGGACAGCCTTAACATGCTGTATGTGGCTACCACCCGCACAAAAGACTTCCTGTACCTTGCCACTATGGGTAAAAAGGATGAAGGGAAAATAGCTACCATTGGTGATACGTTAAACGCGGTGGTAAAGGAGCTGGATGAAACATTTGCCGAATCGGGTATATACGAATCCGGGGAAATAGTCCCCTCAAAAGAGCAAGGCGCTGACAGAGCTGTTTTCAGGCTGAGCCACTATCCCACATCAGGAAGGCTTTCAAAGCTATATGAAGCAGAGGAAGAAAAGCATATTGTTCATCTGCTGAACAGGGAAAAATCAGGCAGGAAAGGTTCCCTGGCCCACGAAATTCTGGCTAATGCCTCCAACGAAAAGGAAGCGGACCGATACCTGGATAAGCTGCTGCTGGATGGCATGATCAAGAAGGAAGAGCGGCCCGGCTTAAAGCGGGCGGTGATGGACGTGCTGAATGATCCGCAGATCATCAGCTTATTTAAAGAAGCAGAACAGAACATTGTTGAAAAAAACATTATAGACACTCACGGTAAAATACAAAGGCCCGACAGAATCATTATTGCCCGGAACAGAGTGGTATTGCTCGATTATAAGTTTACTTTAGAGCAGGATATTACTCACCGGGAACAGGTACTCAGGTACAAAGACCTGCTGGAGCAAATGGGCCTTACAAACATAAACACTTATCTTTTTTATGCTACCAGCAAAGAGCTTAAAATGGTTAGCTGATTTTTCATTCCGTTACAAGGTACTTTATAAAACATGGCCCCATTTTTAAAAAAAGCAGCACAGGATCTATATAACAAGTTCGGAACAGATATCGAGCATTGCGCCATTGTATTCAATAACAAACGGCCTGCCGCCTATATGCAAAAATACCTGGCCGATATTTTTGGCAGACCATTTTTTGGGCCATCATTTTTCACCATACAGGAGTTTTTTAGCGATGCAGTAGAAGAGAAAATCGCAGACCACTATATGCAGTTTTTTACGTTGCATAGAATTTACAACGCTTTATTAATAGAAGAGGACCTGCCGCCGTTAAAAAGCAGCCAGTTCTACCCGTTGGCAAAGATCATCTTAAGCGATTTCAGCCAGATAGATAATGACCTGGTGGACGCAGACAAGCTCTATAAAGAGCTGGAAGATATTTCTGTCATCAACCTTGAGTTTGATTACCTAACGTCCGAACAATATGAGTTCCTGTCACAGTTCTGGGCCTCCTATTCTGAAGGGAAGCACAAAAAACAACAGGAATATTTTATACAGATGTGGCGGAGGATGCCTAAGCTATATCATGGCTTTCATGCTGCGTTGCAGGAAAAGAACATGACCACTTATGGAGGAGCGTACAGGAAACTGGCTGGCCTGGATATTGCTGAAACAGCTTTTATAAAAAAGTTCGAAAAAGGCAAGATCATATTTGTGGGCTTTAATGCACTTACACGGGCAGAAGCGCAATTGTTTACCGGGCTTCAGAAATCAGGAAAAGCCCGCTTCTATTTTGATACGGATGATTATTACTTTACAGATACTTTACACGAAGCGGGCCTGTTCCTTAGAAAGAACATGCACCAGTTGCAATTAAAAAATGAGCTGAGCGGGCCCTTTAATGCAATGACCTCTTATCCTCATGCAGTAGACGTTTACAAAGTACAGGGGCAAAGTGCGCAGGCCAAAGTGCTCAGTGAGATCTGTAAGCATGATTATACAACAGGCAACGGGCCGGGTACTACCGCCATTGTCCTGGCTGATGAAAACCTGCTGATACCCGCATTACAGACCATTCCATCCATTGTGGATGGCAAAGAAATCAACCTGAACGTAACAATGGGCTTCCCCTTTGCAGCTTCTTCAGTATTTGGGTTAGCCAACCTCTGGCTCGATTGTCAGCAGGACATCCATGCCGGTAAAGGTCTGCGTCATAATAAACAAAAAGCAGGGCACATCTCCTGGCAACGCCTGGAAAGTTTTCTTACGCATCCGCTTATTTATTTAACGCAGGCAAGGAAAGACAAAATAAGATCCGCTATCCTGAAAGAAAATGTAGTGCAGGTGGAACAGGAACGCATCATCCGGCAGGGAGGTATACTGGAAAATTTTTTTTCCGCTGCTGAGCCGGGGCAGATAGTACTATCGCTTACAGAAGTTTTACAATACGTGCTTCAAGAGCTTTCATCCAATAAAATATTAAAAGATATAGATGCCCGGCTTTTCGTAAGCGTAATAAAAGAGTTGAACAGGCTTCATGATAACGTAGGCGACTATCTTAAGGAAGAAGAGCTGCCTTTTATCATTTCATTAGTTCAAAAAATATTACAAGGTATCAGTGTGCCTCTAAGCGGTGATCCGCTGGAAGGGATACAACTGATGGGGTTGCTGGAAACGCGTAATCTTAATTTCGATCATGTTGTTTTTTTAGGTTTTAATGAAGGCATCATTCCTAAAATTTCTATCGGGAACAGCTTTATACCGGACAGCTTAAGAAGGGTGCACAGCCTGCCCATATTGGAAAACCTTGATGCAATATCTGCCTACATCGTGTACAGGCTTTTCCAGGGAGCTGAAAAAACAAGTATTGTGTACAATAGCCTTACAGATGAAACGGCCAGCGGCGAAGCCAGCCGGTTCCTGAAGCAACTGGAATATGAAAGCAATTTCCGGTTTAGCTATTACGAACTGGAATCATCGGTAAAAGCCGAAAGCCGGCAGCAGGTAATCATTGATAAAAAGCATCCGGCAGTAAAAGAACGTCTACAGCAATTTTTAAATAAAGAAAGACCGCTTTCCCCAACAGCAATCACTACATATATAGCTAACCCTATAGATTTCTTCTTTTCCTATATAGCAGGTATAAAAGAGCCCAAAGAGGTAAGCGCTACTGTTGAAGCCAACGAGATAGGCAGCATACTTCATGATGCTATGGACAGTTTTTACAGCAGTATGAAAGGGAAAGTGGTTACAAAAGAATGGATCACATTAAGCAGAAGCAGTAATGAAGCATTGATCAAAAAGTCTTTCTGCAAGGTCCGTGAATTAAAGAATGCAGACACGTATGAGTTTGCCGGTATGCAGTTAGTAGTACTGGCTATTGTGAACGCCTATATTGATATTATCCTGGACCAGGATGAAGCGTACGCACCTTTTACCATAACAGGACTGGAGGAAAATGTAAATGCTGAGCTGCCTTTTAAACTAAACGGTACGCAGCAAAGCATCCGCGTGAAAGGCATTATTGACAGGATAGATGAAAAGAACGGCGTTACAAGAATTGTGGATTATAAGACAGGCAGCGATAAGCTTGAGTTCAATATGGAGATCAGCAAGCTTTTTGATACAAATGACAAGCATATCAATAAGGCGCTGATACAAACCATGATCTACACCCATATATATGAACAAATAAAGAATAAGGCCGGTGTACAGCCTGTATTATATGTTGTAAAAACAATGAACAAAGAAGGTATCTATTTCAAAAACAGGAATGGCGCCCTCGAGCTTCAGACCCTTGCCGAGCTAAAACCCCTGTTCATGCAGGAGCTGGGGAATAAGCTGGCTGAGCTTTTTGATGAAAATATACCTTTTCGTTCAAGCGGGCTCCCCGACAACTATACTTACTCTATCTACAAAACGCTTTTTGGCGGATAGTAAATGATAAGCTTATTTAATTTAACAAATCCTTCTGCATGGTAAATATTAATCAGGCCCATTAATAGTATAATTTTAGCCATGTTTTCCAGGGCTCCTTTTTTATTGTTTTTATTACTGCTTGTTTCAGCTTCATCTCAGGGTCAAAGCCGGCTCATAGGAAAGATCAGTAATTATATGTACGACAGCATCGCTCCCTTACCTTTTGCAACCGTCAGGAATACAACATCAGGTGAAACAACCAGGGCCGATCAGAACGGGTATTACAGCATAAAGGCCAGGGAAAAGGACCAGGTTATTTTTTCAAATATTAATTTTACCAGCGATACTGTAATAGTTGAAGAGCAGCTGCTAATTTCGGGATATGACGCCGGTCTTATAGAAAAGACCCTGTTCTTAAGCAATGTAACCGTACAATCGCGTTATAGTACCGACTCTCTGCAAAGACGGGAAGAGTACCGGCATGTTTTTGATAAACCCCCTGGCATTACAGGGGGCAATACGCCATCGGCCGGAGCCGGTATAGTATTAAGTCCTGTCAGCTTCTTTTCCAAAGGCACCAAGCAAGCTAGACGACTTAGAAAAAGATTGTTAAAGGAAGAAGAAGAGCATTATATTGATTATGTTTTTTCTGCTGCAAGGGTTAGTGCGTTAACAGGTCTTAAAAACGATTCCCTGCGAACCTTTATGTACACTTATCGTCCCGCATACAAACTGGCCCGGAAGCTTGATTATACAGGCATGACCCTTTACATTAACAATAAGTTACAGGAGTTTAAAACAGGAGCGCCCTTAAAATCCGGAAAATAAATCAATAATAATTGCACTTCAGCCGCACTATTGCAAAACCGCTTGTTATATGCCTTTTTTCTTTTTCAGTATTAATGTTTGCTTATTCACAGTTAGTTTTTCGTTTCTGTTTTTCTTATATACAATTGTAAATATTATTGCAGTTAAAATTGTCAAACCTCTAAAAAGATTTGCTTTTACATCGCCTAATGCGGAATTGTCAACTTCGAACAAATTCCACGAAAGGTTCATTAAAGTATGTGTCAAAATGGGAATCCATAAATTGTAATTCCATTCAACATATAACCAGGCGAAAAAGACAGCCCCAAAAAAAGTAACCATAAAAATTCCAACCAATTCGCTTATGTTTTCACTTTGATATAAATGTCCGAAAGCAAAAATTAGTGCACCAAAAAGAATAGAAGGTATAAAGCCAAAATTTGTCTTTCTGAATAGTTGCCCAAATAGAAACCCTCTAAAAAAAAGTTCTTCCATCAATCCTGCTATTAGAGTTCCAGCAATTAAATTCTCAATATCAATTCGTTGGCTAAATTTGAAAAAAGACAAGCCTCCTACAAACATTGGCAATGTAAACAAAATACTCGTCCACATTGCAGTCAAAATGTTTGTCGAAAGTCCAAGACTTTTAATAACAGTAGCCCTTTTGTCGATTAAAAATGTTCCTAAGAAAATGGGGATACCGACTATAAAATAAGTCAGAATATAACTAACCAAACCTTGTTGGGTTATTGTGTCAAGTCCAACTTTTATAGGCTTAAAATACGAAAAGAGAAAATAATAAGTCGCAAAACTTAAAACAACAAGAATTATTATTCTCTTAGTTTGATTTGATTTCATTTGTTGCTCTGTCTATGTGCAGTTGGTCAAAATGGCATATAACACCAACATTAGCGAAATTACACTGAAACGCTAGGTAAACCTCATTGATTGAGCGTTGAGTATTGATGCTTTATTATTGATTCTTTTAGCCCTGCCTGCGCCGTTGCAGCTCTTTCCGGATCAATCCGAGTTCCCTGCCAGTTTGCCCTTTTACCGAGGTATTCTCCTGTGCCCTGCGCATCAGATAGGGAATCACCTCTTCAATGGGGCCAAAAGGCACATATTTGCTTACGTTACAACCAGCCTGTGCAAGGTTAAATGTAATATTATCGCTCATACCGTAAAGCTGGCTAAAGCTTACGCGCGGATGATCAGGCGCAATATTCAATTCCTGCATTTTCTTTACAGCCAGCATGTTACTCTTTTCATTGTGAGAGGCTACCAGCACTCCCACATAGTTTAAATTATTGATACACAAATTTACGCCCGCATTAAAATCCTTGTCGCAACTGGCTTTATCTGGTTGTATGGGTGAAGGGTAGCCTTTAGCTTCAGCACGTTTTCTCTCCTTTTCCATATAAGCGCCCCGTACCAGTTTTACTCCCAAGATAAAGCCTCTTTCCTTTGCAGCATCAATACAATCTTTTAAGAAAGCAAGCCTGCCTTGGCGGTAATGCTGTACTGTATTGTAAATAACAATGCGCTCTTTATTAAAGGAATCCATCATCAGCATTACCAAAGCATCCACGGGATCCTGTATCCAGGTTTCCTCTGCATCTATCAGCATCCCGATATTTTTCTCAGCTGCTTTTTCACAAACCCGCATCATCCTTAGCCTTACTCTGTGCCACTCTTTACGTTCCGCTGTAGTCAGCACTTCCAGTGCACTTAGATATCTCTTTATTAAAGAACCCTGTTTTTTACCCATAAGGTCATCCAGCTTTTCAAGCAAAGAAAAACGTGCAAGCCCTGTAACCTTAACACTCATAAAAGGAACGTTAGGCTGTGTAGCGGCATAGTCTATGACCTTAATAAATTCAGTTGCAGCCTGATCATATTCAGCATCGCTGCCGCCTCCGCCTTCCACACCATAATCAAGGATAACATCCACATTATACTTACCCAGAACACGCGCCACAGTAGCTGTCTGCCCCAGCGTTTCGCCACCGGCAAACTGTCTGAAAATAGTATCACGGATCAGGTCCTTTACAGGCAGGCCCACTTTGATCATCCAGGGAACAAGGCCTGTTCCCAGCTTTACCATCAAAGCATTGCCCATCAGGGTAAATAGCCTGCGAGCCTCTTTCAGCTCTTTATCAGATTTATATTGAAAGGCAAATTCTGTATTATCAAAGGAAATTGCAGGTATGCTCATACAAACAAAAGTAATACGAAGCAGCAATATCTTTATGTAATTTTATCACACAGGCAATTGACTGATATCATCTTTCCTGGCCGGGTGCTTTTCAAAAGAAAGTACTCTGGCAATAATCCGTTTGAAAAGCTTTACGAAAAAGATAACATAACGCTAAACTTTAAACTATGTTTTTCATTACACAACTCATCTACATTATAGACGGACAAGAAAATGCATTCAACCAATTTGAAGACATTTCAATTCCTACTATTTCAAAATATAACGGGCGACTTTTGTTACGTGTAAGACCAACAGCAGGCGCTTTCATAGAACAAAATATTGATAAACCTTATGAAATTCATTTGGTAGCATTTGACAGCGAACAGGATTTTCAGAACTTCACAAAAGATGAAGAACGAAAACAATTTCTACACCTGAAAAAACAATCTATTAAATCAGTTTTACTTATTAAAGGAACAGAATTATGAAACAAGGAGGCCCTGTAGCATCAAAAGCACAGAGCTATTAAAAAAACACCCGGATATTATATTTAGCCTGATTTATTTTTATATCAGCCCTGCCAGCTCCAGGCTCTTTTTCCTGATCTTCCGCTCTTCCACACTCTCCAGGATGGCATCAGGCTCAAGTATCAGCGAAGTGCCGTTCTCCTTCCACCACGTACTGCTTTTCAGTTTTTTTAAAGCAATCACACCCGACAGGTATTTCCGGTCTTCCTGGGCATGCCACTGCTCTATCCATTCAAAATCTTCCTTAGAAATATTTTTAATATCCCTGAAACTGATATACACCCTTAAAAAAATATCTTCATTTAACTGATTCGGCTCGTGGTGATACAGTTTTTTGTATTCATACTTATAGCCGTAGCGCAATGCAGACAAATCGCTCAATACAGCCGATGCTGTTGGGAAGCTCCCTGCACCTTTACCATAAAAGAACTGCTGATCTGCAAAACCACTTTCAATCACCACGCCATTGTACTCATTTTTTACAAAAGACAGCGGACTATCAGCAGACACAAACTGAGGTAAAACAAAAGCCGCTACCCCACCGTCCACTAATTTCTTTGCCTGGGCCACTAACCTTATCTGCTGTCCGCGGGCTTTGGCCACCGCTGCATCCGATTGATGGATATTCTGGATACCGGTGAATAAAATATTGTCAGGCTCAGTTACAATACCATAAGCATGGCAAAGGAAAATAGTCCATTTATTCAGGGCATCAAATCCTTCCACATCCAGCGTAGGGTTACTTTCTGCAAAGCCCAGCTGCTGCGCCAGCAATAACGCTTCCCTGAAGTTAAGATTGTCATCAAACATCTTTGTCAGGATGAAATTGGTGCTGCCATTGATAATAGCCCTGATGCTATGTAAAAGATCGTTATCGTAGTATTCTTCCAGGTTCCTGATTGCAGGTATGGAAGCGCAGGCGGAAGACTCATACAAAAAGGAACGGCCTGTTTTCTGCTGCAGGTCCAACAGTTCCTGTAAATGCTCAGCTATCATTTTTTTGCTGGAGCTTACCACTTCCTTTTTATTCTCCAGGGCGGTTTTTACGATTTCAAATGCTGCTGCCGAATCATCAATCACCTCTACAATTACATTAATATCCTTATCCTCCAGCAGCTCATTCTTGTCTGTTGTAAACAAAGATGCCGGCGCATTCCTCTTTTTAGCAGGATGTTTAATACATACTTTCCTGATAGTGGCATTTAAAGAAGGGGTTTGCTCCAGCACTTTGTAAAGCCCCTCGCCTACTACACCAAACCCAAACATGCCTATTACTAATTTTCTATGTTTACTCATTTATTACGAATTGTTTGTTATTAATTTAATTCACAACTGTCAACACAATGTACGACATACGGTATACGATGTAAAACAAAAGCTAAAAGCCAAAAGCTTTAAGCCTTATGCTTTCGGCTTCCTACTTACTTACTATTCACTACTCCCTGTTCCAAAAAACTTTTAATGGCATCTGTTAATTGTTCAAATTCCAGTAAAAAACCATCATGCCCGTAATCAGACAGTATCAGCTTAACATGTGCATCAGGAATATTACCAGCGATAAACTCCTGCTCGTAAGGCGGAAATAAGATATCACCTTCCATACTTAAAGCAAGGGTTTTAGCCTTAATAGTGTTCAATGCCTGAACCACTCCGCCTCTTCCCCTTCCCAGGTTATGCGAATCCATACTTTTGGTAAGGGCATAATAGCTAAACGCATTAAACCGTGCCGAAAGTTTCGAGCCCTGGTACCGTTGATAGCTTTCGCTTTTAAAGCCTTCAATAAGGTCATCAGTAGCTTCCGACTGGGTTTTATTATAAGCCATATCCGTTCTGTAAGAAAGCAGCGCGATGCTCCTTGCCACTTCCAGCCCTTTGCGTCCTGCATCAACCGTTTTATTGAGCCAGGTAGCATCGGCCTCAATGGCAAGCCGCTGCGAAGCATTAAAAGCCTTACCCCAGGGCGAATGCATAGCATTGGTAGCTATCGGGAAAATATATTCAAACAGATCAGGGTCCTGCACAGCCCACTCCATTAATTGCTGCCCGCCGGTGCTGCCACCAATACCTATCTTAATTTTTGATATGCCCAGGCTGGCCTGTAACAAACGATAGGCATGCACCATATCCCTTATCGTAAAAAAAGGAAAGTCGTGGTAATACGAATTTCCTGTTTTGGGATTTACATCCAAAGGGCTGATGCTTCCGTAACAACTGCCGGGCATATTTACACAAATAATAAAATGCTTCTCAGGATCAAATACTTTTCCGGCGCCTATCATTTCGGGCCACCACTCATGCGGACAGCTGTTCGCTGTAAGTGCATGGAATATCCAAACCACATTATCCCGTGCATTATTCAGCACACCATAAGTTGTATATGCCAGGTGCAGATTATGTAAAAC
>JASGDI010000223.1:0-47220 GCA_049841335.1 Niabella sp. | reverse complement strand
GCTTCTTTATTCAGCTCCGGCAAGCCGTAAACAAAGGTGCGGCCAATGGCCTCCTGCATGCTGTCTTTCTTTAAACGGAAATCGTTGGCCAGATCAATGATCTTAACAGCATCAGCTATTTTATTTTCCTGCAAAAACTTGGTAGACTCGCCATGCCCCAGGCAAAGAAATAGACAATCAATATCCTGAGAAAACTCCCCGCTGAACTTCAGCTTCGTATCACCAATCAGGTCCTTATGTACTTCATACACATATTTACCGGCATTACTGCGGCTGTGAATAAAGCTGATATGCACTTGCGGGTGATTAATAAGCAACCTTATCAATTCACCACCCGTATAGCCTGCCCCGCCTATAATTCCTACGTTGATCATTTCATTTTTTTTTTGATGACAGTTGAGAGATGACGGATGACAGCACTAACAGGTTATGTCAACACTCAACTATCCTCTGTACATGTTATACAGTTTCTCAAAAATAGTTTATAAACAATACATGAGCGCAATACGGTCATCTGTCAACTACTTTCAGAACTCGCTGGCGTTCTTCTGTTGCACACCTTCTTTTACCCAATGATAAATGGCTGTCTGGTTCCCAAAAATACGGGTAAATCCTTTTACATCCTCACCTGTGAAGCCTGCGTTCATCTCTCCATAGCTTCCAAATGCACTGCTCATCAAGTCATACTCGCTCTCTACCCCTATGATCTGGTAGCGATAGGGATACAGCTGGATAAATACTTTTCCTGTTACATTGCGCTGACTGCTTTCAAGATAAGCTTCTATATCGCGCATAACGGGATCCAGCATCTGCCCTTCGTGTAGCCACGTTCCATAGAACTGGGATATCTGGTCTTTCCACTGCAGCTGCCATTTGCTTAGTACATGCTTTTCCAAAGCATGGTGACCTTTTATAATAAGTATAGGCGCTGCCGCCTCAAAACCTACGCGCCCCTTAATGCCAATAATGGTGTCGCCTACATGTATATCGCGGCCAACACCATAAGGCCCCGCGATGGATTGTAAATATTGAATAGCCTCGGTAGGGTGATCAAAATGTTCATCGTTCACTTTCACCAGCTCTCCTTTATTAAACTCAAGCACTACTTCTTCGCTGCCTGTTTTGGTAACCTGTGTAGGCCACGCTTCTTCGGGAAGCGTTCCTTTTGACTGAAGCGTTTCTTTACCACCCACGCTTGTGCCCCAAAGCCCTTTATTAATTGAATACACTGCTTTCTCAAAATTCATTTCCACACCTTTGCTTTTCAGGTATTCAATTTCCGATTCGCGGCTCAGCTTCATATCACGTATAGGGGTAATAATATCAGTACCGGGAGCAATGATATTCAGCACCATATCAAAGCGCACCTGGTCATTGCCCGCGCCGGTGCTGCCATGTGCCACCGCATCTGCATTGATTTGTTTGGCATATTCGGCAATATGCAGCGCCTGGCTCAGCCTTTCGGCCGATACGCTTAAAGGGTAGGTATTATTTTTAAGCACATTACCAAATACAAGGTACTTAACTATAGAGTTGTAATAATTTTTAACCGCATTAACCGTTTTATGCGATTTTACTCCCAGCTTTTTGGCGTGTGCCTCAATATCAACCAGTTCTTTTTCGCTAAAGCCACCGGTGTTTACAATGATGCTGTAAACCTCATAGCCCTTTTCTTCGGTCAGATACTTAACACAGAAAGTGGTGTCTAAACCGCCACTGAAACCCAGAACAACTTTTTTACCCATCTGATAATATATTTTAATGAAACAGTGAATTAAAAAATACTTTAATGGAAGAACCGGGACCTCCGTTCTTTTCTTTCCTGCGGAAAGGTTTTAAGAACTTCCATTGTTTCAGCCGCAGCAATCTTTCCAGGCCCGATTGGTTTTCCTCGAAAAACGCTTTTGTTTCCTCCGGTTCATAGTGATCCTTAGGATCGTAAAGCATGGCTGTGCACATACAGTTCTTTCTTTGCTTACTCATCAAAATATCATAATTCACACAACTCTTGCACCCTGCCCAGAATTGCTCGTCTTGTGTAAGTTCAGAATAGGTCACAGGCTCATATCCAAGCTCACTGTTAATTTTCATAACAGCCAGACCCGTTGTAAGACCAAAAATTTTTGCCTCGGGATATAACTTCCTGCTTAAATTGAAAATTCGCTGCTTGATCCTTTTAGCTACGCCGCTTTTTCGGTAATTAGGCGAAACAATAAGTCCGGAGTTAGCTACGTACTCCCCGTGGCTCCATGTTTCTATATAACAAAATCCCACCCATTCACCGCCTTTGGTAACAGCTACCACAGCCTTTCCTTCGTCAATTTTCTTTTCAATATACTCAGGGCTGCGCGTTGCGATGCCTGTGCCACGTGCAGCAGCAGAAGAGGCCATTTCATCGGTGATGATCGTTGAAAATTTTTTATCTTCCGGTATTGCTACTCTAACGATTATTTCCTGGTTGTCCACTATCAGTATTTGTAAAAATTTGCGGGATGCCTGCCCTAATGTTTTTATTTCGGAAGGTCTTCACTGACAGGTACCTGTGGCTTAAGGTTGGCCTGTCAGCATATACGATGCTGTGGACGTGGAGAAAAAATAAACACATCAAAACCTACCGCATATACCCCTGTTGTAACCAGTGGCTGAAGCTCAAACTGCTTGGTATGGTTTAAAAGATTGTTCATTTAAAAACAAATAGTACTTTTAGAGCCGCAAATTTAGTGCAATAAATTAATATTATATCATTAATTTTATTAAAGAAAACCTTTTTTATGCCTGTAGAACCTATTCCTGCTCCCGACTTACAGCCTAAAAAGCGAAGCGGATGCGCTAAATACATCTTCTTTTTCTTTCTGATTGTTTTGTTGGTGGCTGGCGGATATATTTATTGGAAATTTTACTATCCCTATACTTCTGACGGCGTAAAATCGGGCTACCTGAATTTTGCTGTGGAAAAAGGCCAGATCTTTAAAACCTACGAGGGCAAGCTGATACAGGAAGGCATCCGCGGCTCAGCTACAGGCGGCGTGCAGTCCAACGAATTTGAGTTCTCTATAAAGGACAAGAAGGTATTTGATATCTTAAAGATGAATTCAGGCAAACGCTTCGATCTTCATTATAAAGAATATAATGGGGTGCTACCCTGGCGCGGCAATACCCGTTACATAGTGGATAGCATCATCTCTATGAAAGACGCTGCACCTGCACCAGGCTTTTAAGCCCCCTAGCCTTCCCCAAAGGGAAGGAATGGTGTCGTTTAAAACAGGACAGCCCTAAACTTATCAATTTAAAAACTTCAACCCCGCCTGGCCGAAATACACTAATTGCAAGGCAAACGTATCTTAAATTCAATTCTGAAGCCATTTATTCGGGCAAATAATACCACCCTTTCAGGGTTTAATAGAGCGTCAGTACATTCTTTTATAATCATTATAACCCTTCGGGTTTGAAAAATGACCGGGGCAAATAAGCCCTAAGGGCTGACAGGATTATAAAATAAGGAAGCCAGCTAAAAAACTCCGCAAGGAGTGACATAAAGCATAGAAAACTTCAAAATCAGATGCGCTTGCCCTGACCCTGATGGGCGCTGAGTAAGAATATGGCCGGCTTTTTATGCAAGTCTGTGGTAAGATGCTTCCACTGTTGTATGGATGTGGTTTTAATCCATTCATCAGGGCCGGTAATATTGACCGCCACACATAACATAGTTGACGCCTGGCAATTCTTTAATAATGTTTCCAGCATCTGGTTATTCCGGTAAGGCGTTTCTATAAATATCTGTGTGCTGTTCTTTTGCCTGGATTCAGCTTCCAAGTCTTTGATGGCTTTTATCCGCTGCTGATTATCTATGGGCAAATACCCTGTAAAGGAAAAATGCTGCCCGTTCATACCACTGGCCATCAGCGCTAACAGAATAGAACTGGGACCTACCAGGGGCACAACCGTAGCATTCATTTCCTGCGCTGCAGCAATTAACAACTGGCCGGGATCAGCTACCCCCGGGCAACCGGCCTCACTGATAATCCCGATGATTTTCCCTTCTTTGATCTTATTACGAAACGCCTGCAAAACTTCGTTTTCTGCCTTTCCTATGGTAAACCATGCATAGCTGTCAATGACGATCTCCCGCTTTAATTGTTTTAAATACCTGCGTGCTGAGCGCTCATTTTCAGCAAAAAGCACATTACATTTTTCTATGGCTTCCAAAATATAAGCAGGTAAAACATGCAATGACTGCTCATGAAGAAAAGTGGGGATCAAATAAACCTGTGCTGACATAAAACAATATTACAACTTTTAAAGTGCCGGTAATCAAAGGATACATAAAACTTCTTCGCAGTATTAGTATTGTTGTCAAAAATAATCTATTATATAATTGACATCCTCTTATCATTGATATACAAATAGTTACAAAAAGAGATTTGAAATAAATTCACACTAATGTGAATTTATTTCAAATTTTTCTACCTTTAATAGCAAAATCACATTGAACGCTGCTAAATTCTGGCTTAACACCGTGAAAAGCAACAATTAAAAATAAAACTATGAAAAAGAGACAAATTAACTGTTGGACAGTAAATCATACAAGCGCCTGCCGTGTATTATTGCTTGCTGTCTTTGTATCCAGTGTATTGTTTTACGGATGTAAACGAGAGTTTGATCCAGTTGACGGGGATACAACGCCGCGATCAGTAAAGCAAGTCAGTAATACAATTACTGAAAGCGATTTTTTTGAGAAAAACAAGGGGTTGGGAGGTGATGTTACTATTTTAAAAGCGGAAGATAAAGTAGAAGGCGCTACATCCCTTAAAGTATTTCATATAAATGTACCTACAGATGGCGAATACTATTTGAGCGCGTGGGTAAACAGCCCCGCATTAGATGAACAAAAAAGCCGGTTTATAGAATTAGGTATCACTGTAAATAATGAAAAGCAGCAATTGCCTTTCGGCGTAGATAAAGCTGGCTGGCATAGCGGCGCTTATGTGGATGGAAGCGGGAATAAAGTAAGTCTGAAATTAAAAAAAGGTACTAATACGATAGGTTTTTCTATAGGGCAGCCAAATACGTAAAAGCTATATTAGCCCAACTATAGAGTTAGTCCAAACCTAAAAAAACAATTGAAATGAAAACAATTACAACTTACATGCTTTTAGTGGCACTCCTTGGCTTTACAGCCTGCTCTAAAAAGTCATCTTCAAATGGCGATAACAATGCAAAGTTTCCTGACAATATTGCCACAACGTGGAGCAGGAGTGCCGCCGATATCAGATCCCACGCTGATACTACTACGGATAATAATACAGGGCAAAAGTGGGTAAAAGATATTGTAGTACTTACCGGTAGTGAAGCAGCTAAACTACAAACCTTAATACAGGTTCCTACTAAACAAATCAAAGACGATTTTGCAGTTAAGGGTAAAAAATTTATAGATAAACAGAATTCTCCTGAATTTGCCATATATAGTACATCGCAGCAAATAAGGAGTACACAGGAGTATAAAGATTTTTATAAACTTTGTGTTGATAATAGTGAAAACATTTTACCATTGGCAATAGCATACCTGTTTAATGATGTGGATGGAACAATCGGCAGTATTGGCAGTACGGCTTTTGGTATGTGCACTGAAGGAAAATTTGAAGATTTAAAGAAGGAAGTTGCTGATGAAAGGGCTGCACATCAATACACCGAAGATGGTAAATATATAATCAGTTATAGTACTGGATCATTACAAAGGCGGTTGGCCAAAAAGATTTTAAATCAATAGTTATGAAATGAAGCATAAGAAAATATTCATTTTCATACCCCAAAACAATGAATATTTTCTTATACGAAATTCCATCTGACAATTAAAAAAACAAAAAATATACAGATGAAAACTACAACTTTTTTTATAACAGCATTAGTACTATTCTTAGTTGTATTATCATGCAGTAAAAGTAATACCACTAATGAAAGTACAGGCAACAGCCATTTAAAAATACAGGCGGTAGCGGGTAATGCGCCCGCTACTAAAGCTACAGTGCAGCGGGAAACAGTGGCGGCTGAAAACGTAATTGCCACTTTAAATCTTACATCATATAATGGAAAAACAGGCGAAATTGTTTTCAGCAATCCCGAGGAAGAATTACAAAAGATAAAGAAGGCAACTACCTCAACAATCAATATCTCTCTTTCCGATAAACATTTGTTTTCATTAAAAACGTTCAGGCCCGCCGCAGGCAGCGTAGAAAATACGCCTATCTTATATTACGATTATAATGGCGAAAATGACGGAATTTTTGTGAGGGAATCAAAATGGTACATTTTGAGTGGCTACCCCCAGGGAGCTGTATTAGGTGCAAATGAAGACCTGCTGCAACCTGCCATTGCAGCCGAAAGAAAAGAAAATTTCAAAAAAATAGAAGCCGGCTGGAAATTGTTTATGGATGAACTTGAAAAAGAAGAGAAATATATTGGTAAATAATTGATGTAATGTTTTGATAAGTAAACAAAGAGGCAGCATCAACTTTTGATACTGCCTCTATTCTGTAACGGAAGTATTTTACACCACTCCCTGCGACAACATAGCTTCGGCCACTTTTACAAAACCACCTATATTGGCCCCTCTTTCATAATTAACATGCCCGTGGTCATCTTTTCCATATTTTACACATATCTGGTGGATATCGGTCATTATTGTTTTGAGCTTGCTATCTACCTTATCCCGGCCCCAACTATAACGTAACGAATTTTGCGACATTTCCAATCCCGAAACAGCCACTCCTCCCGCATTAGCAGCTTTGCCCGGGGCATACATTACTTTAGCTTTGTTAAAAGCCGCAACCGCTTCGGGCGTGCAGGGCATATTGGCTCCTTCCGCCACACAATAACACCCGTTTTTGATCAGTTCTTCGGCATCGCTTAACCCCAGCTCATTTTGCGTAGCATTGGGCAATGCGATATCACATTTTATTTTCCAGGGCCTTTCTCCTGCAAAATATTCACAACCAAAATGATCGGCATACTCCTTAATACGCCCGCGCCGTTCATTTTTCAACTCCTTAATAAACTCCAGCTTTTCCTGATCAATTCCGGCAGGATCATAAATAAAACCCTCAGAGTCTGACATAGTAAGCACTTTTGCCCCGTGAGTAATACACTTTTCCGCAGCAAACTGCGCCACATTACCCGAACCCGAGATCAATATCTTTTTGGTTAGTAAAGTCTCCTCCCTATCCTTAAGCATCTCTTCTACAAAATATACTAATCCATAGCCTGTAGCTTCGGGTCTTATCAGGCTTCCTCCCCATTCAAAGGCTTTGCCGGTAAGCACTCCATTAAATGTGCCGGTAATACGTTTGTACTGGCCAAACAGGTAGCCTATTTCCCTTTTCCCCACTCCTATATCACCTGCCGGGATATCTATATCATCTCCTACATGCCTGTACAGCTCCGTCATAAAGCTCTGGCAAAACTTCATTATCTCATTATCCGACCGCCCTTTAGGATCGAAATCTGAACCGCCTTTTCCACCGCCCATTGGTAAACCGGTAAGGCTGTTTTTAAATACCTGCTCAAAGGCAAGAAACTTCAGTACACTAAGCGTAACCGTAGGATGAAATCTCAGCCCGCCTTTGTAAGGGCCTATAGCACTATTCATCTGAACACGGTAACCTCGGTTTACCTGTACTTCTCCTTTATCGTCTAACCAGGGCACACGAAAGATCAAAACCCTTTCCGGCTCGGCAATACGCTCTAAGATTTTACTTTTTTTATACCGTGGCTGCGATTCGATATAAGGAATAACAGATTCTGCGACTTCTGAAACAGCTTGTAAAAATTCCGGTTCTCCTGTGTTTCGGGCACTTATCTGCTCAATAAAAAGCTTCGTTGTTTTATTCATATACTATATAAAAGATCAAATTTAGCAGAGAAAAGTACAGATTTTCCTTAAAACATCCATCATATTTTTTGATCTTTTAAAAGAAAAGCAGCAGAAACCTTAATTTTTTACATTCCACAGTTATTACAGATCAGCGTCTTTGTCAAGCTTAGGCTGATCATCTTTTGGATACTGTCATAAAATGTTATGTAACCTAAAAACGGTACACTATTTTTCCACCGGTGCCGGTATAATGAAAAGACAGGCTTGCTTTCTCTTTCTGCAGATCATTCAATCTCCTGTTATTTTTTATAACCATAGGAATCCCTACACCCAGCCCTGCAGCGCCTGAAGCAGCAACCAAAGCGCTAATGATGGTTTTTTCCACACCGTTTTCAAAATCGCGGCTATCGGTAAGTGCATTTTCGAGTAGAAACCCTCCTGTAACCATAAGCGCGCTGCCTCCGATTATCAGTCCTACGCCCAGATTCCTTTTTCTCCTGTATGTTGCTTCATCCTGAAATAATTTTTGCTGACCGGGCTGTGTTGTTTTAAAGAAGGTCTGTTGTTGCACTACAGGTAAACTACGTAGCGAAGCAGAAGGTGCTAAAGCGATATCGGGTTCTTTACTGTACTGGCTATAGCTCATTCCTGAAAATAAAACTACGGCAATTGAAGATAAAATAACTGATTTCATAAATTACATTTTAGTAAACAATGGGCATGCGTGTTATTTGCTATTGCATCCATGCCCGTTCGCAATACAAAATAAGTTCAGGCAATAACAAAAGTCAATACTGGATAAAGGTGATTTTTGGGTTTCACCAATTATAGTGAGCAGTCCCGTTTTTTGCTGATTAAGGCAATATAACAGCTCTGACGCAGGCAAATTGCTCTTCCTTTCAGACATGCTGATGCGGAACAATGCATGATCTGCAGAGCTATTATTGGCTGCTCCATTAGTTCTAAAAACGCATTCAATGCGCTTTCACAAAGAAAAAGGGGAAATAAAGAGATCCTTGAAAATCAAATCTCAGAATTGTGTCTTATTGCCATAAGCCAGGTCGCCGGCATCACCGAGGCCCGGAACAATATATCCTTTAGCCGTTATTTCTTCATCAATATCGGCACACCAGATCGTGGCTTCGGGTATTTCGCGCGTTACATATTCCAGGCCTTCTGTACAGGCTATAGCTGTAGCAATATGTATGCTTTCAGGTTTGCCCTCATCCTTTAAGTACTGTAATGTCTTTACAAGGGAGGCCCCTGTAGCCAGCATGGGATCAGAAACAATCAATATCCTGTTTTCCAGGTCGGGGCTGCTGATATATTCTATTTCAATTTCAAAAGTGCCGTCTTTATGATGTTTACGGTAAGCAGATATAAAAGCATTGTCGGCTTTATCAAAGTAATTCAGCAAACCCTGGTGCAATGCCAGGCCAGCGCGCAATATAGTTGCCAGAACAGGCTGCTCTGCCAACACTTTGCTTTCTGAAATACCGAGGGGGGTCTGCGTTTCTTTAATAACAGAAGGAAGCTCCTTGCTTATTTCGTAAGCCAGTATCTCGCCAATACGCTCCAGGTTACGCCTGAAACGCATGCGGTCGTTTTGCACATCCACATCTCGCAGCTCACTTACCCAATTGCTTAACAGACTATGATTTTTACTTAAATTTCTGATCATATTTTCTCTATTTTAAAGCTGCCTGACTGATTACAAATGTGTTTTACTACTTTTGGCAAACTTACAGGAAATATGCATTAAGCCTAACGTTTTAAGCTTAAAGCTTACCTTAAATCTAAACTTTTTTATATTATATTACGATGATCTATCGTGCAATAGGATTAATGAGCGGCAGCTCTCTTGACGGACTGGACATAGTTTTTACCGAGATCCTGGAAAACGGCGGCAAATGGAGCTATGAAATCATCCATTCAGAATGCCTTCCTTACAGTAAGGAATGGACAGAAAAACTGAAAAATGCTACTTCGCTTCCGGCGCTGGACTACCAGTTATTGCATACGGAATACGGACATTACCTGGGCAACAAAGTAAATGAGTTTATAGCCAGGCACCATTTACAATTCAAAGTAGCGGTAGTAGCCTCTCACGGCCATACCACTTTTCACCTACCCTCAAAAAAAATGACGGCCCAGTTGGGCGATGGCGCTGCAATAGCTGCCGTTACACAGCTCCCGGTTGTAAGCGACCTCCGCGCCATGGACATTGCTTTTGGCGGACAGGGAGCCCCTATTGTACCGATTGGCGAACAACTATTTTTCCCTGACTACCAATATTTTCTGAATATCGGGGGCATTGCCAATATTTCTATTAAAGGGGATCAGTATAAAGCATTTGACGTGTGCGCAGCCAACCGGGTACTCAATATGCTGGCCAACGAAGCAGGTAAAGATTTTGATGAAGGCGGTGAGCTGGCCCGGCAGGGACAGTTAAACCAGGCATTGCTGAATGAGCTGAACGGATTTACCTACTACACATTACCTATTCCCAGATCGCTGGCTAACAGCTTTGGAACGGATACAGTTTATCCTATCATTCGGAAATATGCGCTTTCCCCGGCAGATGCACTGCATACTTATACAGCTCACATAGTAAGACAGGTAAAAAATGCGCTGATGGCCCATAAAACAGAGACCGGCACCGAACAACAGCTACTGGTAACCGGTGGCGGTGCTTTCAACAGCTACCTGATAGAGCGCTTACAACAGAATTTGGGAAATATAAAAGTGGTAGTGCCCGATGAGCAACTGGTTCAATATAAAGAAGCGCTTATTATGGCGCTTATAGGTGTATTGCGCTGGCGCGAAGAATATAATGTATTAAGCTCTGTTACCGGCGCTGTGCGCAATAGCGTAGGAGGCGCTATGTGGATGGGCCAGGAAGAGTAGGAAGGAATAGACAGGAAGCCGAAAGCAAAATGCTTAAAACTTTTAGCAAATAAAAATTGAGCATTGGTTGCCGATTATCCAAGTATAGAATTTCTATACCATATAGTTAATATCCATCATTCGCCCAACTTGTTAATCTTTATGCCAATTCACCAACCTTCAACTGCATTCAACCATCTTCAACAGCTTTTAAACCTTTATGAGTAAGGAGCGATGTTTTTTTGACCAGCGATCAGTTACCGGCAACCGGCTTTCAGCTTTTAGCTTCCAGCCTTCAGCCATGAACTATGAACCATAAACAATTTACCCTACATCATGATCTTCACCACCATTTCTTTTAAAAGCTCTGCATCTTCTACCCTGGCGGCATTTATGCCAATACCTTTAAGATTATAGCTATGCAGCAATAATAATATTTTTTCAATACCTTCAAAACCATAGGTTTTGGATGCCTGTAAATAACTTTTTACAAAATAGGGATTGACACTGATCTGTTTGGCAATAGCGTCTTCCCCCCCGGAAACACCAAAGACCATATATACCTTGCTGAAAAAAGTATATAACGAGGGCAACACTAATTGTATAGGCGCCACTTTGGGGTTAGCATCAAAGTATTGAATAATACGGATGGCCTTGGTAAGATCCCTGGCAGCAATGGCGCTCTGCAATTCAAATACATTGAACTCTTTGCTAATACCTACATAATTTTCAACATCTTCTTCTGTAATAGATTTTCTTGTCCCGAGGTTGATCAGTATCTTATCAATCTCGTTCTTAATACGGCTTAAATCATTACCAATATGATCTACAATAAGGCTGTTGGCTTTGGGGGTAATACTATATCCCATCCCTCCTACTACCGAGCTTACCCATTCAGGTAAAGTATTGTCATATATTTTTTTAGTAAGAATATACTCCGTTTTGTCCTTCACCAGTTTAGCAAACCTGGTGCGCGCATCCAGTTTTTTATCCTTAAACGCTACTATAAAAATAGTGGAAGACAAAGGCGTTTGAATATAAGGTTCCAGCTTATCTACATCCTTCATTTGCTGTGCCTCTTTTAGTATTACCACCTGCCGGTCTGAAAACATAGGGTATTTGCGGCAGGCATTCAGTATATCGGCCCAGGCAGCATCCTTGCCGTAAAATACGGTCAGGTTAAAAGAGGCCTCATTTTCATTAAGTATTTTCCGCTCTGCAAAGTCAACCAGTTGATCTACATAAAACTCTTCATCACCCTCTATCCAATATATTGGTTTATAGATACTTTTATTCCAATCAGCTATAATCTTATCGACAGACATAGGCGCAAGATAATTTTAAATCCCTAAAATATTATCAAAAAAAGCAGCTTAGCCTAAACCACTTTCTTATTTGGCATAATTTATGTTTTGTGAGAAAAGACATTTTTTATAAGTATTAGAAAAAACTTTATCTGCTGCAGTATAATTGCAGTTTTTTTAATTTAAAATTTTATTGTTTATGGCAAATACGAATTATCCCTCTGCCTCTCAACAGCCATCCGATAACAAGCCTTCAAATCCGAATGGAAACAGAAATGTTATTATTGGCTTACTTATAGTTGCGCTGCTTGGAACATGGGGTTATATGTTGTGGGATAAAAACTCTGGCACCGGGAACGAGAACTTGTTTTCTGCCACAGAGTCACAAACAGAAAATGTGCTGTCGGAGTCTGACTCTCTGAGACAAATGTTTAACCTTGCAGAAATGCGCCTTGACTCCATTACCGGGGCCAACAACAGCCTGCAGGGAGAAAAAACAGCATTGCAAAAAGAAATTGAAGCCCGTAAGGCTGAGATCAGCAAAATATTGAGCAATAATAATGCAACAGCGGCTGATTTAAAAAGAGCCCGCCAGCTGATTGCTGAACTCAACGGGCAAATAGGCAGGCTTGAAACCCAGATCACCCAGCTTAAAGGTGAGAACCAGGAGCTGACAGCGCGGAATACCCATCTTAATACAGAAAAGAACGTGCTGAGCCAGAACCTTGATATGCGCACCGCTGAAAATGAAGAACTGGCTAATACGGTGGATGTGGCCAGCACACTTTCGGCATCAGGTATGTCCATTACCCCTTTAAAAGAAAAACGTAATGGTAAGGAAAAGGAAACCAGCTTTGCTAAAAAAGTGGATAAATTACAGATAGCCTTTAATATCGAAAACCGGATCACCACTTCCGGTCCTGCCGACCTGTATGTAGTAGTTACTGATCCTAAAGGCAGCATTGTTCAAAACGATGAGTTAGGCTCCGGTGCCATGACTACCCGCCAGGATGGAGACAGGAACTTCACCGCTAAAATTCCTGTTGAATATGAAACAGGCACAAGAAAAGGTGTTTCGTTCCCCATCAAGAATATGGAGGGCTTTAAGCCCGGCGACTACAAGATTGAAGTATATCACAATGGCTTCAAAATTGGAGAAGGGATCAGGAGTTTAAGAAAAGGAATCTTTGGATAACCATTAAAAATTCAAATATAAAAAAGAGGCTATCCCCGAAATCAGGGATGGCCTCTTTTTATACAGTAAAGATGGAGAAATGAGATTTTTTCAAAGAGAAACGGAGACTTTAGCGGTCTTGTTACAGGAACGAAAACAGCCCCATAGCAGCGAACTATTTCCCTGTAATATTCTTTTTATCCCAAAACGATCCGGCTGAATTGATTCCTGTTTCCTTATCGCGGATCAAACTTTTTAACTCATTAACGATTTCGGGGTGATGCTCCGCTACATTGTATTTTTCGGATGGATCTTTATCTAAATTAAATAACAAGGGTTTACCTTTTTCAAAATAATCTATTCCTAATTGACTATAGGTTTTAACATGCAATTTCCAGGGCCCTTTACGCACGGCCATCAGCTGGTGGTTTATTCCGAAGAAATAAAATTCAGAGCGCCCCTGCCCTTCTCCTTTCCATAAATGTGGAAAAGCCTTGCCATCTATAGGATTCTCCGTTTGGGAAATGCCGGCCAGGGAGGCAATAGTAGGCATCAGGTCTAACGATGTAAACACCTGCCCAACCACTTTCCCTTTTGGAAGATCGCGGTGGCCCCAAAGAATAAAAGGCTCCCGCATACCGCCCTCCCAGGTACTTCCTTTTCCGTCCCGAAACAAACCCGCAGAGCCCCCTTCTTCATCACGCAGCAGCCAGGGGCCATTGTCTGAAGTAAAAATGACAAAAGTATTTTTATCAAGACCGGATTCTTCCAGGTAGCTCGTAAGCTTACCAATATAAAAATCCAGCTCCTGTACCACATCGCCGTACAAACCCCTTGGAGAAGTTCCCTTAAACAAAGTAGAAGCAAATAACGGCACATGCGGCATCGCATATGGCAGGTACACAAAGAAAGGCCGGCTCTTATTCTTTTCAATAAAGCTGATGCTTCTTTCTGTATAAAGTTTCGTCAGTTTGCTTTGATCGGGATTCAGTTCAAGCGTATCATACCCGTGTAACAACGGTATGTCTCCATGTTTGGGAGGAATCATATCGTTGCTGTAAGGCAAACCTACATATTCATCAAAGCCCTGTGCCAACGGCATATACGAACGATCCGTTGAGCCCAAATGCCATTTCCCGAAAACAGCTGTGTGATAGCCCTTTTCTTTAAGCGCCTCTGCAATTGTCTGCTCCTTAGGGTGCAACCCTATTTTGTCGGTGGGATATAAAACCCAGCGAAATCCCGATCGGGGTGGATACTTACCGGTTAAAAACGCATACCTACTGGCGGTACAGGCCGGTGAAGCTGAATAATAATTTGAAAAGCGAACGCCTTCCGCAGCCATGCGATCCAGATTGGGTGTTAAAATGGACGGATTGCCATTAATTCCTAAATCACCATATCCCATGTCATCAGCATAAATAACAATAAAATTGGGGAGGCGCTGTGCATAACTGTTGTGCACGAACAACAAAAGCGTTCCTGCTAAAGCGAAAGCCAGCTTTTTCATATTTTCAATTTAGTTGTTTAGAAACACTAATTCTTTCTCCAGCCAGGATTTTGCTCCAGGGCGGGGTTCAGCACAAACTGGTTAAGAGGAATGGGCTTAAGGTAATATTTATCGAGCCATCCTAACGGCGCGCCAATGCTTTGCATTACATAACCTACGGAGCTGCCCCCATATATAGTAAGCGCATTGTTATAGTCAGCATTATTAACTTTAACACCCAATGGTACTTTATTGATATATGTGCCTTTCTTCCATCTTTTGATATCTCTAAAACGGAACCCGTCGCCCATCAGCTCAACTCTTCTTTCCCTTCTTATTTCCCATAGCACAGGGTCTACGTCAGCATCCCTTGCAGCATCAAACGAACTGTTTATTTCGCTTACCGTCATTTTAGCTACATTTCCACGTGCACGCAGCCGGTTAATGGTTTGGTCGGCAACACCCTGGTCAAACCGTCCCAGCTCAAAGGCTGCCTCAGCATGGTTTACCAATATTTCTCCCATCCGGAAAAGCGGGAAATCGGTAGTTGAAGTGAGCAGGGCCATATTATCTGAATGCCGGTGATAATATTTCCAGTGATAGTAGCCCAGATCGGATACAATAAACGCCTGCCCGTTATTGCGCTGCCGGAAGTTGGGAATTCCCGCAGCCAGGTAGCCGGCAAAATTAGAAACAGGTAATTGCTTGGCAGTGGCGGTAGATATGCGGTTCAGGGTATCAATATATTCCCTGTCTGCAGCTACGCCTGTATGCTCCCAGGTAACCGAGTTGGTAGCCCCGCCAAGGAGCTTTACTTTATAGGGCGGCATTACAGTATAGTACAACCGCCTGTCGCGGTTTCTGAACTCGGCATTCATTGATTCACTGCCCTGGTATAAGGGTGATGTAGAAATCGGCTTTCCATCGGTACACAAATAGCTTTCCACAGCGTCCCGCGTAACATCTGAATACCACGCAGCAGTACGGGCCACCCGTCCAATACTATGCATAATCAAATCAGTAGCATATTGTTTGGCCAGCAATATGCCCGGTTTTCCAGCCAGTTCCTCCGAGTTAAAGATATCATCATAATTGCTTATAAGGGCCGGATTTCCTGCTATGAGTTTTGATGAAGCATTAAACGAAGCTTCGAGATATTTATCGGCCTCACTTAATTGGTGGTATTTACGCCAGGTGCCCTCAAACAATCCAAAACGGGAAATAAGTGCTCTTACAACACTTTGATTAATAGTATTTACACCTTCGCCGTCTTTCTTTATATGCTCTTCGGCATACAACAGATCCGACAAGATATTCGCAGTTACTATACTGCGCGGCGTGCGGCTGGCATACAACAACGTATCGGAGTCTGTCAACAGATGATCAATCCAGGGCACGTCTCCGAAACTGGCAACCAGGTCAAAATAACGCAAGGCCCTGAAAAAATACCCTACACTTCTCCAGTGCCCTTTGTCTGTCTCGGACATTGCAGACTTGTCTACATTGTCAATTAAAAGATTAACCCGCCTGATATAAGAGAAATCCCAACCACCACCTGAAGAAGGCTCGGAATAGGTTTGAAAAGCATAAGGGCTTTTATAGCCTGCAAAGGCATAGATCATATTATCCGAGTATTGCTCTTCTTCTATATTAACCGGCAAATATCCTCCGTCTGCAGGAAACCCATCAAAATAGCCGTACAGGTTCCAGGAATAGGTTTTAAAATTATCGTACGTCTTAAAAGCAGTGACTTCCGTCTGCTGATCTAAAGGGTAACGGTCTAAAAAGTCCTTGTTACAGGAAGTCAAAACTATTATTATAACTATATAGTTGATCAGATTTTTCATTTCACCAGAATTATAAATTAACATTAAGTCCAAATGAGAACGACCTCATATAAGGATACCCTAAACCATTGCTCTTTGAATCCGCTGCCGGGTCAATTCCTTTGGGCAGTTTTGACCATGTGTATAAATTTTCGGAGCTTGCAAACACTTTCAGTCCTCTAATACCTATTTTACGCACTAATGAGTTTTTGAACATATACCCAAGCGTAACATTTTGTAACCTTAAATAGGAACCATTCAGCAAGGTTCTGGTAGAAGTGCGGTAATTGGAAGTATGGTTGGTAGTGCGGAACCCGGAAATATATAATCTGGGGTATTCAGCATCCAGGTTCTCTGGTGTCCAATAATTCAACTGGTGTTTATAGATAGTCCCAAACTCATAGTTATAGGCATTAGTAAGGTCGTTATTAAGGTAACGGTCTCTTTTCATGATCCCATTCATGACAAAAGAGAGCGACACACCCTTATATTCAAAATCGCCATTGATACCATACTGGTAACGCAAATTACTATTACCTATGATCTTTCTGTCGCCCGGGTTTGCAAGGGTTGAATTACCTGCATTAATTATCCCATTTCCATCCAGATCTTTAAACAATATATCACCAGGGTTAGGATTCTGTCCTTCAATTTTTGTTACCCCATCCTTCAGTCTTCCGTTTGTCAGGTTTGCGCTCAAAGAACCTTCCACGAAATCATCTACTGTATAATACCTGTCAAATTCATAGCCCCATATTTCACCAAGCATCTGCCCTACATAATACTGGCTTAATAAGCCTCCTTCATTTTTAAACTTTGTGATTTTAGCCTTGTAATTATACAGGTTAACGCCTATTCCATATTTAAAATCGCTGCCCACCCGGTCTCTCCAGCTCAGCTCCAGTTCAAAACCAGTAGACTTGAGGTCGGCCACATTCTTCAGTGGCGCACTTGCTCCCAGGATTGCCGGCAACTCTTCACCGGCAGCCAGCATATTTTTAGTAAGGCGTGTATATATATCAAGTGAACCGGTAAGTCTGTTTTTTAAAAAGCCAAAATCTACACCCGCATTTTGAGATACTACTGTTTCCCAGGTGAAATCGTTACTAACCAGTGCTGGTGCGCGTAAGGTAAGCGGTCGTGCATTAGCATCCAGCCAGTCCGCCCGATAAGAGTCCATCGAAGGCACAAATGCATAAGTGCTGATGGCCTGGTTGCCAACGGTTCCATAAGAAGCACGGAATTTCAGCTCGCTCAGCCAGGGTTTCAGACCAGCCATAAAAGATTCTTCTATCAGGCGCCAGCCTATGGAAGCAGAAGGGAAAAAGCCCCACCGATGACTGGGAGGAAACTTTGAAGATCCGTCATAACGCCCATTCAGCTCTAAAAGGTAGCGGCCATCATAGTTATAATTAATACGTCCGAAAAAGCCTCTCACCGCGTATTCATCATAAGAATCGGTAGTACGCTGTTCCCCGGTTGCCTGGGAAATAGAGGGCAGGTCATCATTAATCATCTGGCTAACGGTGGAATATTGCTGTTCATAATAACGCTCCTCCTGGTTGAACCCTGCCAGCAATTTGATGCCATGTTTGCCTAACTGTTCATTATAGTCTCCGTAAATATTCAGCGCATTATAGTTGGTTGTCTGGTTATATTTTTCATATTGCGATGAATTGCGGTTATATTCTGCAACAAAAGTGTTGGTATTGACATACCGTACACGTTTATAATAATTATCGATAAGGCCATTTATTTTGTCAAAGGTATATTCTGCATTCAGCCTTACTTTTTTCACTGGTGTTATTACAACTTTTCCGGTGGCTCTTATATTGCTGGTTTGCGTTTTATTCACTGCTCCCATGCGCACAAAGTTGGCGCCGGTACCCGCAAGCAACTCTTCCCCGTTTATGGTAACAGTATCTATAGGCCTGTACGATGGCGATGTAGCTGTTTGAAACCATACATCTGCATTGGGCATAGTTCGGGTGGAGTTATTGTATAACACATCCAAAGACGTATTTAACCACGGTTTAATATCGGTACTTACAAAACTTTTTAGATTATACCGTTTAAAATGGTCTTTGTCGGTAACAATAATTCCGTCCTCATTTGTTGTGCCTAACGATAAGCGGTAAACCGTATGCTCGCTACCACCACTTACAGAAAGGTTATGATTCATCTGCCTGCCTGTGTGACCAAGAAAATCGCCCATTTCATCCGTTTGTCTCAGATAATACCGGGTTCCGTTATCTACCACATAGCCCGAGGGATATGCTGACGGATTACCATTATACTCTTTTAAAAACGTGAGCCATTTATCTATGTTCTGGCCTGAAAAATAGGAGGCTGCCCCGGCATCTTTATACGCCTGCACTGTTTGCTGCGGTGATGCTTTTTCTGGTAAAAAGGGAGCCGTGTTCAATGTAAGATTATTATGATAGGTAATGTTTACAGCCGCATTTCTTTTACCTTTCTTGGTAGTGATCAATATTACGCCATAGGCCGATCGTGCACCATAAATTGAGGCAGAAGCGGCGTCTTTAAGTACAGAAATAGACTCAATGTCAGTAGGGTCAAGAAGGTTTAGTCCTCCTTCAAACGGTACATTATCAACCAGTATCAGGGGGCTTCCACCGTTAATGCTGGTAGTACCCCTGATATTCATTGAAAAACCACCTCCAGGCTCACCAGAACCACGTGTCACCTGTAAGCCCGGGGCCGCACCCTGCAGCACTGTTCCAATTGTATTAACCGGGCGATCTCCCAGCCGCTCGTCAAACTTCACAGAGGTTACCGCGCCGGTAAGGTTTTCCTTCTTTTGCGTGCCATATCCTACCACAACAACTTCATCCATCCTGTTGTCTTCTTTTTTAAGCACTATATTAGTGTAGCTATTATCCTTTACCGAAATCTCTTGTGGAATATACCCAACATTTGATACAATCAATACCGCGTTTTCATCAGCTACATTAATGGAATAGCTTCCGTCTGCCTCCGTTGAAGTTCCATTGGTTGTTCCTTTTTCCACAATACTTACACCAACCAGTGGTATTCCGTTTTCATCCATTACCACTCCCTTTATCTCCAGGGTTGATGTGCTGCTGACGTGGCCTACAATAACCACCATTCCGCTATTCATTTTCTTGTACGATAAAGAGGTGGCTTGAAGCAACTGCTCCATTACTTCATCGATAGTAGCCCTGCTGGCATAGATATTGACCTGGCTGTTGCTAAGCTCGGGAACATCGTTATAAAAAAAGCGATAATCATATCGGTTTTCAATATGCTTTAATACGCTTACAATGGTGCTATTCTTCATATCCAGGCTGATTTTCTGCTGTGCATTGCCCGTTAAAGCATATACCTGGATGGAGGAAAATAAAAGAATGACCAGAGATAGTTTCATCAGCAGAAAGAATTTCACAAATAATGCCTTCCACCTCACGACCGGAGGGCAATCATTTTTTTTCATAATTTTGAATTTACAATGAACAATTGATGATCAACAAACTGCTTTCGCAGTTTACAGTTGTTTGTTTTGAGTGGGGATGCTGGAACATTCCCACTTTTTTTTGCAGTTACTTAACCCATTTTCATATGTTTTTTAGTTGATAATTCTTTTTACTCAATCGTTACTTCTCCTTTCCTGTTGTCAATGCGGTAACGGATACCCGAAGACAGCCGGAATGATTCCAGCACTTCTTCAAGGCTCTCCTTTTCGATTTTGGCACTGAAGCGTTTTCCAAGCAGGGACGAGTTGTTGACTATAATCCTAACCTCGTACCATTTTTCCAGCATAGGAATAATTTCCTTTAATGGCTGATGGTCAAAGCTGATGTTTCTGCGCATCCATTGCGTTTCCAAAAACCCTGAGTCAGCCACATTGGGCTCTATCCGAAGAATAGCAATTTCAGGCAGCAGTTCTCTTTTTCCAATCTCCCTTTGTTCCGAGGCCTGTTCATTCTGCACAACAATTTTCTCATGGGGCTGAAGTACGAGCGTTTTTCTGTTCTTTCCCTTTAACAGCACTTCTACCCGCCCTCTGAAAAGACTCGTTTCGGTGTGTTGCTCTTTCTGGTATGCCCTTACATCAAATGCCGTACCCAACACCTTTATATCCAAACTTCTTGTGTGCACAATAAAAGGACGGTTCTCATCTTTGATCACATCAAAATAAGCTTCTCCATCCAGGTATACTTCACGGCTGTTTGTGCCAAAATTCTTACCAAGGCTTAGCTTTGTTTCCGCATTTACCCATACAGTGCTGCCATCCGGTAAAATAAGGCTTGACTTCGAGTCCTTTTCTGTTACAATCAACTGCACCAGCGCGTTTTTAGGCGTACGCTGCCCCAGCCAAAAAATGCAGGTACCTATCGCCAGTATTACAGCAGCTGCTGCGGCTACCCTTCTCATCCATTTTACAACTCTTCTGCTACTTTCCCCTGAAGCCGCACCTGCAGCTATGCGCACATTTATTTTGTTTACCGACCGCTCCAGCTCTTCACTGCTAATTCCATCGCCAGACACTATATTCCCCTTAAAAAGATCTGCTACCAGGGAAGCTGCTTCCCCAGACCAAGGATGCCCGTTCATTAGCCCGGCCAACTCCCGTTGCTCAATCATACTAATAATACCTTCCTCTCTTTTAAGCAACAGCTCCAATAGTCTTTCTGTATCCATTATAACACTTTCAATATTAAATAACGCTAAGGAGTACGCTCACCCCCTAAAACAAAATAACTTTTTTTTAAACTTTCTGGCTGGCTTATTAAAAGCCACACCACTCATCCAAAAATAACGGGATCAGGACTGTATTTTTGTCCTGTACTCAGGCAGCTGTTTTTTTAATACTTCAACCAATCGCTTATTGGCAATGGTCATTTGTGCTTCCACTGTTTTTACTGAAACGTTAAGCAACTTTGCAACCTCCTCGTATTTGAGACACTCTTCCCTGATTAGCCGGAAGATAAGACTGCACTTAGGGGGTAATGACTGGACGGCAGCATTGATAAGCGCCATATTTTCCCGGGAAATTAAACTGCTTTCGGGCGTTGTAAAAGTGTGACCAAAATCATAGTCAATTTCATCAGTGAAAATTATTTTCTGTTTCCGCAGGTAGCTGATGCAGGTATGTTTTGTGGCCACATAAATATAGTTAGATAAACCTTTGATAGCTCCAAGCGCTTTCCGGTTCTCCCAAAGCTTAAAAAAAACGTCCAATATAGCCTCTTCCGCCTGCTGCCGGTCCTTCAGGATAGAAACGGCAAAAGGAAGCAAGCCTGGCAAATAATGACGGTAAAGCTCGTTAAAAGCCAGCTGGTCATCATGCTCGCCTATCCGTGTAACTATGTAATCAATTTTCTTCATTGATTCTGGCTCCTAAAAAGCAAGATACGCAGAAGAATTAAAGAAACGCGCCCGTGACGGGCCTAAAGCACAATTAGTTCACAAATCCCCAAACAATACCTAACCTGATGATCATACCGGGGTAAGGATAATCGGGAGCAGCAAAATTGCTGTTGGTAAAACCATACGAAGATCCTTTTCCATTAGCATTTGCCAGCCTTCTGAAGGTATTTAAATTTTCAGCGCGTACAAATGCCCTGAAGGAGTTGATACGGAAATGTACAAATGCCGCTATATCGGGCAGCTTATATTTCACGGTTGCTTCATCCTGGTAAAAAAACTGGCCTAAAATCGGAGAGTAATTATTGCCTTTATAGTTGGTCCGGTACCGGGTATCAAAGCCCATAGCTATTTTGAGGTTATTATATCCAAGATTCCCGTCATACATAAAGCGGTTCCGGGCAAATACCGTAGGTACATTTACCGGCCCGTTTCCTATAACCTGCTGAAAATAAGCATCGGCTACCCACTTAAACTGATCCTTTTTACCGGCAGCAAAAACCTTATGCGCTGCTATCTGAAGCATGTTAAAAAGAGACGCCTGGTTGATAGTGTAAAAATCGGTATAATAAATATAATTATTTACCAGGTAGTAATGGCCGCTCAAACCAAGCTTTAGCAAAGGCTGGTAAATATGAGCATACAGATGCGTAGTGTTTTCCTTTTTCAGATCCACATTTTCCGGCATTAAATAAAACGAGCTGAGTGGATTGGTTATGTAGGATGGAGAGCGGTTCACATTTTCAAAGCCCAGCGTAAGCGACCCGATCTTTTTACCTAATAAGCTTTGAATACTGGCTGCCGCTTCATAATCACCGGCATTCATACCTACAAAGTACAGGGTACCTTTCGCTAACAGGTCCCAGCGCTGGTTTTTGGTGCGGTTCCGGTATTCACCATGTCCTAAAATATTATAGCCCGAGGTAGTTACATCATCGGCATAATTAATACCATCGGTAGTTTCTGTAATAGCATCCCTGAAAATACCTTTGAGGTTCTGCATGGCTACCCCCACCTTTAAAAACTGCTGGGTATTCTTTTCATCGGGGAAGGTATAAATGGAGAAATCATTCATCAGTTCCTTCCAGAAGTCTTCCCTCCGGAAAGGTGATGGTGAGCTTTCGAGCTGGTACACGTTCTGGTAATAATCTGCCATTGGGTTTTCATCCGAAAACAAATACCTGTAAGCGCTATACCTGATAGTATGCTCCAGGCGAACACGCGGGAAAAACAAGGGCACCACCGTACTGTCGGTGACCAGCGAATCTTTACGTCCCAGGTCAAATTGCTGGCGCATCAGCGCATTGAAATCATCATACTTATTACCGGTAGGAACATCAGTGCTGAAAAAATTAGCAGACAAGCCCGCATCGCCGCCTAATTTGGTTGGGATACGAATACGCTGGGCATAATCAGTATTGTCTATATAATTTAAGGCAGTATCAATTCCTCCATTTTCGCCTGCCTTTAGCTTATTGGCTACAATAGTGATATAGTTACGGTAACGCTTATCTACCGATTCTACCCAGTTAGTTAAAATGTAATTATTATGGCTGGTTTTCTGATTACGGTTTATACCCGGTGCACTGATTAACCGGTACTGGATATGGGCGTTCCAGTTGGGCCTGATGTTTTGGGTATGCATCAGCTCAATCAACTGCTCACTGCGCGTACCCAGCATATAGCTGATCTGGGAGTAAGGCCGGGTGCTGGTAAAAAACCTGGCTCCCTCAACCGTGTATTTATATATGTCGTAGGCGTGAAAGCCCGCATCCCAACCGGCTTTCATGGTTGGTGAGAACAAAAAAGATTGTGCAGCACTACCTGTATTTCCCAGGTAGTAATAGTCAGCGGGGATGGGATATTTGACCGTAAAATCGTTGACCGATGAATCTAACCTGTAGGTACGCGCCGTATCTAAATAACGATAGCTGATAGTGATAGAATCTTCAAATTTATTCCGGCGACCGAGCGTATCGCCACCGCCACCAGCATTGCTGACACCCCTGAACCGGTCTCCCACGCCTCTTAAACCGCCCTGTGAATAAGCTGAACAACTGATGAAAACGAATATGAATACGAAAAAAAATCTCATTAAATCGCTATATAGCTTTTATCAATTCTGTAAATAAATAAGCCAGCTTTGGCTCTGCTGCATTAGCAGCTTCCAATACTTCTTCGTGGGTGATCACATTCTCTTCCTCCCTTATGCCGAGGTCTGTAATAATACTAACGGCAAACACTTCCATTCCCATGTGGTTAGCTACAATACACTCCTGTACGGTACTCATACCTACAGCATCGGCGCCCACAATCTGTATAAGGCGGTATTCTGCCCTTGTTTCAAAAGTAGGCCCGGTAACAGCAAAATACACGCCCTCATGCAATTGAATATTGCCTGCCGCACCTATTGCTTTAGCTTTGGCAACCAGGTGTTTCTTATAAGGCTCGCTCATATCAGGAAAGCGGGTACCCCATTCATCAATATTCTTACCTATTAACGGATTGGGGGTGCCAAAACTAATATGATCGTTAATGATCATAATATCGCCCACAGTAAATGCAGGATTAACACCACCGGCCGCATTGCTTAGCAAAAGCGTTTCTACACCCAGCGCTTTAAAAACACGTACAGGAAAAACTACCTCCTGCGGGGTATACCCTTCATAATAATGGAAACGGCCGCTCATAGCCACTATTTTCTTGCCCGATAGTTCTCCAAAAATCAGTTTACCCGAATGGCCCTTTACTGTAGATACAGGGAAATGGGGTATATCGGTATAAGGTACTTCTTTTTCTACCTTTATTTTTTCGGCAAAATTGCCCAACCCGCTACCCAAAACAATAGCAATTTGGGGTTGCCCCTTGTATTGCGCATTTAAAAACGCTGCAGTTTCCTTTACTTTTTCTACAATAGCCTCGCTCATAGGGGTAATTATTTTAAGTGAGCAAATATAGTGAAAGCTTTATTGCCTGTGCAGACAGAAAAGTTAAGAGGGCCCAAAAAAAGGTTCGCCGCAGCAAACCTCTTACTAAAAAGACCTATTGAATTATCAGCGTTTTTTTGCTTCTAATTTGTCTATTTTCTTTTGAAGCTCATTAACCTTTTTTTCACTCTTGGATATTTGTTTTTGTTTGCTGGCTACGTCAGACGTTAGTTTTGAAGCTTTTTTATTGGCTTTAGCTGCGGTTTTAGCGTCTTTGCTGGCCTTTTTTGCTGCTTTAGTGTTGCCCGCATGACCAGCCATACTTTCTGCCGAAGCTTTGCTATTGCTTGATGCATCTGCGGCATGTGTATTTGCTTTATCGAGATCTGCGTTCAGCTTTACCAGGTCATTTTGATATTGTGCAAGCTTCAGCTTTTCAGAATTTAAGTCGGTATTCAGTTTTGCCAAATCCTTATTCACCTGAAGTGTTTTTAATGAATCTTTTGACACCAATTCTGCCTGGGCATTGACACTTATACCAATAATTAGAAATACTAAGGTTAACAACCCTGTTCTCATAGTAATTTAATTTAAAAATTTATTTAATAAAAGGGCGAAATTAACAAAAAAATGCTACATCATATTTCAAATATTCGCGAATAGACGTCAACCCCAACCCTCTCCTTGGAGGGGGTAGCTTTCTATAAACTGTGGAGTATTTACTATACAGAACTTTGCCCCTCCTTCCTTTTGAAGATCAGGTTTTGTCCGCAGATTTCATATTCTCCCCATCCTTAAAATGCAATCTTCTGAATACCAGGCCGGATATAATTGTTAAGCTTCCTACCACCAGGAAAGTATAGCGGAAAGCATTATGAATTTCGTTATGTATGAACGCAGCATCTCCCTGAAAAATCTTTAAAACAATCAGGCCAAAGGCCACGCCAAAACCAATAGCCAGTTGCTGATTCACAGAAAGCAAAGAATTTCCGCTGCTGGTATGATATTGCCTCAGATCTGCTATGGATATGGAGTTCATAGAAGTAAACTGAATAGAATTAAAAAAACCTAAAACCGCAATAATGGGAATATACCAGTAAATAGAAGTATGCACACCGGGTATGGCCATACAGCAAATCAACATACCAATAATGAATGTATTGACCATCAGCGTTTTCCTGTAACCAAAACGGTCGAGGATTTTGATCACCGCAGATTTGCCAAACATTGCCGTTAAGGCCATGGGTGCTACTATCCAGCCTGATGTAACGGCAGAACGCCCGTACGCTACCTGTATCATCAAAGGCAAAAGCAAGGGAACGGAGCTGATACCCAGGCGCGTAGCCAGGTTACCCAATATCCCTACACGAAAAGTTCTTACCTGGAATAAATTCAAAGGGAATATCGGATTATCATCACGCCGGGCATGACGGTAATAAAAATAAAGCATCAGAAAACCTAATGAAAGCACCAGCAAAACAGGTGTAACATGTACCGTATTTCCGAACAATTCAAGCGAAATGGAAAGCAGCAGCGATGCAGCGGCGAATATCAGGAACCCCTTTAGATCAAAGTCTATAATGGACGATCTGTAATCAGGCATGAATTTTATGCTTAACAATATGCCAATAAGCCCTATCGGGATATTGATAAGAAATATCCAGTGCCAGGATAAATAGTCAACCATGTAACCACCCACCAAAGGCCCTAATACAGGTCCGATCAATGCAGGGATAATGGCAAAATTCATAGCTCTCAGCAATTCATTCCTGGGAAACGTTTTGATAAGCGCCAGCTTTCCTACAGGCGTCATCAGGCTCCCTCCTACCCCCTGCACTACCCTCGCCATTACCAGGTGCGTTAAGTTTTGAGAAAGCGAGCAAAACAATGAACCTAAAGCAAATAATACCAGTGACGAAATAAAAACCTTTTTAGTGCCAAATTTATCAGCAAGGAACCCGCTTACCGGCATAAACAGGGCCAGCGTTAAAACGTAGCTGATAATAGCATTCTGCATATCCATCGGCGATTCGTTCAGATCTTTTGCAATGGCCGGAAGGGAAGTATTCAGAATAGTCGAGTCCAGCATCTGCATAAATATGGACGTTGCCAAGATAGCAGGAAGTATTTTCCTGGTCGGGTCTAAGCGCTGATCAGCATTCATCAAATCCAATTACTATTTAAAAATTAGCACGAATATAAAAACCTTACACGTAACAGGCTAAGGCCTGGTTTTAAACCGGCCTCACAGCCTGCAATGCTTAAACATACAGCAAACTTTACATCTTATACTCCAAACCCTTAACTTCGTGGCAAAAGTTTTTATTATGAATCTTCACGAATATCAGGCTAAAGAACTATTAAAAAAATATAATGTTCCGGTACAGGACGGCTATGCGTGCAGTGCTGTTCATGAAGCGGAAGAGGCCTACAGAAAAATCAAAACCGACTCAGGCAGCAAATTTGCAGTAGTTAAAGCACAAATTCATGCAGGTGGCCGGGGAAAAGGCACCGTTAAAGAAACCGGTATTAATGGTGTAAAAGTTGCCAAATCCCTGGAAGACATAGAAGAGTTTTCAAAAGGCCTTTTGGGTGGCACATTGGTTACTGTACAAACCGGTCCTGCAGGAAAAGTGGTAAACA
This sequence comes from Niabella sp., assembly GCA_049841335.1. GTDB lineage: Bacteria > Bacteroidota > Bacteroidia > Chitinophagales > Chitinophagaceae > Niabella. The sequence continues at coordinate 19,695 of JASGDI010000223.1, read as the reverse complement.
AAATATTTGTAGCCCAGGATATGTATTATGATGGGCCAAGTGAAAGACAGGAGTTTTACCTTTCCATACTACTGGATCGCTCTACCGGTAAAAACGTGATCATGTACAGCACTGAAGGAGGTATGAATATTGAAGATGTTGCGCACGATACTCCGGAGAAAATATTTAAGGAATGGGTGCATCCTGCCGGTGGATTGCAGGGCTTCCAGGCAAGAAAAATAGCGTTCAACTTAGGCCTAAAAGGTGAGGCGTTCAAAAACTGCGTGAAATTCGTTACCAATCTTTACAATGCATATGTAGGGCTTGATTGCAGTATGCTGGAAATTAACCCGCTGTTTAAAGCGGCTGATGATAAGATCATTGCCGTTGACTGTAAGATGAATTTAGATGACAACGCTATGATCCGCCACGGAGATCTGGCAGCACTGCGCGATATTACAGAAGAAGATCCTACAGAAGTGGAAGCTGGCAAATATAACCTGAACTTCGTGAAATTGGATGGTAATGTAGGTTGTATGGTGAATGGTGCCGGACTTGCCATGGCAACTATGGACATGATCAAGCTAAGCGGCGGAGAGCCGGCCAATTTCCTGGATGTGGGCGGTACCGCGAATGCTCAGACCGTAGAAGCAGGATTTAAAATCATTATGAAAGACCCTGCCGTAAAAGCCATCCTTATCAACATTTTTGGCGGTATTGTTCGTTGTGATCGCGTAGCAGCCGGTGTTATAGATGCATATAAGAACTTAGGCAATATTGAAATCCCTATCATTGTAAGACTACAGGGAACAAATGCTGAAGAAGCCAAGAAGCTGATAGATGAAAGCGGCCTTAAAGTTCAATCGGCCATCCTGTTAAGCGAAGCAGCTGACCTGGTAAAAAAAGCTGTGGCTTAACTTTATAAGATTTTCAATATATCATTTTAAAAGCGGACTGATTAAAAGTCCGCTTTTTTTGTTAATACAATCTGCTATCGAAGGATCTTTTTCTTATGTTCGTCCAGGTATTGCATAGTATAAGCATACGCATAATCAAATATCTGCCGGGCATTTTTCTTATCAAACATACTAAAGCGTGTCATGTCCGGAGGATTAATAAAAAGATCACATTGTTTTGATTTCTGGTACACGGGCTGTCCGAGGGCCAGGTGAACAACACGGTCAAATAAACGTCTCCCGGAAAGGGTGATACTTTCCTGGTGAGAAATGGCATTGACACTCACTCCAATCAATATATCGCATTTATCCTGTATGGGTTCAATAGGCAAATTATTGATGATGCCGCCATCCAGGAAATACTGTTCACCAATTTTTGTTACGGGAAATACAAAAGGTATGCTTGCCGAAGCCATCAAAGCCTCATCCAGAAAACCATCACTGAAATAAACAGACCTGCCGGAAACGATATCCGTTGCAGCCGCATATAACGGCAGTTTGAGGCTCCTGAAGCTATTTTCAGGAAAATAGTGATGAAAAATTTTCAACAACATCTGGCGGTCAAATAAGGCAGAAGTACTGAACCGTAAAGCCCTGGGGCTGAAAAAGCTCATATGTGACACGATCTCCATCATCTCATCGGGCTTATGCCCGGCCGCATAAAAGGCCCCGACAATTGCACCTGCACTTGTGCCCGATATAACAGAAGGCTGGAGACTATTTTCTTCCAAAGCCTTTAACACTCCCAGGTGCGCAATGCCTCTCAGTCCTCCACCGGATAAGGCAATACCTACCACTTTCTTTTTCTTTTTGAAGAATAGCATTACTTCAAAGCTAAGGCATCGAGCGTACACCTGCCATTATATTTCAGCATAGGTTTCCAGTCCTGGCGATGTCGGTGATTGGGCTGGCTTAATCATTAGGAGATTAACTGCTCCTGCTGGTAAGCTTTTTCTTAAATTCTTCTATATAAGTCCGGGAAACCGGTACTGTAGCAAAGTTGTGCAGGAGGTGCAAAAAATAGCCTCCTGCATTACCTTCCACTTTCAGTACCTTATTTAAGTTTACTATAAAGGAACGATGACACCTGAACAACTGGGAGAACTTAGCACAGGCGCTTTCAAATTCTTTCATAGTGCACCGGCATAAAAGACTGTATTTTGCTCCTTCTTTTTCGCACAGCAGGTTCAGGTAATTACCTTTCGATTCCACATAATACAACTCACTCACTAGTACTTTTTCCTTCAGTCCGGGTAACACTAAAGCTGCTATGTCTTTTTCCTCTTTTTCTGATTGCAGCTTACCGGTAAGCAGCCGGGCTTTTTCAAGGTTTCTTTTCAGAAGATAGTTGTGCCTTATAAAAGCAACCATAGTATAAGGAATAATTCCCGTGGAAAACACCATGAGCAGCACTCTTAAATAAGAACTGATACCCGGGAGCATTACACCTCGAATCTGGTTTATAACCCATACCGTGACAGCAATACTGCCCATCTGGTAGATAATGATAAGTATCTCGCTGCGCAATGTCCATCGTTCCTCCGAGAACCACCTGGGAAACAGGATCATCCACAATGAGCTGGCAAACATGGTTATTAAAGCACTCCCGGCATAAACAAATGCTGTCAGATAAGGATTGCCGTTAATATTACGGTGACCCAGGTTAAAAGGCTGGAATATGCTCAGCATCAGGAAAACGATGGTTGCAATGCCTGCAATGGTACGAAAATATACTCCCAGGTCTGAATATCCCGGATGCGGCTGATGCAACTTATCTTTTATATATGTCCATAACTTCATGTATTTGACCAGGCCACCTGTTTCTCCATCATGAAAATACACATTTTTGATTTTTTCCTGCATTTCATCACAAATAGTTGTGTTCTGCCACAAGAGTTTTCCTGCAAATAAGGTAAAGAATATTTTTACGGGCAACCATCCAAAAGTCAGCATTTATCTATGTACCAGCACTACGATCCGCCTTCACACCTCAGGCATATTGTATGTTTCTTCTATGCCATGGAACATCATGAGGACGACGGCCCTTTGCAAACGCTGTTACCATCCGGCACACCTGTTAATGGCTGGCAATATGCAGGTCGCTGGAGGCTGAAAATGAACCTTGCAATCCCTGCAAATGACTGGTTGCTCCCCGATTTTTACTTCGTGGGCCAGCAGACGGTCTCCTACTCCTTAACTGCCGAAGGCGGACTGGCGGGGATATTTGGCGCAGCGCTACAGCCCGGTATGCTCTACAAATTACTTGGAAAACCCACCCATCTCCTGACCAACAACGCAGTTGACACTTCGGCTTTATTCCCCGCGCCTTTTATACGACCCTACATAACCCGCTATAAAGCTCTACAAAATAACGACGACAGGTATCACCTATTGGTCAATTTTTATGAACAATTCAGTATCCCAGAAACTCACGAAATGTACAAGGAGGCCATTCGGCTTATATACCGGCATAAAGGTTGTATCAGCATCAGACAATTATGCGAAAAGCTGAATATCAACGAACGTTACCTCCAGCGTGAATTTCGCACACATATCGGCATTCCGCCGTCTGCTTACCTGAACATTATCCGCTTCAACAATATTTTCACCGAGCTAAGCCTCAGCAAGGAAAAACAGAATTTAGAAACGCTGGCCATGCTGTTTAATTATTATGATCTGTCGCATTTCAACAAAGAGCACAAACGTTATTTCAGCATGGCGCCATCGCATTTTCTGATTGAAGAATTTAAGTTGCTAAACGAGTTGGTGTCCAAAGACCCCTACCTTTTGCAGGTACAATTACAGAACCTTAAATGATTTTTGTCGGGATTTTACAAGCAAGTTGAAAAACGTATATGCAATTTTGTTAGGACAGCAAAAGCTACAATAGCATTTATGAAATGAAGTATAAGAAAATATTCATTTTCATACCCGAAAACAATGAATATTTTCTTATCCGAAATTCCATCTGACAATTAAAAAAACAAAAAATATACAGATGAAAAACAGGTTACTATGAAACATAGCATCGTTATACAAGTATTTCTTTCCGTGCTGCTGATTGGCCCTTCGGCACAGGCGCAGGTTCTTAAAAACCTGGGGAAAAAAGCAGAAAAAGCTGCTGAACGCACTATTGAAAGACGGGTGGAAAAAGAAACTGCTAAAAAAACAGACCAGGTACTGGATGAGGTTTTTGAATCAAAAAGCAAAGAGCAAAAAAAATCCCACACAGAGAAAACGGAAAATGCTCCCGGTAATACGGAGCGAACAGACGGTAGCACTATAGAAATAATAACAGGCAGTTCATTTTTCCCTAACAGTAATATTATTTACGCGGAAAACTTTGCCAGGGATGCGAAAGGAGACTTTCCTTCAGGCTGGGAAACCAGCTCCGGCGGTGAAGTGATAACCGTAGGGAGCACCAAAGCACTGAAACTGTACCCTAACGGCCGGTATGTTCCTCAGATAAATGCGTTGCCGGAAAATTATGCGCTGGAATTTGATCTCACTACAAAAAACCTGGATTATAAATCATTGAGCGGCTCAGGTTTTTACATTGTGCTAAGCAACGAGAAGAAGCTCAGTAAGCCGGCTACCGGCGGGCAATTCGGCTTCTCGCTCTGGTATGGTGCGGTAGACCAAAGCAACAAGGTCCACGTCTCCAACTGGGGCAAGGGCGTCACCACTTTAGAGAATACCATTCCTTTTAAAATGAAGGAAAAGCTCAATACTACCACACATTTCACCATTGTAGTAAATGGTAACAGGTTAAGGATATTTGTAGATAACCAGAAAGCTGTAGACCTGCCTTCTTTCCTGCAGCAGAACATGGGACGGTATTTCCAGTTTTACCTGAAAGGCACGCAGGCAAAGGAAAACCACATCGTGGCTATATCTGATATCAGGATAACTGAAGAAAGTGCTGATCTGCGTTCGCAGCTATTAAAGGGGAAGTTCACTACTAACAATATCCTCTTTGCTTCGGGCTCTGACAAAATACAAAGCGCATCTTTTAAGCTGTTGGATGATATTGCCGGGGTGATAAAAAGCGACGATGCCCATTATGCCATTATTGGCCATACCGATAGCGATGGCGATAAAACAGCCAACCTGGACCTGTCCAAAAAAAGAGCGGAAAGCGTGAAGAATTACCTGGTATCCAGGGGTGTTTCCGCATCACGTGTGCAGGCAGACGGGAAAGGCGAAAGCCAGCCCGTAGCGTCCAACAGTACTTCCGAAGGCAAAGCGCAGAACCGGAGAGTAGAATTTGTGCGACAGTGAGCACAAAAAGGCTGTCGTTGAAATTCTGTATGCCGAACGAAGCACACAAATCAGCATAGATAATTTGTGCCTGCCATCTGAAAATAATTGCTTTCATTATGTATATCAAACAGCTACTTTTCATATTTACATTATTCATTGCCCCTGCAGTCCTTTCCCAGCAAGGCTACACTGCCAACACTGGTGAAGCTGTTTGGGGTGGCGTTGGCGAGCGGAGAGATATTTCATTAACAAGCGAAGGTGATATCACTAACGGCGGAGAAGCATTCCGGCTCGAAAGCCTGATGCCGGCAAATCCCACCAACAATTCAACACCTTACAGGTTCGATTACAAGATTGTGCAGCACGTAACCACCCCGATTTACAAAGGGCAAATTGTATACTACGTGAACAGCAGGGATGGCTCCATAGCATTTACAGCAGAAGACAATCCAAAAATAAAGGAACGTATCCGCAGAGACATGGGCGATTTCCACTTTGGTATCCGCAAAGCCAGCGGTAATATTCTCATCTGTGGTCTATATAAAAACGACCGCACCGGGCGCATGGAAAAACGGGGTGTGGACCTGGGCGCTGATCATGATGTGAATGCTGTTCTAGGGGAAATGCTTTTTGACCAGATGGTATGGCTGAACAACGCAGCAGCATTATCATCAGAAGGATTAGAAGACGCTCTCACACCCCGGCAAATTGAGATACTCGAATCATCTTCCGTAGATGGTATGCGTGGAAAAGTAAGCAGTTCCAATGGTGGCAGCGACCAGGTCATTGACTTTTATTTTATACCTTATCCTGTGATGGAAAGAGTTTCCGTACCCTTTATGGGACTGAATGCGGGCATAATGAAAAACTATAAAAAGACGATCAATCAGCTGGTGATCTATTCTGTAGTTCGCGATGTGCAATGGAAAGGCAGTCGCACCGATCTTCATTTTTACCTGGATGGCCTATACAAAGCGGATGCTACATTCCGCCCCGGGGATTATAGTATAATGACGGCATTCAATAAACGGGGAGCCGCAGATTTCCAGGCTTTGCAAGCTGATGTAATGCAGACTGCCCAGCGTATAGAACAGTTGAAGCGGCTGATAAAGAACTGTCCGAAAGGTGAGGAAGGCAAAGCCTGCCGGGAACCTTACCAGAAAGAGCTAAAAGAACTGGAGAAGAAAATAGAGCAGCAGGCAGAACGGTTTATGCAGAAGCATCAATTATAATTCCATTAAAAAACTTTTTTCGCTTTTGACTTAATATCTTGTATGCCACTCTTTATGCCTTCTGTTGCGCGGTTGGCGGGCGATGATCTTTCTTCCTCATCTGATGTGCTAACAGAGGCTTTAGTATTGCCTGGTTTCGCTTGCAGCGGGAATGAGCCGCTACCTGTTTTTATCCCCTCTGCCAGCCAGGCTTTAACAAAAGCTGTAACAGCCGTATTCACTTCCTTACCTGCTCTGTAAACAGCTTTCCACTTCAGGCTTTTGGCTTCATAAGCCGGGTTAGTAAATTTTTTATTTTTACCGGAACCTGTTGTGGCTGCAGTAAAATCTACCGTAGTAGCTAATGCCAGATATTCGTTCAGTCGGTTTTTTACTGCTACCGCGGCATCATCTGGGTAAAGCTTTTTCCACAGCGTAAGGTTGGGCGTAGGATCACTTTGTGCTGCTATCTGGCTTTTCATTTGGGCGATAGCCTGTTCCATTTGCTGTATAGCGCTTGCAGGCATTTTCGCAGTTTTCATTTTAGGAAGGTTTGTTTCCATTTCTTTTAAACTGCTCTTTAAAGACGCTATAGCCGCAGCATCTAACCGTGGTGGTTCCGAAACAGGTTTGGCCGCATCTCTTTGTTCCTTGTAGGCGGCTAAAAACTCAACACTGCTTACATAGCCCTTTACGTACCGGCAAAGTTCTTTAGCGGCCTCCGTCTTATCCCCTTTAATAATATCAGGTAACAGTCGTGAATAGGGAATTTCAAATCCTTGCAGTTCCAGGCCTGTATTGTTTTCATCACCTCCAAAATCTTCGCTGGCTGAACCAATGGGCGCTCCTAAAAAATCACCTGCAATATTTTGTAGAATATACTTGCGGGCAGTGTCTTCGCTTAGGCCGAGCTTGCTGATAATATTATCCAATGCCGTCCATGAAACAAAAACAAGCGTAATGAAAGTACTGATAAGTAATACTTTACTTTTCATTTTATAAATTTTTAGTTTTTGACAGCATCTGCTTTATTGCTCATTGTTTACAGCAATGATTTTACTATATCGTTTAGTTCCATCCTTGTCCACCTGCGCAATCCTTATAAATAATTTTTTATCCGTACTGCTTTCAATATCCGTATTGCTTTTCTTACAGGACAATGCCAATGCAAAGCAGCCTATTACTGCCATGCAGGCCGCTATTTTTCTGTTGTTCCTGCCGAATCCGATCATCAAAATAAAGAACGCTATTGCCATACCCTGTAGCAAAGCATAACTTTTGGTAAAACTGTATTGCAATGCGGTGGAAGAATTGCCATCTTCCGCCCGGGACAGTATTTTATCACTGATAGCTGTAAAATTTTTCCCATCTGCAGATATCTCTATCATATAATAAGCGTTGCTGGTTTCGGTTTCTGTAGTCCAGTTTACAGTAAGTAACCCATCTTTAATATAAGCATAAATAGCGCCAAAGGTTACCGGAAGCACGCCGCCCGCAGTAATAACATCGGTGGCAAAGAAGCCGGAGAAGCCGGTTACATCAAAGCTTATTTCCCATATTTGCCGGCTGCTGTTCCATACAATATCATTATCGTCAGGGTCTATTACTGTAGAGCCGCCAGTGTAAGCACCGGGTAAGCCATCCTGCCCTGTACTTACGCCACTGTACTTTACGATCCTGAAGTTAGCTTTGCCTGCTGCATCGTTGGGTGAAGCCGGTAGTTTTTTACTTGCATCCACCAGTTGATTATACCCATCAAAATCTTCCTGTGAAAAATATAAGGTGATAGTACCTGTGGCAGTAGCTGCATCATTTTCCGGTGTAATTTCATAATGACGCCTTACATATAAGGGCGACTGGTTCATATCTACCCAAACCGTTGCCTCAACATCTCCTCCAACCGGGTTGCTGCCGCCTGAAGTAACGGAAGCGATCCATCTGTTTAGTGAGTCTGTGAAAACCACAGGCGTAGCCGCTGTATTATTTGCTGTTGATGCAATAACAGACCGGCTTTGGGCTGGGGCACTTGCAACACTGCCATGCCCGCAACAGGCAATAACGGTTTTCGTTACTTTATAATGTCCGCTTACCTGTTGTATAGTACAGCCCGGTTCTAATTTGAGCAGTAAATAATCTAAGTTGGCCGATATCCCCAAGTCAGGATTGCTGGCAACTAAAACGGTGCCCGCTATCGCATAACCGCCATCAGCAGCGGGCGCAATAGCAATCGCCTCATTTTCATTTTGGTTACCCCAGGCGCTCTGCCATACCAGCTGCCCGCTGGCATCCAGCTTTCCCAGCCAAAAGTCGGAGGGGTCATAAGTGCCATAAGAATCATTCCAGGGATATATAGTAATACCACAAAAAGCAAATCCTCCGTCAGCCGTTTCCCTGATGCTTTTTATTTCATCGCTTATTGTATAATCCACTTCTCTATACCACAGTATATTTCCGGAAGGGCCTATTTTTACCACCAGTCCGTTCCAATCCAAATCCAGAGTACTATTAATGGAAGTGATATAGCCTGCAGCAAGGTAATTCCCATCACTCGTCTGTATAATATCATAAGCGGCATCTAAACGATAGGTACCTAAAGACAGCTGCCATTGAAAATCGCCTGAAGCATTTAATTTTATTACATTAAAAGCGGCCTCATCATAAGGATCATTAGGATTAGCAGTCTGGTTAAAATAGGTAGGCGAATCTCCGGCAATAATATAACCGCCATCGTTTGTTTGCTTAATGGAATAGGGCCGCTGGCTAGCTTCCAGCTTTTTCTGCCAAACCAGATTGCCGTTAATATCCAGCTTCACTACCCAGTAATTGTACCAGCCTTCAGCGCCGCCTGTAACATCTCCGTCATCAGAAGAAGTGGTGCCGGCTACAATATATCCGTTGAAAATACCGTTCTCTTTGGTGGGGTATATATAATACGCCTCATCATCGTTGGAGCCGCCAAAAGTTTTTTGCCATTGCAGCGTACCTCCGGCATCGGTTTTCAATATCCAGAAGTCTTTTGAGCTATTTTGCGATCCGGTATAACCTGCTACAATATAGCCGCCGTCAGCAGTTTGTTGTATAGAGCGGGCTTCCGAATAATAAGCTCTTGTATAACTATTGTTCCATTCTTCATTACCATTGGCATCGGTTTTCACTATCCACAGCAGGGAATTTGATGAAGAGCTACTTTGTCCCGCCATAATAAAACCGCCTTCTGCTGTGGGCTGCATAGCGCTCAGCCTTTCATGGTTCCAGGCGCCATATCTTTTTACCCACTGATGGCATTGCTGTGTTGTCCAGGAAGGTAACACAGAAGGCCCCACATACTGAGTTTGCGCCATTGTTGGAAGCGATAACAACGTAGCGATAATCCAACTAACTATTTGCAGGAATCTCTTTTTCATAAACCATGTTTTTGTACGGTAAAGATGAATGATGAAAACCTGCCTGGTACTCCTGTAAAAAGGGGATTTTTATTTTTTTGTTATCACTCATTTAAGTGATATACATCGGGAAGATGCAACGATTTGTAGTATATTTATGTAAACCAAAATAAAAAATCCTGTAAAAAGGGGATAGCTTTCTTTATATAACTATTATTGATTTGTAATATGGAAATGAGATATCCCATTTTGATTGCTCAGAAATTTTTCATTGTGACTACATTACTTATGTATGTTACTATAATAGCTGCACAAACCCCGGTATTAGATAGCATTAAAGTGCAACTGGCTAAGCATCCGCAGAGGGATACACAAAGGGTGCATATCATTATGAGTTATGTACGTGCGGCTGTTAATGAAAACACTACCGGGTTATTACCGCTTTTGCAGGAAGAAATAAGTATTAGCAAAGAGCTGAATTATAAATCCGGTTTGCAAAGCGGTTATATAACAGGGCAAATGTATTATGCTGACAGGAGCGATTTCAGCACATCATTTTTATACGCCGACTCAGCCTTTGCATTGTCTAAAGGTGATACGGCTGTAAAAGACCTGGTGAATATAGCTTTTCTGCATCACAACGTAGCTGGAGATTACTACAAAATAGGAGCCTATGATATAGCTGTTGACCACTATAATAAGGCGGCAGCAATATTGGAAAAACACAATCCTAAATCCCTGAGCGGCGTATATAATGGTTTAGCAATGGTATATGAAAATATGCTGCTACCACAAAAAGCCAGGGAATATTTTGAAAAAGGTATCGCATCTGCTGAACAATATGGCAGCAAAACAGATATTGCTAAAAGAAACATGGGGTATATAACATGGTTTATCAATCAAAAAAAATTTGATTCGGCCTCAGCTCATCTTAAAAAAATGGAACCGCTGGTAATGGAAATAAATGATGCATATTCTTCATTCCTGTTCTATCAAAGCCGGGGCGATATTGCACAAAGCAAAAAGCAATATGAGCAGGCAGTATCAGATTATAAGAAAACCTATGATGTGGCAGCAGGTGCGGATGATGTGTACAGGCAGGTTACTGTTTTAGATCCTTTATGCAAAGCGCTGATGGAAGCTGGAGATTTAGAGAGGGCAAAGCTTTATATTGATACATTATCCTTCTTTTCGAATAAGTTTGGATTTGCATTCGGACGACTTAATGCGTTAACCAACTATGCCCGATGGTACGCAAAAAAAGAAGATTATAAAACATCCAATAGCTATTTAATGCAGAAGGCACTACTGGCAGACAGTATATCATCCAATACCCTGAAAGAAAAAATAGCTATGATGGAAACCCGCTTTAAAGTAGAAAGTAAGGACAATGAAATTAAAATGTTACAGGATGAAAAGCAGATACAATTGTTGTCCATCCGTCAAAAAAACACGCTTAACTATATTTTAATCGGTGGCGCACTTGCGCTTATTGCTATATTAATATTGAGCTACCGGAATTATTCGCACCGCCAGAGGCTGCAGCAGCAGCGTATTTCAGAATTGGAAACAGAAAAACAACTCACGGCCACTGAAGCAGTACTGAAAGGCGAAGAGCAGGAACGTACCCGGCTGGCAAAAGACCTGCACGATGGCCTGGGAGGTATGCTTAGTGGTATTAAACATTCATTTCAGAATATGAAAGGAAATCTTATTATGACGCCTGACAATGCACAGGCTTTTGAGCGCAGCATGGATATGCTGGACAGTTCTATTAAAGAAATGCGCCGTGTAGCGCACAATATGATGCCGGAAGCATTAGTGAAGTTCGGCCTGGACGCGGCTTTAAAAGACTTTTGCAATGATATTAATTTATCAGGCACTTTATCGGTCAGTTATCAATCCATAGGACTAGACAAGCAAAAAATAAATGATACGGTGGCCATTACTGTGTTCCGCATTGTACAGGAGCTACTGAATAATACCCTGAAACATGCTGCCGCCACCACGGCAATAGTGCAGATGTCATTGAATAATGATACACTGTCTGTAACAGTTGAGGATGACGGTAAAGGATTTGACATTTCAAAACTCAGTGCAACAAAAGGCATGGGCTGGAACAATATTCAAAACAGGGTGGATTTACTGAAAGGTAAAATTGATATCAGCTCATCAGCAGAAGGAACCTCAGTATTAATTGAATTGCCTCAATAAACGGGGATAAAATATCCTGTATATTTCAAAATAGAAAATGAATATATCACGCCGCTATGTAGCTTCTGGGCCTGAAAATGCAGAAGTGTATAGTTAATCAATACGCTTTTTGTCCATACATTCATCGCCAGGAGGCGAGAGCATATTAAGTGTGAAGCGAGGACGCTTCACGCAGCTTTATCTGAAATGGCGAATTTGTTCTATTCGCTACGTATTACAAACACCCCATAGTTAAGCGAAATATATTATCTTCAGGAAAAGTTTATATCAGTATCCATAGCAAAAATAGCGCAGGAGATATTATAAATATTTGCTAATGCCTGTTAAAAAATAAGTTTACAGTTACTATATGAAAAATAAGGTATCTAACGGGATAAAAGTTTTGATTGTTGACGATCAGCAGATCATTATTGACGGCTTATGCTCGTTGCTTACAGATGCGCCGGAAATTGATATTGCCGGTGGGTGCAGCAATCCATTGCTGTTAATGGACATAGTAGAAGAGCACAAGCCTGACGTAATTTTAATGGACCTGAATATGCCGATCAAAGACGGTATAGAGTGTATAAAGGAAATCCTGGAAAGTTATCCGGAACAAAAAATATTGATGCTGACAGGTTATGACGATATTGCATTAATACGTGAAGCGCTTAAGCAGGGCGCTACAGGCTATGTGCTCAAAAATATTGGCAAGGAAGAGCTGATAGCCGCTGTAAAAACGGTAGCCACCGGCGCTAAATTTTTAGATCAGCAGGTGCAGGATAAAATCATCCAGTCTTTTACCGATGAGGCACAACCGGGCAAAATGGACGCATCATCAGCATCCGGTATGCAGGGCCTATTGTCCAAGCGGGAACAGGAGGTGCTCAAAATGATTGCAGAAGGGAAAAAAAGCGCTGAAATAGCCGCATTGCTTTTTATCAGCACCAATACGGTAGATACGCACAGGAAAAACATACTGGCTAAATGCGAAGTAAAAAATACAGCCGAGCTTATTTCTTTTGCAAACAAGAATGGACTAATTTAAACCGGTAACCGGTAAAAAAACAGATATGAAGGTCCCGTTTTGCGGGGCGGCATCAATAGACAGGGTCCCGTTCAGTATTTGCACTCTTGACTCCACACTGGTTAAGCCTATGCCGTTTTTAACTTCACGGGTATCAAATCCTTTGCCGTCATCTTCAACAGAGATCATTAATGAGTCGCTGTGCTTTATTAACTGAAGTGTAACTTCTGTGGCCTCTGAATGTTTTACAACATTGGCCAGCAGCTCCTGTATAATCCTGAAAATATTGATTTTTGCCGTTTCGCTAAAATGGTTGGTACTTGTCTTTTTGTAATAGCTGAATTTAATCTGCGGTGCAGCAGTCCTGAACTGGTTTACTAATTCATCTATGGCAGGATAGAGTCCCAGCTTGCTTAATGTTTTAGGCATGAGGTTATGCGAAATGCCTCTGATATCTTCATAAATACGGTCTATATCTTTCATCAACCCGCTGATATGCTGAGCATGGCTTTCAGGCGCTTTATTTTCTTTTAAAATATGCAGCTTCATTTTCAATGCAGAAAGCGCAACCCCACTCCCATCGTGCAGCTCCTGCGCAATCCGCTGCCGCTCTTTTTCAATACCGGATAACAGGGTGCTCATGTTTTTTTCTCTTTGAAAGGCCAGCTGCTTCATCATGATACTGTTTTCTTCATACAACCGTTTAAGGCGTTTAATAATCAGCCAGAAAACAATAACCACCTCCCATAGCACTGCCCAAAAAAGAAGATTGGGCGGATGAAGCGTATCAATATAAACCGGTGCGATATTCTTAAACCATGTTTCGTTGTTGTTATTAAATAGTCCGAAAGGCCTTAAACAAAGCTGCAATATGCAGATGGCATGTGGTGTGAAACCTATAATAAACCATATCGCATCAGACCTTAGCGTTTTGAACTTTACAGATAATGCCGCCACTAAAAATACAGCAAAGCCGGACAGCACAAATAATAAAGTGTTCACCAGCACGAACCATTTAGGCAGCGTGTATTGAAACAGCAGGCCACCGGCAACCGTTATTTCAAATGCCAGGCCAGTAATAATAAGGATATTAAGTATTTTATCAGTAACAGGCAAACGCTCTGCAGTATTAAAATACTTTCTTACAAACAGTAGCCCAAATATCTGGTAAATGTTTGCAATAAGTAAGATACATATACTTTGTACCTTGGGATGATGCGGCCAGATGTTCTTAAACCCAAGCCCCACTTCTGCGTAGATGTATATAAACCCAAATAATGCATAGATGAAATAATACCAGTGATACCGCTGCCGGGTTAAAGATATAGCCAGCCCTATAAGAAGTAAAAAGCTGATATTAATAATAAAAAAATAGCTGAGATATTTTGTTTCCGATAGCTGATATTCGTTCCTTTTTTCTTTATTCCACACTATCAGCCTGAAATCGCCCGATACATTGCCTGTCTGGATGCTGATATAGCAATGAATAGCGCTTTTGGCCGGTATCAGCATACTATACAAAAAATTCGGATGCTCTTTATACCGGCGACTGAAATCGTACACAGAGCCGGTAATAAGACTATCGGATATATTTCCTGCAATAGTTGCATAGAACTTTACATGGTTTAAAAACGGATTCGTCAGCTCTGCAATTGCTTCCGTTTCTGTAGTATCAGTATTGTAAACAGTGAGCCGTATCCACTGTGTTTTGTTTCCTGATTTTAAATTAAACCCATAGTTCCTGCTTTTGGCAAATTCGTTTTTATTAATGTAGATAGTATCCTGCAGGGTGTACACTTTATTATTCGATAATAACATTGGGGGAGCATCTCCAGGTATTGCCAGTTGCTCTGGTGTTGTAATAAACACATGAGTTCCACCAGCAATACACGCTGACATCATCAGGCAAAATACTATCATCGTTATCCCCATCCTGTACATAGCTACAAATTACAACCATTATACGTAAATACCTGCCATGGTTAAAAAATACCCAAAAATGGTGAGCTGTAGCCAGGCAGTTCACGGTATTCCGGTATTTTTTAAAACCATTATTTACGGGATTGACTTTCCATTTTTCCGGAAGTTACTTTGTTATAAGATTTGGTTGTGAGGTTTTGGTTCATACAAAATAGCTGGAACATGAAAAATTTTAAATTTGTTACATTGGCTTTAGTTCTTATTGTCGTGATAGGCTGCAGTAAAAAGGGTATTTTCCCTCATCCGCTTAATCCTGATACAGATTTTAAGGATGATGGCCTGTCGGATGAATTTTTCCGCTTATCGGCAACTGCAAATGGCAGCCAAAAGATCAATGAAGATGAAAACAGTATTACAATACCATATAATACTTCAGTAGCCTTGTCCGTAAATGAACTTCACAGAAAGATAAAAGATGTTAAGTGGATAGTAAACGGCAAAACCATTGCATCCGGCAATAATGCAACTGTATCCATCAACTCCATAGGGATAAACTCTTTCAATGTTGAGTTTAAAGAAGTGAGCTCGGGAAAAAAACATAACAGGCAGATGAAATTGTATGTATATAAAGAAATGAATTTATCTGTAGTGATCACTCCCGGTAAAAACATTTGCGGTGAAGTAGCTATTGGCATTACATCTGTAAGCGGTAACGGGAATAAGATAGGTCCTTTGTATTTAATTAATTCTGTGCAGCAGATTTGTACAGGAGAGAGTAATAAAACGGCACGCATTGCACGCGTTCCTGTTAAAGTATATGATACAAACACCAGCTTTTCTATTGATTTGATTGAGCCGAATAAAACCACTACAAAGACCAACGCAGGCTTTTGCTTCCTGTTTCTTTGCATGGGAGGATCGTTCTCTAAAACGGTTTTAAACCCTTTGCAGGTATATCAGACAGATAATTTTTCACCGGCGGTTACTAATAACTTAAAGCCGGGACAATATACATCGGGAGGAACAGTATTAACGCTGGAATAGATTATTTTTATACATCAGGCCCGGAATGGCTTATCTTTTGTCAAATCGTAAATAAATTCATTATGAAACAAATAATCCTGGTTGCCTGGCTTTTATTATTACACTTTACGATAAATGCGCAGATAATAAACCCACCTGAAAATACAGTACAGCAGAACGATTATGAAAAGTATATCAAAAAAAGTAAAGCGCAGAGAACAGCGGCCTGGATAATGCTGGGCGGCGGGACTGTAGTGGGTGTAACAGGCCTTGTTATCGGCATTAATAATATAACTCTGTTTGGAGGAGAACCGAATACTGAGAGTAAAATAGGTGGAGCAATGTTTGTTGCAGGCGCTTTGAGTATGGTGGGCAGCGTGCCGTTTTTTATCAGCTCCGGCGCTAATAAAAGAAAAGCGCGTGTACTTTTAAAAAATGAGAATGTAAAGATCGGGAATAAATATCTGCCCGGCTCAAATTATACGGCTGTCAGTATTTCAATTCCGATAGACCGGTAGTATTTAAACTATCAGCAGTTTTTCTTTTTGGTTTATACTGAATCCATGTTAATTTACTGAACAGTAAAATTGATCTTCATTCTGAGGAAAATACCGGAACTTCGGTATTCATAGAACTACCGGTATGAGCATCAGTGTTTTTATAGTAGATGACCATTATATGGTGATTGAAGGCATCCGCTCCCTTCTTCAGAACGAACAGGAGATAGTATGGCTGGGGCATGCCACCAATGCTGCATCCTGCCTGGGTTTCCTGCAGCAGCAGCAACCTGATGTTATATTAATGGACATCAACCTGCCTGATAAAAGCGGGATAGACCTATGCAAGGAAGTAAAAGAAAATTTCCCTTTTGTATTCATTATAGGGCTGAGCACTTTTAACCAGTATAGCTTTATTGACAAGATGATGGAGAACGGCGCATCGGGATACCTGCTCAAAAATGCCACCCGGGAAGAAATGATGGAAGCCATTCATACAGTAATGAAAGGTAAATTATACTTAAGCGGTGAAGCGGCTCATACGCTTATCCGCCCACAAGCCGCTACCATCCTGCTTACCCGTCGTGAAAAAGAAGTGCTGGAATTAATTGCTGAAGGCCTTACGAATAACGAGATTGCCGAAAAACTATATATCAGCATTACAACGGTAGATACGCACCGTAAAAACCTGCTGAGTAAATTCGATTGCCGTAATGTAGCATCGCTGGTAAGAAAAGCAAGCCAGCTGCAGTTCCTGTAAGCTTTGTGCTAAGGTCGGAAGTCCGAGGTCCGAAAGTCCGAAGTTGGTGTGTTGAAATTGTCAGGAGTTGAAGGTTGTTGAAAGTGATGAATATTAAGTATTGAGCATTGAACATTGGTTGTTGAATATTCAATACGGAATAAGCAATTTTCAATGTGTTCAACGATCGCACAATTGCCGATGAACCCACTGTCAATGCTCCTCCGTCAACTGTCAACTCTCCCTCCCCTATTTATGCCTGCTACCGGGCTTCCTGTAATATCTTTTTTTATTACCGCCCTGCCTTAAAGGGAACGGAGTATAAGTAGGCTGACTTCCCAAATGTTCTGGCACCTTATCTTTTTGCACTTCCTTCCCTATCAGTTTTTCAATAGCCTGAAATTTTCTCTGGTCTTTTATATTGACCAATGTAAAAGCGCTGCCATCGGCCTCTGCACGCGCTGTTCTGCCTATCCGGTGCACATAGTCTTCACCATCATGCGGCACATCAAAATTGATGATCAGGTCAATATTATCAATGTCAATACCACGGCTTAAAATATCAGTAGCTACCAATACCGGCAGGCGGCCGCTTTTGTATCTCATCATCACATCCTCCCTCGAATCCTGTTCCAGGTCGCTATGTATTTCTCCGGCTTTAATACCGGCCCTCCGCAAATCTTTTGTCAGTTGCTTTACATTTTGCTTACTGCTGCAAAATATCAGCACCGCCTTATATTTCTTTTCCTGGAGCAGATATTGGATCAAAGGAATTTTCTGTTGATCATATACCATATAGGCACGCTGTACTATTTTTTCTGGTGGCTTGCTCATGGCAATGCTTATCTCCACCGGCTGACGCAGGATCCTTTTAGCCAGGAGCTTTATTTTATCAGGCATGGTAGCTGAAAATAAAAGGTTTTGCCGTTTTTCCGGAAGGTGGTTAATGATGAACATTATATCATCATAAAAGCCCATATCCAGCATCCGGTCGGCTTCATCAAGCACCAGGTATTGGAGGTGCTGCAGCTTAACATAACCCATCTTAATATGGGCCATCATTTTACCTGGTGTGCATACTACAATATCAGCGCCCATGCTCAGCGCTTTCTTTTCCTGTATGAAATTGTTTCCATCTCCCCCACCATAAACTGCAATAGAACTGAGGTTCGTGAAATAGGAAAGGCCTTCCAGGTGCTGTGATATCTGTATAGCCAGCTCCCTTGTTGGCACAATCACCATTGCATTAATATTGTGAGGATCAGTTCCCTTTATTAGTAACTGATTGATCAAAGGCAGTAAAAAGGCAGCAGTCTTACCTGTACCTGTCTGCGCAAAAGCCAGCAGATCGTTTCCATTTAATATATGCGGAATAGCCTGTTCCTGTATAGGTGTTGCAGTTTCGTAGTTTGAGGCCTCAATGCCTTCCATCAGTTGTTCGTTAAAACCAAATTCTGTAAACTTCACTTGTACCAAATTAAAATTGAGCTGCAAAGATACCTTATAGAAAATTCTAAATAATAAATATCTAAAATCAAAATTATAAACCTATAAATCAGCATTTAAAATTTAATAAAGCAAATATAAAAGTGCCTTATTACGCAACAATTTGCAATGAGAATAAAATAGATTATTCTTTCATCAAAAAAGCTAATTTTGTACCTCAAATTCTTGAAGCGTTTTTTAGCTTTAAGCTCTGAACTGAAACTTAGGAACTTTCAATGACAACGGAGCATAAGTGAAAAAACGCTCACGCTACAGCGTGGGCGCACTTATCGTTGTCGGGTTTCCTAAGGCCCCAGTTCGTAAGTTGCTGCCTGCGCTTATTTTTTCATGTGCAGTCAGCCATTATTTGATTGTTTAAAATAAACCTTAATGAAAAAAATTAACAATGATGGTTATTATCAAGGCTTCTCTCACCCCTGTAAGGATCTTGTAAAATTCGCCAACGCATTAGGTATTTTTACAATCATGCTGAAAAACGGAAGTATTATTCATTTTCAGCCTGATAATATTGCAAATTTCAAACAATGGCTGCTTGAAAATAATATAGAAGATATAAAAGCACCTGTTTCTCAAAGTTGAACAGCTGCTTTCTCAAAGCTGGCAAAATATATTAACCTAACTACCTATCTAAAATATACCAGGCAGTTTGGTTCTTCCCTAATATATTTCATTTGCTACTCCAATTGAGTTGGTTGCTTAACAACTTATAATAAGCCGGTATCAATTTTACTGAAATAGATACAACACAAACCGCGGTCAGCGTCTGTCCTGAGCGGAAAATATATTGGTAATAATCTATAATGATAATTTTGATGCCGGTTCATTATTGATCCAGTAAAAACAAAAAAGCCTCACATTACTGTGAGGCTGTAATAAAAATGGCAGCTACCTACTCTCCCGCATTGTGGTGCAGTACCATCGGCCTTAAGGGGCTTAACTTCTCTGTTCGGTATGGGAAGAGGTGAACACCCTTGGTATAACCACCATAAAATCTTTAG
>JASGDI010000222.1:0-3220 GCA_049841335.1 Niabella sp. | reverse complement strand
TAGAGAGCAGTTTTTCGCAGAATTTTTGGCCAACCATGCCATTTCCAATAACAACAACTTTCATAAACCTTATTTTTTAAAGTTTCAGAAAATGGCAGGCAATTTATAAATTATAATAAATTATATATAAAATAAAATAGTGTCAACAATCAAAATTTTTTAATAAATTCTGATTTAAAAAACATATAAATAAATTATATTATGACAAATATAACAAATAATCAGCAATTTTTCATATTTTTGAGTAAATAATATTACATATATTTTTTACTAATATTTAAATATGGCAAAACTGATATTAATCGGTGCAGGGCCGGGAGACCCCGAGCTGATCACCCTAAAAGCCATCAGGAAGCTAAAACAAGCCGATGTGGTTCTATATGATGCATTAGCTAATGAAGAACTGTTGTCCTACTGTAAAGAAGACTGTATTAAACAATTTGTGGGGAAAAGATATGGCTGTCATGCATTAAGTCAATCAGAAATCAATAACCTTATACTTGAATACAGCGGTAAGCATCAATGTGTGGTACGCCTGAAAGGCGGTGATCCTTTTGTATTTGGCAGGGCCTGGGAAGAAATAACAACCGCGCAAAGCGCCGGCATTGATGTAGAAGTAGTGCCTGGCATATCCAGCGCCCTGGCTGTACCGGCATCACAAATGATCCCTGTCACCGCAAGAGGAACCAACGAAAGCTTTTGGGTAGTTACCGGCACTACTCAAAGCGGAGAAATATCAGGCGATATAAAATTAGCTGCCCGGTCAACCGCCACGGTAGTTATACTTATGGCAATGAGTAAGCTAGAGAGAATAACAGAGCTATTTACCGCATGCGGCAAAGCCGAAACACCTGCAGCTATTATCCAGAACGGAACTTTGCCCACTGAAAAAATAGTTACCGGGAAGGTAAAAGATATTTACTTCAGGGCACAATATGCCGGCCTGGAAAATCCGGCCATTATCATCATAGGCGATGTTGTTGCCCTGCCGGGGAAATTAACTGCTGATAATCATGTGAAAAATCTGCTGAAAACCTTAAACAAGTAATATATATCATATATCGCCAGCAAAGATTCTTTTACCTTTATTGTTATGCGTCAGAAAAGAATCATTGATACTACCCGATCTTTTTTACATACCTATTGTATGAAGGAATGGTGGCCCGCACTCGAAGCTAACCTACAGGTACTTCATTATAAAAAGAACGAAACCATTATTGCTGAAGGCGACACCGTAACAGGCATTTATTTTATGCTTGACGGCGTAGCCAAAGTACACAAGCTTTGGGATGAGGAAAAAGAGCTGATCCTGCGTTTTGCACACAACCAGGATATTTTAGGACACAGGGGGCTTAGCACTACCACCAGCAATTACCCTATAACGGCAACCGCGCTGACACAGGTTTCCTTATGTTACATCAGCCTTGATTTTTTTGAGGCCACTTTCAAAGTAAATAAAGACTTTGCCTATCATTTTATGATGTTCCTGGCCGATGAGCTGCAACTGTCAGAGATACGGATGCGTAACCTGGCCCACATGACTGTAAGAGCCCGGCTGGCCAGTGCTTTATTAGCGTTTGAAAGAAAATTTGGCCGTGATGCAGCAGGTTATATTGCCTTTACTATAAGCCGGCACGATATTGCAGCCTATGTAGGTACTGCCTACGAAACCGTTTACAAAACCATCAATGAATTTACAGAGCTGGGGTACATTAAAACAGAAGCAAAAAACATTGCACTTCTAAATCATGAAGCTATTGCCGCTGCCATCTGTTAATATTAAAATAATTTCCAAAATGGTACCTGCTAATACACTTATTGGCACTTAATTCGATTATATTCGTTTTGTAATTTTTTACTAAACACTTAAAAACTAAATGAAATGAAAAGAATCCTGGCCATTGTTGCCATTGTTGCATTCTCATTCGCGCTGCCTTCGTGCAAAGGAAAAAGCGACGCTGAGCTGAAAACCGCTGCAGAAGCAGCCATACAAGCCAACCCCGATCTTAGCGGCGTTATAGTTGAGGTTAAAGATGGCGTGGCAACTATCTCCGGTGAAGTAAAAGATCCTGCAGCACAGGCCGCTGTAGAAACCGCTGTAAAAGAAGTAAAAGGTATCAAAAGCGTTTCCAATGAAACCACCGTTGCACCTCCTCCTCCCCCGGTTGAGATTACACCCGACGATCCGCTTACATCTGCTGTAAAGGATGCGATCAAAGATCATCCTGGCGTTGCGGCTACAGTTACAGATGGCGTAGTTACCTTGACAGGCGAGATATCTAAAGCTGATCTGAAAACATTAATGCAAAAGGTACAGGCCACTAAACCTAAAAAAATAGAAAGCGGCAGCCTTACTGTAAAATAACCAACAAATTAAAAAGTTTTAAAATATACATTTATGGCACTTCAGGAAAAATATCAGGCACTGGTTGACGCAGCAAATGCTGCAGGCGTAGCAAACCTGGCTGTAAGAGAGCAGGATGGCGTTCTATATATTGATGGTAATGCACCAAATGGCGCCGTTAAAGACCAGTTATGGGACATATACAACCAAATTGACCCCAACTATGCAAGCGGTGATCTGATCCTAAACGTAAACGCTACAGCAGAGGCAGGAAGTCAGGTTCGTGTTATTACGCAGGAGTCCAACCTGAATATAAGAAAAGGCCCGGGCACCGACCAGCCCATTGTAGGCAAAGCCGCTAAAGATGAAATCATAACGCTGATCAACAAGTCAAGCGATCTTTGGTGGTCTGTTCGTACTAAAGACGGCGAAGAAGGATATGCTTATGCCCAGTATTTAGAGCCGGTTTCTTAACACCCGGCCCCTATCATATTTCAGCTGTTTTCTGTATTTCCATTTTATAAATGCAGGAAACAGCTTTTTTAGTGTACAAATTTTTGACCTGCTATTTTTTCTGAAATGATATATGTTCACCCCCTTCACCTGCTGTCTGAATAACGGAATTTCCGATAGGAGCTGCCAAAAAGGATGTCAGCCTAAGGCCCAAATAATAAAGAAATTAAGTTCATTGAAATGACAAGAAGCGTTGTCAGGCAGTCCCGATGGTTATCGGGATGACGAAGCCTTGAGCGATGGATTACGAATGTCCTTCGTCTTCCGATAGATTCTGTGTTAAAGGTCAAATAAATTTGATTTATTTTTGTTTTTTAGGCGGCTAAAGCCAGCCTGCGTAGGGGATAATTCTTTAAATGATTA
>JASGDI010000221.1:0-7899 GCA_049841335.1 Niabella sp. | reverse complement strand
GTTTGGATTGTTGTAGCCCCGTTGGCGCTGATATCTCCAAAACCCAGGTCATCGGTATATATGATGATGATATTCGGGATGTCTACTTTTTTCAGGTCAGCAGTTTTTTGCTGTGCCATACAGGATAGGGCGGCCAGGATGCCGGCCATTAACAGAAAATAATTTTTCATTTTTGGGGGCCTGATCATGTTCTATATTTTTTCAATAATTACTTTCCTATCCATACCGGGGCCAGCCAGGCAACCGGCTGTTTGGGATCGCTGTCCTTAAGATCACCGCCGCCTGCATTCCAAACCCGTACAAAGAAATACTTTGCGTTGGCATCCTTTATTGTTGGAGACCATCTGATAGTATGGCCGGGAGTGGGTATATGCTCCTCCACAAGCTGTCCGCCGTCTTTGAGGATATCTATTTTGGTGATTTTATCCTCCGGTATGTTATTGTCGGGGTCGCTGATATGGATATCAAATTTATAGGTATTGCTTTTTGGCACATCGCTGCCCATTATTTGCCCGTTTACAGCGTACCGGCACTGGATATTCTGTTCTGTTGCCGCATAGGTTCTGCGGTTTTTCATGGCTTCCAGTATGTCTTTTTTGACAAGCGACTTTGATAGCACAAAGGTCCTGGAAGTGAATTTATCAATTCCGCTTAACCCGTGATTATCGTTTCCACAAACCGGCGAAACCTTCCAGCCTTTGTCGAGGGCGCTGATAAACCCGTCGTAGTGGATCCTTTTATTGGAGTTGATCACCTCCAGCATTGTAATAATATCGGTTACGGCATCATCTCTCCATGAAAAATTATTGTATTGTTTGGGGCCCGGATGATTAAAAGAGGCCACCACCGGCCCATCGCTGTACGCAGGTACTTCTTTTAGCCAGGCATAAAGCTGCTTCAGGTCAATACCAGGCTCCAATGCGTTAATATATGCTGCTGAATTGATGACATTGATATGCCCTTTTCCAACCGGGTCATTGTTTTCGGAGTGCTCATAACCTACCAGTCCTAAAAATTGATCATCGCTGATCTTTTTTGCCTGGTCCTGGGTAATGATCCATGCGGTATTGAATGGATGGCTAGGGTAAAAAGCCTCTTCCTGGGAATGATCTGTAACAATGTAAAAGTCGTACCCGTTATTTTTTGCTTTCTTAAAATGATCTTCCGGCTGCCCCTGCGCACGGGACCATTCCGGTTTTAGTTTTACTGCAGGCCCCGGGCGGTTCAGGTAATTGGAATCCACCAGCATAGCTTTTCCCTCACCGGTTTTCTGCAGGTGCTCTCCATGCGACATGCTATAAATGGAATGAGCATGCGTACTGCCGGAGTAAATGTTCAGTTCCGGAAAGGGAATATTATCCTGGCCTGATGAATGGAGCGACAGAAAAAGGAATATTGCTATAAAACTATTTTTCATACAATGATTAAAATTATAAAAGTAATATGGATTATTATTTTTTGTTATTATACTACCTGCTCCATTATACCACCCGGTTTATTTTAGCTGAATGGTAACTTTTGCAAATGCGTATTGTGGCATCCTGACGTTTACTTTGTTACCGTTCATGGTTGCGGCAAGGTTTTTAATGTTCGCCGCCTTTGTGTGGTCATCATGAATATCATAAACAACGGCCGTTACTAATGCAGGACGCCCTCCTGTTAAGTTGATGGTCACTGCTGCTTTCCCGCTGTTCTTTGTTTTGTTGATCAAATACACCCAAAGTGTTTTACCATCTTTGCTTTTAGCGGCAATATGAGACAGGCGTGGCGCAGAAGCAGTGGCACTCAGCAGGGTTTGGCCCAATACCGATTTATACATTTCGAATATATAATAAACCTTGTTGGCACTATAACCGTCTTCGGAAGCCAGCAAGGCACGGTCCATAGTGCTTGGCCAGGACGCCGGCCAGAAGCAGGCCATCGGCATGCCTGATTTTAGTACATCACTGAATTGCTCCGCCACCATTAAAGCGATCTGGCTTTTGGTACGACGGGGGGCGGTGGATGTATTTGGCGATGCTTTTGCCCTTGTTTCGGGGCCTATGTTCCATTCAAGCACTACGAGCTCAATATCCGGTCTTCCGTATTTTTTACCCAGCTCTTTAAATTTCATCCGCTGCTCCGCCAGCGTTCCGCCGCCGGGCCGCTGCATAGCTGGCTGGGCCTTCCAGTTTTCAAAGCTGGCCCTGCCCCAATACCAATAGTAATGAATATCAAAAATGTCAATGTTCCTGCCGGCAATTTGCAAAAGGGTGTCTGCGTAATGATAATTATCGGGATGTGTGTTGGCAATTAATTTTACCGTTGGATCTACTGAGCGGATGGCATCCGCATACAGGTTGAACTGTTCTGCATAAGAAGCCGCCGTGAATTTGTAGCTGATACCTTCAAGATAGGGTTCATTGTCCAGATAGTAATATTTGACCTCAGCATTTTTTTCCTTGCAGTGTTTGACCAGCCTTTTGGCCAGCTCCAGGTATTCCTGTACTTTATTGTACTTGATACCGGTACTCATATTAATGCCAATCAGCGGTTCTATGCCAAGCTTTTTCGTATAAACAAGATATTCATCAATATCCATAAACCCGGAGGAGGACAGGTTTTTGGCAGGGTTGAATTTCGCTTCTCCCGGTTCGGCCCATCCCTGGCCGGTAGGCTGCTCCCAGTTGAAACGGGTTACCACTGTTCCGCCCGGATAACGCATAATGCCTGTATGTAAGCCCTGAAGATATTTTGCAATTTTCCCGGCCCCGTTTTGCCAGTATTTGTCGGGCTCATAGCAATATACGTTGTTAAAGCCCATGAGCAACGGACTGATGGTTGTGCGTGTTGCTGCAGTATTGACGGTTACAATAATTTCCTGTTCTTTTGTTTTCCCGGCTGCTTTTTCCTGGCTACGGAGAGCATTATTGCTTGTTAACAGCAACATCAGCAAAAATACTTTTGACACATTGAAGCGCATATATTCCTTAATACTCATAAAAGCCCGGTGGCTGCATTACCGTTTGTAATAGAGCTGTTTTTGTAAACGATATACTATATAATTTGCAGGTAATTTTATTGCAGGCCATTTGTGGCCAAAACAACCTGTTCCCGGTTCCTATAGTGTGTACATAAATACTTACTATAAAAAAGCTGCAATCTTCTTCAACCTTTCATACTGCATTTCCTATCATCTAACCCTATTACGACCTGTTTTCTGGACGAGTCTCTGCCTGCAGGACTCGCCTTGTGTATCACGCAGAGCCCACAGTCCATTCACAATGCCTGTCGTGAAACTCAGCTATGAATAAGTTTATTGCCTGGTATCTATTGGCTGATTTTAATGTCTTAACCTCTCAATAAGGGAAGCCATACAAGTATTATTTTATTAATAATTTTCCGTTACCTTTTTTTTAAATAAATTCAATCTTCTTTTCTAATACAATCAAATCCTTTACTTTTACTAAGGAAACAAACGATTGATACATGCGCCATTGCTTAATCTTAATGTAAAGATTTTCTTTTGGAACAACAATATTCTACACTTTGGAAGGAAGTGATCAAGGGAAACCAGAGATCCTATCGTAAGGTTGTGGAGGAGTATTTTAAAGTACTCTACAATTATGGATTGAAATTTTCCAGTGATCCCGAGCTGATCAAAGATACCGTGCAGGAGCTTTTTATTGCTGTTTGGGAGCGGCGTTCTTATTTGAGTGAGAACGTAAACATCCGGGCATATTTACTTTCTTCTTTCAGGCGCGCGCTGTTTAAAAAACTGAAATCGAAGCTTAAGGTTGTTGATATAAAAAATTATAATGGCAAAACCTGTTTTTTTGAAATTAAAAATGAGGTAGAGGAAGGATTGCTGGCAAAGGAAAAATCGCTGCTGCTTGCCAAAGAAATGGCGGAAATGATCAATTCACTTCCTATGCGCCAAAAAGAAGTGGTTTATTTGAAATATTTTTTAAACCTTTCAAGGGATGAGATTGCCGAAACCATGAGCATTGCTCCCCAAACGGTTTCCAATATTCTTCAAACCGCCCTCAAAGGAATGCGTTTCAAATATTTTGCTAACTATAAAGTTTCATGAGACCCGTTGTATTCCCAACTGATCCCATTCAGTTCAATACATACATTACCGGTTGGAATAACCTCCTGTTTTACAGGTTGTCTGCTATGCTTCATGCAAGACTATTTTTTCAGAACTTTAGTAAAACAGCCTTAAATTTGATTGTTGATTGAACTGTAACGGACCGGGCAGGTACTTTGCATTTATAAGAGAATGGGGTTAAAAAGGTTAATGAAATTACAAAAGTTAAAGATTTATAGTATCTGATAACAGTTTTTTCCTTTTTGGATTTATGGAGGAGGACTACGAATATTTTTCTATCGAGGATTTTGTTTGGGATGACGATTTCCGAAAGTGGGTCTTGCAGCCCGATGCAGCATCTGAGCAGTATTGGAATGCATGGCTGGCTGCGCACCCAAACAGAAAGGTGGAGATTGAAAAAGCGGCTGATATTGTAAAATTGCTGGTAGCCGGCGAGGGAAAACTGGAAAAGGCTGAGGAGACAGCCTTTATTGATGATATTTTCACCAGGATCAACCAGGAGGAAGCAGCACCACCTGTAAAGAGAAAGTCGCCTGTTTTCTTAAAATGGGTAGCCGCAGCTAGTATTATACTGATCTCACTTACATTTCTTATAAGCAGGTATTCCTCCCCGCAAAAGGATGCTGTAGTTAAAAACATTGTAAAAGACAGCGTACCCGCTGTTCGATTTGCTAATAATGGTCAGAACAGGAAAGAAGTGCAATTGCCCGATGGCAGTAGCGTAATGCTGGAAAGCGGTGCTGTATTAACCTTGTCTTCTGATTTTGATAACAATACTGACCGGGCGGTATCTTTAGAGGGAGAGGCGTTTTTTGACGTAGCAAAGGATTCAACGCGTCCGTTCTATGTAATGGCAGATAAGCTGAAAGTGAGCGTTCTGGGAACATCGTTCAATGTCAGATCGCAGAAAGGCAGTAATAAAATGATTGATGTAGTTACCGGTATTGTTAAAGTAACCTACCTGGCTGATGATAAAACACAGGAGCAGATAGTTTACAGGAACCAGCGCGCCTTTGTTAATGAAGCAGGCATTTTAAAATTAGGGCTGGTGGATGCGCCCATCCCCGCAGCCGGTAAAAATATCAGTTTTGACTATGATGAAGCACGCGTTGAAACAATTTTTGCTAACTTTGAAACAGCCTATGGAATTCGGATAGAGTATAATGATCTTGTGGGAAAGCGGAAATTTAGCGGTAACCTTACAAACAGGAGCTTCATGGAGAAATTGACGATTTTATGTAAAGCCATTAATTGCAGGTTTATTGTTGCTGAAGGCAATATCAAGGTTATTGCCGGATAGCCAAAACTTGGAAAATGAAAGGTAATTTATATTACTATCAATTCATCTTGGCTGTACTTTTGATTGCTTACAGTAGCGGTTCATTACAGGCACAAAATATTCTTGATTCCAGGGTTTCCATTAAGGAGCCTTCTACTACGGTAAGAAAGCTGCTGAAGAACATTGAGCGAAAATTGCCGGTTAATTTTGGTTACAGTAATGAAAGCATTCCCGGTAACCCTGCTGTACATCTGGAGGCAGGTAATTTTACGCTCAGGGAAATAATACAAAGCGTTTGCGACCAGTTGTACCTGACCTATGATCTTGTTGGCAATTTTGTGGTGTTTAACATTAAGGAAAACGTGGAGGAAAAAATTTCCGGTGTTGTCAGTAACGAAAAGGGAGAGCCTCTTGCCGGGGCTACCATTTCGGCCGGCAGGGATGAAACAATGACAGCTACCGATGAAAACGGTGCTTTCACCTTAACTGTAAAGCGGGGTGTACGGGAACTCCGGGTTACTTCGGTGGGTTATCATCCATTAGCAGTGCGGCTGAAAGGGGAAAAGCATTTAACATTATCACTGACTGTAAATGAAACAGGAATGGATGATGTGTTGGTAGTAGGGTATGGTACCCAGAAAAAGAGTAATATAGCGGGTGCCGTATCTGTTGTAAGGCCGTCGGACATCGAAAATCACCAGATAGCAAGAGCTGAAAATGCTTTACAGGGAAGAGTTGCCGGTGTAGCGGCAATGGCTATATCCGGGGCTCCCGGATCTAATTCAAATATAAGGATCAGGGGAAACACTTCTTTTAATGCAGCAGCCAATGATCCGTTGTATGTTGTTGATGGCGTTGTTGTGGGTAGTAATAATATTGAAATGATTGCTCCCGGGGAAATAGCATCCATTGAGATACTCAAAGACGCCGCATCTGCTTCCATATATGGCGCCCGTTCCTCAGCAGGTGTAGTACTGATCACTACTAAAAAGGGCGCCGAGGGGAATTACATTGTAAACTATAATACTTATCTGGGCTTTCAAAAACCGGCCAAAAAGCTGCGCCTGCTGAATGCAACCGAATACGCAACATTAAGGAATGAGCAGTCAGTAAATGGCGGAGGTGGTATCATTTTTGAAAAACCGGAACAATTAGGAAAAGGGACGGACTGGCAGGAATTGCTGTTCAATAACCGGGCGTTCATCCAGAATCATAATATAAACATCAGTGGCGGAAGAAACGGCTCTTCTTTCTTTGGTTCTGTGGGTTATATGAATGAAGATGGTGTGGTGGCAACGGATATTTCCAACTTTAAGCGCTATAATATCCGCATCAATTCAAAACATAAAATTACAGAAAAGGTAACCTTTGGCGAAAGTATCGGTTACGCGCATGTAAAAACCCTGGTAGGCGTTGCAGCAAATACCAATTTTTTAAGCCCGCTAACTTCTGCAGTAAATTTAGACCCCATTACACCGGCGTTGGTGACAGATCCGGATATGATCAATGAACCTCCCTATTCCAATCAGCCCGTAGTAAAAAATGGACAGGGGCTGTTTTATGGCGTATCCGACATAGTAACCCAGCAAATGGCTAACCCGCTTGCCTATATTAAAACAAGGCTTGGGAATTATAACTGGTCCGATAATATAGTGGGTAACGCTTTTATAGAGCTGGATACAAAAACAGGAATTAAGGCCCGGTCAGTAGCCGGGGTGGATCTGCGATATTGGGGAACAGAAGCTTTTCTTCCCGTATTTTATTTAAATCCCACCCTGGAAAATGCCCAGACCTCCTTTACAAGAACCAGGAATAAACAGGCCAACTGGAATGTAGAGAATACCCTTTCTTTTGAAAAGAACCATAAAGGCCATCATGTTATCGCGTTGTTAGGACAGGGCGCTTATATGGATAATAATTCCAGCGGGCTTACGGTTACCTACTATGGTATTCCTGCTACTACTTTTAAAGAGGCTACTATGAATTTTAGTGTGGCGGCTGCCAATAAAAATTCGTCAGGGTTTGAAGGAATTCACCATACCGTAAGCTCCCTGTTCAGCAGGGTTCAATACAGCTACCTTGAAAAATATTTATTTACAGGGGTTTTAAGACGGGATGGCTCTTCCCGCTTTGGAGCCAACAACAGGTTTGGATATTTCCCTTCAGTGGCTGCCGGCTGGATCATTTCCAGGGAAAAATTCTTCCGGGAAAAAAATATCGGTTTTTTGAAAATACGCCTTTCCTATGGTAAGAACGGAAGTGATGTGCTGGGCGATTTCAGGTATGTTTCCACTATCGGGGATGGCAAGAACTACACTTTTGGAAGTAATGAATATTATTTGATCGGCCATAGTGATAATGCTCCTTCTAACCCCGACCTCCGGTGGGAGGAAACGCAGCAGCTGAATGTTGGTTTCGATACCAGGTGGCGGAACGGATTTTCTTTATCGCTTGACTGGTTTAATAAAACCACTTCCGGTATCCTGATGCCCATTGTTTTTCCCAGGTATGTGGGGGTTACCGGTAT
>JASGDI010000220.1:0-9447 GCA_049841335.1 Niabella sp. | reverse complement strand
CGTTATTTTTCAACGCGATATGAAGGAGGTGGAAAAATGAGGCATTTCGGGTTTCCCAAAATGATAGCGCAGGTTGAAATAGTTTATGCAGACAGGACCCGGCAGGTTATTGCAAGCGACTCTTTGTGGAAAATTACACCCTTCGGCCCCATTCGCGCCAACAATGAGTTTGATGGTGAAGAATATGATGCCCGTAAAGAGCTCACGGGCTGGACAATAGCAGGTTATGATGACCGTAACTGGTTACAGGCAGAAAAAGTGGCTCCGCCTGAAGGAAAACTGGAACCCCAGATTAACCGGAATATCAAGGTAATGGATATCGTAAAGCCGGTAACAATTACAAAGAGGGCTTCCGGTGCTTATATCCTGGATATGGGGCAGAATATGGTGGGTTGGTTGCAGATGAACGTGCATGGCAGGCGGGGTGATACCATTACATTGCGCTTTGCCGAAACGTTGAAAGCTAACGGGGATCTTTATACTGCCAACCTGCGTAGTGCAGCAGCTACTGACAAATACATCTGCAAGGGTGGAGGCAAAGAAACCTGGGAGCCGAAATTTGTCTATCATGGTTTTCGATATGTAGAGATCAGTGGTGGCTCTTTTGAATTAAACGATTTTGCAGGGAAAGTGGTTTACGATGAAATGGAAACCATCGGCAGTTTTGAAACATCCGACACAACACTCAACCAGATATACCGGAATGCTTTTTGGGGCATTCGCGGTAACTATAGGGGCATTCCAACCGACTGTCCTCAACGTGATGAGCGACAAGGCTGGCTTGGGGACCGCACTACCGGTGCGCTTGGTGAAAGCTTTGTTTTTAATAATCACGATCTGTACGTAAAATGGCTCAGCGATATCGAACAGTCGCAACGTGCCGACGGAAGTATCCCGGATGTGGCGCCGATCTTCTGGAACTGGAAGGGTTATACGGATAATATGACCTGGCCTGCTGCATACCTCACTATTGCTGATATGCTTTACCGCCAGTTCGGTAACTTGCAGCCCATCGCCCTGCATTACAGCTCAATGAAACGCTGGATGGATTATATGCGCTCCAACTACCTGGTAAACGGCATCATGACGCAGGATAAATACGGTGACTGGTGCATGCCGCCCGAATCACCGGTGCTCATTCATTCCAAAGACTCTGCAAGGATGACAGATGGCGCATTGCTTGGAACAACGCATTATTACCGTGCCTTGTCATTAATGGAAGATTTTGCCCGGCTGCTTAACAAACCGGAAGATATAGCTGCCTTTTCCCGGGAGAAGGCAACTGTTAAACATGCTTTTAATACCAGGTTCTTTAATTCCCGAACGAAGCAATATGCTAACAATACTGTAACGGCCAATCTCTTGCCGCTTTGCTTCGGAATGGTTCCTGAAGAAGATGAAGCGGCTGTCTTCAGGCAAATTACGCACAAGATTGAGCATGAATTTAACAGCCATGTCAGCACAGGTGTAGTAGGCATTCAATGGCTGATGCGCGGACTGACGGAATACGGGCGCGGTGACCTGGCATTGAAAATTGCGACCAACCGCGATTATCCTTCATGGGGTTATATGATTGAAAACGGCGCAACTACTATCTGGGAATTGTGGAATGGTAATACCGCCAATCCTTCAATGAATTCCGGAAATCACGTAATGCTGCTTGGTGATCTGCTCGTGTGGTTTTATCAATATCTTGGTGGCATACGAAATGCAGCGGGCAGTGCGGGTTATAAGCACATAGAACTAAAACCCAGCCTGATTAACGGACTGGACTTTGCCCGTGTTTCGTACCGCTCGCCGCAAGGTCTTATTGTAAGCAACTGGAAAAAAGAAAACGGACGTTTCTTTTGGGATATAACAATTCCCCGCAATGTTACTGCCAGGGTTTTTATTCCTGCCCGGCAGGGCTACGAAATAAAAGAATACACTTCAGGAAAATATCATCTGGAAAGAGAAATAGAATAGAAACAACATACACTTTTTAATGATAAAGATTGGGAAATCATAATACTGTTGGAAAAACTACTGTTTGGTTTTGATCCGTATGGAGACGTAATTGATGTTAAAGTCAGGTAAAACATGAAAAAGAAGATTTTGTTATTATCAGTAGTCTGCATATTCACGGCAGGCTTTTTGTCGGCGGCCGATTTTGTCTGGTACAATGGCTCGCAACCGGTAACTTACACAGTTTCTGCAAATACAGCACCTGTAGTACGAACCGCGCTTGGAATGTGGAAGGACGATTTGCAGCAGGTTACAGGCACTGTTCCTCAATATTCAAAAAATGAGAAATCTGCTACAGTCCGCATTGTTCAGTTTGACAGGCAGCTATCAAAAGAACTAAGACGCCTGGGACTGCCTGTTGATGATTTAACAGTAAAAAAAGAGGCATTCTGCATTAAAGTTGTAAATAACCAGCTTCTTGTTGTAGGGAGCGATCCTCGCGGAACGGCTTATGGCCTGCTCGAACTTTCACGGCTGGCGGGTGTTTCGCCATGGATATGGTGGGGTGATGTGGTACCAGAAAAGAAACCAGCTTTGACCCTGCCCCGCGACTTCCAGACTTTTCAGAGCCCTTCGGTAGAATACCGTGGTATTTTTTTAAATGACGAAGACTGGACATTACAACCCTGGAGCTGGCGGCATTTTGATCCTCAGGAAAAGGCCGGGCTGATTTCTGCAAAAACATACAAGCAGATTTTCAAGCTTTTGCTTCGCCTTCGCGCTAACACCGTTTGGCCGGGGATGCATGGTATTACAACGCCTTTTTATTTTGTGCCGGGTGCCAAAGAGGTTGCCGACAGTTGTGGAATTATTATAGGCACTTCACATTGCGAGCCGCTTATGTGCAATGCCAATGGCGAATGGGAGGAAGATACACGTGGCCGCTACAATTACATCAGCAACAGGCAATCTGTAACGGACTATTGGACGCAGCGTTTGAAAGCGGTAACCCCTTACGAAAATATTTTTACAATAGGTATGCGTGGTAAGCACGACGGCTCGATGGAAGGTGTAAAAACAATGCGGGAAAAGACTGATGCGCTGCAGAAGGTGATTTACGATCAGCGTGATTTATTAAAGAAATATATAAAATCTGATTTGACAAAAATACCCCAGCAATTTGTGCCTTATAAGGAAGTGCTTGATATTTATGAAAACGGATTAGATGTTCCCGAAGACATTATGCTGACATGGTGCGATGATAATTACGGCTATCTCACGCGTTTGAGTGATGAGGCGCAGCAAAAACGAAGTGGCGGCGCAGGAGTATATTATCACCTGAGCTATTGGGGGCGCCCGCACGATTATATGTGGCTTACTACTACACAGCCCGGACTGATTTATTATGAAATGAAAAACGCTTACGAACACAATGCCCGCCGGCTTTGGATAGTAAATGTGCATGATTTAAAACCAGCCGCTTATGACCTGGAGCTATTCCTGGATATGGCCTGGAATATTCATTCCGTGAGTGAGAAAAAGACAGTTGCCCATCACCTGGAGAACTGGCTGAAACGGGAATTTGGCGATGAAGCAGGTGAAAAACTTTTTCCGGCCATGCGTGAATTTTACCGCCTGACGGCTCTTCGCAAGCCCGAGTTTATGGGATGGAACCAGGTGGAGCTGGATAAAAAGAAATACCCGCGTGGTATGTCGCCGGTACAGGAAACGGAGTTTAGTCTTACTGAGTTTAACAGTGAAGCAGACAGGTATTTGGACGACTATAAAAATATTCAAAAGATTATTTCAGAAGTTGAAGAAATAGTTCCTTCGGGCAGGAAAGATGCACTTTTCGCCAGTATCAAATACCCTGTTTTTTCAGCTGCTGCAATGGCTGTAAAAATACTGGAGGCACAACGCGCCCGTTCCATTGCTTCGGGAAGTTACGATGCAAACCGGTGGAAACGGGATGAAGCGCTGATGACCGCCTGCGCTAAAAGTATGAATGCCTATTACAGGATCCGGAACCTGGCTGAATACTACAACGAACAGCTTGCCGGCGGTAAATGGAAATACTCGATGTGCTTCAATCCCCGCGATTTGTATGTTTTCGACCCTCCAACGCTGCCGATGGGACTTACAGAAAAGGAAATAGAGAAATTTGTTTATGCTGAAAAAAAAGAAGAAGACCCATCAGCGCCAGCCAGGCTCGACAATTCATATATTGCCCGCAATGCCTCTTCTTTTATGCATTCGTCCACCGCTGTACAACCAGTGAGGATGCTTGGGCATAGCATGAATGCTGTACCGCTGCCCAAGGGCGGGTCGCTTATTTATGAATTTCATAGTGAACAGGGGGGAGATGCTGTTCTTCGTACTGCTGTTATTCCTACCCAGCCTAATGACAGGGGCGATATTCGTTTTAGTGTGCAGATTGACAACGAACAGCCACAAGTAATATCTTTCAGGGAAAACGGGCGGACAGAGACCTGGAAGCGCAATGTGCTGCGCGGACAGGCTGTTAAAACAACTGGCCATGCCATTACTGCTGGTAAACATACACTGAAAATTACAGCATTAGACGACCATGTAGTCATTGATCAGTGGATGCTGGATTTTAATAAGGATAGAAAATTTTATGCTTTTCCTGTTAACCCGGATTACTAATTAAAAAGTTGCTTCGACTTTTTTTAAATGGAACCACATAGAAACATAGATTTAATAGATTTTGTGAAAAAAGGAAGAAATAGAACCTCAAGGGCTTGTGGCTGTATCAAAAGTCAATTTGGTTGTCATATTGAGCTTGACGAAATATTGACACCCAAATCGTTAGCCTTCGACAAGCTCAGGCTGACATACCTTTTGAGACAGCCTCCTATTCTTTTTTACGCAACCCTATATAATTGTTATGATCCTATGTAGTTGAAAATTAAGCTTAAATAACTTCAAATAAAAATATGAACGTTAAGGGAATACTTTCTTCAGTCAAACATTTCTTTTTTCAAAGGAACAGAATGTTGACGACCGCGCTTTTCTGTATCGGCGCTCTTGCGATGACAGATACTTCCGCACAATTCCATCCTGTGCGTGAAAGAATGATGACCGAATCATTGAATGGAAGCTGGAAAATAAAGATGTTTGAAGGGCAAGATGTTCCTGCTGAGCTTTCCGATTGGACAAAAACAGATTTTAATGTTGCTGCGTGGAATGACGTGCTGGTTCCGGGGAACTGGGAAACGCAAGGATTGAAACATCCTGAATATGGTAAAGATCTGGGCGCCTACACAGGTCTGTATCGCCGTATGTTTAGCTATAATACAGCCTGGGATGGGCGGCACGTTATGCTGCGTTTTGATGGTGTACTTTTTAGCTATGAAGTTTTTGTAAAAGGATATAAGATCGGCGGGTGGGGAAGTGCATTTAATCTTTTCCAGTTTGATATCACTCCGTACTTAATTAAAAACAAGGAAAATATACTTTGTGTAAAGGTTTCCACTCGTTCTCTTCCCACACAACAACCCAATGCCTGGCAGTTTGACACGAATGATTGCTGGTCACTCTCGGGCATTACACGTGATGTAGAGATTTTTACGCTTGATAATGTTTACTTGCAGGATGTAAAATTCGTTTCCGACGTTCTGGAAAACAATGATGCTAAAATTGCTGTTGATGTCAATATTGAAGAGTTTAAAAATACCGGTGGACAAGGGATAAATGAAGGTTATAAAATGCAGGTTTCTCTTTCAGACCCCCAGAATAATCATGTTTTAGATTTCAGGGAGAACATTGCAGAAGGTAAAAAAATATTTCATTTTAATAGTCTTTTGGAAAAGCCGCATCTCTGGACTGCCGAAACCCCCGTTTTATATCGGCTGGAAGTCTGTATCCTCAATTCGCAGGATGTAGTAGTACAGCGTTTTAATGAATATGTAGGCATTCGAAGCGTAAAAATAGATGGGTTTGAATTAAAGGTCAATAATGTGCCTGTACTGCTGCGCGGTGTGTGTTTGAATGAGATTGACCCCAAACTGGGCCGAGCAATGACCTATAAAGAACGCCGCCGCCAGCTTGAAATGATGAAGGCCGCCAACATAAACTTTATCCGCACCGCACATTATCCTTTTGGCCCCGATTTCTATGACCTGTGCGATCAAATGGGCTTCTATGTTTGTGATGAAGTGCCTTTTGGTTATGGCGACGAAAACCTGGGCAGGAAGGAATACATCCCCGAGCTTATTTCACGGGCTGAAGCTACTGTTCGCCGTGATAAGAACCGACCTTCTGTCATTATCTGGTCAATAGGCAATGAGAATCCATATACATCTGTTGTGGAGGAAGTGGTAAAGTATGTAAAGGAAAAAGATCCCACACGTCCGCGCGGTTTGCCGCAACGTGGCTCCGATTACAGGAAACTACAGGGAAAGCAAAGCCCTAATGTCGATATTTATATGGCTCATTATGTTGATGTGAATCCGCTCAATGAAAGTCTGCAAACAACCGATAAACCACTCATTTTAACCGAGTATGCGCATTCATTAGGATTGGCAATGGATGAGCTGGAGAATCAATTTGCTAATATCCTAGCACAACCACGCATCATTGGAGGCTCGGTTTGGTGCTGGACCGACCAGGCTGTTTTAACCGATGGCAAAACGAAGATTGAAGGCACGGAAAAGCAGTTGGGTGATAACGTCGACAATTCCATTCCGCAATCTTCAAAAGTGGAGCAGGGTGTTTTTATTGCAGGAAACTATTATATGGACAATTTTGGTAATAACGGCGCCGATGGTATCGTATATGCTAATGGGTATCCGCAGGAAGATTTTTACTTGGTTCGTAAAATTTATTCTCCCGTGCAGGTACTTACCGATAACCTGCCTGTTAATTTTGGCAAGGAAAATATTTTTGAAATTGAGCTTGTAAACAGGTTTGATTTTATTTCTCTGAACGGATATAAAATAAACTGGAAGCTCCGCAGTTTGCACAAAACAATTGCTGGTGGTACAGTTTGGCTGGATATTCCCGCAAAAAATAAAGGAAAAATCTTCATGAAAGCAAATGTGCCGCAACTTCCTGATCTTAACGATTGGATGCTTTGTCTTGAAGTAATTGATCCTGGCGGAAAAGCAATAAACGAGAAGAACATTGTGTTACAAAAAGGTCAGTTCCTGGATTTAATAAATGCTATCCCCGGCAATAAAAATCTTGCCGTTACAGTTTCCAAAAATGGAATTTTGCATGTGAAAGAAGATGGTAAAACGCTGCTTGAATCGCCGCTGCTAATGCGGGTGGGGCGAAAACTAACCATTACTTCCGAAAATCAGACGCTGAAAGACAGGTTCAACTGGAATCCTTATATTCTGCAACCGGTGGTAGATGAAATGCGCAAACAGGCTACAAAGGAAGGTACACTGTTTACGCTAAGCTGCCATTGGGGAAATGCTGAAGCTAAAAGCGAAAATCGTGGTCTAGAAGGTATCGTAGATGTTCTTGTCCGTAAAAATAATATGATTAAAATTGATTACAGGATAAAGCCTTATAAAAGGGCTACGGGAAACTTACTTGAATGTGGGTTGACACTCGAAATGAGTACTTCTTTTGATACTTTCCGCTGGCTGGGGGATGGCGTTTTTTCTTCCACAACAGGTAAAACTGCTTTCAATGAGCGAAACATCTGGGCTTTGCACCGAAACGATATCCGTTTCAACGGTAACCGGGCAAATATAGACGTGGCGGTAGTTACGACAGGAAAAGCTGCCGGTATTGGTTTGTGGAGCAGTAATGGAAATATAGGTGTTGAAAATACCGGGGGAAAAATTTTGGTTTCTCAAAATGAAATTGTTGCCGGGTATGGCAGCAAATTCAAAGCCCCGCAGGGACGGTTGCCGCTTAATGAATTAGATGAAATTAGTGGTACACTGGTTATGTTTTTCAATACGTCAGCTCAATGGCCGGAATTTATAGAAAAGCTTTTCATGCCCCGCGCCATTGTAAATCCTGAAAACCCATACCTGGAAAGCTATGGATGGTAGCGCCGATAGTCAACAGGAAATTTATAAGAATAGAATACAAAAGAAAATATGAGTTTAAAGAAAGCAATTTTCTTATCTTTTTATCTTGTTGCAGTTGTTCATCTTTCTGCGCAAACCCATGTCTTTATTACGGCGGGTCAAAGCAATACTGATGGCCGTGTACCTAATAAATTACTGCCGGGGTATATCAGGGCATTGGCTACTGATACCGTGAATTTTACCGAAGGAGCTTACCGCTATTGTAAAATTTCGCAAAACCGTAATGACGGACAATTTATTCCCTATTTCCCAAAAGGAAGGATTTCAGAAGGATACTGGACCTACGATGCGGTAACCTATTATCTGCTGGAACAGGCATTGCAGCAGGATTTTTATGTAGTGAAATATGCTGTTGGCGGTACTTCCATTCAATACCCGAACGATACTGCAAAAGGCAGGTATTGGTCGGCTGATCCCGGCTGGCTGGCAAAAACAAGATCCGTAGAGAATAAGGGGAAATCCTTATTGCTTTCATTTACTGATGCTATTGATGCTGCAATAGATCATACTTTGTCAAAGATCAAAGGAGGCTACCAGGTAGATGCTTTTCTCTGGCATCAGGGAGAAAGCGATGACCGGTATGCCGGGGATTATTATGAAAACCTGAAAGCTGTAGTTCGGCATATAAGGAATCACCTGACTCAAAAAACGGGAAAGGATTATTCGCGGCTGCCCTTTGTGTTTGGCTCCATTCCAAAGGCCAACCGACATTACAAGGAAGAAGTGGAAACAGCTATGCAACGAATAGCAGGAGAAGACCCCAATGCTTACCTCGTAGATATGTCTGAACAGGAATTGCAAAAAGACCGGACACATTTTAATGAGAGGTCTGCAGAATACCTGGGTAAGGAAATGTTTAAGGTATTGGAAAAGATACTGGATGTTTCCGCTACCGGTTTTCGAATTGCAAAATATAAAGATGATAAAACCTGCGCTATCAGCTATACGTTTGATGACGGCCTGAAAGAGCATTATACGCTGGTAGCGCCAAAATTCAGGACCTTAGGATTCAAAGGTACTTTCTGGATCAATGGCAGCAAGATCAATGCAGACGAAAAAAATATAGCCGATACTACCCGCATGACCTGGAAAAACCTGCAGGAAATGGTCCGCAGTGGTCACGAGATATCCAACCATAGCTGGGCGCATAAAAACTTTGGCCGGTTCTCACTGGAAGAGATCAAAGAAGATATTGATAAGAACGACAGTGCTATTTTTGCCCATACGGGCATTATGCCTGTAACCTTTTGCTATCCTAATAATACCAAAACGCCGGAGGGTGTAAAGCTGGCATCGCAAAACCGTGTAGGCACCAGGATGGTGCAGCGTTCTGTAGGTGGTAAATCAACACCTGAAAATCTTGAAAGATGGGTAAATGATCTGTTGAAAAAGCGGGGGTGGGGCGTAACCATGACGCATGGGATCACCTATG
>JASGDI010000219.1:0-24634 GCA_049841335.1 Niabella sp. | reverse complement strand
CCATATATTTTTTTGTTGGATATGAGTGTTATCGAAGCTTTTTATCAATGCTGCCGCTAATGGTACGGTGATATCTGCCTCCGCTCTTTTCTGCTCTATATAGCTATTTATTTTGTCCAGGTGGTCATCAATATACTTTGTTGAAATATTGTTATGAATGTAATCCGGGAGCTGCATCAGGCCGGTTAAAAACTCAATATTGGTTTTAATGCCTTTGATATGATACCGCTGAAGCGCTGCCAACATAGCTTCCCGTGCCTCATCTCTTGTTGCTGCGCTTACAACCAGCTTGCTGATCATAGGATCAAAATCGCCGGAGATGGTATCGCCGTTTTGAAGCTGCATACCATCTATTCTTATAGTTGCCTGCTGGTTAAAAGCAGGTTCTTCATAATATTTTATCAGGCCCGGCGATGGCAGAAAGCCCTGGGCCGGATCTTCTGCGTAGATGCGGCATTCAATGGCATGACCTTGCTGATGTATGTCTTCCTGTTTGTACTGAAGCGCTTCATCGGCAGCAATCTTTATTTGTTGCTCAACAATATCGATGCCGGTGGTTAATTCTGTTACAGGGTGCTCCACCTGTATACGTGTATTCATCTCAAGAAAGTAGAAGTTCAGATACTCATCTGCTAAAAACTCCATAGTGCCGGCGCTATAATATCCAATAGACTTTGCCAGCTGAACAGCTGCGCTGCAGATCCGTTGCCTTGTTACCGGGTCTAGGGCAGGAGAGGGCGCTTCTTCTATGATTTTTTGGTGGCGGCGTTGTAATGAGCATTCACGTTCATATAAATGAATAATGTTGCCGTACTGGTCGCCCAATA
Source organism: Niabella sp. (assembly GCA_049841335.1). Lineage (GTDB taxonomy): Bacteria > Bacteroidota > Bacteroidia > Chitinophagales > Chitinophagaceae > Niabella. The sequence continues at coordinate 23,807 of JASGDI010000219.1, read as the reverse complement.
TCTGTACTTCAATATGCCGGGGATGGGCAATATATTTTTCGATATAAACCGTACTGTCTCCAAAATAATTCTGAGCTTCCCTGGCTGTTGCTTCAAGCGCTGTTTGGAACTCAGCTTCGTTATGCACTGTACGCATACCTTTACCGCCGCCGCCTGCTGCCGCTTTTACTAATAAGGGAAATCCTGTGGATTGATAGTTGCTGAGTAAGGCTGATACAGAGCCCGTGATACCAGGTATAACCGGGACTCCGGCTTTAACGGCTGTTTCTCTTGCGGCAATTTTATTTCCCATTGCTTTCATGGCAGCAGCATTAGGGCCAATGAAAATAACGCCTGCTTTTTCACAGGCTTCAGCAAAGCCGGGGCTTTCCGACAAAAAACCATAACCCGGATGGATGGCATCCGCTCCCGTTTGCCGGGCAATTGCTATGATCTTTTCAATGTTGAGGTAAGTTTCTCCCAGTTGGTTGCCTTCTAATAAAACAGAAGTATCCGCTTGTTTTACAAAAGCAGCTTCCCTGTCTGCATTACTATAAACCGCCACGGTTGCTATGCCCATCCGGCGCGCTGTCCGCTGCACGCGTAGGGCAATTTCTCCGCGGTTGGCTATCAGGATCTTTTTGATATGCTCTCTTTTTTCTGGCATTTTAAACTATCTGTTTCTATTGTACCCAGTGGGGCTTTCTCTTTTCTAAAAAAGCAGCCATGCCTTCCTGCCCTTCGGCAGATGAGCGTATATCTGCTATCATTTTAGCGGTGTAATCCAGCGCTTCCTGCATAGAAATGGTATTGGTAACGGCGTTAATGAGCGTCTTACAATGTTCAATGGCTTTGGGTCCGCCTGTAAGCAATAGCTGAATAGTTGCCTGCAGGTGGGCTTCTGTTTCATGGATATTATTAAAGCACCTGTTTACGAGCTTTAGGGCTTCTGCTTCTTTACCATTGATACGTTGCCCTGTCAGCATAAGCTCTCTTGCAGGAAACTCACCTATACGTTTGAGGATATAGGGTGAAATGCAGGCGGGGATGATACCTATTTTTACTTCTGACAAAGAGAAAATAGTATCGGCCTCACAAAACGCAAAATCGCAGGCAGCCAGCAGACCATTGGCGCCACCCATTGCCGCGCCATGTACAATAGCCAGCGTAGGTTTAGGGCAATTATAAATAGTGTAAAAGCACACTGCAAGCTGTAAGCTTTCCTTATGGTTCTGTTCATAACTGTAGTTTGCCACGTCGCGCATCCAGTTAAGATCTGCACCGGCGCAGAACACTCTACCTTTTCCACGCAGTACAATAGCACGGGTATCTTCGCGTTGCCCCTCTTCCTTAATTGCTGTAATAAGCTCGCTTATCATTATTTCATTAAGGGCATTGCGTACTTCAGGACGGTTAAGCCATATAGTGCTTACTTGGTAATGACGTTCTATTTCGAGGGTTGTGTATGGGTTCATGGTTCATTGTTGTTTAAAGCTCATGGTTTAGGGTTAACAGAAGGTTGTCCTATCAATGTTTGTACATTGTACACCGTATATCTGACACAAGATTAATAAGTATTTTTTTTAACACTCAATGTGCCTGTTCAATAATCAATGCTCAACGTGTGTATATCATTACGTACATCTGACATCGTACATCTGACATAATCTAAACATCCTACATTCTGAACACGCCAAATTTTGTTTCTTCCCATTTTTTATTTAAAGATGCAGCTATGCCCATTGCTATTATATTCCGGGTATCCGCCGGATCAATAATGCCATCATCCCAAAGACGGGCTGTACTGTAATAGGCCGAGCCTTCTGCTTCGTATTTATCTAAAATGGACTGGCGCAATGCCTCGCGATCTGCCTCTTCAAGTCTGCTGCCCTTTGCTTTTAGTTGTTCTTCTTTTACCGAAACCAATACGCCGGCGGCCTGCTCTCCACCCATTACGGAAATTTTTGCGTGGGGCCACATGAATAAAAACCGGGGATCATACGCCCTGCCACACATGGCATAATTGCCGGCTCCAAAGGAACCTCCTGCTATGATGGTAATCTTTGGCACGTTGGCATTAGCCACGGCATGTACCATTTTTGCACCATCCCGGGCAATCCCTTTATGTTCATATTCCTTGCCTACAATAAAGCCGGTGATATTTTGCAGGAACAAAAGAGGCGTATTTCTTGCACAGCACAGTTCAACAAAGTGAGCGCCTTTTAATGCAGATGCTCCAAAGAGCACGCCATTATTGGCAATGATGCCCACCGGAAAGCCCATAATACGGGCAAAGCCTGTTACCAGCGTAGGAGCGTATTTTTCTTTAAACTCGTGAAAATGGCTACCATCTGCTATGCGCGCAATGATCTCTTTGGCATTCACCGGCTTTTTCAGGTCGGTAGGAAGGATGCCGTATAGCTCTTCAGGAGGGTAAGCCGGTTCTTCAATGGGTTTGATATCAAGGAACTGTTTATGCGCAGGTTGGAAGGTCTGCACTATGTTCCTGCAGATAGCGATAGCATGTGCATCGTTTTCTGCAATATGATCGGCTACACCGGAAATGGAAGTGTGTACTTCTGCGCCTCCTAATTCCTCGGCAGACACTTCTTCACCGGTAGCAGCTTTTACCAGGGGAGGGCCTCCGATAAAAATAGTTCCCTGGTTGCGTACAATGATCGTTTCATCGCACATAGCGGGAACGTAAGCCCCTCCTGCGGTACAGGAACCCATTACAATGGCTATCTGGGGAATGCCCATTGCCGACATTCTTGCCTGGTTATAAAAAAAACGGCCAAAATCATGCCTGCCGGGGAATACTTTATCCTGTTCCGGCAAAAAGGCCCCGCCGGAGTCTACCATATAGATACAGGGCAGATGGTTTTCCATCGCAATTTCCTGGGCGCGCACATGCTTTTTGATAGTGTATTGCATATAGGTGCCCCCTTTAATGGTAGCATCGTTGGCTATAATCATTACTTCGCGGTCATGAACCAAACCAATGCCTGTAACAATACCGGCCGCCGGGAACTGATTGTTATAAGTGCCGTAAGCTGCCAGTGGCGAAAGTTCCAGGAATAGTGTATTGGGGTCAACCAGTTGGTTGATCCGCTCTCTTGCCAGCAGCTTGCCACGCTGCCTGTGCTTTTTGATGGCTGCATTGCCGGAAGGGTGAATAACTTCGGCCATCCTGCTTCGCCATTGCTGTATCAGCTCCTGGTAGGCTACTTTATTAGCCATAAAATCAGGCGACTGTGTGTTGATATTTGACTGGATCCTGTACAACTGAATTGCTTTTAGGACTTTAAGTTACGCTAAATAACGGATTATTTTTTACAAAGACTAACGGTTGTTAGTTTTTTATTGATTCTTTAAACATTTTACTGGAAATGTCAACAGGAGAGATGATTTTTTAGTAATGGTTTTAAGTTATATTCTTAAAATATTACTATTTGATATAAAATAAATCAAATAGTAATACTATTTTAAATTTTTTTATTTAAAAAATATATTTTTGTGATATAATAAAACTCAGATAGCTATGTTTGGCAGGGATATTTATAGTGTGCTCGAAGCACATTTAACCAAAAGGCAGGTTACCGTGATTACAGGCATGAGACGTGTGGGTAAAAGTACTGCAGTGAAGCATCTGCTTGCCAAAGCACCTCAAAAAACAAAAATATACCTGGATTGCGAGCGTATTGAAATAAGGGCATTATTAAATAAACCTGATTATGAAGAAATAAAAGAGGAACTGGAATTGTGGGGTTTAGAGTTTACCAGGCCCTGCCTTATTGCATTGGATGAGATTCAACTGGTGGAGCATCTGCCCAGTTTTATCAAATACCTGTATGATACCTATAATGTAAAGTTTATAGTAACCGGCTCCAGCTCCTATTATATGAAAAATACATTTTCTGAAAGTCTGGCAGGCCGGAAGAAAATATTTGAGTTATACCCGCTTAGCTTTAAAGAATTTCTTGTATTTAAAAAACAATGGGCACCGGCTTTTATACGTTATCAATGGCAGCCTTTTAAAGAAGCCTGGTATAAAAGGGTAAAGGATTGGTATAAAGAGTATCTTGACTTTGGCGGTTTTCCTGAAGTGGTGTTGCAAAAGAAGCTGACAGATAAGAAAGACCTGCTCCGGGATATTATAAATTCATATATCGAGCTGGATGTAAAGCTGTTGTCAGATTATGCGGCAGGCGAAGAGTTATACAAACTGGTAAAATTGCTTGCTGCCCGTAGTGGCAATAAAGTTGACTATTCCAAGTTAAGCAATATATCAGGATTGAACCGGCAAAAGATTGCTTCTTATATACAGTTGTTAGAACAAACCTACCTGGTTTACCAGCTTGCACCTTTCACTAAAAATATAGACAGGGAGATATCTCAGCAAAAAAAGCTTTATTTCAGCGATACCGGTATATTAAATATTTTATCAGAAAATAAACTTTCCAGCGGACAGGTATTTGAGAATACTGTGGCAGCACAGTTAAAACCTTTGGGCGAACTGCAATATTATCAGAAAAAAACGGGGCAGGAAATAGATTTTATTTTCAACAGCGAACTGGCCATTGAAGTGAAGGAAACACCTACTGCACAAGACTTAAGAATACTTTCTCAAAGGGCAGGTGCGCTGCAAATAAAAAAACAGGTACTGGTAGGACATTATCAACCGCCTGCAGGATTTGATGCCTTTGTTTGGGCTGGAGTTATTTGGTAGGCTGGTATGATGTTAATAATTTTTTGATTTGCCGCAACAAAACAGTTCCGGTATTGTTAAAGTACCGTATAACGGGCTATTGTCTTAATTTTGCGAAAATTTTCAGTAGGGAAATGAAGAAGATCCACATTGTTTTACTGGTTTTAACTGCCGCAGCCATAGCGGTTTTGGTAAGTTTTTTGCAAACCACCACTACATATGATACGGTTGCTATCGCAAAATCCAAACCGGGCAAATATGTGCACCTGATGGCAAAATGGGACAAGAGCGAGCCTATGGAGTATGATGCGATCAAAAATCCCAATTACCTCTCCTTTACAGCAATTGATACCCTGGGTGACAAAGTAAAAGTTATTTACCACAGCCCTAAACCTGAGAATTTTGAGCTGAGCGAGAGGCTGGTAATGAAGGGTAAATATGAAGATGGCCAATTTATCTGCCAGAGTATTCAGACCAAATGCCCCAGTAAATACAAGGACGAGGATCCTTCCAAACATATTCCCCAGGAAGAACGTACAACCACTTATAACGGTAATTCCGAAGGTATAACAGCAAAACAATAGTAATATTACTTTTATGGAGTACGTAGGCGAGCATTTGTTGCCCGGACAGATAGGACATTTATTTATTCTGGTATCGTTAGTTGCTTCATTTACAGCAGCTTTTGCGTACTTTAAAGCAGTGCAGGCTACCCCCGATCAGAAACCGGGATGGCTGAAGCTGGGCCGCATCGCTTTCTTTACCGAAGTGGCTTCCGTGCTTATTATTTTCGCGGCGCTGCTGCATATTCTTTACCATCATTTATTTGAATATAAATACGCGTGGCAGCATACCAGCCTTTCGCTGGAATTTAAATATATCATGAGCGCTTTCTGGGAAGGACAGGAGGGGAGCACGCTGCTTTGGGCTTTTTGGCATTGTGTGTTGGGGTTGATTGTTATAAAGCGGGAGAAGCAATGGGAAGCGCCGGTTATGTCTGTAGTAAGTTTTGCCCAGTTCTTTTTGGCAACGATGGTAATAGGGATCTATATTTTTGATGTTAAAATAGGCTCTAATCCGTTTATATTATTGCGGGATTCGGGTGTTCTGGATGAGGCGCCCGGTATGCATATCAATTTTGATGTAACACAACCTGTACGGCCTGATTATCTCTCAATGATTACTGATGGTAATGACCTGAATCCTTTGTTACAGAATTACTGGATGGTTATTCACCCGCCCGTATTATTCCTTGGTTTTGCCTCAACGCTTATACCTTTTGCCCTTGCAATGGCCGGACTATGGACAAAAGACATAAAAGGATGGATCAGCAGGGCTATTCCCTGGGCCTTATTTTCGGTAGCGATGCTGGGCCTGGGTATTATGATGGGAGCCAAGTGGGCTTACGAGTCGCTGAATTTTGGAGGCTACTGGGCCTGGGACCCGGTGGAGAATGCTTCTCTTGTTCCGTGGATGATCATGGTATCAGGCTTGCATACCATGCTGATATTTAAGCACAGTGGTTACTCTCTTCGCTCATCTTTCTTATTCCTTGCCTTATCATTTATCTTCATTGTTTATTCCACTTTCCTTACGAAGAGCGGTGTTTTAGGCGATTCTTCCGTGCACGCTTTTGCCGATATAGGCATGAACGGGCAGTTGTTCCTGTTTATGATCGTATTTGTATGGCTGGCCCCGTTTTTTGCAGCGCAAACTAACCGGCAAAGGCTGATCATTTTTGGCGTTACGGTTATCCTGTCTCTTGCCACCTATTTTCTGGCAGAAACTATTCCGGGTTTTCCGCTGTATGTAATATTGAGCGGTATTATCACCTTCATTGTATTGCTGAATAAACAGGTTCCTTCTATTAAAAAGGAAGAGCATGTTACCTCCCGTGAATTCTGGATGTTCATTGGCTCACTGGTATTTTTCCTCGCGGCAATGGTTATCATCTTCCAAACATCACTGCCGGTATTTAATAAGCTGTTTAATTCAAATAAAGCGCCGGGGGAAAATGATGAATTTAATTATAACAAGATACAGGTGCTGATTGCCTTTGTAATAGGCATTTTAACGGCGGTTACCCAGTACCTGAAGTATAAGGCTACGGATACTAAGTTTTTCTGGAATAAAATACTGGTTCCTACTATTATCAGTGCCTTGGTGGCAACATTTGTACTGGTAGTAATAAAGATCAATTATGATGTGCATGGTATGGGCTTTTTGATCAATATCTGGCTGGCGCTGGTAGCTACTGTGTATGCGACCATTGCCAACGCAGCATATATTTGGGTAGGACTGAACGGCAAATTTAAAAACAGCGGAGGCTCCATTGCGCATTTTGGTTTTGGTTTAATGCTGGTGGGAATGATATTGTCGTCTTCCAAAAAAGAAGTGCTTTCGTGGAATACCAGCGGCATTGCCGTTCCGTTTGGTGAGGGCAGTAAGGAGAAAACCGGTGAAAACCTTACCCTGGTAAAGGGTGTGCCTATGCAAATGAACAATTATATGGTCACTTATGTGGGCGATTCTGCGCATCCTAAAAAGCAACAGACCTATTTTAAAGTGCATTTTAAGTCTAAAAAGAATAATGAGGAATTTACCTTACTGCCCAATGCATTTGTAAATTATAAGGGGAATGAGGGGCTGATGGCCAACCCATCGAGCAGGCATTACTGGAGCCATGATGTATTTACTTATGTTTCTTCTTTTTACAAGCCTGACGGCAAAGATGATACTGCCCGCTTTAAACCCAATACCATTCAGATTAATGACACTATTTTCTACAGCAAAGGATATATTACTATTGATAAAATAGCGGCAAAGGACAACCTCCCTGTGGCAGGATTTGAAAAATCAGATACCGGTTATACCGCTTCTGTAAAGGTACAGGAACTGAACGGGCCTTCTTACAGCTCGGATCTTTTACTGATCAGGAATAAAGGCAATACGATTTACCAGACCCAGGATACTGTTATGTCGCAGGGCCTGGTACTGCGGTTGGATGACGCAGGAGAAAATTCGGTTACTATTGGTGTAAAAGAATCGAACGATGTGCTGGAATATCTTACGCTTAAGGCATATAAATTCCCTTATATTAACCTTGTATGGGCAGGTGTGGTATTTTTGGTGATAGGTTCGGTTATTGCAATGGTAAGGCGCATCAGGCTTGCTTAGTACCCGGTTTTATGTACGATGTCTGATGTACGTTGTACGGCTGCTAGTTATCTGCGCCCCGTACTTTTATTAAGGGAGGATTATAGGCATGGGAGACGGATTACTGATGTACCGGTATCTGAACTCTGTTTAATCCAGAAATGGCGGATAGGCACCGGCCTTCAACTGTCCTCTGTCTTTCTGTCAACTGATCTTCACAACCTTTTCCACATATTTTATTTATATATTGAAAATTGCCGTTTTGCTCGTACTTTTGCGCCCTGAAAACCAAAGATTCTAAAGAATGGCAGGCCAGTTAAAAGAAGTTCGTAGCAGGATAACATCTGTACAGAGTACACAGCAGATTACCAAAGCCATGAAAATGGTAAGCGCTGCTAAGTTTCGCCGTGCACAGGATGCAATTGTGCAAATGCGCCCGTATGCTCAAAAGCTGCAGGAGGTATTAAGCAATATTGTAAGCAACAGTGATGGTGATATTAAAATGGCTTTGGCCGAAGAAAGGCCGGTAGAAAAAGTACTGTTGATTGTAATTACCAGCGACCGTGGCCTGGCCGGTGCTTTTAACTCTAATGTTGTTAAACTTGCCCGGAGCGTAATTAATGATAAATATCAGTCCCAGTTTGAAAAAGGAAATGTAACCATCTGGAATCTTGGTAAAAAGGGTTTTGAATCGCTCACCAAGCTGGGCTATAAAACCAACGGGGAACATAAAGACATCTTCCAGCACCTGAGTTTTGAGAATGTTCAAAAAATTTCCAGGGCGGCAATGGAGGAGTATGAAAAGAAAGAATTTGATGCTATTGAAATAGTGTACAGCCAGTTTAAAAACGCAGCTACACAGATTTTTACGGTGGAGCAGTTCCTTCCTATTCCGAAAGTGGAAAATAAGAAGGGAGGCCCTAAAGCCGATTTTATTTTCGATCCTAATAAAGCTGAGCTGATCGCTGAACTGATGCCTAAAATTCTGAATACACAGCTTTATAAAGCGGTGCTTGATTCTAACGCATCTGAACATGGCGCCCGTATGACTTCAATGGATAAGGCCAGCGAAAATGCGAACGAAATGCTGAAGAGCCTTAAACTAAGCTATAACCGTGCAAGGCAGGCTGTTATTACTACCGAGCTTACAGAAATTGTAAGTGGCGCGGCAGCATTACAGGGATAATTTTAATTTCTGATTTGAGATTTGAAATTTGTATAGTCGAATTTTAAATCTCAAATTCCAAATATCAGATCTGTTCATGGAGATAGCCGAATTAATTCCACATATAGAAGCATTGATTTTTGCAAGCGAGAAACCTTTATCATCTTTAGAGGTTACCGACCTGCTGAATAATGCTTTTGGTTTTATGGAAGATAAAATCACCCTGGACCAGGTGGAAGCAGCTATAGACGGCATAAAGGAAAAATATGTTTCAGAATTTTATCCTTTTGAAGTAGTGCAAAGCGGCGGCGGCTGGCAGTTCCTTACCAAGAAAGAATATCATAAAACTATTGCCCAACTAAATGGTGATAAATTTATGAAGCGCCTGTCTGCAGCGGCTTTGGAGACCCTGGCTATCGTAGCCTATAAGCAACCAGTAACAAAGGGAGAAATAGAAGCTATCCGTGGTGTGAGCGCTGATTATGCTATTCAAAAGTTGTTGGAAAAAGACCTGATCATAATAAGCGGCCGGAACGAAAAAATGCCGGGCCATCCGCTGGTATATGCCACTTCCAGGTCTTTTATGGATTATTTTGGCATTAATTCATCTGATGAGCTGCCTAAAATTAAAGAAGTGTTAGCAGAACAGATGGTTGAACCCACTGTTGTAAACGGGGAAGAAGCTGTTAGTGAAGGAGGGTCGGGCGAAGAAGAAGACCATCCTCTGGCTGTTTCTGAAACCGGAGAGCTGATTGAAAGTGACACTGTAAATAATGCCGGGCTGATTACGGAGCAGGAAATGACCGCGGCAGAGGGAGTTGATATTGATTTGTCTGAAGAGGTAAATGGTGCAGATGAGAACCACGATCAGCAGGAAGAAAATGAAGAGATAGCTTTTGATGATGAAAAGAAACAGGTAACAGAAGAAATACCCGGAAGCGAGGCTTTGGACGAGGAGACAGATAAGGACGAGGAGGAGAAGGGTAACGATGATGAAGATCAGCCTGCTTATTAAACGTTTTTAATAAACCAGTAAAAATCAAGCGCAGGCAGTAGTAGTACTGCTTTTTTTATATCTATTATTATGGAAAATATATTAAGCCCCTCGCAGCTTACTGATATAGCCAATGAATACGGGACGCCGGTATATGTATACAATGCGGATAAGATAGCCTACCAGTATAACAGGCTTACAACAGCCTTTAACAGCAACAAGGTCCGTTTTTTTTACGCCTGTAAGGCCCTGACCAATATTAGTATATTGAAGCTGCTGAAAACCCTGGGCTGTAATGCCGATTGCAGCTCTGTTAATGAAGTGAAGCTGGCCTTATATGCAGGATTTGAACCCCAAAATATTTTGTATACCAGCAATGGTATTGGCTTTGATGAAATAGAGGAAGTGCAGTCTTTAGGGGTGATCATTAATATTGACAGCCTTTCCAACCTCGAAAAATTTGGTAAAAAATTCGGAGACAGTTATCCCGTGGGTGTTCGCTTACGGCCTAATATCATGGCAGGGGGAAACCTGAAAATTTCCACGGGACACGATAAAAGTAAGTTTGGTATTCCTGTGGATCAGCTGGAGCAGCTTAAGAAGATAGTGGCAGATAACCGTATCAATATAACCAACTTGCATATTCATACCGGCAGTGATATTAAGGACGCTGATGTTTTTGTAAAAGGCATTGAAGTATTGTTTGATATTATTCCTCATTTCCCCGGCTTAAAGTCCATAGATCTTGGAGGTGGTTTTAAAGTAGCTTACAAAGAAGATGATCCTTCCATCAATATAGAAGAGCTGGCAGAAAAAGTACTGCATACTTTTGAGTCGAATGACCTTACAAGGCACCTGCAGATATGGTTTGAGCCGGGAAAATTTTTAGTGAGTGAATGCGGTTATTTTATAACGAAGGTGAATGTATTAAAAGAAACATCAGCCACCACCTTTGCCGGGGTAAATAGCGGTTTTAACCATCTTATACGGCCTATGTTTTACGATTCGTACCACCGTATTCAAAATATTTCGAACCCCGATGGTGAGGTAAAAGAATATACAGTTACAGGAAATATCTGTGAAACGGATACGTTTGCCTGGTCGAGACCGTTACCTGAAGTCAGGGAAGGAGATCTGTTGGTATTTTATAATGCAGGAGCTTATGGCTTTGAAATGTCGAGCAATTATAACTCACGCTTTAAGCCAGCCGAAGTGCTGGTAGAAAACGGGGTGCCGCGCCTGATCCGTAAACGGGATGTGTTTGAGGATCTGCTGAGGGGCCAGTTGCTATAAAGGCGTGTTGCGTTTGGGGACTGACGTGCGTCTTACAATGAAACCAGCCTGAATGAGATATTTCCTTGTTGTTTTTTTGATTATTACTTCTTCCTGTAGCTATGTTTATGCACAGGATACCTTGTATCTTGTAAATGGCAGAAAGGTAGCTGTGGAAATTGTAGAAATAAAAAGGGGAATGGTCAAATTCCTGCTTCCCGGTAAAAAGAATTTCAGGAGGCTTCCTTTGCATGTTGTGGATTCTGCTAAAGATGAAGCCGGCGTTAAGGATGAAAAAGTAGAAGCCGTAAGAGAAAAGAGGCTGTATGAAAAGGCTTACCGCAAACAAAACATCGAATTAAAAAAAGAGGCATACCGGGCAAATTATACAGCAAGAAAGATCAGGAACAGTTTTATTGATCCATACCCTAACAGGGTTTCGGCGGGAGTACAGGCGATCAGCACCAGTTTGATACTGGCAAAGATTTTGGATCGTCATGCAGATATTTCAGCAGCTATGGGTACAAATGCCACTTATGAGAAAACCGTATTACAAAACAGGCTGGGACTTGCAGCTTCGGTTTATTGGAGCTGGAACAAAACAGCCCAGGGGCTATTACTCACTTCCAAATATTATGTTCTGAACAGGCAAACGTTCAGGCTGGGTATAGGACCTATGTTCGCTTATTCTTACGTAGAACATAGACCAAAACCATCAGCGTATACTAATTATACTACTGTTTATGCTGAGTTGATTCCTGTAAGTACTGCGCCTGTTGTGGCTCCTAAAGTGTATGCTTCCACATTCGGTGTCAATTTTGGCACCCAGGTTGATCTGAATAAACAGATGTTTATTTCCAATGATGTATATATTGGAGGTACAGACTACAAGGGTATCAGCTCCGAAAAGGCATTCTTGTCGTACAAACTGAATATAGGATTTAAGTTTTAAAAATGATTTGTCATTATAAAAAACCGGTTTCTGCAGAGTGGCTTGATCTTCGGATATTGTGTCTCTTCATAATGAAAGAAATATGCTTTTAGCAGAAGTTTAGAAAACAACTTCGCTTTCAAAGCTGGTCTAATCAAAATAATTGTATAGTTTTATCCCTTAATATAAAAAACGATTTTGCATGACTACGTTAAAAGGACCCGGAATCTTTCTTGCGCAGTTTTTAGGGGATCAGCCGCCATTCAATAGCCTGGAAGCTATATGCCAATGGGCCCGTGGCCTGGGCTTTGAAGCTGTGCAAATACCCACAAGTGATCCTGGGATTTTTGATATATGTCTTGCGGCAGAAAGCAAAACCTATGCGGATGAGATAAGAGGGGTAGTGGAATCTGCAGGATTACAGATCTCTGAGTTATCCACGCATTTACAGGGACAACTGGTGGCAGTGCACCCCGCCTATAATGAGATGTTTGATGGTTTTGCTCCACCGGAAGTGAGGAGTAATGCAAAAGCGAGAACAGCATGGGCGGTGCAACAATTAAAATACGCGGCCAAAGCGTCGGAGCACTTAGGCTTAAATGCCCATGCAACTTTTAGTGGATCCTTATTGTGGCATACATTTCACCCCTGGCCGCAAAGGCCTGCAGGGCTGGTAGATGAAGGGTTCACAGAACTGGCAAAACGCTGGACGCCTATATTAAATTATTTTGATGAATGCGGCGTTGATGTATGTTATGAAATACATCCGGGTGAGGATTTGTTTGACGGGGAAACCTATGAGATGTTTTTAGAGAAAGTTAATAACCATGCAAGGGCCTGTTTGCTTTACGACCCCTCACATTTTGTGTTACAGTGCCTGGATTATATACAGTATATTGATTTTTATCATGATCGCATAAAGGCTTTTCATGTAAAAGATGCAGAGTTTAATCCAACCGGTAAACAAGGGGCATTTGGCGGGTACCAAAGCTGGCTGAAACGGGCAGGGCGTTACCGCAGCCCGGGAGATGGCCAGGTAGATTTTAAAACTATCTTTTCGAAGCTTGCGGAATATGATTATAAGGGATGGGCGGTAATGGAATGGGAGTGCTGCCTGAAACACCCGGAAGATGGGGCAAGGGAAGGCGCTGAGTTTATAAAGAACCATATTATAAGAGTTACTGATAAAGCTTTTGATGATTTTGCTGCAACCGGCGCTGATACAGGGTTTAACAAGAAAGTATTAGGACTTGAATAATAATTGATACTTTAGTCATAAATATCTTAATATATGAAGAAAATTTTACTCTCGTTAACTATCTTATCCGTTATTGCTGCCTGCGGAAGCAGCGAAAGTGAAAAAAAGGCAGATGCCGAACAGCCATCTGCTCCGCCGTCAGCCTCTTCGGAGGCGTCTTCAGATGGACTATCCTCAAACCCGGTTTACCAGAAAGGCCTTGAGCTTACAGGTAAGTTTATGTGCCCAAGTTGTCATAAGATTGACGACAGGCTGACGGGGCCTGCCTATCGTGAAGTAGCGGATAAATATGCCGGAGCTGATGATGCAACTATAGCCACTCTGGCTAAAAAAATTATTGAGGGGGGAGCAGGTGTTTGGGGAGAAGTGCCTATGACCCCGCATCCTAATGTTTCTGAGGAAGAAGCAAAAGATATGGTTAAGTATATACTATTGTTGAAAAAGTAATTAAGCAAATGAAAAAAATAACTTCTGTTGCCTGTATTGCGGTATCTGTTTTATTAATTAACTCCTGTGCGCCACGCGTGTACAGGACTACAACTCCTGAACCACAACCGGCACCGGCACCTACGCCTGCTCCGGCACCCGTACCAAAGCCAGAGCCAGAGCCGCCCAAACCAGCGCCTGAAGTTGCCATGAATGTTTTAACAAATGAGGAAAAAGCAGCCGGCTGGAAATTATTGTTTGACGGTACTTCTTCTGATGGCTGGCACGCTTACGGTTCTAAAACAATTGGTACTGCATGGAAAACCGCCAATGGAGCGCTTTACCTGGATGCGAATAAAGATGGCCTGCCTAAAACAGGGGGCGATATTGTATCGGATAAGGAATACAGGAATTTTGAACTGCAGATAGACTGGAAAATAGATAAGGGCGGTAATAGCGGTATCTGCTTTTACATAAATGAGAATAAAGATAAGTATCATTCGATGTGGAGTACAGGTCCTGAAATACAGATTGTGGATAACCAGGGACATCCTGATGGGAAAATAAACAAGCACCAGGCCGGTGATTTATACGATCTTATTGCTGCAAAAAGCCATGCAGAAAACTCTCCGTTGGAATGGAATACGTATCTGATACGTTGTGTGAACGGTAAGCTGGATGTGTACTTAAATAAAGTGCATATTATCAGCACTATGCTATGGGACGATAACTGGAGGAGCCTGATCGCCAACAGCAAATTCAAAGGTATGCCTGATTTTGGCACCTATAAGGCGGGCCGCATTGGCTTACAGGATCATGGTAATAATGTATGGTTCAGGAATATTAAGATCAGGGAATTGTAAGTAAAGCTAACTTGCATTGTTATTTTGAAGCCAGTTCCGGAAAATGCCGGAACCGGCTTTTTTAGTTTTAGCAGGAAGGTGAATACGTTGATTTTACACACAAAAAAAGCTACCGGACAACCCGGTAGCCTTCAAAACATATAAAATAAGAATACCCTATTTTTCTATTTTAGTGATCTTGATAGTATTGGTAGGTATTTTTAAATGTACAGGGGTACTGCCGGTGCTTACCGCAGTATCGCCTTTATTTAAAAAGCCATCCTTTTTTAAGATATCTATCTGGTCTTCAAAAATAGTGTCCAGCTCTCTATCATGATCATCGTATAAGAAGCCACGGATACCCCAGCCCAGGCTCATCTGGTTGATAAGCGTTGTATGTTTGGTGAAAACATACAAAGGAACTTTAGGCCTGAAGCTGCTTAGCATGAAACCAGTATAGCCGCTTTGCGTCATACCGATAAGCGCTTTAGCGGCAACGTCCCTTGCTAACTTGCAGGCATTGTAGCAAATAGCGTCGCTTGACAGGGTAGGAGAATGTGGTTGAGGCGTTAATACCTCATCCAGGTCATAATTGTATTCAGTACGCTCTATCTCTAAAATAATCTTGCGCATGGTTTCTACTACCAGCGTGGGATGCAGCCCTGTGGCTGTTTCTCCACTTAACATTACTGCATCTGCACCTTCCAGCACGGCATTGGCCACGTCAGTAATTTCGCTGCGGTTAGGTTTGGTACGGTCAATCATGCTCTCCATCATCTGTGTAGCTACAATTACAGGCTTTGCACGGTGGATACATTTTTTAATAATATTCTTTTGAATAAGCGGTACCTTTTCTACCGGCAATTCCACACCCAAATCGCCGCGGGCAATCATAATAGCATCGGATGCATTAATGATATCGCGGATATTAGGAATAGCTTCCGGCATTTCTATTTTGGCAATAATTTTTGTTTTGCTCTCATGCTTGTCAAGGATCTTTCTCAGCTTTTTGATATCGTCTGTCTGGCGCACAAAGCTCAATGCCACCCAATCCAGTTCCTGCTCAATAATAAATTTAAGATCAGCAAGGTCTTTAGGTGTAAGTGCCGGTAAAGATATTTTGGTATCGGGGAGGTTTACTCCTTTTTTAGAAGAAATAAATCCGCCTAATAATACTTCAACTTCCACATCATTATTAGGTAATATCTTTTTTACAATCACTTCCAGCTTGCCATCGTCAATCATTATTTTATTACCCACTTTCACATCCTTATAAAAGTTAGGATAATGTATGTACACTCTTTCTTTGTTGCCGATTACTTTGGTATTAGTAAAAATGAACCTTTCACCGGTACGTACAGGCATACCGCCGCCTTCGATCTCCCCAACCCTTAGCTTGGGGCCCTGCAGGTCGCCAAGAATAGCTACGTGTGTATTCTCTTTCTTATTAATCTGCCTTATGTATTGAATAACCTGCGCTTTTTCTTCATGCTCCCCGTGAGAAAAGTTAAGCCTGAAAACATTTACCCCGGCTTTTACAAGTTCCAGTAATTTGTTGTAAGTATTGCAGGCAGGGCCTACCGTGGCAACAATCTTTGTTCTTGCAAATGTTTGATCTGCTTTAGATGTGATTGTTTTTTTCGATGCTAATTTTTTAGCCATAATATTTAATGTAGTTAAATTTTGAAATCAGCTGGTGCTGGTTCAGCCATTATTAAAAGCATAAGAGCCGCAGTAACTGCAGCTCTTTTTAATAACTATAGATTCCTATTTCCAGTTTAAAATAGTTGAGAATACAAATTCTTCGGGGTTGCTAACCAACTGTTTTGCAGCTTCAACATCTGCTTCTGTTAAATACTGGAGGTTATCTTCTATCACCATCTTTGTTTTAGCATCCTCAATATTTACCAGTCTTGTTTTTACCTTGCCGTTTTCACCGGTTACATCTTTCAGGAACAGCGGGTTTACTTCACCTTTTGTGTTTACTGTTACCACACAGCCGGTTAATCCCTGGTCAAAAAGTTTTTTAACACCGGTGCCCAGCTGGGTACAATACTGCAGATCGAAAGCGGCTGGCGGTAAGCAACGCAGCTCGTAGCCTAACTCAACCGGGCGGCATTTCACATCAAGCCCTATTTCTTTTAATTTATTCTGAAGTAATACATTATAGATATGTGCTTTACTTACATTGCCTAATTCGGGGTGGCCGTGCGCATCGAAAGTGAACTGAACACCGGATGATTTAATTACCTCATCGCTCATAAAATGGAAAATACCTTCACTCACAATTGCAGCTCCGTAATTAATACCCATCAGCTTTCTTTTCAGAATGGCAGATACGATAAGCCTGGTGATATTTTCAAAATTCAGTTCAGCTTTTGTAAACATTTCGGGCATAATGATCATCGGCAAATGACAGGAAGCACCAATGCTGAAAGCAAGATGCCCTGCTTCACGGCCCATAGCAGAGATCACGAACCAGTTAGCAGATGTTTTAGCATCTTCATATACCGTTTTGGTAATCCTTACACCTTCTTCTGTAGCGCTCTGGTAGCCAAAAGTTGGTGCATTGTCAGGTAAAGGAAGGTCGTTGTCAATGGTTTTGGGGACGTGTATATTTTGAACAGGAAATTGATTTTCTGTAAGGAATTTCGAGATCCTGTTGGCTGTGGAAGCCGTATCGTCACCGCCAATAGTAACTAAAAGCTTCACATTGTTATTTACAAAAAAATCTGTAGTAAATTCAGCGTCTTTGGGCTTGTAACGGCTCATACGTAAAATAGAGCCGCCGCGGGTTAATGCAATATCAGCTGTTTCAAAATCAATGTCGAGGGTATCCGCTTTGCCGGTAAAGAGGTTCTTGTAACCATCATGAAGGCCAATCACTTTATATCCGCTTTTCAGGAAAATTTTAGATACTGAGCTTATTACTGTGTTGATGCCGGGAGCCGGGCCTCCGGCTGCAAGAATTAAAATACTCTGTTGCATATTTGGTTATTATAATTGTAAGCCCCAAATATATTAAAAATTATGTTGTGTGTAGAAAACACAGTTTAATTATGTTTTTTTGATGACCGGTAATATTAATAAAAAGGAAAGGAATATTTTTGATGATCCTAAAAAAAATGAGATGAAGCAACTTTTACCACTTATAGTAATATTTACAACAATGGAGATGCAGGCACAGATTCAGTACCCGCTTACGGAAAAAGAAGCAGTAACAGACGATTATTTCGGAACAAAAGTAGCCGATCCTTATCGCTGGCTGGAAGATGATAATGCAGCCGCTACAAAAAAATGGGTGATTGAACAGAATAATGTTACTAATGCCTACCTCGCAACCATCCCTTTCAGGGACCAGATAAAAGCCAGGCTGGAGAAACTTTGGAATTATCCAAAATACGGCACCCCTTTTAAAAAAGGTAACTGGTACTATTTTTATAAAAATGATGGATTGCAGAACCAGGCGGTGCTATACCGTACCAAAGACCTGGATGCCACGCCTGAAATATTTTTAGATCCTAATACGCTGAGTAAAGAAGGTATAGTGGCATTAAATGGTATCTCGTTTAGCAAATCCGGTAAATTATTGGCCTATTCCTTATCTAAGGCAGGCAGCGACTGGACGGAGATTTTCCTGATGGATGTGGAAAGTAAAAAGTTGCTGGACGATAAAATTGAATGGACCAAATTTGGAGGCGCAGTATGGAAGGGAGATGAAGGCTTTTATTACAGCGCTTATGACAAGCCTGATGAACAATCTAAACTCAGCAAGGCTAATGAGTACCAGAAAGTATATTTTCATAAAATAGGTACGGCGCAATTGGAAGATCAGCTCATTTATGAAGATAAAGAGCATCCTAAACGTTATTTTAATTGTGGCTTAACAGAGGATGAGCGTTTCCTGGTCTTAAATATCTCAGCAGGAACCAGCGGTGATGAGCTTTGGTACCGTGATCTGCAGGATCCCGGCCAGTCAGCATTTAAGCTATTGGTGAAGGGTTTCGACACAGAATCCAATGTGATTGATAATGATGGAGGCAAACTGTTGGTAAAAACTAATTACGGTGCGCCTAACTTTAGGGTAGTAGCGGTAGATCCCCAAAACCCTGTCCGTGAAAACTGGAAAACAATCATACCCGAGCAGAAAGAAGTGCTTTTGGGTGTAGGCACAGGAGGCGGTAATTTATTTACCAGTTATTTAAAAGATGCTTCCAGCAGGGTATATCAATATGATTATAAGGGTAGGCAGATAAGAGAAATAAAACTGCCCGGGATAGGTGCTGCAGGCGGCTTTGGCGCTGAAAAGGATGATAAAGAATTTTATTATAGTTATTCTTCATTTGCTACGCCACCCTCTATTTATAAATATGATATTGCCAGTGGTGTATCCACACTTTACAGGTCTACAGAAATAAAAATGAACGTGGGCGATATTGTTACCGAACAAATATTTTTTAATAGCAAAGATGGCACCCGGGTTCCTATGTTCCTTACCTATAAAAAGGGGATAAAAAAAGATGGCAACAATCCCGTGTTGTTATATGGCTATGGAGGATTTAATATACCTATGACGCCGGGCTTTAGCGTAAGCAACGCCTTTTTTGTAGAGCAAGGCGGTATTTATGTGGTAGTAAACCTGCGCGGAGGCAATGAGTATGGTGAAGAATGGCATAAAGGAGGCATGCTGCTTAATAAACAAAACGTGTTTGATGATTTTATAAGCGCTGCTGAATATCTTATTAAAGAGAAGTATACAAGCAAAAGTAAAATAGCTATTCGCGGGGGAAGCAATGGCGGCCTGCTGGTAGGAGCCGTAATGACGCAACGTCCCGATCTGTTCAGGGTAGCCATCCCACAGGTAGGAGTGCTGGATATGTTGCGCTATCATAAGTTTACCGTTGGCTGGGGCTGGGCTGTGGAATATGGAAGCTCCGATTCTGCAAAATATTTTCCTTACCTGTACAAATATTCTCCTTACCACAATCTTAAAAAGGGTGTTTCCTATCCTGCTACTATTGTCACTACCGGCGATCATGATGATAGGGTGGTGCCGGCGCATTCTTTCAAATTTGCAGCAAGATTGCAGGAGTACCATAAAGGCAATAATCCTGTTTTGATACGCATAGAGACCAATGCCGGTCACGGCGCCGGAAAGCCTACCAGTAAGGTTATTGAGGAGGCGGCAGATGTTTGGGCGTTTACAATGTATAATCTTGGAATGAGATATAGTGAGTAGGGAATAGTTGTTGGTAAGTGCTGTTCGGGGCGTTCCTGACTGCTATGCGAGGCGTCCTCGCCTCGCATCCCGTATTCTGTCACTTCCGGGCGGCAAGAATAAAAGTTGCCATCCTGTTCAGGCAAAATAATTTTACATTTAATATTCAATATTTTACATTTTACATAGCTTAAACCTTTTCCCTCTATTTTTGTATTTATACAAATCTATTTTTATATATGGCAGACGAGAATATAGAAAGAGTGCATTGCTTAATTATTGGGTCAGGGCCTGCGGGTTATACCGCGGCTATATATGCTGCACGCGCTAACCTGAAACCGGTATTGTACCAGGGCATACAGCCAGGCGGACAATTAACTATTACAACAGAAGTAGAGAACTACCCGGGATACCCTGACGGCGTTCAGGGGCCGGAAATGATGATAGATTTTGAAAAACAGGCAAAGCGTATGGGGGCTGATATCCGTTATGGTATTGCTACTAAGGTTGACTTTTCGGGACATCCGCATAAAGTGTGGATAGATGATGAAAAACTAATAGAAGCTGAGGCTGTGATTATCTCAACCGGGGCTTCTGCAAAATGGCTGGGTTTGCCAAGCGAAGAGAGGCTTAATGGCTTTGGAGTGAGCGCCTGTGCTGTTTGTGATGGTTTCTTTTTCAGGGGAAAGGATGTGGCCATTGTTGGAGCAGGAGATACCGCTGCCGAAGAAGCTTTATATCTTTCCAAGCTATGCACCAAAGTGCACATGATAGTGCGCCGCGATGAAATGCGCGCCAGTAAAGTAATGCAGGAGCGTGTATTAAAAACAGCCAATATTGAAGTACATTTCAACACAGTAACGGAGGAAATTTTAGGCGAAAAGACGGTGAACGCGGTTCGTGTGAAAAATAATAAAACCGGGGAACTATCTGAAATTCCGGTGGGCGGGTTTTTTGTTGCTATAGGCCATCAGCCCAATTCCGATATTTTTAAAGGGCAGCTGGATATGGACGAAACAGGCTATATCAGTACAATCCCCGGAACCTCTAAAACCAGTGTGGAGGGCGTATTTGCTGCAGGTGATGTGCAGGATAAAACCTATCGCCAGGCGGTAACGGCCGCCGGCAGCGGTTGTATGGCTGCTTTGGATGCTGAAAGATATCTGAGCGCCAAAGGTTTGTAATACCTTATAAAACTATATGCTGATAACATTACATCTGGATAAACTAAAATTCTTCGCCTACCATGGGGTACATGAAGAAGAAAAGCTGTTAGGGAATGAGTTTGAGCTGAATATTTCGGTCTCATTCTTTTCAGTAAAACCAGTGGTTGAAAGTATTGACGATACTATCAACTATGCCGAAATTTATGCTTTGGCAAAATCAGAAATGCTGCAGCCACGTGAGCTGCTGGAAACCTTTCTTTCTCAGTTAGCCGAAAAGATAAGGGACGCCTATCCCCAGATTGTAAAGCTTAAAATGAGCCTGTACAAGTTACAAATGCCGCTTACTAATTTTGATGGAAGGATCGGCGTGGAGTTGGAAAAAGAATATTAGTGCTAAGTCAGGTAAATTCGTGGTGTCCCCGATAGCCATCGGGATGCCGAACCACTCTGCTACCGTTTACCTCACTATTTTCAGCTCAATATCTTTGTTTTTACAAGAAGCTACGGCACCTGTTGCGTTTCTCAAAGTTGATGCGTCAAAGTACAAAAGCTTATTATGAAAAATTTGTTAACTGTATTGCTGCTGGCTGCTGTTTTTACATCCTGTTCCAAATCTGCCAGAGTAGAGGAGAAGTATGCTGATTGCGATGTAAATATGATTGAAAAGTTTAAAAATGAGATAACCTGTACGGAGATACCAACTTCCGGTCCTTGCAGTTATCTGGCTAAGGGTAAGTATAAAGGTGAACTTATCTACTTTACTAATATAGTATGTTCCAGCTGCAATACTGTAGCTCCTCAGGAGGGTTATAACTGCGAAGATGAAAAAGTTGTGATCGAGGATTTTATTAAAAACGTTACAGATATTGTTGCAGTAAAACCTGCCCGGTCTGATAAATAATTTTATCAGTCATTTCAGATCATCTCCGTCAAATGCGAAAGGTAACAGGTCTTTTGCAGTATTGATTATATAAACCGGCCCTTCCATACCCGACAGAAGAATTCGCATGGGGTGTTTCACTCTCATTTCGTATTCCAGCAAGGCCTGCCTGCACATGCCGCAGGGGGAAATGGGTTTATTGCTTTTACCCTCCACAGGCTGATAGGTAATGGCGATTGTTTGGATCACTTCGTTGGGGTACAACGTGCCAACAGCAGCAAGCAGGCTTCTTTCGGCACAAATACCTACGGGAAAAGATGCGTTTTCCTGGTTAGTTCCTTTTACCAATTCCCCGTTAGCCAGTTTTGCCACACTGGCCACGTGAAATTGAGAGTAGGGCGCATAGGATATTGCAGTCAGCTCCCGCGCCTGTTGCAAAAGATCCGTATCGGCACTGTCAAGATCATCAATGCCATCAAAAACGGTATAGGAAAAATTATAGCTGAACTCTTTCATTTCAATTATATCTTTAATAAAGATACTATTGTTATGCGCTCATCTCAGAAAAAATTATATCCTGCATGATAGTTAAATGCTTATATTGGCAGGAAAATTTTTTTGATGAAATTTTCAAACCATGCTTGCGTAATTTCGCAGGGAAAATTTCATTCCTGTCAGATATATTTAAACTTAATAAATAGCAGCTCATGTTCAAAAAATTACTTTTTCTTATTGTAGCCGGTTTATCAGTATTCTATGCTTATGCTTATGATTCCAAAGACCTTATTGGCCGCTGGGATATTACGATAGATAAGAACGGAAAAGAAGCTCCATCCTGGCTTGAAGTAAAATTGTCTGGTTTTAAAACGCTTGTGGGTTATTTTGTGGCAGAAGGGGGCAGTGCCAGGCCTGTATCCGAAGTAAAATTTGATAACGGAGCCTTCTCATTTTCTATACCACCGCAATGGGAAAGCGAACCCCAAAACCTGGTACTTGAAGGTTCTTTAACAAGCAATGGCATAGAAGGAACCATTGTATATCCCAGCGGGGAAAAATATAACTGGAAAGGTGTAAAAGCGCCCTATTTAAAAAGAACGAAACCTCCTGTATGGGGCACACCTGTAAAGCTATTTAACGGAAAAGATCTGACAGGCTGGAAAGCGGTAGGGGCCGAAAACCAGTGGATTGTAAAAAATGGCATTTTAACCAGTCCAAAATCAGGCGCAAATCTCATTTCCGAGAAAAAATTCAACGATTTCAAATTGCATATTGAGTTTCGTTATCAGGAAGGCAGCAACAGTGGTGTATACCTGCGCGGCCGGTATGAAACGCAGATACTGGATAATGACAAATCGGAGCATCCATCCAATGTACTTTTCAGCGGTATTTATGGTTTTTTAACCCCCAGTGAAATTAATTCCAAAGGTCCGGGACAGTGGCAGAGCTATGATATTACCCTGATTGGAAGAATGGTAACTGTAGTTGCGAACGGAAAAACTGTGATCAGTAACCAGGAAATTCCGGGCATTACAGGTGGTGCATTAGACAGCAATGAGGGTGAACCAGGGCCTATATATTTCCAGGGTGATCACGGGCCTATTGAGTTCAGAAATATCATTATTACCCCGGCAAAGTAAAATAATCCAGCTATCTTTTTGCTATTACCAAAAAATGCTCTATATTTGCATCGCGAGGTAGAGCAGCGGTAGCTCGTCGGGCTCATAACCCGACGAGCTACCGCTGCTCTACCTCGCGATGCAAATATAGAGCATTTTTTGGTAATAGCAAAAAGATAGCTGGATTATTTTACTT
>JASGDI010000218.1:0-27621 GCA_049841335.1 Niabella sp. | reverse complement strand
TTTGCAGGACTACTGATTGGAAAGCTCCAGGTAAACAACTCTTTGTTGTATTTGTCTTTTGCTGTAACGTATAGAACATCGTAGCTGTTCCAGTTTCCGGGTAATAAAAC
Organism: Niabella sp.; assembly: GCA_049841335.1. Classification (GTDB taxonomy): domain Bacteria; phylum Bacteroidota; class Bacteroidia; order Chitinophagales; family Chitinophagaceae; genus Niabella. Next base: position 27,511 of record JASGDI010000218.1, on the reverse strand, counting down.
TTTTAGCTGGAGCTTTCCAATCAGTAGTCCTGCAAAAACAGCAGAAGCCCTGATAAGGAACAGCACAAGAACTAATGATATTACCATTACAGAATCGGGTAATGATTATAACGTAAAAGTTGCTGATGTGGCATTGACATTCAGTAAAATAACGGGCCTGCTCAAAGAAGTGTCCAATAATAAAGGCATTATCCCGTTATCCAATGGCCCTGTAATACAGGAAGGGGTTACCAACTTTGCAGGTATTACCTATAAATATGATGATAATAAAAATCTTGTCATCAGTTCTGCTTATGATAAAAAGAAAAGCTTTAATACTTTGCAATGGACCATTCACAGGAATGGATGGGTACAATTGAAAGTGAATTATTTTCCGGATTCGCTTCATACCAAATTCCTGGGTATCAATTTTGATTTGCCTGAAAATAAAATACGTTCCGTTACCTACATGGGTATGGGGCCATACCGTGTATGGAAAAACCGCATGAGAGGCGGCCGGTTTGGTGTCTGGAAAAAAGAATATAATGATACAGAAACAGGTGAGCAGTGGAAATATCCCGAGTTTAAAGGGTATTATGCCAATTTTTATGGAGGCTTTATCAATACTGCCGGTGATCAGAGCTTTACGGTTGCTACTGAAACTGAAGACCTGTTCCTGCGCTTGTACAGCGCCAGGTGGAAAACAGACCAATGGCATAATTATGAGCCCTGGTTTCCTAAGGGCGATATTTCTTTTATGAACGCCATCCCGTCTATTGGTTCTCGTACACAAACCCGTGAAACTACCGGGCCTATGGGGTTAGATAATATTTACTATGATTATGAAAAAGACCCGGTGAGAGCGCTTCGTATTGTGCTGTGGTTTAATTTTGGAGGATAAAAACACCATTATGTTAACCAAACACAAACAAACCATCAAAGAGTTGAAGTCAATGATCCTTAGAAGCAGGTATCGTGCGGCTACTTTGGCAAATAAAGAATTATTATTGTTATATTTTTCAGTGGGAAGATTAATCGTTGAAAGATCTGAAACAGAATCCTGGGGATCTGGCGTCTTGGATAGAATTGCAACGGATTTACAGGCAGAGCTTCCCGGATTGAGAGGTTTTTCTACCACAAGCCTTAAAAAAATGCGTTTGTTTTATACAGAATGGATGAACTCAATTCGTCCGTCAGCAACGGACGAATTATCAAACTTGCAAAAAAAAACCAGACAAAAGAATGTAAGTAAAATTGATAACCTGGAATTTAGTCCGTTGTTAACGGACCAATTTAAAAAGGCGTTTTTTTCAATTGGTTTTACACATCATTATGAAATACTAGTTAAAGCTAAGTCGGTTGATGAAAGAGTTTTTTATATCCACAAGACTTTTGAAGAATTTTTATCGGTTGACAACCTGATTAATAGTATAAAAAGCAACACATTCAAAAAACGGGGCACTCTTCTGAATAATTTTTCACGAACCATTACAGATGAAAGTTACAGGGAAAAAGCCCTGCTCTCCTTCAAAGACGAGTACCTGTTTGATTTTATGAATATTGAGGATGCGGATTTTGTTGATGAACGTGAGATCGAAAATGAGATTGTTCGTAACATACGAAAATTCATTTTATCTATTGGCACAGAGTTTACGTTTATTGGGAACCAGCATCGCCAGATAGTTGACGGAGAAGAGTTTTTTGTTGATCTTCTCTTTTTCAACCGCAAATTGCAATGTCTGGTTGCATTTGATCTGAAGAAGGGAAAGTTTAAGCCAGAGTATCTTGGCAAAATGAATTTTTATTTATCAGCGCTCGATGATATGGTAAAACTGCCGCATGAAAACCCCTCTATTGGTATTGTTTTATGTAAAAGTAAAACTGCAAGGATAGTTGAGTTTTCTTTCCGGGATTTTAATAAGGCAATGGGAGTTGCCACATACAAAACAAGCAAAGAACTTCCCGCAAAATATAAGGGCATTCTTCCCGATCCTAAAGCATTAAAAGAATTATTATAATGAAATACTGTTTTAACTGTCCGGCTTTATTTTTTGTATTCATTTTGTCGTTACTGTATCAGCCAGTAAGTGCGCAGAACGTAAAAGTAGTCAACCTGCTTTGTGAGCAACAATCTCATCCCATTGGTATTGCAACCTTACAGCCTCGTTTCAGCTGGCAACTGGAATCAGATCAGCGCAATGTAAAGCAAACGTCTTATGAGATCATTGTAGCGAGCTCTAAAGCCAATGCAGAGAAGAATATCGGGGACGTATGGTCTTCTGGCATAGTAAATAGTGATGATGCCGTTTTAGTGCCTTTCCAGGGAAAAGGATTGCTTCCCAACCGGTATTATTATACTAAAGTAAAAGTTACAACTAACAAGGGTGATGAGGTTTGGAGCAAGCCTGCTTTTTTCACCGTAGGATTTGTGAATCCGTCATCCTGGAAAGCCAAATGGATAGGTTATGATAAAGCATTTCCCTGGGATAGTGTATCCCAATGGTCGCGCTTGTCTGCGCGTTATTACAGGAAAGAGTTTTCTGTTGCAAAAAAGGTGAAGAAGGCGTTTGTAAATATTGTGGGGCTTGGAATGTATGAGCTGAAAATTAACGGTACAAAAATGGGCGACCAGGTATTGGCGCCTGCGCCTACAGATTACCGGAAATCTGTTCTCAGCAATACCTTTGATGTTACAGAACATATTAATAAAGGGAAAAATGCCATAGGGATTGTGCTTGGTAACGGTCGCTTCTTTACCATGCGCCAGGATTATAAACCGCATAAAATAAATAATTTTGGTTTCCCGAAATTACTGTTTCAGCTGGACCTCATATATGAGGATGGTTCTTCGCAAACCATTGTGTCTGATCAAACCTGGAAATTTACAGCTAACGGCCCCATCCGCACCAATAACGAGTATGATGGTGAAGAGTATGATGCCACTAAAGAATTAGGCAACTGGAGTGCCGCAGGCTATGCCGATAACAAATGGATGAAAGCAAAGCTGGTAAAGGCGCCTGAAGGTAAGATTACGCCTCAGCCTAACCAGCCTATGAAAGTGATGCAAAAGATAAAACCGGTTGCGCTTAAAAAACTGAACAGTGAGGTTTATATTCTTGATATGGGGCAGAATTTTTCCGGCTGGATCCAGATAAAAGTAAAAGGTAAAAAAGGGGATAAGGTAAAAATGCGCTTTGCCGAAAGTCTACAACCCGGCGGTGAGCTATATATGGCTAATCTGCGCGATGCAAAAGTAACAAACATCTATACCCTAAAAGGAGAGGGACAGGAAACCTGGCATCCTGTATTTGTTTATCATGGATTCAGGTATGCAGAGATATCTGGATGGCCTGGAACCCCTGATATCAGTGATTTTGAAGGCCACGTGGTGTATGATAAAATGCAAACTACCGGGCAGCTGGTAACGTCCAATACAACCATCAACCAGATCGTAAAGAATGCCTGGTGGGGAATAGCTTCAAACTACAAAGGCATGCCGGTTGACTGTCCGCAACGTAACGAACGCCAGCCCTGGCTGGGCGACAGGGCGCAGGGAGCTTATGGCGAAAGCTTTCTTTTTGATAATGCCTCTCTATATGCTAAATGGCTCGATGATATAGAAGAATCTCAAACAGCAGAAGGCGCTATTCCTGATGTGGCTCCTGCTTACTGGAATTATTACAGCGACAATATAACATGGCCGGGCACTTATATTTTAGTGGCAGATATGCTGCATCACCAGTTTGGAGACAGGCAAAGCGTTATTAAGCATTATCCCTCCATGAAAAAATGGATGATGTATATGAAGAACCGCTACATGAAAGATAATATCCTGACTAAAGACAAATATGGCGATTGGTGCGTGCCTCCTGAAGATCTGAAGATGATTAAGTCCCAGGACAGTACCCGAACCACTAATGGCCAACTGCTGGCAACGGCTTATTATTACAGGCTACTGGAAATTATGGAGCGTTTTGCAGTCATTTCGGGACAAACAAACGATATTGAAGACTATGTAAGTTTACGCAAATCAGTCAAAACAGCTTTCAATAATAAGTTCTACAAAGAAAGCCTGGGCCAGTATGACAACGGTACTATAACTGCCAACTTGTTGCCGCTGTATTTTGGAATAGTGCCAGAAGCTGATAAGCAACGGGTTTTTGAAAATATCATGAAAAAACTAAAAGCTGATAACATGCATATCAGCACTGGTGTGATAGGTACGCAATGGCTGATGCGTGGCTTAACCCGCAACGGAAAACCTGGTGCGGCTTTTACACTGGCTTCCAATACTACCTACCCGAGTTGGGGATATATGATTGAGAACGGGGCCACTACCATCTGGGAACTGTGGAATGGTAATACAGCCAATCCGCAAATGAACTCTCAAAACCATATCATGCTGTTGGGAGACCTGCTGATTTGGATGTTTGAGAACCTGGGAGGCATTAAAGCAGCCGCTCCCGGCTTCCATGAAATAGAAATGAAGCCTTCTTTTACAGAGGGGCCAAACAATGTGGAGGCTTCCTACCAGTCTGTATATGGAAAAATAAAAAGTACCTGGGTGCGCAACGGCAACCATATTCAATGGAATATAGAAATACCTGCAAACTGCTCTGCCCTGGTTCATATACCGGCTGCAGGAGCTGAGTTGGTAAAGGAAAGTAGTAAAAACGCTGCAGAAGCGGAAGGGGTTTCGTTTGTGAAATTGGAGAACGGGGTCGCAATTTACCGTGTAACCAGCGGAAATTACCAGTTCACTAATTAGGGTGTAGCTCCCTTTTGGCTTTGTTGGTTTTAAAGCAGTAATGAGCGAAGAGAGCTGTAGTCCTTATAATATATATATAATAAGTTGAATAATCCCGGATACCATCCGGGATTATTTGTAAACAGGGTATTGTAACCACAACATAATTGAATATGTAAGATCGTCCGTATCCATAAAACCCCAATCTGTCTACAAACGGGCGGGATTCATCTCATAATCCGAAGATGCCTTTTTTCGGAAACTACTTTTGGTGCAGAAATAATAAAAGAACATGAGTACAATGAACAGCACAAAAGTAATGACACAAGTTGCCCTGTTTGCAACTTCAATATTCCTCATCAGTGGCATCCTGTTTTCAATGAATTTGTCGGCCCAGGATAACAGACCTGTACAGACGATCCGGGGTGTAGTTATTGACTATGCCTCAGGTGCGCCGTTATCTGCCGTATCGGTGAGGCTTTTAGACTTACCGCAGGCCGGAACAACAACTGATGATGAGGGAAAATTTGTAATCAGCAATGTTCCTGTGGGAAGGCATGATGTACAGGCATCCTTTACGGGGTATGAATCGGCTGTCTTTCGTGAGCTGATGCTCACATCAGCCAAAGAAGCTTACCTTGAAATACAACTAAAGGAAAACATTCAGCTGCTTGAAGAGGTTGTGATCAGGCCACGGGTAAATAAAGAACAGCCATTGAATAAAATGGCGCTGTCAGGGGCACGTATGCTGAGCGTGGAAGAAGCTGGACGCTTTGCAGGCGGTATGGACGATCCGGCACGCCTGGTTAGTTCGTTCGCCGGTGTATCATCGGGAGTAGCTACCAACGGTATATCTATTCATGGTAATGCGCCCAGCCTGCTGCAATGGCGGTTGGAAGATGTGGAAATACCTAATCCGAACCATTTTGCGGATGTAGCTTCATTGGGCGGCGGTGTATTATCATCGTTAAGCAGTAGTGTGCTGGGTAATTCCGATTTTTTAACAAGCGCTTTCCCCGCCGAATACAACAACGCTGTTTCAGGCGTATTTGATATGAAATTAAGAAACGGGAACAGCCGGAAATACCAGCATACGCTGCAAGCCGGGCTGCTGGGGCTGGACATAGCATCGGAAGGACCGCTGAGCCGGAAGCATAACGCTTCGTATCTGTTCAATTACAGGTATTCAACAACCGGGCTAATGAACAAAATAAGCCCTGCCGGGGACCTGGAACAGGTGATGGATTACCAGGATCTGAATTTCAAATTTAATCTTCCAACAAAAAAAGCCGGCGTCTTCTCCTTGTGGGGAACAGCATTGATAGACGACATCAGGCCCGAAATAGGGTTGCCGGGGGAGTGGGACTACAGGGAAGATTCAAAAGATTCAAGAATGAAACAGATCTCTGCAGCCACAGGGCTTAGCCACCGGTATTTGTTTGCCAACGATGGGTTATTGAAAACTACATTGGCTGCCACTTACTCAAAAACGGATGCATGGGAGAATGTGTTTGATTTTAATATGGTTCCATCAAGCTATCTTGATTTTAAAAGCAGGTACAGCAATCTTGTACTGACATCTTCTTTCAATAGGAAATACAGTGCCAGGCATACAAATAAAACAGGATTTACGCTTACCCATATGAAATATGACATGGACTTTAACCTGGCTCCCTATTATACAGATCCTATGGATCGTATTTCAGAAGGAAAAGGAAATACCAACCTTGTTGCTGCTTATACCAGTTCCTTATTCCATTTCAATGATCAGCTTTCTGCAACATTGGGTGTGAATGCACAGTTTCTTACACTGAATAACAGCCGGTCAATAGAGCCGAGGGCTGCTGTGAAATGGCAGGCATCATCTAAAAATTCATTTGGTCTGGCTTATGGTTTACACAGCCGTATGGAAAAACCGGATGTATATTTTGTGAAAACAAAAGCAACAGGAGATGAACTGGTAAACAAAGACCTGGATTTTACAAAAACGCATCATATCTCCTTATCATACCAGCATAGAATAGCTGACAATATGAATCTGAAAGTAGAGCCTTATTTCCAGTATCTGTACGATGTGCCTGTTATGGACGGCACTCCATACTCGGTGCTCAATCGCAGCACTTTTTATGTAGCAGAGGCGTTGGTAAATAAGGGTAAAGGACGTAACTACGGGGTGGATCTCACCATTGAAAAATATATGACAAAAGGCCTGTACTATATGGTAACGGCATCGGCGTTTAACTCGGAATACCTGGGTGGGGATGGGGTATGGTACAACACTAAGTTTAACCGTAACTATATTATAAACGGGTTGATCGGTAAAGAATGGATAATGGGTCACAGCAAACAGGATGTGCTGGGTGTAAACCTGAAACTGACATCACAGGGAGGCGACAGGTATTCGCCTGTGGATGAGCAGGCAACATTGGCCCATCCGAATAAAGAGACACAATATGATGAAACAAAAGCCTACTCGAAACAATTAGCCCCGGTATTTCTTGCCCATTACACAGTCAGCTACAGGATGAACCGCAATAAGGTTTCGCATGAGTTTGCCATCAAAGGTTTGAATGCCACCGGGTACAGGGAGTATTTCGGACATGAATATAACCTTAAAACCGGGGTGATAGAACCAAGAAGAACAAAGAATGCGCTTATCAATATTGTGTACAGGCTTGATTTTTAACGTACCTTAGTTTAATTCATTTACAGGCAAAATGAACAAGTTAAAAGAAAATAATTTTATAGCCCGCTTCATGTTTGATGCCCGGTACCGGATCTGGCGGCACGTTCTTTTAATTTTCTTTGTAGCAATTATAACTTTTAATCAGGTATTTATTGCCTACCAGGATAGCCAGGCTTTACTGGGCAACCGTATCTATTTTATTTGCTTTTTCTCTTTTGCGATGTATTTGACGGCTATGTACTTCAATTACTTTTATCTTACGCCCCGGTTTCTTATAAAAGGTAAGTACATCACATTTTCGGTATTGCTTTGTATTGTAGTATTTTTATTACCCAATCTTTCTATTGTTGTAGAATACCGGGTGCGTGAATATTTTGACCTGCTGCATAGAATAAATTCATATACCAGTCCGCTAATCCTGCTGGATAACCTGGCAGGTTCAATGGTGACAGCTATATGCTTTTTTGGTGTTTCAGCGATTTTAGTATTTAGCAATTGGATAAAGGGAAATGAACGGGTGAATCAATTGGAAAGAGAACATTTAAAATCAGAACTGAACAAACTCAAAGGGCAAATAGCGCCTGCTTTTTTATCCCGGGCGCTTCAAAAAGCCACTGTTTCTGTATCATCAGATCCGGAAAAAGCCTCTGGCATACTGATGCAATTAGCGCAGCTGCTCAGATATCAATTGTACGATTGTAACAGGGATAAGGTCTTGCTCAGGTCAGAGATCAGCTTTCTCCGTAAATTTCTTGAATTGGAACAAATGAACAGGGCCGGTTTTCATTTTGATATTCATATAAATGCAGCCACCAATAATGTATTTGTAACACCGCTATTATTCATTTCTATTGTTCAGCATGCAATTAAAGACAGCTCCGGTATTAACCTGTTTTTTAACCAGGAGCATGAAATGTTATCTTTTATTTGTACAACAGATGATAATGAACCTTTAGACAAAGAACTGTTCTCTTTGATAAAAAAGAGACTGACATTACAGTATCATGAAATGCATACATGGGAGGTGAGCCCGAAAACAGTGGCGCTCAAAATAAACATTAAAAAATGGGAGGAACAGGTACCAACTATTACTTATCAGGATTTCTGATTGAAGACAGATTTAGATTTCACAGGCATTTTTTATTGCAACTGGTTATTTTAATAATGTCCATCAGTATTTTTTTTGATGCTCCGGATAAAATGAATACTTCAACAGATCGTATGTATGGCTGGGTAAGTTATTACCTCTTCATGAACATGCTTGTGTATTTTAATGCTTATGTGCTGTTTCCCCGCTTCCTGGCCAAAAATAAGCTGATTGCTTATATTATTTCAGTCATGCTGTTCACTGTCTTTGCATTATTCATAATGGTGATATTACAGGAGCTTTTTTATGATATTGCCGTTACCCGTCAGGAGCCTTCAGGTATTGCCATTTTCCTGAGTATAACCTCTTCTATGTTATCAGTATTACTTTTTTTAGGAGGTATATCGGCACTTCTGCTATTTAAACAATGGATGAAAACTAATAGAAAAGCAGATGATCTTAGCCTCGCTACCTTCCGGTCGGAGCTGGGCTTCCTGAAAAGCCAGATCAATCCGCATTTCCTGTTCAATATGATCAATAATGCGAATATTATGGTGACGGAAGAACCGCAGACTGCATCCGGCATGCTGAAAAAGCTGGATGATATGTTACAATACCAGTTCAATAACAGCACACAGGACAGCGTTTCGCTGAAAGCCGATATTGCTTTTTTGAATGATTTCCTGGCTTTAGAGAGGATCCGGCGCGATCATTTTGAATATACTGTTACGGCAGAAGGGAATATGGAAGAGGTTAAAGTACCGCCATTGCTTTTTATACCTTTTGTGGAAAATGCAGTAAAGCATAGTCCCGATACCGGTATTTCATATGTATATGTCAAATTCAGGATGGAAAACAACATTCTTTATTTTAAATGCGAAAATTCAAAACCGTTGAAGCCTGTAAAACATGATGCAGGCGGATTGGGATTGGCTAATATTAAACGCCGCCTGAACTTATTGTTTGAAAATAACTACATGCTGGATGTTGCAGAAACAGGATCAACTTACACGGTAAACTTACAATTGAACTTATGAAATGTATTATAGTTGATGATGAGCCTATTGCCCGTATAGGAATAAAAAAATTGGTGAACCAGGTTTCCCAACTGGAGTTGCTTGATAGTTTTAGCAGTGCAGCAACGGCCTCCGAGTTTATGCAAACAACTCAGGTGGATCTGTTATTTCTCGATATCCAGATGCCGGGTATAACGGGTATTGAGTTTGCCCGAAGCATCCCTAAGCATACGCTGATCATTTTTACAACAGCCTATTCCGAATATGCGCTTGACAGTTACGAAGTTGATGCAATAGATTACCTGGTAAAACCAATTGACGCAGCCAGGTTCAGAAAAGCAGTGGACAAAGCCATTACTTATCATTCTTTATTGCTGGAAGAAGATGAAAAGAATGTAGAGAACATAGAAGATGAGTACATTGTGGTTAAATCAGACAGGCGATTTTTCAAGATAAGCCTGAAAGATATTCTTTTTATCGAAGGACTGAAAGATTATGTGATCATTCAAATGGAGCGACAGCGTATTATCACCCGTATGAATGTAAAAAATATACATGAGATGCTCCCCGGAGCCATCTTTTTAAGAATGAACCGGTCATACATCGTAAACAAAAACCATATTCATTCTTTTGACAATAATGATGTGTTCATTAAAGAACATGAAATAGCTATCGGAAACTCGTACCGGGATGCTTTTTTTGAAGAAATGATGAAAAGCAACAATGGTAAAAATTAAAAGGACGTGTTTCTGAACACCAACTGAAGGTGAATAGCAGGAGCAGGGACTGATCGAAAAGATGTCCCCTTTTTTCCTGGCTTTATCTTTTTTCCCTATACCTTATAACTCTACGCCTGAGCCTGAACGTAATATGTTTGGCACTTTTTTGCCTGAACAAAAGCACTCCCACGCAAATGCCCATTGCTAGGCAGAACAATAAGGAAGAAGCTAATACAAAATTGTGTACGGTATCCAGCAGTATATTATTGGCATCCTGCCGGGCGTTGTCCAGGTCTGTAATTTTTAATAAACCCAGCATGGTCCGGTAGGCATACAGGCCAGGTATCATGGTAATACAGGCTGGCACTGTAAATACTACGGGAGGGGTGTGTACTTTGTGCGCTAAATAAATACCGGCAATACCTATAAATAATGCTGCCAGTAAAGTAGAGATTACAATGCCGGATCCTATTTGAAAGTGCAGCACATAACGCAGTAAATGCCCTGCACCCCCTAATAAACCCGCCACCCATAACACAGACCGGGGGGTTCTGAACAGAACGGCAAAGCCTATAGCTACTACTGCGGCCAATAAAAAATCTTTTACAGATAAGAAGAGTATTTCGTTCATAATTTTAAAAATTACTGAGGCCTATAAACATAATGCTTAAAGTAATGCCAACTGCAATCCATAATATAATATAGCTGCTGAACACGCCCCTCGCAAGGGCCATCGGGTAATAACCTTCAATAAGGTCAATAACGCTGTTGATCATTTGAACGCCGGGTATAAGATACAGCACGCAGGTGGCAGCTGTTATTTCAGGCTTGTCGCCAATTTTAAAAATGGCATCAGTGCTGGCGATCATTGAGCTTACAAATGATGCGCCCATAATAGTGATCATAGAAAGAAAGCCTCTTTTTTCCAGTTCCTGCCTCACATACATACCGGTAAAGCCAGCCAGCCCTGCAATGCCTGCACTTTTCAGATTTCCGCCGGCAGTAAAGCATAAGGCAAAACAGGCAAGTCCAACAGCAACTAATATTTGCCAGCGGGAATAGGTAGGCTCTGTTTTTATTTCTTCCAGGGCCTCTTCTATTTCTGGTACCTCTAAGTTGTCTTCTTTCACTTTCCATGACAGCAGGCTGATATCTTTAAGTATATTAAAGTTAGCATGATGCCTGCTGAGCTTTTTATGGCGTGTGGCATAAATAGTAGGGTCCGACTTTAACTGGATCGTAATGATCAGGCCCGTGTAGTCAAAGAAAATATCCACATCGTAGCCTAACTGGCTGCCTATACGCTGCACATTTCTGTTGATGCGCTCACTGGTGGCGCCGGATGCCAGTAAGGTAGAACCAATGTCTAATAATAAGTCGGTATGAGTTCCTGCAAGATGTTTGATTTCGGAACGATCCATTAATATAAGTTTTTTGCAAAAATAACTGCTGCGGGCTTTTGGTAAAGGTTATTGAATAGTTACTTCTGCAATGCCCGGTCAGAAACTGTGCCATTCTCTTCAGTTATGAACAGATAAGACTGCGGCAGCCGGGTCAGACTGTCCCGGCCTCCAAAAAGAAAAAGTGTAAAAGCTTGTTGATTTATTACGAGCTCAGCATTAAAATCAGTAATTGTGCCCCAACAATTCTCAGGATCATAGTTAACGGGTACACTGTTGCGTAAGAAATGGAGGGGATATCGTTTCCTGCTAATTTGGTAGCAAAGGCTAACGCAGGGGGATCTGTAGAAGCGCCAGATAGCAGACCGCATATTTCGAAATAAGTTTTTTTGAAGACCTTTTTAGCCAGAATGCCAATGAGTAAAAGCGGTACTACTGTAATGATAACGCCCAATGTAACCCATATAAGTCCCTGGCCACCAGCAAAAGCAGCAGACAGGTTTTTACCGCTGCCTAAACCTACACTGGCAAGAAACAGGCAAATACCCAGTTCGCGTATCATGTGGTTGGCGCTGTTGGTAGTATAGTTATTCAGGTAAAAAACATTACCAAACCGGCTTAACAGCAATGAAATAATAAGTGGTCCGCCTGCCATCCCTATTTTTACAGGTACCGGCATTCCTGGAAAACTGATAGGAATGCTGCCGAAAATTACACCTAATACAATACCGATAAAGATGGGAGCCAGATCGGGCGCTTCAAGTTTCTTCAAAGAATTACCTACGGCATCAGCGGCATGCTGCACAGATTCTTCAGTTCCTACTACTTTTATAACATCCCCCAGCTGAAGCAGCATGTTCCCGTGCGGAACCATCTCAATTCCTGCCCTTTTTAAGCGGGTAAGTGTAAAATTGGCATGTGCCAGTTCAGCAAGATCGCCCAGTCTTTTGTGAGTAACCGATGTTTTGGTTACTACGATCCTCCTGGAAATCAGCTTACTTTCTGAAGCATCTTTCAGGTTGTGCTCAGTAAAAGGCCCCACAATCAGCTTTAGTTGGAGTATTTCTTTTTTAGAGGCTACAATAAGTAATATATCGTTTTCAGAAAGGATAGTTTCAGGAGTAGGCGTTATAATTTCCCCCTCATGCAGCATGCGGGAAACAATAATCTTTTCCTTTAGCATATCAAACAGCTTTTTCAGCGGTTGCCCATACAGCAACTTATTCTCCAGCCTGAAATGATGAGAAACAGGTTTGTTAGAGCGAAATATATCCAGCTTGCGGTGAAATTCCTGCTCGTGCGCAATATTCACCCTGAATATTTTTTTCAGTAGCAGGAGGGAGCCTATAATGCCAAATACACCCAGCGGGTAAGTACAGGCGTAAGCAAGGGTGATAAATGACCTGTCTGTAGCGCTTAAATTAAACTCGGCCGCCGCTGCCTGTGCGGCAGCCAGTCCTGGGGTATTGGTAACAGCGCCACTCATAATACCTACCATAGTAGATATATTATATTTGCTGGCGTAAAAAATGATAACGGTAATGGCTATACCTGTCAGAACCGTTAATCCTGCAATAAGATTGCTGTTTAGGGCATTCTTTTTTAAGCTGGCAAAAAAGCTGGGGCCTACCTGCAACCCAATGGCATAAACAAAGAGTATTAACCCGAATTCCTTAAGAAAGTGCTCGGTATGCTCGTCAACCGTGATGCCTATATAGGAGAGGAACATTCCGGTAAACAGCACAAAAGTAGTACCGAGCGAAATACCTCCAAATTTAATTCTACCAAGCCACAGGCCCACCGAAACGGAAAGTCCGAAAACTAAAATGGTCTGGGCTATAGAATTGGTTGTAATCAGATTTACAAACCAATCAATCATACGCATAAATTTAATAGGCAGGTGGCAGTTTTAAAACTGCCACCCACACTGGGTTAAAAAAGTAGCAGGCAATATAGAGGTCGTATCTTTTAATGAGCTATTTACTCATTTTAATATTTTAGATTATCCGTCATTCAGGCTGATACAATAATATTTTATAGCAGTTACAGCCTGGGGAAAGACTTTATTTAACGAAAGTACACGTTCCATAACAAACAGTATAAATGGTTCTTAATTATTTATCGAAATTACTTTGGTCCCTGATGCTCTTTACTGTTTTTAGTCATGTGGGTATATGATATTGATTAGGTGGCAGCGCATGACAGCTGTCAGCGAATACCTATTATTTACTGTATTATAGTTATATCTTCCATTTGGTGGTAAAGCCGGCTTCGGTTAATTATTTTTATTTTCGATGCCGTAAAACGTGGTTATTAAAAAAATACAAATGAAAAAAAATATTTACCTGTATTTGCTTCTTTATATGATTGTGCCTGTTATGGGAGTACATGCACAAAATAACCGGTGGCGGCAGGGGATTTTAGCAGATGAGTTTATCTATGAGAAAGCTCCTTTTCCCCAGGCCCATTCCGCCACTATTGCAGAAACACCAGAGGGCCTTATAGCGGCCTGGTTTGGCGGCACTAAGGAAGGTAATAAAGATGTATGTATCTGGACCAGCCATCTTAAAGAGGGAAAATGGACTGTGCCGGTAATGGTTGCTGACGGGGTGCTGAACGATACTTTGCGATATGCCTGTTATAACCCGGTTTTATACCAGGTACCCAATGGGGAGCTGATCCTGTTTTACAAAATAGGGCCTAACGTGGCTGGCTGGACGGGCTGGCTGAAGCGTTCAAAAGATAATGGTCATACCTGGAGTGAGCGTGAAGCTCTGCCGGATGGATACCTGGGACCAATTAAAAATAAACCGGAACTGATAAATGATGTATTAATATGCCCCTCAAGCACAGAAAAGAATGGCTGGAAAGTGCATTTTGAATATACTAAGGATTGGGGTAAAACCTGGACAAGATCTGAACCGATCAATGATGGAAAAAAATTCTCAGCCATCCAGCCTTCTATTTTAAAGCACAGGAATGGCGATTTACAGGTCTTGGGCCGTACCCGGAATACCGTTATTTTTCAAAGCTGGAGCAGGGATGGCGGTAAAACATGGAGTGAAATGACGGCGCTGGATATGCCCAATAATAATTCAGGGACTGATGCCGTGAGCTTGAAAGATGGCCGGCACCTGCTGGTATATAATCATGTACTGCCTGACGGTAGCTGGGTAAAAGGTAAAGGGCCACGCACGCCTTTAAACGTGTCTCTTTCCAGAAATGGTAAAAAATGGCATGCGGCGCTGGTATTGGAAGATTCGCCTGTTAGCCAGTATTCTTATCCTTCGGTGATACAAAGCAGTGACGGCATGGTACATATAGTGTACACCTGGAGGAGGGAAAAGATCAAATATGTAAAGGTCGATCCTGCTAAGTTGAAATTAAGTAAGATCAAAAATAAAAAATGGCCCGGAAAAATGGGAGCTGAAAAAGGAGTGATTACGGATGATTAAAGCCAGCCTGAAATATTTTGCAATATGGTTACAGTAATAATTTTGAAAGCAATAATTGTTTTTTTTAGTTTCGCCGCGTGAAATGGTTGATGTTTTTGTTGGCTTTCTATTTACTGCTGTTACCTTTTGTGGGTATGGCCGGTATCCTTGGATGTGATGAATTAGCGCATCTTGAGGCTACTACTGTTTCCGGTGCAGATCATCCTGAAGATCATGAAGAAAACTGCGCCCCATTTTGTAATTGCTCCTGTTGTTTTCATGTAGCTTCCCCGCATTTTGAATTGCAAAAACTAACGCCGTTAAAAACCTGCTTTTTACAGGTAAACTACTCTCTTTATCCCAATAATTTTTATCCTCAGGGGATATCCGGGAATATCTGGCAGCCTCCCAAAGCCTGATGGTTACTACTCAATTGGTTTAATGTTTCATCAAACATTAAAGTATTTTCTTTTAAGCAATTAAATAATTGTTAAGGTGTTGATACGCCTGTTAATCAAGTAATCATTATGCGCAGAATAATATTATTATACCTGGCTGTTTTCGTTATGCAGCATGCATTCGGCCAGAGTAGTTTTAAAACCATAGTTAAAGATAAAGAGTCAGGAAGCCCGGTAAGCGATGCAAACGTGGCAATATTGAATCTGGCTGCCGCCCGAACTGACCATGCGGGATTTGCGGAAATTGCTAATATTCCTGCTGGTAAACACGTTATTACCTGGAGCCATACAGGTTATGCCCCCGTTACGGATACAGTGATTTTCCCTTTACAAAATGACCAGATGTATCTTGTAGAGTTGGAAGAGGCTGAAGAAGCATTAGAAGAAGTGATAGTGGAAAGCACCAGGACAGGTCGTACTATAGCCAACACGCCCACTCGGATAGAGACCATTGACGGAGAGGAGCTGGATGAGAAAAATAATATGCGCCCGGCCAATGTATCCATGTTGTTGCACGAAAGCACAGGTATTCATGTGCAGCAGACATCGGCCACCAGTGCCAATGCAGGTTTGCGGATCCAGGGTTTAGATGGCAGCTACACACAATTGTTGAAAGATGGATATGCCAGTTTCGGGAGTTTTGCCAGCGGGTTAAGCATTCTTGAAATTCCGCCCCTGGATCTGAAGCAGGTGGAGGTGATCAAGGGTCCTGCCTCTACCTTGTACGGAGGCGGCGCTATTGCAGGCGTGGTAAACTTTATCAGCAAAATGCCAGGGGAAGCGTTTGAAGGTGATATCATGCTGAACCAGTCCAACATCGGGCAAACTAATATTGGCGGTTACTTTTCGCAGCGCGGAAAAAAAATGGGATATGCCATTTTAGGTCTTTTGAATTTGCAAAAAGCGTATGATGTGGACAAAGATGATTTTTCTGAATTGCCAGAAAACAGCAATTTCACTATTAATCCCCGCTTCTTTTTCTATCCCGGGAAAACCACCACTATTACTTTGGGTAACAGTCTTACAGCAAGCAATAACACGGGAGGAGATATGCATGTAATAAAAGGAAATGCAGCACCAGGTCATGTATATTACGAAAGAAACAAAACACTTAGAAATACAGCTTTGCTGGAGCTGCTCAAAAATTTTACTGATAAAAGCAGTTTTAAGCTCAAACAAAGTATTACGGTATTTAACCGCGATATTGAAATACCCGGCTATCAGTTCTCCGGAAAAAACCTGAACAGCTTCACCGACCTTTCTTACCTGTTTTATATTCCAGGTCATACTATGATAGGAGGTGCAAATTTTGTTTATGACCGGTTTGATCAGCAGCTTGTAGATATATATGACAGTCGCTCGGCAACTGCTGGTGCTTATTTCCAGGACACATGGGATCTGTCTGACAAGGTAAAACTGGAAAGCGGCCTGCGTGCCGATCATATCAGGTATAGCAATACAAATTTTAAAAAGAATGAATCTTTTTTATTGCCCCGTATTTCTGCCCTGTTAAAGCTAAGCAATAAAGTTTCGTCACGGCTTGGGGGCGGTTTGGGATATAAAATACCAGGTATTTTTACAGAGCGTGCTGAAAGCATGCAATACCGGGATATAATGGCATTGGACAATGTTGAAGCTGAAAAAAGTGCCGGTGCTACAGCCGATGTGAATTATAAAACAAAGCTCGGTGAGGCTTTTTCGTTAAGCGCTAACCAGCTGTTTTTTTATTCAAAGATCAGCAAGCCCTTAGTGCTGGAAAAGCGTTCCGACATGACTTATATGTTTGCCAATGCTAATAAGCCAGTAATAAGTAAAGGTTTTGAAACTAATGTAAGGCTTGTATTTAAAGATGTGCTGAAATTATTTGCGGGCTATACTTTTACTGATGTCCGGGCTACCTACCTGCGTCAGAACCAGGTACTTCCCCTAATGCCCCGTCATAAGATAAATGCGGTGCTCATGTATGAAAAGGAAGATAATTTTAAGCTGGGGCTGGAAGGCTATCATAACGGAGCGCAGTATTTATATAATGGCACCAGAACACCGTTTTTTCGTGAGTTTGGATTTATGGCTCAGAAAACATTTGGAAAAATATCGGTGTTTATAAATTTTGAAAACTTTACAGATGAACGTCAGAGCAATTATAAAAGGGTGGTTAATGGATCTCTGGATAATCCGTCTTTTGATGATATCTGGAATCATACCGAAGGCCGTGTAATAAACGGCGGTATTAAGATCAGATTATAGGAAGTGTCCGTTGTTGCCATGAATGCGCGAATAATGAGCTCCTATTTTCTTTATTCGTGCATTTGTGGCATTAACAATTGCCTTAGCAAAATTCTCCATCACAATAATTGTATCCTACATCGTTTTGCCATTAAAAATTGTAACCTTTAACGCAAAAAATAATGCAAACGATTGCCGGAAAATTTGTTCCAGTAATGATAACGCCTTTTAATCTGAAGGCCGATATTGATTTTGATGCAGTGAACAGCCTGATAGATTTTTACCTGCAGGCGGGTGTAAGAGGGATCTTTGCCAACTGTCTTAGCAGCGAAATGTTCAGCATTAGCGAAGCGGAAAGGCTGCAGCTTACCAGGCATATTGTAGATTACGTAAATGGCCGTGTGCCGGTTGTGGCAACAGGTTCTTTTGGTCTCACTATTGAAGATAAGGCAGCCTTTACCAAACGTATATATGATACGGGTGTAGATGCTGTAATATTGATCACCGGGCATTACGCTAAAGTGGATGAAGGTAATGAGGTGCTGTTGCAGAACTTTGAAAAAATGTTTAGCCTTACCGGCAATATCCCTTTGGGAATGTACGAGTGCCCGGCACCCTATAAACGCATTATAGAAGCAGATGTGTTTAAGAAACTGCTTGAAGCCGATCGCCTGGTATATCACAAGGATACTTCTATTACACATGAAAATGTAAAAGCCAAATTAGATATATTAAAGCAGGTGCCCAATAGGCTTGAGTTTTATGATGCGCATACACCTAATGCCATGTTTAGCCTGCAGAACGGGGCAATAGGCATGTCGTCTATATCGGGTAATTTTTATCCTGAGGTTTTGGTGTGGATGGTAGAAAATGCCAATAATCCTAACAGGCAGGAAGATGTGAAGTGGCTGCAGGAGGAACTCACGGCAGTGGATCCCATGATACATATTGCCTATCCCATGAGCGCCAAATATTTTTTACAGAAAAGAGGCCTGCCGGTACGAACTATCAGTCGCGCTTATGCCTTACATTTAACACCCGAACAAAAACAGGAAGTCGATGCCTTATATAATAAATTTTTAAGCTGGTGCGAAAGGTTAGGCATAGAACCGGTGGCTGCTCAAAGCCGGGCATAATTTTAAAATCAATCAGGATACACAAACGGTAATTTAATTAGTGGAACTTATCAATAATCTTAAAATATTCTTTCCGGGCAAGCTGGTTTTTGCCAATGGATGCCTGGATCAGCTGGCAGGGGAAGTACAGGGGCTTGCACCCGAAAAGGTTTTTATAGCAGCTATAACGCCTTTACAGGGTGTACTTGCAGATTTTGTGAACCGGTTAAATGATTGGGGTATAAAGGTACAAACCGATACCGGTATAGTACAGGAGCCCACTTTCAGTGATTTTGAAAGCCTGATGAGCAGGGTGCAAGGCTTTAATCCCGATGTGGTAATTGGCATTGGCGGCGGCAGTGTACTGGATGTAGCCAAGCTGGTAGCGGCCCAGCTGGAAAATGAGCAGCAGCTCAAAGATTATGTAGGCATAGGCTTACTAAAAGGAAGAAAAAAAAAGCTGATCTGCGTACCGGCAACTTCGGGTACTGGAAGTGAGGTGTCGCCCAATGCCATTTTAGTAGATGATGCAGATGGCCAGAAAAAAGGTATTATCAGCCCCTTCCTGGTGCCTGATATTGTTTATGTAGATCCTTTGCTGACGGTCTCTGTTCCTCCTGCTATTACTGCCGCCACAGGCATTGATGCACTGACGCACTGCATGGAAGCCTACACCAATAAATTTGCCCAGCCATTTATAGATATGATGGCTTATGAAGGAATGAGGCTGATTGCCGCATATATTGAAACGGCTGTAATTGATGGTACAAATATAGAGGCCCGTGAAAAAGTAGCCATGGGAAGCTTATTGGGAGGCTTTTGCCTGGGCCCTGTAAATACGGCCGGCGTTCATGCTTTGTCTTACCCGTTAGGTAGCATGTTCCACTTACCGCACGGGTTGTCCAACGCTTTACTGTTGCCTTATGTAATGGAGTATAATATTCCGGCTGCTTCTAAAAAATATGCAGAGGTAGCCATAGCGCTGGGATGTGAAAGGCAGGCTGATGATATAGCTACTGCTGCCGGAGGAGTTGAAAAGATCAGGCAAATAATAAAGGCATGTGGTATTCCTCAAACGCTGAAAGAAGTGGAAGTGCCGGAGGAAGCAATTGCTCCAATGGCTGTTGACGCTATGAAAGTACAGCGTTTGCTGAAGAATAACCCACGCGAAATTACGGAACAGGATGCTGTAGCTATTTATAAAGCCGCAATGGGTTAAACAATAGTATCAGGAACTACAAATCATTATTGTATTAAATGAATTCGGATAAAAAATTTAAAGGAGTGATAGTACCGGCTGTAACACCGCTTACGCCGGACTTTGATATAGACGCCGATGCAGTTCAAAAAATATTCAGCCATTTTTATGCCTGTGAGGCTTCACCCTTTATTTTAGGTACTACCGGTGAGGCTGCATCGCTTTCTATAGCACAGAAAAAGGATTATGTGCGTATTGCAGCTGCAGTTAAACAAAAGGGGACTGTTTTGTATGCGGGCATTTCTTCCAATATTGTCAGCGAATCTGTGTACTTTGCGAACTATTGTGCGGATAATGGCGTAGATGCAGTGGCTGCAACTTTGCCTTCTTATTATGCGCTTACAGAGAATCAGATGAAAACATATTTTGAGCAACTGGCAGATGCTATTCCCATTCCGCTCATCATTTATAATATTCCAGCCACTACTCACATGAGCATCCCGCTGGCTATTATAGATGAGCTGAGCCATCACCCTAATATTATTGCTACTAAAGATTCTGAGCGAAGCGATGAAAGATTGCAGGAGTCATTAAGGTTGTGGAAGGACAGGGATGATTTTGGACATTTCCTGGGCTGGGCAGCAAAATCGGCCGATGCCCTGCTGGGAGGCAGTGATGGCCTCATTCCCAGTACAGGCAATATATTTCCCGGCATCTACCAAAAAATGTTACAGGCGGTTGGTGAAGGAAATACCGCGGCAGCTTATGAGATACAACAGCAAAGCGATAGCGTCGGAAGCCTTTACCAGGCTGGCAGGACATTGGGGGAAAGCCTCTGGGCATTAAAAGTATTAATGAATGAACGTGGCCTGTGCCAGCCGGTTGTAATGCCACCGTTGCAGCCACAATCAGAAGCGGAGGCAGACAAGTTGAAAAGGTCTTTACTTGAAATAAATTATCAATAGTAATGAGTGCATTACCAGTAATAGCAATAACTATGGGTGACCCGGCCAGCATTGGACCGGAAATAGCTGTAAAAGCTTTGAAGAATGAAACGGTTTATAAAATTTGCAGGCCGCTGATAGCAGGTGATGCCGGGGTGTTTGAAAAGATCATTGCAGAACTGGGTCTTGGTGTAGCCATCAACAGGATAGAAAAACCTGCTGATGCCCGTTTTGAGTGGGGCGTAATTGATATACTGGACTTGCATAATGTGGATATTTCCAGACTGGAGTACGGAAAAATAGACGCTATGTGTGGTGAAGCCAGTTTCCGCTCTGTTGAGAAAGTAATACAGCTGGCTTTGGCTGGTGAAGCAGATGCAACTGTTACAGGGCCTATCAATAAAAAGTCTATTAACCTGGCCGGTCATCATTTTGCAGGGCATACGGAAATTTACGCGCATTATACCGGCACCAGGAAATACGCCATGCTTTTGGTGGAAGACCATATTAATGTGATACATGTAAGCACGCATGTATCGCTGCGGCAGGCCTGCGACCTGGTAAAGAAAGACAGGATACTGGAAGTAATAGAACTGCTGCATAAGGGCCTGATAAGCCTGGGAAAAACAAATCTCAAGATTGGTGTGGCAGGTTTAAACCCTCATGCGGGTGATAATGGCTTGTTTGGTACTGAGGACGACCAGGAAATTTTACCTGCTGTTGAAGAGGCCTGTAGCCGTGGCTATGATGTGGAAGGTCCGGTACCGCCTGATACAATGTTTGCGAAAGCTGCAACAGGCGCTTACGGGGGTGTAGTGGCTATGTATCATGATCAGGGCCATATACCATTTAAGCTGGCTGGTTTTAAATGGAACGCGGGAAAGCAGCAAATGGAAAGTGTAAAAGGAGTGAATATTACGCTGGGGCTTCCCATTATCCGCACTTCAGTAGATCACGGTACAGCGTTTGAAATTGCAGGTAAAGGGATAGCAAGTCCCGATGCTATGCTGCTGGCAATTGAAAGTGCGGTACAATTGAGTCACAATAAAAATTAGGATATCTCTTACTATTCACTACTCGCTACTTACTATGATCCTTGTTATAGCAGATGATTTTACAGGTGCAGCTGAAATGGCAGGTATATGCCTGGGCTATGGCCTGAAGGTATCACTTTGCTTAGGGCGTTTAACTGATTGTAATGCAGATGTGCTGGTGGTTTCTACTGATAGCAGGTCAATGAAAAAAGAAGCTGCCTTGTCTGTTGTGGAACGTATAACCCTACAGGCCCTGCAGATCAGGCCTGATTTTGTTTATAAGAAAATAGATTCAGTACTGCGTGGGTTTGTATCTGAAGAGCTGGCTCTTCAGCTGAATATTTTTGGCCTCACAAGGGCATTGGTGCTGCCAGCTAATCCTTCATTGGGCAGGGTCATTAAAAATGGTCAGTATTTTGTAGAAGGCATTGATATTTCAAAAACGGGTTTTGCAAAAGATCCTGAGTTCGCTATCACTACACCCGATGTCAAACAAATGCTCAGAACGGGTAATGCAAATATTCTGAAAAGAGGGGATATGCCGGGGAATGGCATTAATATCGGGGAAGCAGGGGACCTGTCCGATGTACAGCATTGGGCTGAACAGGTAAATGGGGAATGTTTACCTGCCGGTTCAGGGGATTTTTTCAACGCTATATTAAATAGAAAATACAGGGAAAAGGAAAAGAACGTGGCTCCCGTATTACAAAAGCCGCATTTATATGTGAGCGGTACTTCTTTTGCAAAAAACCGGGCGTTGATAAAAAGCCAGGGTTATCACTATACAGCTTATATCACTGGCGATATGATTACCCACCAGAGCGGGGAAAACAACTGGCTGGAAAAGGCCGGAGCTATTTTAAAAAAGCATCAGCAACTGATCATTGCTTTTGATGAAACGGTTGATGAAATCGGAGTGGAAGCTACTGAGATGCGGGCCGCAATAGCTGCATATACAAAAAACGTGATCAGCCTGTTTGATATAAAGGAGTTGCTGATAGAAGGAGGATCCACAGCTGCAGCTGTCTTTAATGTGTTAGGAATAAGCGCTATGCAGCCTGTGCATGAATGGCAGCGTGGTGTAGTACAGATGAAAGCAGGCCCGCTGATGGTAACGGTAAAGCCCGGCAGTTACGACCTGCCGGAGGCTATAAAAGATTTATACGGGTTTGCTGAAAACGACTAAACCTGCTTTTTTACCATAGACCGGAAAGTGTAAACCCTGGTGATTCATGTTTTCAGTACGAAAACAAAAATAAGATAATATGACGCGATTGCATTTTATAGATATTGCCATAATTATACTGGTGCTGGGGATCACCATATTTCTGGGCTTTCGGTTTTCCAAAAAACAAACTTCTACACAAAACTTCTTTTTGTCCAAAGGAAATATTCCTTCCTGGGCTTTGGGATTATCACTGTTAGCCACGCTTATCAGTAGTGTTACTTTTTTAGGGTACCCTGCACAGGGCTATACCAGTAACTGGATCCTGCTGGTGCAGGGGCTCATGGTGCCGGTTGTGCTGCTGGGCTGCATCTGGTTCATTGTTCCTTTGTTCCGGAAATCAATAGGATTAAGCACTTACGAGTATTTTGAAAAGAGATTTGGCAGCTTTGCCCGATATTACAGTTCGTTGTCTTTTGTGATACGGCAGTTTGCAGGAATGGGTACGGTACTTTTCTTAATTGCCGTAGCGATTCATGAAATGATAGATGTGAACCCGTTTATTGTGCTGGTGGTTGTAGGATTTATACTGGTGCTGGTCAACCTCAAAGGTGGTATCCAGGCGGTTATATGGCTGGATGTGTTTCAGGGTTTCATGCTGTTTTTTAGCGGCATTGTTTGTTTAACGGTGCTGCTAAGCTCCATAAAAGGGGGTGTCCCTGAAGCGATTAGAATAGCCACAGAGAATAACCGCACAGGTTTCGGGCCTTATAAATTCGATTTTAAGCAGCTTACATTAATTGTAATGATCATTAATGGCGCTTTTTATGCCATACAGAAGTATGCCACCGATCAAACTGTTGTGCAGCGCTATCTTACAGCCAGATCGGATAAAGATGCTATTAAAGCTTCGTTCCTGGGGATATCTTTAACAGTTCCCATCTGGACGATGTTCATGCTGATTGGCACTGCCCTTTTTGTGTATTATAAGCAAAATGGCGTTCCCGATGGAATGAAAGCAGAAGCCGCATTTCCTCATTTTATTATGACCCAGCTGCCAACAGGTATTGTAGGGTTTATTATTGCAGCGCTTTTATCGGCTGCTATATGCAGCCTTAGCGCCGACCTTAATTCCCTGGCTGCAGTGGGCGTAGAAGATTACTATAAAAAAATAGCGCCCGGCAAAACGGATAAGCAATACCTCCGGGCCGGTAAATGGTTTGTGGTTTTATCAGGTTTGCTTACGGCCGGCATAGGAGCCTTATATATATTGTCTGGTGATGAGGGGGTGCTAGGAATTATTTTTACTATTTATGCCATTTTCTCAGGAGGTATTGTAGGCGTGTTTCTATTGGGGCTGTTTAGCGCCCGGGCCAACAGGCAAGGGGTAAATATTGGTATTATCTCCTGTATTGTATTTACGGCCTATGCTTTTTTAACTTCAACGCCCATTGGTTTAAAGAATCCCCGATTGCTGCTGGACCTGGGACCTTATAACTTTACACACAATAAACTGATGCTGGGAGTGTACAGCCATCTGGTGGTGATAGGTGTAGGCTATATTGCCAGCCTATTTTTTCCAAAACCGGTTATTGCACCTAATCTTTTATACAGCAACTGGAAGAAAAACCAAAAGGCAGAAAAATTAAATTCAAAATGATGATGCACTCATTTGATGACACTCGCTTGCACCAAATTAGTAAGGCTTCTTTGTTACCGGCCAGTTCGTTCCTGTACGAACGAAAGCAATATGGAATGTCTTGCTCCCCTCTCCGAATTTATCCCGCAAGGCGGGAAAGAGAAGCCGGTCCAAAAGGACTCCTTCAGAGCGCTGAGATTCTGCTGCAAAAAAACTTTCTGCACTGGCTTATTTTTTCGGTAATATTAGTCCTCTTATTTTCGCCTTCGCTCTTTGCTCAATCTAACAGTGACAGCGCTTATGCCCAACCTTTAAAAGAAGTGTTGAAAGACATAGAACAGCATTATGGGGTAACGGTTCGGGCCGATGAAAAGCTAGTGGCAGGTAAAATATTGAAATATGCGCGCTGGCGTTACCGAAACGATGTGGACGAAACGCTACGGAATGTTCTGGCGCCATTCGATTTAAAAGTAAAGACGGACGGTGAAAAAAAATATAAGGTAAATGAGTTCGAATATTACCGTTGGCCCGTAGCCGAAGGCTGGGCAGAAATGGACCGCATAGCTGCACAGTATAAAGATCTTACTGAATGGAAGGGGAGAAAAAAGCAGCTCAGGCCCTGTTTAATGGAGGCCTTGCGATTGTCAAAGCTTCCTGCATATCCCATAAGTTCTCCCATTATTACTCCCCGGCGAAAATATAATGGCTATACTGTAGAGAATATTGCTATCGAAATTTTGAAAGGCGTTTGGATAAATGGTTCTGTTTACCGCCCTGCAAAATTTAAAGGTAAGATCCCTGTTATTTTGAATCCTGACGGGCATTGGGCCGATCATCGCTTTCGTGCCGACTGCCAGTTGAGAAGTGCTGCATTTGCCAAAATGGGCGCTATTACTATCAGTTACGATCTGTTTGGCTGGGGTGAATCGGGTTTACAGTTTAAATACGAAGATCACCGGAAAAGTCTTTCCCAAACTATACAAACCCTCGGGGCTATCCGGATACTGGATTACCTGCTCAGCCTTAAGGAAGCTGACCTCGGCCGTGTTGGAATTACAGGAGGCTCCGGTGGTGGCAGCCATACCGTTTTAATGGCAGCACTTGATGAGCGCATCAAAGTTTCTGCACCGGTAGTTGCTATATCATCTTATATGTATGGAGGTTGCCCCTGCGAAAGTGGTATGCCCATCCATCTTTGTGGCGGTGGTACCAATAATGTGGAACTGGCTGCAATGGCAGCTCCCCATCCGCAGTTGCTGGTATCAGACGGGGGCGACTGGACAGATAGAATGCCGGAGCATGATTTCCCTTACCTGCAAAAGATATATAGCTGGTATGGTAAAAAAGACAATGTGGAAAATGTGCATCTGCCTGCAGAAAAGCATGATTTCGGTATTAATAAAAGAACAGCCGTGTACCGGTTTATGGCCAGGCATCTTGGTTTGAATTTGGCTGCTATTACTGGTAAAACCGGCAATATAGATGAGTCGGGAATTACAATTGAAAAGATGAGCGATATGTATGTGTTTGGCGAAAAAGGGGATCGTTTGCCGGCTCATGCAGTGAAAGGTTTTGAAAATCTTGAAAAAGTATTTGAGGCAGCTGTTGAATAATGCATTTAGTCATGTTTACTCCTGTTTTTAATCATAAAATTTTTAGTTCACCCTGCTTAGTTTCGCATCGCGAAGCAAGAAAAATATACAAGAGAGAAATGAAAAAGATAGTCCTGGTTTTTATTGCGGTTGCATTATTTATATTACCTGCATTGGCCCAGAAAGACAGGTATAAAATTGGTCTTATAGACCTGATGTTGTTAAAACGTCAGAAACTGGGCGCTGTTACACTGGCAAAAGAACTAAATGCAGACGGTGTGGAAGTAGATATGGGTGGTTTAGGTAACCGGCCTACTTTTGATAATAAGCTCTTAACAGATTCGGTAAGGGAGCAGTTTTTAAAAACTGCGGCGGATAACAATATAAAGATCTTCTGCCTGGCTATGACAGGAT
The DNA here is from genome assembly GCA_049841335.1 of Niabella sp. Lineage (GTDB taxonomy): Bacteria > Bacteroidota > Bacteroidia > Chitinophagales > Chitinophagaceae > Niabella. Next base: position 658 of record JASGDI010000218.1, on the reverse strand, counting down.
ACTATGCCCAGTCTTTTTGTGGCAGGGAGATCTATAAACAGTCTATTGAAGATTGCATCAGAACTATGCAACTGATGAATGTAAAAACCGCTTTTCTTCCCCTGGGCGTTCAGTGCGACCTTAAAAAAAATCCATCGGTGAGAGATTCCGTTGTGGCCCGCCTGAAAGTTGCTGGTAGCATGGCCCAAAAAGCAGGCGTAACTATAGCTATAGAAACCGCGCTGTCAGCAAAGGAAGAGGTACAGCTGTTAAAAGAGATCAATTCCCCTGCTATAAAAATTTATTTTAATTTTTCTGCACCGCTGAAAGAGGGAAGGGATTTGTATAAAGAATTGAGGGTGCTGGGAAGAAAGCGTATTGCAATGATCCATGCTACCAATAAGGATAGTGTGTGGCTTCAGAACGATCCGCAGATTGATCTGCACAAAGTAAAAAGAACCTTGGACAAGATGAAGTGGCGTGGGTGGCTGGTAGTGGAGCGCAGCAGAGATGCAACACAGCCAAGGAATGTAAAATATAATTATGGAGCCAATGTGGCGTATTTAAAAAAGGTTTTTCAGCCAGAGCAGCAGGGAGTGTCGCGATAGGTTACAGGCACTTGCAGAAGGTCGGGTTTCAGAAAAGTCAATAAGCGTACAGCTACCGGATCCATAAAAAT
>JASGDI010000217.1:0-4401 GCA_049841335.1 Niabella sp. | reverse complement strand
GTAGTACCGGGCGATTTTGAAAAGTCACTGCCTTTGCCCATACAAACCGCCAATGTAGTTGAAGCATTACGCCGTGGCGCAGCAATCTTTGAACCGCATGGTATTGTAATGGTATTGGAGCCATTAAGCGATACGCCCGACCTGTTCCTGCGTTACTCCACCCAAACCTATGAAATATGTAAGGCAGTGAACAGCCCAAGCTGTAAGATATTATATGATGCCTATCACTTACAAAAGAACGAAGGGAACCTTATAAAAAATCTTGAAATGTGCTGGGATGAAATTCCTTATATACAGGTGGGGGATAACCCGGGGCGCAAAGAACCAACAACGGGAGAGATCAATTATAAAAATGTATTTAAGTTTTTACACGATAAAGGGTATAAAGGCATTGTAGGCATGGAACATGGAATGTCAAAACAAGGGAAGGAAGGAGAAGAGCGGCTAGTACAGGCATATAGGGAAGTGGATAGCTTTTAAAGTTGGGAAATTTTGAAGTTTTATGTTAGGTACGGTTCATCCGACCTCCGTGCTCTGGCATACGGACTTCCACTCTCCGCCTAATGTCCGGAAATGCAGGGTACAAAACTCTCCAAGGAGGAGATCGAGATGTTTTGGATGTAGGGTTAGTGCATTAGGCTTTTTGCTTCAACTTCTGACCTCCGTCTCCGGACTTCCCGGCTACTTCACGTCTCCCATCAGTTTTCTTACAATAGGGGAGATAATAATCAGTACAGCCCCTGCAATGAGTGCGTAAATAGCCAGTTGCTGATAACCGGCGGTAAAGGCCATCAGCTTCTCCATTGGCGGAGCATTATTGTCGGCTGTGCTCATGCCAGCGCCTAAAATACCGGCAACATATTGCCCGTATGCAGAAGCCAGGAACCACATGCCCATCATCATTCCCTGTAATCTGTGAGGGGATAGTTTAGTCATAATAGATAGGCCAATCGGCGATAGGCAAAGCTCCCCTAATGTCATTACCAGGTAAGCAAAGGTGAATACATTTAAAGACGTAATACCTAAATCATTGGCGAAATACCGGGTATAGTACAAAATATAAAAGGAGAGTCCTAAGAAGATAAATCCAAGTCCGAACTTTACCACGGTATTAGGTTCTATTTTCTTTTTAGCCAGTCCTATCCATATCAGCCCGGCCAGCCATGCCAGTGCAATTACAAAAAACGCATTGGCTGCATTATTTACCGAGTTGGGATCGAGTGTAAATACGCCTAATAGCTTATTGTCGAGGTTAGATGCCGCAAAAATGCTTAACGAACCACCGCTTTGCTCAAAGAAGGCCCAGAACAGGATGGAGAAAACAATAAAAACTAAAGCGGCAAACAGTTTTTTATTTTCCGCTTTTGAATATTTTCTCATCTCAAAGAACAGGTAGAGCAAGGTAGCCGGCCCTATAATATACATAAACCAGTCAGTATATTCAGTTTTGGATACCATTGCCATAATAACCGGAACCATAGCCAGGGCACCGGCGTAAACCAGGTAATCGTACCAGTTTTTTCCTTTTAATCCTTTTGCGGCAAATGGAGAATTTCCTATAGGCCCCAGGTGCTTCTTGGTGAGTAAAAAAGTAATTAAGCTGATTGACATAACCACTGCTGCAAATCCAAATGCCACGTTCCATCTCAGGTTTTCCGGAATTACTGAGGACAACATAGTGCCTTTTCCCACTGAAATACAAATATAGCCACCTAACAAAGCGCCGAGGTTAATGCCTGAATAAAAGAGAGAGAAGCCTGCATCTCTCCGCACATCGCCGGGTTTATAAAGGGCGCCCACCATAGTGGAAATATTGGGTTTGAAGAAGCCGGTTCCGATTACGGTAAAGCTTATACCAAGAAAGAAAAACTGTTTAGGATCTGTGGCAAGTATCAGGCTTCCCACAATCATTAATATACCTCCCCAAAACAGGGATTTTTTAAATCCCAGGATCTTATCGGCAAACAAACCCCCTATAAAAGTAAACGCATATACAAAAGCCTGGGTAGCGCCATATTGAAGCTGTGCACTCTTTTCGTCAAAAAACAGTTGATGCACCATAAAAAAAGTGAGCATTCCGCGCATCCCGTAAAAACAAAAGCGCTCCCACATTTCTGAAAAAAACAGCGACCACAGCTGTTTTGGATATTTCCCTTCAAAGTTTTGGATTTGCTCTAAGCTGGTTTCCTGCTGCATATTGGTATAAATTGAAATATTATATATAAAGCAATTTCTAAAAGTACATTTAAAAGTAAAAAGCTCCAACTAAATTGTTGGAGCTGATTTTAAAATATAATTTTATCGTACGCCATGCATTTTTTTCCTGATAACAGGTGTAAAGATAACAGCCACAATTGCCACGGCAAACGATACACCTGCCAGCAGCCAGAAGAAATAGCTCATCCCTTTTTCATCCGCAATCTTATCAACGTTCTCTCCGAATTTTGCTGCTCCCTTCATACCGATGGCCACAGCAAGGTACCAGATTCCAAACATCACGGCTATCATTCGCGGTGGTACCAATTTGCTTACATAAGATAATCCTACAGGCGATATGCACAGCTCTCCCATGGTATGAAACAGGTACACCAGTATCAGCCATACCATACTTACCGATGCCGTTTTGGCTCCGGGGGCTATAGCGCCTGCTCCCACAGCTACGCATACCATTCCCAGCGCCAGCAGGCTCATGCCAACGGCATATTTCACATTAGCCGAAGGATTGTACTTGCTGCTCCACCATTTTGAAAACAATGGTGCCAGGCTAATGATAAATAAAGAATTTAAAGTAGAGAACCAGGATGCGGGCACTTCGAGTGTTTTTTCCGACACCTGGTTGTAAAGCATCCACAATGCAATGCCCCATACAATCACAAAGCTGGTGGCCAGGATAAGATTTGCAACCGCGTATTTTTTGAAAGTCTGGCCAAATAATTTCAGCAGCACCCAGGTAATAATAGTAAGCGGAACAATGGTTATTAAAGCATTTACCACTTTAAAGGCCGTTCCGGCGCCTCCTTCCAGCACCCGGTTGGTATAATCCCTGGCAAAAATGGTAAGGGTACCTGGCGACTGTTCAAAAATAGCCCAGAAGAACATGGTAAGAAATGCAAAGAACGACACAGCGATCATTTTATCTCTTGTAATGGGCGAATAACGTGAAAGCCTGTAAATCAGCAGGCCGACAAATAATACCACGGCCAGCAAAATGGTAAAGTTATTGCCGGATATTCCCGCAACAGTAAAATTAAAAATGTCTATTTTGCCGTTTGAAATCAGCTTAGCCGGCTCAAAAATGATCCACAATAAGCCCAAAACAACCATAAGTCCGATAAGCGCCAGTTGCCCGCCCGAAAAGGGATTCAGCTTGTCGTTATCTGCTTCCGGCGCAGCGCTTGCTATGGCAGCAGCATCTTTTTTCACGGGTTTTAAACCTATATTTCCAAATATATTCTGTGCCAGCCAAAACTGGATCAGTCCAAAAAGCATAAACACACCGGCAAGGCCAAAGCCCCAGCTCCAGCCCACTTTTTCGCCTAAGTACCCGCACAGCAAAATGCCAAAAAAAGCGCCGGAGTTCACGCCCATATAAAATATTGTGTAGGCCCCGTCCTTCTTATCCGGGTGGTCTTTATACATCTCGGAAATGATAGAAGTCATATTAGGTTTAAAAAAGCCATTGCCAAAAACCAGCAATATCAATCCCAGATAAATGGAGAACTGTGTTTCTATTGCCATTGAAGCGTGCCCCATCGTCATCAACAGGGCGCCTACCACCACCGCTAACCGGTAGCCAATCTTCTTATCGGCAAAATAGCCCCCAAGCATGGTAGACAGATATACCAGCCCCACATAAGAACCAAACAAAGCCATAGCCTGTTCGCGGGTCCAGTTCCAGCCCCCGTCAAATAAAGCGGCAGTTAAAAACATCACCAGCAAAGCACGCATTCCGTAAAAGGAAAACCGCTCCCACATTTCTGTGAAAAACAATACAAACAATCCTGAAGGGTGTCCTAATACGCGGCTCTTAAAAAAGTCATTTTGGGTTTCCGGCATATATTATATTTTAAAACAAGATGGGTAAATATAGTAATTTACCCGAAAGTGAGTAGCATCTTCTTCCTGTTAAAAAATTACCTGGCTCAATACTATACCTTCCTTGCAGATTTATTACCTTCACCACCTTTAAAAACAGTAGCAAAAAATGAAAATACTGATACTTGGCGGCGGTGGCAGGGAACATGCACTTGCCTGGAATATTAAAGAAAGAGGACAGGGCAAACATGAACTGTTTATTGCACCCGGCAACCCTGGTACGGCGCAATGCGGAACCAATGTAGCTATTGGGGTTACCGACTTTAACGCGATGGGGAAGTTTTGCCTGGATCATAACATTGAGAT
>JASGDI010000216.1:0-19641 GCA_049841335.1 Niabella sp. | reverse complement strand
CTCAGGCCAGGAAGGTGGTGATTGTGATGCAGTAGACATTCGTGCTGCTGCTCCCGGAGAAGATGGTCCTAACCAGGTAGCTCCTCCGCATCCTAATCTTCGCAAAAACTAAATGAACTTTTTGCTATAAACAGAACCGCCTCAACTTTGGGGCGGTTTTTTTATAAGGTTACTTTCCGGATGCAGTATTTTCAACGAAATAGTGCCATCTTTACATAATAAAATGTAACCAGGTAAAACGTATTTCTTGCAACACCTTTTTGAATTAATAGAGCACACTAACCGGAGCATCTTCCTCACAGGCAGGGCAGGAACAGGTAAAACCACTTTTCTCCAGAACTTTACACAAAAGACATCCAAGAAGTTTGCTGTTGTGGCACCTACAGGCATTGCTGCTATTAATGCCGGTGGTGTGACCATACATTCTATGTTTGGCCTGCCGCTGACTACTTTTGTACCTACTACAGATTTTACAGACCCCAACAGTGCTATTAATATCCCTAACCTGTTGCCCCATTTCAAATACAGGCGTGATAAATTAAAGCTGCTACGGACGCTTGAGATCTTGGTTATTGATGAAGTATCTATGCTGCGCTGCGATGTGCTGGATATGCTGGACCTTGCTTTAAGAAGCGCCAGGAAATCGCAACAGCGTTTTGGTGGTTTGCAGGTGCTTTTTATAGGAGACTTATACCAATTACCCCCGGTTGTAAAGCAGGAAAATGAAACGGTCCTTTACAGCCATTACAGGTCGCCCTTCTTTTTTGAAGCCCGGGTACTGGAAGGGCTGGACCTGCTAACCGTTTCTCTTACCAAAGTGTACAGGCAAACAGATGCGGCGTTCCTGTACCTTTTAAATGCCATAAGAGATAACGATGTAGAAAATATAGACTTTGGCTTATTGCATAGCCGTTACCAGCCTTTTTTTGAGCCGGAGGAGTTTTATGTTCACCTGGTGTCTCATAATTATATGGCCGATGCCATTAATAAAAAGCACCTGGACCAGCTGGAAGGAAAGGGCCGTATATATAACGCTGTTGTATGGGGCGAGTTTAAGCCGCATTTGTACCCTAACGATGAAGCGCTTGAACTGAAGGAAGGGGCCCAGGTGATGTTTATCAGAAATGATACAGAGGAGGAAAAAAGGTTTTACAATGGTAAGCTGGCAACGATCATGGAGCTGGACGATGATGAAATAAAAGTGCTTCCACAGGATGAAACTGAAATGCTGACGATAACGCGGGAAAAATGGGAGAACAAAAAATACTATGTTGATGCGGACAATAAAATTGCAGAAGATGTGGTAGGCCGCTATGAGCAGTTTCCTTTTAAACTGGCATGGGCAGTAACTATTCATAAAAGCCAGGGGCTTACATTTGATAAAGTGATTATTGATGCAGGCAGATCTTTTACCAGCGGGCAGGTATATGTGGCGCTTAGCCGTTGCAGGACATTGGAAGGGATAGTGCTGAAATCAAAGATTCCTCCTCATGCCATTATTAATGATGACCGTATTTATCGCTTTCAAAAGGAAACAGATGCTAATGATAAAATAGCAGGTATCCTGGCTTCGGAACAATACAGCTATGCAGGAAGCAAATTGCTTCAGAAGCTGGATGTACAGCAGTTACTAAGTGAGGCTGAAGACTGGATACAGGCCATTAGAAAAAGCAGTGTGCTGGATAGTGAAGAAACCTTGCTGCATGCCGAAGCCGTAGTAAAACAACTGAAGGAAGTGAAAGGGGTTTTTGAAAAGTTTTCTGCCTGGTTAAACCATAACCTGAAGCAATACACAGAGCTGCAGAGCAACTGGGGTGCTGTTGAAGAAAAATGTAAAGGCGCTGTAAAGTTCTTTTTTGAGAATATCAGCGAAAAGGTTTTTTCACGTGTTAAAGCATGTTATGCAGAAACCAAGGGAACAAAAGGATTGAAGGCTTATAATGAAGTAGTAAAAGATTTTATAGAGGTAATAGCATCTTATCTTTCATCACTAAAAGAGGCAAAACTTTTTGAGCTTGCTTTATATGAAGGAGAACCAGCCCCTGTAAAAACCGATGTTGCTAAAAAACCTGCTCATATTATTACCTACCAGCTTTTTGAAGAAGGAAAAACTCCCGGCGAAATTGCCCGGATAAGAAATATTACCGAAGGTACTGTGTTGAACCATCTTGCAAGGATGGCCGGTGCAGGGGTACTGGATATGGACCGGCTGTTTACCATGGAGCAGCTGCAGCTGTTTGAAGACCGGTTCAGGAAATATAGTTTTAAAAGTCTTACAGAATGGAAAAATGTATTACCGGATTCCTTTGGTTATAACGAAATAAGAATATTGCTCAACCACTTTAATTATAGAGCTGCTAAATGAATATTACTAATGTTTGCTAATCAGGCAAACCTTAATCAATGGAACAATAGCGTATATATAAAGTGTCGTCAAATCGACCGGTAGGGAGATGTCTCAACGGGTAGCCTTACAGTGAGATTTCTTTCACGCTGAGACAGATCAAAAGGATCATTGGTTATCAATTTGTTGAAAACTCAAAACAATGAGAGCAAACCTTTACAATTTTATTAAGAAAAACCGGCAGATTTCTAAATAATTAGCTAAATACTGTTGCCCTTTTTGCTTTTTGTACAGTATTTGTTTTACAAACAAGGACAGTTAAACTGTTTGAATTCTTTAAAACAAAAAATGAATACAATGGAAAAGATGGAAAAGCTTGAAATGATGGATAAAATTGTAAGGGAGCTGGAAGACCTTAAAAACAGTGAAACAGCAGTATTAAAAAAGGTAGCTCAAATTGAAGCTGAAAATATAAATCTGGGCATAAGCCTGTTGGCCGACGTGTTACCAGATATTCATGAATATTCCGATAAATCTGTTGACGCTATTGATAGTCTTTTAAGTGACTTTACTGCTTACAGGGATCAATTCATAAAAGACAATAACCTGCAGCCGCAGGAAAATGCTGTTTCATAATTTGGAAGCTGACCTGGATTAAGGTTTAAGATCAGGCTGTCCGCTATTAACGTAGCGGGCAGTTTGTTTTAATTATGCTCCTCCTGTTGGCAGCTCTTCAATGGCGCCTTCAGCTTCTGTTTGTCCTATATCCTGCTTTGCTTCTTCGTGTAAATAGTCCTTTCGTTTCAGTTCAAAGTTGCGCCCCAGGTAAAGTTTGCGCACCTGCTCATTGGCTGCCAGCTCTTCAGCAGTGCCATTTTCAAATATTTTTCCGTCAATCAATAAATAAGCCCTGTCACAAATGGAGAGGGTTTCATTTACGTTATGGTCGGTGATTAATATACCAATGTTTTTGAACTTAAGCTTGGCTACAATGCTCTGAATATCTTCCACGGCAATAGGGTCTATACCAGCAAAGGGTTCGTCCAGCAAAATAAACTTAGGATTTACTGCCAGTGCGCGGGCTATTTCAGTTCTGCGGCGCTCTCCGCCACTTAATACATCACCATTGCTTTTACGCACATGTCCCAACCTGAACTCAGCGATCAGCGACTCCAGCTTTTCTTTCTGTTCGGCCTTGCTCAGGGTGGTCATTTCCAGTACGGCTGCAATATTATCTTCCACGCTTAGCTTTCTGAACACTGAGGCTTCCTGTGGCAGATAACCGATGCCCATTTGTGCACGTTTATACATAGGCAGCCTGGTGACATTTTCATCATTTAAAAAAACATCTCCTTCATCGGGCTTTATAAGGCCTACTACCTGGTAAAAAGAGGTGGTTTTGCCAGCCCCGTTAGGTCCCAGCAGCCCTACAATCTCCCCCTGGTGTACTTCAAAGGACACATTATTCACTACGGTACGCTGTCCATAGCGTTTAACCAGGTTTTTTGTACGTATGATCATCTCCATGATGGCGCAAAAGTAATGTGCTATTTTGATAATAGCACTATGTGTATGTGTTAAAATAAGAAAGGCGCTTAATTCATTTTTAAAGCTGATGGGCCGGTGCATTTATGTGCAGTATTTCTTCCAGGTACTTTCTTTCGTTGCAAAGACGTGGTATTTTATGCTGTCCGCCCAATTTGCCTTTTTGCTGCAGCCATCTGTTAAAGCTGCCCGGGGGCAGGTTATGCACCCGCGGCGGACTTAACGCAATGTTTTTATAACGCTTGGCCTCGTAATCGCTGTTAATGCTTTGCAGGGCTGTGTCCAGTTCAGTGACAAAGGCTTCAAAATTGTCGGGTTCTTTTTCAAACTCTATCAGCCATTCGTGAGCGCCATTGCTGTTATCAGAAAAATAAACCGGCGCTGCGGTATAGTCATTTACAACGGCCCCTGTCTTCCGGCAGGCCATGCTTACGGCCTTATCGCTGTTATCTACAATCACTTCTTCTCCAAAGGCATTGATGTAGTGCTTTATTCTTCCGCTTACAATGATTTTATAAGGATCTTTTGAAACAAATTTGATGGTATCGCCCAGTAAATATCTCCACAGCCCGCCATTAGTGCTTATTACAAGGGCATAATTGGTATTGAGGTCTATATTTTTCAGCCCGATGGTTTGCGGATCCTCTTTTCCATGCTCGCTTAAAGGCATAAACTCCAGGAAGATACCATGATCGGTAAACAGTAACATGCCGTCATCTCCCGGTGTTTCGTTCGCGGCAAAAAAGCCTTCACTGGCATTATAGGTTTCCAGGTAATGGATAGGTTTGCCAATAATGCTTTTAAACTGTTCGCGGTAAGGTGTAAAAGATACGCCACCGTGCATATATAGTTCCAGGTCGGGCCAAACCTCTGCAATGGTGCTTTTGCCCGTCATTTCCAGGAGGCGCTTGAACAAAATGAGCGTCCAGGTAGGTACCCCGCTGATAGAAGTTACGTTTTCATTGACCGTTTGCAGCGCCATTTTCTCCAGCTTGTCTTCCCAGTTGTCCATAAGCGCTATTTCCAGGTCGGGTGTGCGTAGCCAGTGCCCCCAGAAAGGGCTGTTTTGCAGAAGCACAGCGCTCAGGTCGCCGTATTGCGCTTCATCGTTAACCGGGTTAACAGTATGGCTTCCTCCCAGCACCAGGCCTTTACCGGTAAGCATTGCGCTGTCGGGGTTAAAGGTATAATACATGGTAAGCACATCTTTCGCTGCTTTATAATGGCAATCCTCCAGTGTTTCATCGCTCATAGGAATGAACTTGCTTTTATCGCTGGTGGTACCGCTGCTTTTTGCAAACCAGTTTATAGGGCTGTTCCATAATAAATTCTGCTCGCCAGCCATCATTCTTTCAATATAGGGCTTAAGGCCATCATATTCACTAACGGGGACGGCTTTTTTAAAATCGCGGATATTATAAATATTGCTGAAATGATGCTTACGGCCAAACTCTGTGTACTGAGCAGAAGTTACAAGGTTTTGTATCACCTCTCTCTGCGAATCAACAGGATGGCTACGCCAGGCTTCAATACGCCATTGGCGCATGCGGGCAAGGGACGATATGGCAGGGCTCAGGAAACTCATTGGTAGCTACAATATTAATATAAAAAGATAACAATTAAAAGCTTAGGTTCCTGCTGGTGCAAAAAACTTACAGGAATATTACAATGGACGCCATTTGCTAATCTGTTCAATAAGGATGTGATAAGAAGAATACATAATAAAAAATTAATGTCAGGATGTTGAAAATACCTGTGAACACCGGATTTCAGGGGTATTCCCATACGAAAAATTATCATTTCGTTATCAATAGTTGAAGAAATTATTATCATTGATTACAGGCCATTTCCGGCTGTTTTGAATGCACTTCTTTTGCAGCAAAAATCGAACGAAGATGTATTCAACACTAAAATCAACTGGCTTTTTACGGCAAAATATCATGATCCTGTTACTGGTACTTGGTGCTGCTGTGACGTCTTATGCACAACAGCGAACCATAACAGGTACAGTGATAGACAGCAACGATAAGAAGCCTTTATTTAATATCAGTGTACAGGTTGAAGGCACTGCGAGAGGCGCTGCAACAAATGAAAAGGGCATATTTGCATTGTTAGCTGCTCCCGGCGAAACGATCACGCTGTCAGGGGTTGGGTTTGTTACCAAACAGGTTTTGCTGGGCAATGAAGTGACGCTTTCAATAGCGCTTACTCCTGGTGAGAAGGAGCTGGAAAATGTGATAGTTACCGCATTGGGAATTAAGAGGCAATCTAAAGAATTGGGATATGCAACTACAACAGTACAGGGGGAGGATCTGACAAATGCTTTATCTAATAACTGGACAGATGCTCTTTCAGGTAAAGTAGCAGGTTTAAACCTGATTCGTTCTAACAGTGGGCCTGATGGTTCAAATAAAATTATACTTAGAGGCGAAAACAACCTCACGGGCGAAAACGAAGCTTTGATAGTTGTAGATGGTGTTGTAATTAACAACGGTAGTGCCCGCCGTTCTGCAAACAGCAGCGACCTTGCTTACGGTGTAGGCAGCGACAATATGCCTGCCGACTATGGTAGCGGGTTGAACGATATAAATCCCGAAGATGTAGAATCGGTAACAGTATTGAAAGGGCCCGGTGCTGCGGCTTTATATGGTTCTCGTGGTGCCAACGGCGCTATTATCATCACCACAAAATCAGGTGCCAGCAGAGATAAAAGGAAATGGAAAATAACGGGAAATTCAAATCTTGCAATAGAGCAGGTAAACCGCTGGCCGGATTTGCAGTATGAATATGGTATAGGCTTAGATGGTCAGGCAGACTTATTAACCAACACAGGATCCTCTTCGGCGTATGGACCAAAGTTTGATGGGCAATATTTTAAGAATCAATATGGTCCGGGGTCACAAACAAGAGATGCTCAAAATGCTACGCTTTGGCGTCCTTATCCCGGAAAACACGGTGTTAATGGTTACTTTCAAGATGGGGAAACTTATACAAACTCTGTAACATTGGCACGCAGTTGGGAAAAAACAAACCTCAGACTGTCTTACACCAATGTAAAAAACACCTGGATTACGCCAAACACAGGTTACAAGCGCAACTCTTTTGCGTTTTCCAGTGATACAAAAATCACCGATAAACTCAAAGTTTCGGTAAAAGGCGGCTATACCAACAAATTCAGCGATAATATTCCCGGTGCCGGTTATGGCAATCAGTCCATCATGTATTGGTATATTTTCTGGCAGCCCAATGCCGACATTGATTGGCTGAAAAATTATTGGGTAAACGGACAGGTAGGACAGAAAATATTTTATCCGTATTCTACCTACCCCGAAAACCCTTATGCCATTGCTTACGAGTTCCTGAACGCTTATGATAGAGATAACTTTACCGGCAATGTTCAGGTAACTTACGATTTTACCCAGGATTTAAGACTGATGATAAGACAATCGGCTGATTATACGAAAGATGACCGTTCGCAAAAACGCCCCTGGGATGCAGGGTCTAAAATGTTGCACGGTAGCTATCGCACCCAAGACATTTCTTCCCAGGAATATACTTCAGACTTCCTGTTAGGCTATAAAAAACGTATCAACAGCGATTGGGATATAAAAGGAACGCTTGGTGGAAGTGTTACAAAAAACAGGTATAACAGGGAAGACTTAAGGGCAGACGGGCTTAAAACTCCCGGATATTTTTCCTTTGATAATGCGGAAACAGCAGTGCAATCTTTCCCATATAGAAGCAGGTTTGAGTACAGTAGCTTATATGCGATAATTAATGCGGGGTATAAAGATTATTTGTTTGCGGAACTTACGGCCCGTAGAGACTGGACCAGCACGCTTGCCAATCCTTACAGAAGCAACTCGGTTGGTTTCACTTATCCGTCTTTGAATATCAGCTATTTATTATCAGATGCTACCAAACTTCCTTCAAGCATCAACCATGCGAAATTAAGGCTCTCTTATTCTGATGTGGGTAGTGGCGGTACTGTACCTTATCGTACTTCTTATGGATATGGTCCGCTTCCTGTGTACGATGCGTATGCTAATGGTAACTACTATTCTGCTCCATTAGTTTTGGTAAAGCCCGATTTGAGGCCGTTGCGAACCACAACTTACGAAGTAGGCGCCGAAATGCAAATGTTTAAACGCCGTCTCGGTTTAGATGTTGCCGCATATATTGGTAACACAAAAGACCAGATATTACAATCCATCATAGACCGTTCTTCGGGTTATAGCGGCGAAATTATTAATGCCGGGAAGGTTCGCAACATAGGGTTGGAAGTAGCCCTGAACGGCACACCTGTAAAGGCAAAAGCGAAAGACGGATTTAAGTGGGATGTAAATGTTACCTATTCTACTAACAGGAACAAGATTATTGAGATACCCGATTCCTCTGTAGTGTTAAGAACAGGAGCTGTTGGTAGTGGTCAGATTGTAGCAAAAGTTGGTGGTAGTATGGGCGATATGTACGGTCGTGGTTTTGTACGTTCTCCGGACGGACAGGTGGTGTTTGATCCTACCACCGGTAACGCAAAGATCACCGAAGATGTTGTGTACATAGGCAATACTATGCCCAAAGGCAAACTGAGCCTACAAAACGCGTTTACATTTAAAAACTTCAGATTCTCAGCTTTGTTCGATGCACAATGGGGCGCTATTGGCCACTCTTTAATGCACTACAAAATGGTAGAGCAGGGTAAACTCCAGGTAACTGTACCTGGTCGTTACAACGGTATCATTGGTAACGGTGTATTAGAAGTGTTAGATGTTGATGGTAATGTAACCGGATACAGAAAAAATGATGTAGTGGCTACCGATATAGATGAATACTATCGTTCTATGATGGGAGTAGATAATGCGGAAGGGAGCTCATTCAGTACGGACTTTATCAAATTCAGAGAAGCTCGTATAGACTATACCATTCCTGTCAGGTTGCTGAAAAAACACCGGATTGATAAAATAACGTTAGGCCTGTATGGTAGAAACCTGTTCATCTGGTCTCCATGGCCCATGTTCGATCCCGAGTTTGGTACTCTGAGCGGAACCGATATTAACCAGGGTTTTGAAATAGCCCAGTTCCCTTCCACACGAACTATGGGAGCCAATTTAGTAATTACGTTCTAAAACATTAAATACTTAGTATGATAAAGAATATATTATTGGGAACATTATTGCTGGCATTTGTGCTGCAATCCTGTGCTAAAAGATATGACGAAATTAATACAAACCCCAACCTTGTACCAGAGGTAAGCCCCGAGCAATTATTTGCGCCTGCGCTTGCAAATATTCTAAGCACCAATATGCTGCGTAACTACAACTTTAATAACGAGCTGATGCAGGTAACGGTAAATATGGGGGATGGTGATGGTAAGGTTTTTCGTTACGATATTCGTTCTACCTGGGGAACCCAACCCTGGAACAACCTGTACTTACAGCTCACCAATCTTAAAAATATATACAGTATTGCCGATACAAGCAGCAGGTATAAAAATGATAGCTATAAGGGCGTTTCCTTAATTCTGCAATCCTGGGTGTACTCCATACTCACAGATACTTATGGTGATATACCTTATTCGGAATCAAACCTGGGCAGGCTCGAAGATGGTGCCAATCGTCGCCCTAAGTTCGACAAACAAAAAGACATTTACATGGCTATCTACGATAGTCTTGAAGTGGCAAACAACATTTTGGCGCAAAGCACCGATACCCTTACAAGTAACTCCGACCCTGTGTTTAAAGGCGATGCAGCTAAATGGCGCAGGTTTGGCAACTCTTTATACCTGCGCTTATTGTTGCGCCTGTCCGGTAAAAGCGAGGTTGCGGCAACGGTTATTTCCAAATTTCAAAATATTGTAAATAATCCTGCGCAATACCCTGTTATTTCTAATAATAACGAATCGGCCATTTTACGCTGGTCTGGTAGCGCAGTAGCGGCAGAGCCCATGTCTTCGCCGTTTAACTCTATACGTGTACAGGATTTTCGTTCTCCGGGTTTGGGCGAGTTTTTTATAGGCAATTTGCGCAACTGGAACTCTCCCCTTATTCAAACCGGCACGACATACGGAACCAATGGCATCAACCGTTTGGGTATTGCGCAAGGCTCTAATGCCTGGTCTGGCGTACCCTCCGGTTATGCTCCCGGTCAGGATGTTGCAAAATCGTCCTACTTTTTTAGTAGCGACCAGAATACAACAAACCAGGTTACCACTCCCCGAACCAATATGCAAATGGAGCCGCTTACCGGCCAAATGTTAAACTATGCCGAAGTGCAATTTATGTTTGCCGAAGCGGCACTAAAAGGCTGGATTAGCGGAAGCGACTCTACATATTACAACGATGGTGTGTTGGCTTATATGCAAATGTGGTTACCTACATCATTTACTGCAGCAGCCCTTACTACGGGTGGTACTACCGGGGGTGGTTTTTTAGGAGATGCGGATATATCATACTTACCCCACCTCTCTTTCGATGAAAAGATGAATCTTATTCTTCTGCAAAAATATTATGCTTTGTTATGGTGCGATATGCAACAATGGATAGAGTACCGCCGCACAGGACATCCGGTTTTACCTAAAGGCCCTGGTTTAAGAAACAATGGTGTCATGCCGGCAAGATTGAACTACCCGGTAGAGGTACAATCTACCAACCCCACTTATTACAAAGAGGCGGTTGCATCGCAAGGACCTGACAATATTGCTACACAGGTTTGGTGGCAAAAACCATAATTCATTTTATTAAAAAGCAGCATTAGATAAACGATAAAAATAGATGATGAAAAAAAATATTTTAAACAGCTTTCTTATAGTCCTGGTGCTTTTGGCTTTAGGCAGTTGTAAAAAAGACGGCTTTGGCAACTATCTCGGCGGCGTTCCCTACGAGTATATTGCTATATTTGATGTTAGAAACATATACAAAGGACAAGATGTACAGCTAACAAAGAAAACTTTAGCCGGAGCAACATTCTTGTATGCAATAGTAACCTCAGACCACGATGGAGGCAACTTGCCCGAAGGCTTATTGGTAGTACAGGACAGTCGTCGCAACAATTGGCTTAGAGGTATTTGTGTAAACATTGGTGCCGATGCTGCTAATTACCACCCCGGAGATTCTGTAAAAATAAAAATTGAAGGAGCTACACTTACCCGTAAAGAGGGTATTTTGCAAATTACAGGTGTATCAGGTAGCGATGTGGTTAAAACATCTTCAGGCAATGACGTAGCAGTTACAAAAATAGATGCAGGCACTCTTTTAGCTAATCCCGATGTGTACGAAAGCATTTTTGTAATGATTACAAAAGCAGGATTTACGCCTGTACCACAAGACGGAGCTCTAATGAAAGAAGGAGCGTATGTGAACGATGGTTTTGCTACCATACGTTTGGTTACAAACCCCAATGCTGTTTTTGCCAACGACCCCATTCCTGGTTTGGCTGTTTACAAAGGCATTACTTTCAATACCGTAGATGCAGCAGGTAAATTAATTGCGCAAATAAGACCCAGAATTAAAAGCGATTTAATTTCTATGGGTGATGTTTCTTTGGCTCAACCGCTTATTATTACCGGATTGCAGCGCGACCCACAAGGCGGCGATGGCAACTACGAGTATGTGCAAATGATGGCTACTGCCGAGGATATAGATTTTTCTGTAACTCCTTATTGTATTGTATTTACCAATAATGCAGGGGCTTCTACACCTTTGGGTGCTCCGGCAAACGGATGGGCTACGGGAGGCCAGCGTACTATTAAATGGAATATAACATCCGGTGTTGCCAAAAAAGGACAATTCTTTTATTTTGGAGGAACTGCTAAAATGATTAACGGTTCAGGTTCTACTCCTTATACCGGAGATAGCTGGTATGCAAAAGCTTATGCAACAAGTGGCACAAATCCGGGAGATGGTGGGGTTGTTGTTACTTCTGCATTCGGTACGTCAGGACCTTTTGCCAATAGCGGTAATCCGTGCGGCGTAGCCATATTTAAAGATACAAACATAACTAAGGAATCCGTTCCGGTAGATGTGATTTTTGTGAGTTTAAAAGGTACGGGAGGTTCTTTGTACCAGGCCGCTACCGAAACTACACAGGCCTTGGGGTATAGAATTACTACAAATGATTGGTACGATGCCGTAAATCCGGATAATCTTGAACCACAACCGTTTGCGAGAATGACCACGGGAGCGCTTGGTATTAACACCAAAAGTGTTCCATACTATACAGCAGATTTAGGATATTTTGATTTATTGGGCGGTGTATATAATATAACATTAGGCAGATGGACTAAAGCTCGTTCTGAGTCAACGTATATAGACTTAGAAAAAACATCTACATGGGATGAAATAGAAACCGGGGAAAATGTTACCCGGTTGGAAGAGTAATTTTTCATCATTTGGCAGACATTAAAGCCGCAGAAGATGTTACAAAAATTGCTTTCTAAATAAATAGAAAAGTTATGTTCAAAAAAATGGCAATAATCGCTACATTATTAATAAGTGCTATTGGTACAACCACTGCTCAGCCGGCAAAGCATGTCATCTTAATTAGTATTGATGGTTTACGGCCTGAATTTTATAAGGACAAAGACTGGAATGCGGTTAACCTACAGGTACTGAAAGAGAATGGCGTATATGCAGATGGTGTGCAGGGCGTTTTTCCAAGTGTTACTTACCCCTCCCATACGGCCATGATCACAGGCGCTTTACCCGCCCGACATGGTATTCCGTACAATGTTTATTTTGAGCCCTGGGAGGCACCGGGCAGATGGTATTGGAACGCTTCAGAAATAAAAGCGCCTACTTTATGGGATGCTGCAAAAAAAGCCGGGCTTACTACTGCTGCTGTGCATTGGCCGGTAACAGTAGGAGCGCCTATCACCTATAACATTCCGGAAGTATGGGCATGGCCCGGAAAGAAGTTGTTACTGGGAAAAGTAAGCGCCAGTTCTAATCCTCCGGGGCTGTTTGAAGAAGTGCAGCAGCATGCCACGGGAATGCTGGAAGAAGCAGACTATAACGGCGACTATCTTTCTGCCGATGAGAATATGGCTCGTATGGCAGGATATCTGTTTAAAAAATACCGGCCCAATATCCTGGCGGTCCATTTGGCCAATACCGATCATTTTGAGCACGAAGAGGGGCGCGAGGGTGAGAAAGTAAGGTTGGCCGTTGCTTCGGCAGACAGGGCGGTAAGGACCATTATCGAATCGGTGGATAAAGCGGGATTGAAAGACAGCACGGCTATCCTTATTGTAGGAGATCATGGCTTTGCTGATATACATACCAGCCTGTTGCCTAATATTTGGCTGAGAGATAACGGGTTTTCTACTCCCTCTGAATCAGGAAGTAAAGAAAAATGGAAAGCCTTGTTCCATGCCAATGGCGGCTCGGCCTTCCTGTATCTTAAAGATAAGAATGATAAAGCCACCTTGCAACAGGTAAAAGATATTTTAAATGATCTTCCTGCAGCACAAAAGAAAATGTTCAGGATAGTGGAGCGCAGAGAGATGGACAGCATTGGTGCCGATCCGAACGCCGTCTTAGGTCTGGCCGCTATACAGGGGGTTAGTTTTTCCGCATCGGATAAGGGTAATAGCGCCTTAAAACCCGCGAGTGGCGGTACACATGGTTATTTCCCCGACTTTAAAGAAATGCAGACGGGATTTATAGGCTATGGTCCGGGTTTTAAAAAAGGCGCCGTAGTGCCTGTAATGAGTCTGCCCGATATTGCGCCCATCGTAGCCCGGTTGCTGAACCTGCCTTTTGACGCGCCTGATGGTGTTTTATACCCGGGTATATTTAAGGAATCCAAAAATAAATAGTTCCATTAGTCAGTAAGATTTATTCATGAAATGTAGCATAAGAAAATATGCTCCTAAGGAATTCCTGGACATTTTCACACCCAGGTGGATGAATAGCTTCTTTCGCTGAATTGCATGTAACCAACAGAATAATAAAAAATAAACACATGAAAAAAGTATGCATACTACTGGCAGCATCCGTCTTCACATTTTCGGCGTTTGCACAATCGGTATCAGGGTTTGTTTTTGAAGACCTGAACGGGAATGGTAAAAAAGATAAGAACGAAAAAGGTATCGCTGATGTGGGCGTATCCAACGGCATTGAAGTAACCACCACCGACACAAAAGGAAAGTACAGTTTACCTGTCGGCAACGATAACATCATATTTATTATAAAGCCGGCAGATTATAACCTGCCGGTATCAGGCAAACAGCTCCCGGCTTTTTATTATAACCATAAGCCTGCGGGCTCACCTGCCCATTTTAAATATAAAGGGCTAGCTCCTACAGGGCCTTTACCAAAATCTGTAGATTTTGCATTGCTGCCGTCTGCAGGTACAAAGGATTTTACCACGCTTGTTTTTGGCGATCCGCAGCCCTACACAATCGAAGAGGTAGCCTATTATGCAAAAGGCATAGTGTCTGAAGTAGAAGGCATTAAAAACGTAAGTTTTGGAATAAGTCTTGGCGACCTGGTAGGAGATGCCCTGGACCTGCATAGCCCCTATATTGAAGCTACAAAAAAAGTAGGTATACCCTGGTACAATGTATTGGGGAACCATGATATGAACTATGAAGCTGTATCTGATTCCCTTAGCGATGAGACCTTTGAGTTGAACTTTGGCCCTGCCAACTACTCCTTTAATTATGGAGATGTTCACTTTATAGTACTGGATGATATTTTATATCCCGATCCCCGGGATGGCAAAAGCTATTGGGGTGGTTTTAGGGAGAGTCAGTTGCAGTTTATTGAAAACGATCTGAAGCTGGTTTCTAAAGACAAGCTGGTAGTACTGGCATTTCATATACCGTTATTATCCCAGGGCGATGCATCTTTTAATCTTCAACACCGCACAAGGCTTTTTGAATTGCTGAAAGATTATCCCCATACCCTTTCTCTTTCTGCGCATACCCACTTACAGCGAAACGATTTTTTTACGGGTACTGATGGCTGGTTAAGGGCTACTCCGCACCATGAATATAATGTAGGTACAACTTCCGGCGACTGGTATTCAGGAGCATTCAATAGAACAGGAGTGCCGGTCTCAACCATGAGGGATGGTACTCCTAAAGGATATGCTTTTATTCATTTTAAAGGCAATACTTATACAATAGATTATAAAGTGGCGGGAGAAAGCTCCGATTACCAGGTAGCACTGTATGCGCCAAAGGCGTTTAAAAGCCAAAAGCCTGCATCGGCAAGAGTGTATGCTAACTTTTTTATGGGGCATAAGGACAGCGATGTAGAAATACGCTTTGATCATAAAGGTAACTGGAAGAAGATGAAGTTCACTCCAACTGTTGATCCTAATTATATTGCTTCAATAGTGGAATGGGATAAATCTGAAATTTTAACAGGAAACAGGAGGCCTAGTTTCCCCGAAGAATCGACCCATTTATGGGAGGCTGCGTTCCCTAAGAATTTAAAAGAAGGAAAGCATTCTTTTGAAGTGAGGGCTAAAGATATGTATGGAAGAATCTATACTGCTTCGCAGGAATTTTCTGTACAGTAGTAACAGCCATCAAACAATTATTCAGGTAATTGCTGAAGGAAGTCTCCCGTTTTTATGTGGTCAATAATAATCTTAAACCATGGCGTATAACTTTCAGGGTTATGCGCCATTTCTTTTTTCAAACCGTTTAAAGAAATATACTTCCAGCCGGCCACTTCATCAGGATTTATGACAGGAGCGCCTGAAAAGCGCCCAAAAAACACATGGTCAAACTCGTGTTCAGTAAGGCCGTTATTAAACTCAGCTCTGTAAATAAAGTCAAATACTTTTTGCAGGGGGCATTCAATGCCCATCTCTTCCTTCAATCTTCTTTTAGCAGCTGTTAAAGTATTTTCATCTGCGTATGGATGGCTGCAGCAGGTATTGGTCCATAAACCGGCGCAATGATACTTATTCCATGCGCGTTGCTGTAATAATAATTCATCTTTATTATTAAACAGCAATACAGAAAAGGCTCTGTGTAATAAACCTTTTTCATGGGCTGCTATTTTTTCCATAGTGCCGGTAGCATTGTCTTGCTCATCCACAAGCACCACCTGTTCTTTCAATAAGCTCATAGAGCGAAGATACGGTTTGCAGGGGTGGTTATCCGTTTAAAAACTTCATCTCATAAAATTTTCAGCGTATAATAAAACAAACAGGTATTTTGCTGTTGCGTTTCAGCTATCAGTTTCGTTATGATAATAAACTATATTTTATGAGAAATACATTTTTGACAGTCGTATTTTCAGGAGTTGCAGCCTTGATATTTTTAAATAGCTGTGATAAAAGGAGCGGTGGAGAAGGGTGTCTTATTCCCAGGTCTGTTTATTCCCATGGAACTGTAATTGCGCTTTCTTTTATTAACAAAGACAGTGCGAATCTTTTATCTGCAAAAGCTTTAGAAGCGAAAGATATTGAAGTAACGTATGGTAATACTTTTGCTGTTGTAGATACGGTGTTGCTTTACCACGGGAATGATCCAACGTCTTTAAAATATATTGCTTTTTGGAAACCTGACAAGGTTGGTGATAATAGTTTTACAGTTACCATAAAAGGAACGCCTCATCTTTTAACCTTTAATCAAACATTGATACCTGCTGGTTGTGTGGGTCCCCAATACGATCTTTCCGATTTTAAACTCGACAATAAAACAGTAGAACCCATTTGGGCATCAGAAGCTGTATATTTTAGGGGAAATAAAGGGACTTCTACTTTTTCCAAAATTTATATAGTTCTTTAGCGTGACGTGGCATTCGTGATTCCGGAGCCTTATATGTCCCGATCCGGCCCAGGTCTATGAGGTCTCTTTCTTGCTCAGGTCTCTCCAAGGGAGTCCTTCGGACCCAACCTGGGCATATCTGTTACTTACTCAAAAACATGCTCCTGTCTTTATAAAGCTGCCGGAAATAAGGATCTTTCAGGTCTTTGATAAAGCAGATCTTTTCACCGGTGCTTTTCATCTAGGGTCCTGATTATTTGCCCCGGAATATTTTATTTTTTTTCTAAAAAATTTGGCGGAAAGGAAAAAATGTCTACATTTGTTATGTAGAACATAACTACTAATAAAATTTCGATTATTAGGAAGAAAATATGATTGTATTTGCCAAACGTATACATAATTAAATAACGATTAAACAACATTAATATGCTACTTCCAAAAATTAGCTATTTGTTTCTTGCCTTTTCTCTTTTTTTAACAGCAGATTTATATTGCCAGGCATTGACTGTTATAGGAACTGTGAGAGATATTGACGATGACAAAGTATTAACTGGTGTAAGTGTTCAATTGAAAGGCCATGGTATTGCTGGCACTACCGATAAAGACGGTAAGTTCTCTATAACAGCAAGACAAAGTGATACATTGGTTTTTACTTATATAGGATATCAATCTGTTTGGTATCCGGTTGAGATAGTGCTGAAAGAGGGAGGTGTGAATATGATGAAAAATGCCGCTGATATGGAGGAAGTGGTAGTGGTGGCTTACGGTACTGTAAAAAAACGGGATCTGACAGGTTCGGTTAGCCAGGTAAATGTTCAGGACCTTATAAAAGCACCGGTACCCTCTTTTGACCAGGCGTTGGCGGGCAGAATTGCAGGGGTTCAGGTAGCATCTAATGATGGACAGCCGGGGTCGGGTATGAATATAGTAATCAGGGGAGGAAATTCACTAACGCAGAGCAATGAGCCATTGTTTGTTGTAGATGGATTTCCTGTAGAAAACTTTAATAGTAATGCGATTGCCCCGGAAGATATTGCCTCTATAACCGTATTAAAAGACGCTTCGGCAACAGCTATATATGGATCAATGGGGGCGAATGGTGTGGTTATTATTGAAACAAAAAGTGGCGTGCCGGGTAAGATTAATGTAGGCTATCACGGATATATAGGGCAGCAATCTGTTATCAGGGAAGTTGATGTAATGAGCCCTTATGAGTTTGTAAAATATCAGATTGAGCGGGATAATGCAAATATGACTAATAGGTATTTAACGGAACGCTCAATGACACTTGAAGATTATAAAAATATTAATAAGGTCAATTGGCAGGAACTATTATTTAAGCCTGCTTTGATGCAGAATCATACAGTATCGCTTCAGGGAGGTAGTAAGCAAACACAGTATTCAGCCAGCGCCTCCTATTTTGATCAGGATGGAATTGCTATCAATTCTGGTTATAACAGGCTCCAAACGAGAGCGGCATTAAAGCAAACTGTAAATGACAGGCTTACAGCAGATTTTAATATCAATTATGCAGAAGATAAGAACTATGGAGCCTTAACCAGCGAACAAGGTTCAACGGCAAATTCATTCTCCACCTATCTTATGTATCAGGTATGGGGTATCGTGCCTTTCGTGCCGGATCCTGATGGTGATGTGGAGTCTGATTTATTTCCGGGGTTGGATGATGGTGATGGTGATACTAGAATATTAAACCCTATTGTGGCCTCCCGTAATGTCATCCGGCAACGTTCAACAACCAATCTTTTGGCAAACGCGAGAATTGACTATAAACTTTCAAAGGAATTGAATTTTATGGTTAGAGGAGGAATTAACAGGTATCATAATGAGGATGAAAGCTTTTATAATTCCAGAACTTACCAGGGATTCCCTTGGGTGAGTAATGTGAAAGGTGTAAATGGAGCTTTCAGGCAGGCTAATAGAAATGGCTGGATAGCAGAAGGTACTTTAACATATAGAAAAAATGTTAGCAAGAGGGGGCTGTTGGATGCTATGATAGGGTCAGCTTTTAGAGGCACTTCTTTAAATGGTTATGGCTATTCGGTATATAACATAGAAAATGAGGAATACGGTCTTATTGGGTTAAAATTTGGCTCACCAACTTTAATTATTTCCGATAGATCAAAAAACCTTATGGGGTCCTATCTGGCACGCCTCAACTACAATTATAACTCAAAATATCTGTTTACTGCTTCCTTCAGAGCAGATGGGTCTTCAAAATTTATAGGAAAAAACAGATGGGGTTACTTCCCCTCCGGAGCTTTTGCATGGCAAATGGGCGAAGAGGGTTTCATGAAAGGCATTGAATTTATTTCTAATGCTAAGCTGAGATTGAGCTATGGTGTTACAGGCAATAACCGGGTGGGAGACTTTGCGCAATATCCTTCTATTGCCTTTTCAGATTATTATTCCTTCGGGAATGCAACACCACATCTGGTTGCCGTCATGACAAATTTGGGAGATCCGGATCTTAAATGGGAGTCTACAACACAAACGAATATTGGTTATGATTTATCACTATTTAATAAAAAGGTGGAACTGACTTTGGATTACTATATCAAGGATACAAGAGATTTATTGCTCAACGCTAACTTACCAACAAGTACAGGCTATAACAGCTATTACACCAATGTGGGCAGGGTAAAGAATGAAGGATTGGAAATATCGCTAAACACTATAAATGTTAAAAGGAAGCATTTCTCCTGGGAAAGCAATTTTAATATCAGCTTCAACAGAAATAAAGTAGTAGAGCTTGCTGATGCTCAGTCAACTCTTTTTTCTTCAGTAAGCTGGACAAGTAATTATAATAATTCATTTCTCTATTTGGCTCAGGTTGGCGCACCTGCTGCACAGTTTTATGGTTACTTGTGGGATGGAAACTATCAATATGAGGACTTTGATATTGCACCTGGTGGTGGGTATGTTTTAAAAAGCACCGTTCCTGCAAATGGTACAGCAAGAGCGAACATCAGACCCGGCGATATTAAGTATGTAGATCAGAATGGTG
>JASGDI010000215.1:0-8939 GCA_049841335.1 Niabella sp. | reverse complement strand
GGAGACCCTTTTATTGCTCTTTATATGCACAAGCTGAAAGATGGTTGGGTAGAGCTGAATGATGCTGAATTAAGAAATCTTTATGTCCAGGCCTGTCCTTCTCCTTCCTCTTCATTTGTTACAAAAAAGCAATTAGTATCTTCGGGATGGAGTACGAAGATGAAGATCGGTGACGACTGGTACCTGTATTTAGATATCATATTATCCGGAAAACGTAAGGCTGCTTTTACTATAGACCGGCTCTGGAGAAAAAAAGTAACGGATATGAATGTTTATGACGGGAGAAAAAGATCTGAAGTTCTTGAATACCTGTACATTGCTGATACAGCACAAATCTTAAATGATTTTAAACATAAATTAACTCCGGAAGAGTATAAACTCATGCAAAAAAAACATGTATATGGTATGGTAGAACTGGCAAAACATCACCTGGTACGAAATTTCGACCTTGTACAATCCACTAAACTGCTTGGCAAATCATTAACTCTTGATGCCCCGCATACACTGTGGAGCATACAGAATGTAATATCCATCGGTTATAAAAGAAGCATGCAGGCGTTTAAAAAAAGAAAAAATGCTTCGGGAACAGGAATAATAGCAAATGAAAATAGTTAAAACTTTCAGGCATATTGAATGGTGGGAATACAAACTGCCGCCACTTTTGGGTATAGCTTATGCCACATTGTTATTTAACAACCAAAACATATTTAACCAGGGGCTACATATTCTTTTAGCGCTTATTTCCCTAATTGCAGGCGCTGCCTATGTAAGCATCATCAATGATATAGCAGATATAAAGGACGATGCGGCAGCCGGGAAACAAAACAGGATGGAAAAACTTCCGCTTTTTGTAAAACTCCTTTTACCAGGGATCTGCTTAATAACAGGTCTGTTTTTTATTATTTTTCTTTATTGGCCGGATTATTTGTCCTGCCTGTTTTATTCCATACCATGGATTGCTTTCTCCATGTATAGTTTCAAACCTATCCGGTTAAAGAACAGAGGCATTTTTGGCGTATTAGCTGATGCCAGCGGCGCGCATATTTTTACCAGCTTACTTATGGTCAGCTATATGTACTTCTGTACAAATCAGCAGGTAAATATTACGTGGATATGTTTAATAGGTATATGGGCGGCCTGTTATGGGATAAGAGGCATTTTATGGCATCAGTTCCATGACAGGGATAATGATATCAGTGCCCATATTGAAACTTTTGCCACAAAAAGAAACCCCAAAAAATTTAATAATATTGAATTTATTATTTTGTCTGTCGAGGTATCTGTCCTGCTCTGCATCTTGTTTTTTTTGAACAATTTTCTCATTTACGCGGGATTTATTTTATACCTGTTCGTAGTATATGTCCGGTATAAGAAATTACATCAGATGCCCGTTATCATTATTGCGCCTGAAGGTCCTCATCAGATTCTGCTGCAGGATTTTGCCCAGGTTTTATTCCCGGTATCAATATTGATATATGCAGCTTTTACACAGCCTAATGGCTGGATTATATTACTGATCCATTTGTTGCTTTTCCCTTTCAGAACACTGCAGGTTATTAAAGACCTGAAGAATGGCCTATTGCGCCACTAATTACCTAGAATACGATCTCCTGCATCAGTTTATCCAGGGACTTTTCAAGGCAACCGGTTAAACCCGGATGTACTTTTGAGCACTGAATAACAGTGCTGCGTGTGGCAGTAAGCCACCTGAACCGCGATGGCGCGTCCAGCCTTGCTATGGGAGAGCCGCTTAGCTCATCCCCCGCTGCAATTAGCTCAAAAGCTCTTAAATTCTTTTGAACGGTTTCAACATCTGTTTTCTCATCAAAGCAACGGAGCTTTTGTTCATTCAGAAAAATACGGCAACCAATATAGCCCGTCTTTTTACAAAACAAAATAATACCTGCATTTACAAATTCCTCACGTTCTACACGTGGCACTACCCTTATTACGGCGTACTCATATAATAGCTGCTCTTGCATTGATAGCCTGGTTTAAAAACAGGTCGCTGTGGTTCAGTCTGTAAGTTAAAAAATCCCGGTACACCTTCCTCGTTTCTGCTGTAGCTCCATTCGTTTCTTCATAGGCCAGCCATTCCGCAGGTAATGCTTCTATGATTTCTGCAATGATCTGGTCCGACAAAGCCTCCCGGGCATATTTATCAGCCTCTTTCAGTAAAGCCGCATCTTTTAACAAAACATGATCTTTAATTAAAGGGAAAGCACTTTTCATTTGCATTGTGCTGCTGTCCCAGTTATGATGAAAATAAAGACAGGCCCCATGATCTATCAGCCAAAGTTCTTTATGCCATATCAGCATATTGGTATTCCGGGCTGTACGATCCATGTTGGTCAGGAATGCGTCCAGCCATACAATTTTTGAGGCGGATAAAGTATCAATCTTTGTAACAGCAGGATCAAAAGTAACCGCACCGCTTAAATAATGAAGCGCTATATTTAATCCCTGGCTGGCTTTTAGCAGGTCCTGTATCTCTTCATCCGGTTCTGTGCGGCCAAAAGCTTCATCCAGGCGGGCAAATACAATTTCAGGCACTTTCAATCCCAGCATACGGGCCATTTCCCCTCCTATAAATTCAGCTACGAGGGCTTTAACACCCTGACCTGCCCCCTTAAATTTTAAGGCATACAAAAAATCATCATCGCCCTCCGCAATAGCAGGCAATGAACCTCCTTCCCTTAAAGGCGTTACGTAGCGGGTAACATTTATGGTTCTTATATCCGGCATGAACAGTCAAAAATAAAGGAAAAGCCCCTAATCAAAATGACCGGAGCCTTATCTTGTTTTTTGAAGCAGAAATTAATATACTTCCATATCTATTAATTCATACCCCTCTTTTGCATAATCTGTATGATACGTACTGAGCCAATCGCAATGACTAAAACCGTAAAGGTATTTCTCCGGTACCGTTGTTTTTTCCCACAACCCGCTCCATTTGCGGGTACTGCCGTCCATGTAAGTATCCACATCTATCAGCTTCCAGCCTTTTTCATTATTATCCCTGCGTAACTGCTTAAAATCTTCGGTATTCCAATTACGATACATGGCTACATTGGCACCTGTTACCCACACACCTGCCCATAAATTATTACCATATCGTTCTATATCAATTAGCTTTAACCCCCTGCTTCCATATTCTTTCCATTTTGCATTCAGGCCATCCTGGCTCATGTTTCTATGCAGCGCATATCCCCCGGTCATTTCTAAAAAAAGGCCTGCCCATTTTCGGGTGCTGCCATCTACATAAGTTTCTACATCTATCAATCGTAAGCCGCTATTACTCATTTCCACCCATTTATTATGAAAGCCGTCCTGACTCCAGTTACGCCACATAGCCGATCGTTTGTTTCCTTTTTTAAAAATACCGTCCCATTTGCGGCTGGAGCCCTTTACATAGGTTTCAAAATCGGCACAATAATACCCACGCGCGGTTAGCCACTTCCATTCAGCGTTGAATGCATCATTCGAATAACCTCTTCTGATCACTGTATTTTCAGTATTGTCAGTTTTTCGCCAAACGCCGGCCATTTTATCACCGCAATCTTTGTTGGTTCCACAATAATTACGGGGCAAATCATCTAAATTCCAGTTTTTACCAAATAGCTTTTGTATTTTCTTACACAAACGGTCTGCGCTGACATAGCCGTTGCCATTTACCATTACTACTACGCCCAACCTGGAGGAGGGGAAAAATGCCAGTTCGGTCCGTACATCGTCGTGCGCCCCTCCATGAGAAATATACAGCTCGCCGTTTAGTGAACCGCGGCTGATACCAAAGGCGTACCCGCTATTATCAGGCACACTTTGCCATAGGGCTGCCGTATTAGTTAAGAAAGTACCGTTTATCAAACCACCTACAAACTTAGCCATGTCGTTAATATTAGAGCTCCAGCCTCCTCCCGGTAATTTCCATTCCACATCCCCTTCTGATGTGGATGATAATACCCCGTTACAATCTTTTCCAAAACCTTTTGGATCCCCGGCATAAGCAGTGAGGCTAACCATACCTGCCTTATCTGCAATATGCTTTTTAATAAATTTTTCGTAGGGTTCTTTGGCAGCTTCCTCTACAACAGCGCCTAACAGGTTGAAGCCGAAAGTAGAGTATTGATATTGTATGCCAGGATCAAAATCAAGCGAGGCCGAAGAAAAAACCGATACGCATTGTGAAGCATTGAAATTATTTTTAGCTGTATATTTTGATCGGGTATAGCCGCCGCTGCGATAATGATTGATACCGCTTCTGTTATTTAAAAGATTACGGACCGTGATATCTCTCTTATTACCGGAATTGGGCCAGTAACTTACATGCGCAGTTACCTTATCATCAAGATGCAGTTTGTTTAGCTCAATAGCTTTAAAAGCTGCCACAGCAGTTAATGGCTTTGAAACGGACGCCCACCGGAATACCAAGCTGGCAGTTACCGGCTTTGTTCGCAGCAGATCGTGGTGACCATAACCTTTTACATGTACAATGACACCGTTTTGCACTACGCCAACCGCACAGCCCACTATATTCTGCTTTATCATTTCTTCTTCCACCAGTTTGTCTACGTTAGACAGCACAGGTAACAGTTCAGGTATACTGCCTGATTTCTCCCGGAACGAAAACCCCAGGATAAGTAATAGCGGTGCAACAATTACAGGCAGCTTTACTGTTTTTTTAGAAAGGAAAAGTGTTTTCATAATCTATTGTTTTTCAGGTTCAGAATTATTCAAAGGTAATAGCCTGATAGAACCCTAACGCCGGAGAAAAACCCATAATACCCTGAATTAGCTACCTCTTCGCAAAAAAAAGCTGCCTGGATACCAGACAGCTTTAAAAGATATGCTAAACTAAAAATAGATTAATTGTTTTCCGGCGCAGGAGCAGGACTGTTTCCTCCCTCCTGTGGTTTTCTTTCCGGTTTTGGAATTAAAGCCTTCCTAGAAAGCTTAAATTTACCCGATTTCGGATCGGTACCAATCAGCTTTACCTTCATCATGTCACCTTCTTTCACCAGGCCTTCTAATGTTTCAAGGCGTTTCCAGCTTATTTCGCTGATATGAACCAAACCTTGCTTACCAGGTAAAAATTCAACAAATGCCCCAAATGCCACTACCGATTTTACAGTAGCATCGTAAACATCACCTACTACAGGAACGGCAACAATACCTTTGATCCAGTCTTCTGCTTTCATCACGGCATCCTTTTCCACACCAAAAATGCTGATCTCACCCATATTGTTCACTTCCTCTATGTTAATAGTAGCGCCGGTTTCTCTCTGAATTTCCTGTATCACCTTACCACCTGGTCCTATAACCGCACCAATAAATTCTTTGTCAATAAACATTTTTACCACACGCGGAGCATGAGGTTTCACTTCGCTCCTGGCTTCAGGCATTGCCTTGTACATGTGATCAAGAATATGCAGCCTTCCTGCTTTAGCCTGCTCCAATGCCTCGCTCATCACTTCCATTGAAAGGCCATCAACCTTGATATCCATCTGCACACCGCAAATACCATCACGGGTTCCGGTAACTTTAAAATCCATATCGCCCAAATGATCCTCATCACCTAAAATATCACTCAATATGGAATACTTATCACCTTTGGTAATCAATCCCATAGCTATACCAGCTACATGCTTAGGGAAAGGTACTCCGGCATCCATTAACGCTAAAGAACCCGCACAAACAGTAGCCATTGAAGAAGAACCATTTGATTCTAAAATATCACTTACCACACGAACGGTATATCCAAAATCCGCTTCAGAAGGCATCATTTGCTTTAATGAGCGCATTGCCAGGTTTCCATGCCCTACTTCTCTGCGGCCAGGTCCACGCATCATTTTCACCTCGCCTGTTGAGAAAGGAGGGAAATTATAATGCAGTATAAATTTGGAATATTTAGAGGCAGCAGCAGTTTCAATTAACAACTCATCTAAACCAGTGCCTAAAGTAACTGTTGTAAGAGATTGAGTTTCACCTCTTGTAAATAGTGCAGATCCGTGCGGAGAAGGTAATACATCCACTTCCATATCTAAAGGACGGATCTCATTTAAAGCACGTCCGTCCAGGCGGATCTTATCATCCAGGATCATATCGCGAACCACATCATACTGCAGGTCGTGAAAATACTTTTGAGCCAGTTTTTTCTCAGTATCTGTAAAAAGATTTTCTTCAGTTGATTCTTCTGAAAGTTTTGTTATCAGCTCCTCTTCAAGCGCTTTAAACTTATCGCTTCTTTCATGCTTGGCCGACTTGCCTTTAGCAATCTCTAAAACTTTAGGACCGGCATAAGCATATACTTTTTCCTTTATAGCTTCGTTCAGCACAGGCAGCGTATATTCTCTTTTACCGGTTATTCCTTTTAAGTCTCTCAGCTCCTGCTGGGCTTTTATCTGGATGCGGATAGCTTCGTGAGCTACATTTAAGGCAGCGATCAGATCAGCCTCAGAGCATTCTTCCGATTCACCCTCTACCATCATCAGGTTCTTTTCAGTAGCTGCCACAATAAAGTCCATGTCAGCATTTTCAAGTTCGGTTCTGTTAGGGTTGACTTTAAAAGTGCCGTCAATCCGGGCCACGCGCACTTCGCTTAAAATTTCCTTGATGGGTACATCCGACACCGCTAGGGCAGCTGAGGCTGCTAAACAGGCCAGCGCGTCTGGTAAAATTTCAGGGTCGCTGCTGATCAATGTAACCAGCACCTGTACTTCGCAAAAATAATCATCAGGAAAAAGCGGCCTTAAAGCGCGGTCAATCAGGCGGGAGATCAATACTTCATAATCACTCAGCCTGCCCTCGCGTTTAAAAAATGAACCTGGAATACGGCCGGCAGAAGCAAATTTTTCCTGGTAATCAACTGTTAAAGGAAAGAAGCTCTGCCCTTCTTTAGGTTCTTTATTGGCCACTACGGTAGCAAGCAGCATGGCTTTACCCATACTTACTGTAACCGATCCGTCTGCCTGGCGGGCAAGGCGGCCTGTTTCTATAGTCACTTCGCGGCCATCGCCGATATCGAAGGTCTTTCTGATTGGTTGTTGTAACATAAAATCGTTTTTGAAAAATTTTTAAAATAATGGAGCAATCTGCAGCACTGTATTTTTTACGCTGAGGAATACTTTGGACTAAAAGAAAAGTCCGGGTATAAAAACACGTATTCCCAACATCTGTTAATGTTGGGAATACGATAATATTATAAGTCTGAAATTATCTCATCAAACCCAGGATATAGAACCAGTTTCCCCAACGTAAGACGACAGGGAAATTACTTTCTTAATCCCAGCTTTTCAATTAAAGCACGATAGCCCTGAAGATTATGCTTTTGCAGGTATCCCAGCAGGCTTTTACGTTTACCTACCAGTTGCATAAGACCGCGGTGCGAGGAAAAATCTTTTTTGTTTTGCTGTAAATGGGCGCTGATCTGGCTGATACGCTCAGTTAGCTGGGCTACCTGGCCTTCAATAGAGCCCGTGTTAGTGGCGCTTCCACCAAATTCTTCAAAAATCTTTGCGTTTCTTTCTTTTGTAAGTGGCATACTGTCTTTTTTAAAAGGTCATCCTGTTTTGTATCCTGTAATTTAAGGCGGCAAAGGTAGGGAAAAATTTGAAATCTGACATTTGATATTTGATATTTCTGATTTTATGACGATTTTTACGCTATGAACCTTTCCCAGGATACCAAAAACATACTTGGCCTGCAATTACCTACCGATCCCCGGTGGGTGAACCTGGCCGAAATTTCGTTGGAAGCCATTCTTACAGATCATGCTTACTGCGAGCAAAAAGCAGCCACCAGTTGTATTTCCATTATCCAGAAATACAGTGATAAAGAAAAGCTGGTAACAGCGCTGGCCCCTATTGTTACAGAAGAATGGGGGCATTTCAGGCTGGTATTACAGGAATTGCATAAAAGGGGTCTGAAACTGGGTAAGCAAAGGAAAGATGAATACGTCAACTCCCTTATTAATTTTCAAACAAAAGGCGGCCATCCTGATGACCGTTTCCTCGACCAGCTATTAATGATGGCCGTGATAGAAGCCCGCAGCTGCGAACGCTTTAAACGCCTGAGCGAAGGACTGAACGACCCCTATCTTGCTAAATTCTACCGCCGCTTTATGGAAAGCGAAGCCGGCCATTATACTTTATTTATAGACCTGGCAGAAAACTATCTTCCTAAAGAAAAAGTACGTACCCGCTGGCAGGAATGGCTTACGCACGAAACACAAATTATGAAAGATCTTGAACTGCGCGGCGACAGGATCCATTGAAAAATGCTAAATGTAGAATTTTAAATGTAAAATGTAGATTGTACTTCTGAGCAGTTTCAGGGTACAGGTTCAGGTTATAGCTACCTGATAACCAGCATCCAGCACTTTGCTTTTTGCCTTTTGCAACAAACAAATGATAAATCAGAAAAGAATAGGAAATAGCGAGTAGGAAGTTGTAAGAGAGAAGTAGCAAGTAGGGAATAGCAAGTAAGACCTTCACCCTGTCCTCCGTTATCTGTCCACTGTCAACTTAAATCAATGCTCATTTTTCATCTGAAGAAAGCTAAAAGCTTTACGCCTCGTGCATCCCGCTTCCTGCTGCAACTATCCCGAATATTAATGCATTGCATGTTGAAAATTGGATATTTGTAAGAAATGTCACCCTATATCAGGCACATACATTTTTCCAGACCTTATTGACTTCCTGAAACCAGTATCCAACAGGAAAGCTGAAGGCCAAAGGCAAAAAGCCGGAAGCAAAAGGCCGAGTACGCGTTGCCTCTTTCTCAAACTTCCTGACTTGACTAGTTCAAACCTGTGTGTGCATGCCTAAAATAGGTTGACAAAAAAAAGTCACTTATAATGGGTCAAAATCGTCAAAAATTAGAGATTCGGGAACAAAGGATATTTTCAGAAGCGTTAAAGAAGCAAATAGTCAAAGATCTTG
>JASGDI010000214.1:0-10284 GCA_049841335.1 Niabella sp. | reverse complement strand
CTGATGGCAGGCTGCAAAGTTTTAAAGGACAAATCAGGGATTTGCAGTTCTCAATGAATCAACTGTCGCGAAACCCTTAATGGGCACTATCAGGAAGTCTCCGTATATGTTGTATATAAAAATCCTCCACGATAAAAAGCTTTACAGGATATCGATCGTGGAGGATTCGTTATATGATTTTTTAGAAGAGCTCACAAAAAGTAATCTGTGAACCCCCAAGCCTGTTTCTTATTTTTTTATAAATGATGCTCCTGATTACCTGACAGCTCACTCCCGCCGGTTGCGATTCTGGCGTCTCTTGTATTTTTTTGAACGGCGATTGCAGCAAAGATGCTCAGTACAAAGGACATGGCGTAAAAGCCTTTTTCGCTACGTTCCAGGTCAGCATTCCATAAGCCAATAGTTAGCAGAAGTACAGAAAGGATGGTGGAGAACCATGCCAGTCCATAATAAATACTGGTAACCGGTATGCCTTCAAGCTGGTCCCGCACTGCTTTTTGTACGGAGATGGCAGCAAACAGGCCAAACATCAGCACTGTAAAATAATATCCCTTTTCGTTAAGCATCATGTCCGCATTCCATAAACCTATAATGAATGCTGAAACACCAATAAGCAATGCCATCCAGGAGGCACCAATAAATGCGTTAGACGGTTTTTGATACTGTTTTGATTCCATAATTATTTTGTTTTGTGATAACAAAGCTAACGGCAGCCCTGGCTGGGCCGAATTGACAATTATCAAAAACAGGAATCGGAATTGTTAACGTTGTTTCCGGATGCGACTGAGCGTTTCGGGGGTTATGCCAAGGTAGGAGGAAATGTATCCCAGTGGTACTCGCTCCAGGATATGAGGTGATTGCTCTAACAGGCTATTGTATAATTCTGCTGCCGTTTTAAACTGGGCATTTACATAGCGTTCTTCCAAACGTACATAGTACCGCTCATAAATAATACGTACCAGGCGTTCTATTTCATGAAACTGGTCAAACAGTTCTGTTAACTGTTTCCTGGAGATAGCCCATAAAATGCTTCCTTCCAGGAGCTGGATATTTTCAACAGAAGGCTGCCCGGTTGTAAAACTATGAAAGGAAGAGACAAAGGTATTTTCAAATGCGAACCAGTGGGTGATCTCTTTATCGTTTATATTATAAAAGCCTCTTAATGCTCCGTGCTGGAGAAAGTAAAAGTGGTCGCAAACACGGCCCTGTTTCAGAAGAAAATCATTTTTCGCATAGGTTTTTTCCTGTAGACAATCTGCCAATGCGCTAATAGCTTCCTTGCTGATGGGGTAGTAGGTTTTCAGATGATTTAAAAGAGGTTCCATTGAGAGAAAGATAGTAAATAGCTACTGTCTTTTTTTATATTCGTTCAAAGCTTTTTCCAACCACGCCTTAAACTCTTTGATTCCCTTTGACGGGTCGTAGCCATAACCTGTAGGTATCAGGCGGTCTTCTTTACCGTCTAAAAAGAAATAGTTAGGTTGCGAATTACTTTCAAAGCGGCTCACCTGCAGGTGCGTATTATAATCTCCCAGGGTTTCTACCTGTTTACCCAGGTCTTTTGAGTAAAACTGCTCATTAACCGGCAGCAATACGCTGGCATCATGTACATCTACAAATAAAGACGCAATCACAAATTCTTCTTTCAGCAGTTTCATCACCTCCGGATCACTCCATACCTGTGTTTCCATTTTCCGGCAATTGATACAATTGATGCCTGTAAAATCGAGCATCAGCGGCTTTTTCAGTTTACGGGCAACTTCTAATGCTTCGTTATAATCAAAATAGGTGATCATGCCATTGTTCACTACAACGTCCGGCTCATTTTTTTTCATGGCATCGGTATATTTTACAGGGTGCGGCAGGGCTTCCCCGTTATTTTCAGTACCTGCAGTTTTACTATGAGTGAGCCTGGATACATCAAATCCCTTGGGCAGATCATCTGCATTAAAGTCCTGCGTACCCATAGGCGGTAAAAATGCGCCTAATCCTTTAAGAGGGGCTCCCCATAAACCCGGTGTTAAATACACTACCATGGAGAATGCCGCTATAGCAAAGAACAAACGGGTAACGGACAGGTAGGGGATACCGAAATCATTTTTAGGCAACTCATCATCGTGCCTGAATTTCAGCTTTCCTAATAAATATAATCCCAATAAAAAGAAGATCACGATCCAGAGAACAATGAATACTTCCCGGTCTAATATGCGCCAGTTTTTTACAAGATCAGCATTGGACAGAAACTTTAATGCTAATGCCAGCTCCAGGAAGCCCAGTGTGACTTTAATAGCATTCAGCCATCCGCCGGCTTTTCCTAAAACATTTAATTTACTTGGGAAAAAGGCAAACAGGGCAAATGGCAAGGCAAGCGCCAGCGAAAAGCCAAACATACCTAATAACGGCCCCCAGTAGCTGCCCCTGGACGCCAGTACCAGCAGGTTCCCTATGATAGGGCCTGTGCAGGAAAAAGACACGATCACCAGGGTTAAAGCCATAAAGAAAATACCCCAGAAGCTGCCCGTCCCGGCTTTGCTATCGGCTTTGGTAGACCATGAGCTGGGCAGTTGGATCTCAAAGGCTCCCAGAAACGAGATGCCGAATATTACAAAAATGGCAAAGAACACCAGGTTGGCGATCCAGTTGGTAGAAAGGTTATTTAAAGCCGCAGGGCCAAATATCAGGGTAATTAAAAAACCGAGTAAAGTAAATATGATAATAATAGAAAGGGAATAAACGAGCGCATTCCGGATCCCTTCCTGTTTGTTGGTACTTCTTTTGGTAAAAAAGCTAACAGTTACAGGTATCATGGAATAAACACAGGGCGTAAGTAATGCCAGTAAGCCCCCGCCAAATGCCCCGAGGAATATCCATAACAAAGATTCGCTTTTACCACCAGCTTGAGTGGCTGTCCCTGTGCTCTCTGCAACTATTACGGCGTTATCTTCCGGTTCAATCACCACCCTGAAATCTTTCTCAAAAGAAGGGTATTCGTCACCTTCATGATACATATAGGTGACCTTACCTTTAATTAAAGCGGTATCCGTTTCTGCAATATCCAGGTTTTGCACCCATTGAACGGAATCATTAATATAGGCTACATCAAGGGAAAGTACAGGGTCGGCCTTGGTCTGAACATTACCTTTTTCAACAATGGACCCCTTCAGGTAGGGCGCTACAGAGCTGTCAAAGCTAACCTGGGAAAATACTATATCGTCTGGTGACTTTTGAAGAGCGAATAGGTTTACCCCTGGCTTTGCAACCCGGGCCGTAATAGTTAATGCTACTTCTTTTTGGCTGATCCTTTTATGGTCAAAGGAAAACTGAACAGTTGTAGAATCCTGCGCCATCACGAGTAAAGTAGCAGGCACCAAAAGAACGGATAGCAATAAGCGCTTCATTGTAGAATATATCATCTGCAAACATTATACGTAATACAAAACAACAAAGCTAAGGCTTTGTTGACTCTATGAGATTTTGCTGATACAGGCTTCGAGGCTTTTTCTCCAGCCGGGAATTGCTATCGAATACACTTCCCTGATCTTCGATTTATCAAGAACGCTCCATGCCGGTCTCCTGGCAGGGGTAGGATATTCGCTTGTTGGTATGGCTTTTACTTCACAGGCCGCACCCGTAATTTCTTTTATGGCCAAAGCAAATTCGTACCAGCTGATTTGCCCTTCGTTGGTGTAATGATACACGCCCGGATACCATTTGTCCGAAGCTACAATCTGCATAATAACAGCGGCCAGGTCAGCAGCATAAGTTGGAGTGCCGTACTGGTCGCTCACCACGCTTATGTGGGGTTTGTTGTGCATGAGATGCAGCATCGTTTTTACAAAATTTTTCCCGTACGGAGAATACACCCATGCAGTGCGTATAATAATGCTATCTGTATAGGCCATTGCCTGCTGCTCTCCGCTGAGCTTCGTTATTCCGTACACACTGGTGGGTTCTGTAATATCTGTTTCCTTATAGGGAACTGTGCTATTACCATCAAAAACATAATCTGTAGAAATATGAATGAGTTTTGCATGATGCCGGGCACAGGCTTTCGCGAGGTAGCCTGCTGCATCTGCATTGAGCGCCTCTACAAGGGGCCGCTCGGCAGGATCTTCAGCTTTGTCAACAGCGGTATAAGCTGCACAGTTGATACAAAATGCAGGCTGGTGCTCGTCAAAAAATGTATTAACAGCTTTTTCATCAATAATGGAAAGCTCTTCCTTATCTGTAAACAGGAATATATACTCCGGATAGCGGTTTGATAATTCCCTGATCTCAGAGCCCAGCTGCCCGTTACTCCCTGTAACTAATATTTTTTTTGCTGACATAAACTTTCCTAAAAATTGTTTTTACAAGCCGTTAATACGGGCAGCGCCAGGTCTTTGTCAGATACTATAGCAGCCCCGTCTGGTATCTGCCAGTCAATAGCTAAAGCGGGATCATTGTAAATAATACCGCCTTCGCTTTCTTTGTTATAAAGCGCATCGCATTTATACATGACCATTGCAGTTTCACTTAAAACAGAAAACCCATGGGCAAAACCTGCGGATATCAATAGCTGCTTTTTGTTTTCAGAGCTCAGCTCAATAGAAAAAACTTTCCCGTAAGTAGGAGAGGCTTTCCGGATATCCACTGCTACGTCTAAGACCCTTCCCTCTAAGACCCGTACCAGTTTACATTGAGCGTAGGGATTTTGCTGGTAGTGCAGGCCGCGTACGGTTCCGTATTTTGAAAAGGACTGGTTGTCCTGAACGAAATTATAATGCAATCCTTCGGCCTCAAAAACTGATTGATTATAAGCCTCGAAGAAGTATCCGCGGCTGTCTTCAAACACCCGTGGCTCAAAAACCAGTAAACCTTCTATTCCAGTGGCTGTAAATGGCATACTATAAACTATACTATTTTCTGTTGATAATTTTATTCTGATAGATCCCAGGTCTGCTATAAGCGCTGTTACTTTTGTAAAAGCAAAAGTAGGGATCATTCATCTCTTTACAAGGATCTGTTCTTTGCGGTTATCGGTTTACAAAGGCTAAAACGGAAGAAGTAATATATTCCAGTTGCTCCCTGGTC
Source organism: Niabella sp. (assembly GCA_049841335.1). Classification (GTDB taxonomy): domain Bacteria; phylum Bacteroidota; class Bacteroidia; order Chitinophagales; family Chitinophagaceae; genus Niabella. The sequence continues at coordinate 5,211 of JASGDI010000214.1, read as the reverse complement.
ATTTCTGTATGAACAGGTAATGAAATAACCCTTTCGGTTAGCCAATCGGTTACCGGCAACTCCTGCGCTTCTGTATCAAACTGCCCGAACATTTTTTGCCTGTGCCCCGGAACAGGATAATAGATCATAGACGGTATCTTCTGCTCCGTTAGGAAGGCAGACAGCCCGTCCCTGTCCACGCCATTCAATACAAGTGTGTACTGGTGATACACATGCGTAGCATAAGAAGCAATAGCCGGCGTTATGATTTCCTCATTATGGCTGAATGCCTCATTATAAAAGGCCGCTACCGCCTGTCTGGCGGTATTATATACATCCAGGTGCTTTAGCTTAACGTTTAAGATAGCGGCCTGGATGCTGTCGAGCCTGCTGTTACAGCCTACTATATCATGATAATATCTTTTGCTTTGACCGTGGTTGGCAATCATCTGCATTTTTGCAGCCAGCTCAGCATCATCGGTACAAATAGCGCCGCCATCTCCAAATGCGCCTAAGTTTTTGCTTGGATAAAAAGAGGTGCAGCCAATATGTCCTATGGTTCCGGTTTTTTTCATTGTGCCATCAGAAAAAGTGAAAGAAGCTCCTATTGCCTGGGCATTATCTTCTATCACAAACAAATGATGTTTTTGGGCTATGGACATGATAGCTTCCATATCAGCAGCCTGGCCGTAAAGGTGCACAGGCACAATTGCTTTTGTTCTGGGAGTGATCTTTTTTTCCAGGTCCTGCACATCTATGCAAAAAGTAGCCTTGTCCACTTCTACAAAAACCGGTTTTAGTTTCAGCAAAGCCACCACTTCAGTAGTAGCAATATAAGTGAACGAAGGAGTGATGACCTCATCTCCCGGCTGAAGCCCTAAAGCCATCAGGGCAATCTGCAGGGCATCGGTTCCGTTGGCGCAGGGTATCACATGCGCTGTGCCGAGATAAGCTGCAAGATTTTGGGCAAATTCTTTTACAGCAGGCCCGTTAATAAAAGCGCTGCTGTCCATTACTTTCAGCACAGCTTTATCTACCTCTTCTTTAATATTAAGGTATTGGGTGTGGGTATCAACCATTTGTATAGGGTGCAGGGACATTCTTTTGCATTTTGAAGTGAGCAAAAGTAGTAAAATAAAAAGCAATACCCTTTACTTTTGCCAAAACCATTTTGCCGTGGATGTTATTATCTATAATATATTTTTAAGAGTTTATCAATGTGCCCTGTTTGTGGCATCGCTGTTTAATAATAAAGCACAACTATGGGTTAAGGGCAGGAAGGATATTTTCACCAGGTTGGAGAGCGCTATGAACGGTAACAGCCAGCCTGTTATCTGGATGCATTGCGCTTCTTTGGGTGAATTTGAGCAGGGTCGACCGGTTTTGGAAGGGTTGAAAGAAGCATATCCTGGCCATAAGATACTGCTAACCTTTTTTTCTCCTTCGGGATATGAAATAAGAAAAAATTATCCCGGCGCCGATTGGATTTTTTACCTGCCGCTGGATACAAAATCCAATGTAAAAAAATTCCTGGAAATCGTGAATCCCGGACTGGTCATTTTTGTGAAATATGAATACTGGTATAATTATCTTTCACAGCTGCATAAAAAACAGGTGCCGGTTATCCTGGTATCCGCCATTTTCAGAGAAAATGCTGTTTTCTTTAAATGGTATGGCAGCCTGCACCGGAAAATGCTGCATTTTTTCAGCCATCTTTTTGTGCAGAATGAAGAAAGCCGGCAACGCCTTCAATCTATGCTTCCTGCCCATGTAATCACCCTGGCAGGTGATACCCGGTTCGACAGGGTGGCCGCCATAGCTAACGCTTTTGAGCCGATACCCGCTATTGAAAAATTTACGGCTGGCAAAAAGGTTTTGGTAGCAGGAAGTACCTGGCCAGAGGATGAGAAAAACCTGAAAAGATTGACAGAGTCTGTAAATAATATTTCATTAATAATTGCTCCTCACGAAATTAATGAAGTTCATCTTCAATTTTTGAAGAGTATTTTTCCTGATGCTGTTCTTTACTCTGAGCTAAGCAGAGAACTGGCATCTAACGAAAATTTACAGCTAAGCAATATATTGATCATTGATAATATCGGGATGCTGTCAAAATTATATAACTATAGTATAATCAGCTATATAGGTGGGGGATTCAAAAAATCTGGTATACATAATACGCTGGAAGCGGCCGTATATGGAAGGCCGGTGATCTTTGGTCCTAATTATGGAAAATTTGCCGAAGCGATAGAGTTAATTAAAAAAAGAGGTGCTTATTCTTATAATAATGATAATGAATTAATTGAGATAATTATAAAAATGATATCTTCGGAAGATATATTACAGGAATATAGCTTAAATGCAGGAGCATTTGTAGCTGAAAATACCGGGGCTACCGATAAAATTTTGAGCTGGCTTAAGCAAATCTCCTTCTGATCAGCTGTTCAAATTGCTGTACCACGGGGTTGCCCATCAGCCAGCCGTTCTTTGTTTTCAGCTCGCGTTGTATCCAGTACTCTGCTTCATGCAGCGTATGGAAATTATTAATAGTGCTGATGCTCCGTTCAAACATCACCTCATCACCCCTGAAAAGCTCTCTTACATACGCTATCCTGTCCTGGGCGTTGATCGCTTTTTTTAAATCCCTGACAGCGTTTCTGCCGGCCCGCGGTGATGCTGATTGTTTAGCGGCTTTAGCTACGGGTTTATTTTGTCTGGATAAGGTAGGCATGTCATCGGTATACTCAAAATCGAGGGTTACCTGCGGTGATCCCGGCTTATCCAGTTCATTTTTTAATTTCATCAGCTCCTCATAACTTGGAATATCATTTGTGGGATTTATTTCCTGGTCTTCTTCCTCTGTCATATCCACTACCAGCTCAAAATACTCTTTACCTTCTTCCCCGGCTTCCTTATTTTCATTTGGAGCAATATCTCCCAAAACAGGCTTGGCATTGGGCACTATTACCGAAATCCGGCTTGCACCTAATACTTCAACCTCTCTTATTGTGCCGGCAATTTCATTCTGAAGCATCTGAACTGTAGTTAGCAATTGGCTGAGGGGCGCATTCTGTTCAGCCTGTATGTTTAGCTTTTCAATCAAACTCTTTATTCTGTTCATTATCTTTTTTTATAAATCCCATTACCCCGGACCAGGTACATCAGGATTCTTATGCAAAAACAATACCTATCCGCCTTATTCAAATGTTATAATTATAAAAATCCCTTTATGCATAGTTGATACGCCTTACTTTTGGGAAATTTTTGTTTCTACACAATACCAGGTATTAAGCATGTTTATTGAACCTAATTTAAGCGGAGAAAAGCGCGGTTGGATAGAAGTAATTTGCGGCTCTATGTTCAGTGGTAAAACAGAGGAGTTGATACGCCGTCTTAAAAGGGTGAAGTTTGCCAATTTAAAAGTGGAGATCTTTAAACCTGTTATTGATACCCGGTATGACGAGCTGAACATTGTGTCGCACGATACCAACATTATCCATTCGACGCCGGTAGATAATTCCCGGAAAATATTATTAATGGCCCAGGATGCAGATGTGATTGGTATAGATGAGGCCCAGTTTTTTGACGATGGCCTTCCGGAAGTATGTGATGAACTGGCTTACAGGGGCGTAAGGGTGATTGTAGCCGGGCTCGACATGGACTTTACCGGCCAGCCATTTGGACAAATGCCCTCTATTTTGGCTAAAGCCGATTATGTTACCAAATTGCACGCTATATGTGTAAAGTGCGGCAATATAGCCAATTACTCTTACCGGAAAATTCCTGATGAGGACCAGGTAATGCTGGGTGCGATGGATGCTTATGAGCCTCGATGCAGGAAGTGCTATAACGATAAGCTGTTACCGAAACTTTAGTTAACTTTGAGTATTATGAATGCAGTAAGAAAAATAATTGAAAATTCATCTAACCCACTCTCCATTTCCTTACCGAAAGAGTACGAAAATAAAAAACTGGAGGTGATAGTTAGGACAATAGATGAAGATCAAGATACTTTAGTACCAAAAAAGTTTGATTTTTCTGACCTCGCGGGAAAATTGGAGTGGAAAGGAGATGCTTTGGCAGAACAAAGAAAGTTAAGAGATGAGTGGGAATAGTTATTTGCTGGATACTAATGCTATTATTGCTTTATTATCTGGCAATGATTTGCTAACCAATACATTGAAGAATGCCGGCAGGATAGGAGTTTCAATAATATCGGTTATTGAATTTTATTTATTCTCCAAACTATCCAAAGGTGACAAAACTTTATTTGATACACTTCTGCAACGCATAGAAATGATAAACATAAGTGCTGATTTTGATCAAATTCTTTCTGTTGCCAACCTCAGAGTAAAAAATAAATTAAAACTGCCAGATGCAATAATAGCCGATTGTGCTATGCAAAGCAGACTTACTCTTGTTACAAATGATAAGCATTTTTCTAAAATTAACAATCTTCAAATACTCACTTTTTAACTTCCTTTGAAATCCGTTATTACCTTATTAAAAAAAGACCTGTTGTTGGAAATACGCCAGCAGTATAGTTTCTATGGCATCCTCCTATACATGGGTGCTACCATTTTTGTACTGTTCCTGGCTATACAGGAGCCAGAAAAGGAAATATGGAATGGGTTATTTTGGGTAATACAATTATTCATCTGTATTAATGCTGTAGCTAAAAGTTTTATGCAGGAAAGCCGCGCCCGCATGTTATATTTTTATACTATTACTTCTCCCGTTCATTTTATGATCGCAAAGCTGCTGTTCAACAGTTTGCTGATGCTGCTCATGACACTCATCAGCCTTTTGCTGTTTTTAGCTTTCATAGGTAATCCGACTGAAAAGCTGCTGCCATTTACCTGCCTGGCGCTTTTAGGTGGGTTCAGCTTAAGCATGGTTTTTACCTTTTTAGCAGCCATTGCTGCCAAAGCCAGGCAAAATGCCGCAATTATGGCGGTGCTGGGTTTTCCTTTGATTGTACCACAATTAATGCTGCTTATGAAGCTGTCCAACGCAGCTTTCTCTGCCGGTCAAAGTTTTCAGTGGAGCGATATATTGCTATTAATAGCGCTTGATTTCCTGGTAGGACTACTCTCTGTTATTCTTTTTCCTTTTCTTTGGAAGGATTGAGGGAAAGTCGGGAAGTCGGGAAAGTCCGGGGTCCGAAGTCCGAAGAAGAAGCGGGCCTTCAGCTTCCGGCTTTTTGCTTTTAGCCTTCAGCTCATAGTTACT
>JASGDI010000213.1:0-14645 GCA_049841335.1 Niabella sp. | reverse complement strand
TTTTCGCACAAAACAGAAATAGCGCAGCCGCATTATTATAAGGTGTACCTCGCGGATGCTGATGTAACAACAGAAATAACGCCTGCCGAGCGTGCAGCCTGTTTCCGTTTTACTTTTCCTGAAACAGACAGTGCTTATGTGATCATAGATGCTATCGACAGGGGCTCTTATATAAAGATCATTCCTTCCGAAAATAAGATCATTGGCTACAGTACGCGGAATAGTGGCAGTGTACCCGAAAATTTTAAGAACTATTTCGTTATACAGTTTGACAGAAGCTTTGACTATAAAGCTACCTGGGATGAAAATAAATTTTCAGGCAAAGATGAAATGAAGAGCAAACATGCAGGTGCTGTAATTGGTTTTAAAGGGCTCAAAAGAGGTGATGTGGTAAATGCCAAAGTGGCTTCCTCGTTCATCAGCTTTGAACAGGCTGCTTTAAATTTAAGCGCAGAGATCGGTAATAAAAATTTCGATGCAGTAAAGAAGGAAGGCGGAAAAATATGGGAAGACGTACTGGGTCGTGTAAAAGTATCAGGTGGCACCGATGAACAGGTGCGTACTTTTTACTCCTGCCTGTATCGCATGGTTTTCTTTCCTTTAAAGATGTATGAAAAAGATGCTGCCGGGAAAATTGTGCATTATAGCCCTTACACCGGTAAAACAGAGCCGGGCTATAAGTTTGCAGGTACGGGTTTTTGGGATACGTTCAGGGCTTTATACCCGTTCCTGCATTTTGTGTATCCTTCTATTGCAAAGGAAATGCAGCAGGGGCTTATCAGCGATTTTAAGGAAGGAGGATGGTTACCCGAATGGTCTTCACCTGGCTATCGCAACGTTATGGTAGGGAACAATTCAGCATCGGTTGTGTCAGAGGCTTATTTAAAAGGTTTACGGGGCTACGATATAGAAACTTTATGGCAGGCGCTGGTACATGGGGCTAACAATGAAGGCCCCAATGCTACAGGAAGGCGGGGCGTGGAATATTATAACCGGCTGGGCTATATACCTAACAATGTCAGGATCAGTGAGAATGTGGCCCGGTCGTTAGAGTATGCTTACGATGATTATGCCATCTATGCTTTAGGCAAAGCTCTGGGTAAGCCTGCAATAGAAACAGATGTGTATAAGAAAAGAGCGATGAATTATAAGCAGCTGTTCGATCCGCAAACTTTACTGATGCGTCCCAAAAATGAGGATGGCAGCTTTACTGCTCCTTTCAATCCCTACTCCTGGGGTGGTGCATTTACAGAAGGTAACAGCTGGCATTACTCCTGGAGCGTGTTCCAGGACATTGAAGGATTAAAGCAGCTGATGGGAGGCGATAAAATGTTTGTTACAATGTTAGATTCCGTATTTATCATGCCGCCCGATTTTGGTGATTATTCTTACTATGGATCGGTGATTCATGAAATGCGTGAAATGCAGGTAACGGGTATGGGCCAGTATGCGCATGGTAATCAGCCTATACAGCACATGGTGTATTTGTATAACTATGCCGGCCAACCGTGGAAATCGCAGTATTGGGTACGTGAGGTAATGAATAAACTATATAACTCATCTCCCGAGGGCTATTGCGGTGATGAAGATAACGGGCAAACCTCTGCGTGGTATGTGTTTTCGGCATTAGGCTTTTATCCTGTGACACCGGCAAGTACACAATATGTTATCGGAACTCCTTTGTTCAAGAAAGCAGAGATCAGTTTTGAAAACGGGAAAAAACTCGTTATTAATGCTCCCCAGAATAATAGCGCCAACAGGTATGTACAGTCTGTTGCTATGAATGGCAAAGCCAGCACAAAAAATTATTTCGACCATTTTGAGCTGCTGAAAGGAGGGTCCATCAGTTTTGGATTAGGTGCTCAACCCAACAAAACAAGAGGTATATCAAAATCAGATTATCCTTTTTCTATGAGCACTGCTCCATAAGGAGGTGGAACAATAAACGCGTAATTCCAGGCTATGCGAGGCGTCCACGCCTCGCATTATTTTTGCTGTATCAGGCATCCACGCCTCATATGCTTATTGTATCGTATTCTAAAGGTCTGCGGCGATGAATACATGTAATGTGTCAGGTATCTATCGAAGCCTTTCATTCCCGGCGCAATAGCATACTGTTTATAATTACTTAATATTATAAACAGTAATTATTTAAAGTCTCTCTGTCCGTTTCTTGCTTAAGAATAATTTCAGCAGGGAAAAGCCAAGCGTACCTGCTATTAAAGAGGAGAGCAATATGGCCAGCCGGGTATTATTGACCGTTTCAGGTTGGTCAAAAGCTAATAGCGCAATGAAAATGGACATAGTAAAACCTATACCCCCTAAAAAACCTGTACCTGCAATCAGCTTCCAGTTAATATCACCGGGAAGCCTGCATATTTTTGTTTTCACTGCAATAAATGCCAGCAAGAAAATGCCGAGCGGCTTCCCTATAACCAATCCCAGTGCAATTCCTAAAGTATAGCTTTCTCTGATAAGGCTGCTCATATCAGCGCTTATATCAACGGCAGTGTTGGCCAATGCAAAAATGGGAAGTATGAGAAAAGCCACAGGCTTGTGCAAAAAGTGCTGGAGTATATAGGATGTGGATTTTTTATCCCCGCTTCCAAAAGGTATGGCAAAAGCCAGCAGAACCCCTGTTATAGTAGCATGTACGCCGCTGTGCAGCATAAACCACCACATGGCAATGCCTCCGGCTATATAGGGTATAAGGTTTCTTATTTTAAGTCGGTTAAAGCCAAGCAGTACTATCCATATACCCAATGAAATAATAAGGTTGGTCCATATTATTCCTTTAGAGTAAAAAAGGGCAATCACTAAAATGGCGCCCAGGTCGTCAATAACGGCCAATGCTGTTAAAAACACTTTTAAAGAAGTGGGGACCCTGTTGCCCAATAAGGAAAGGATGCCTAATGCAAAAGCAATATCAGTAGCCATAGGTATGCCTGCGCCCGATTGAGTAGCTGTACCGGCATTGAGCAAAAGATATAACCCTGCCGGAACAAGCATTCCGCCAACAGCGCTGAATACGGGCAGCATGGCATTTTTTATATTGGACAGCTCGCCTTTGTAAATCTCTCTTTCCAGCTCCAGTCCTATCAGTAAAAAGAAGATGGTCATCAATCCATCGTTGATCCAGTGTTCAATACTGCCCTCCCCGATTTTCTTCTGCCATATAGCATGATAGCTGTCTGAAAAAGATGAGTTGGACAATATAATAGAAACGATGGTACAGGCAACAAGGATAAGCCCGCCCGCCTTTTCGCTTTCAAAAAATTTCCTGAATAAAGGGGATAATCTTGTTGCCATGTGTTTTACTAATAATCAGGACAATATTAAATGTTAAATATTGAATTTTTAATTAAAAACTTTACAGCAAGGAGGTCGAGAAAAGTCCGGGGCAGGAAGCGAGAAACCGAAAGCCTTAAGCATCAAGCCTTCAGCTTTTAGCAGTATTTCATATTAAGGATGCTGGAAACTGGTTACTGGATTGTCTGCATCCGACCTCTGTCTTCTGACTTCCTGACGTATATCGTACACCTAACATCGTACATTTTGCCGGCTATTTGATACTTGCGGAGACTTTACATTCTACATTTTTTAATATTCTACATTACATTTGTTAACAGAAATCATTATTCGTATCTGAAATAAAATACTATACATGAAGTATATGTCATCCGTAATACTTATGTCATCCATTATTGCATCCTGTAATTCAGGCGCTGATGGCAGCGCTGCTGACGGCAGTTATGACAGCTTATCCAATCCCTTCGCAAAAGAAAGCGAGCTGCCCTATCATACCGTTCCTTTTGATAAAATAAAGGATGCTGATTTCGGGCCGGCCTTTAAGGAAGCCATGAAGCTGCATGTGGAAGAGATAGAGAAAATAGCAAATGATACTACGCCCGCCACATTTGAGAACGTGTTTGTAGCGTTGGAGAAAAGCGGTGTTATGCTCAATCGTGTCAGTGCGGCGTTTTATGTTTTAACAGGCGCTAATACTAACAGCAGGTTGCAAAAGATGGAAGAAGAAATGGCTCCGGTGCTTGCGGCTCATAGCGATGGTATTTATCTCAACGAAAAATTATTCAGGAAGGTAGATGAGCTGTACCAGCAGTTGCCTGCCTTGCAGCTCGATGCCGAATCAAAGCGTTTGGCAGAAGTGTATCATCAGAAATTTGTGATGGCGGGAGCTAATCTGCCTGATTCTGGAAAAGCCATATTGAAAAAGCTGAATGAAGAAGAAGCGGCATTAAGCACGAAGTTTTCCAACCAGTTGTTAGGGGCTGCAAAAAATGCAGCGTTAACGGTTGACAGTAAAGAGGCGCTGGCAGGTTTGTCGGAAGCAGAGCTGGAAGCTGCTGCAGAAGCTGCAAAGAAAGATGGTAAGGAAGGTAAATCCCAGCTCGCTATTATCAATACCACGCAGCAGCCGGCCTTGATGTCTTTAAAAGACCGGACTACCAGGCAGCAGTTATTTGAGCATTCGTGGAACCGGGCAGAGAAAGGCGATAGCAATGATACCCGTGTCAATATTTTACGGCTTGCTGAAATAAGAACTCAGAAGGCGAACCTTCTCGGCTTTCCCAACTACGCCGCATGGAAGCTGCAGGACCAGATGGCAAAAACGCCTGTGGCAGTAGAAAAATTTTTAAGCCAGCTTACCCCGGCTGCAGTTAAGAAGGCAGGCCTGGAGGCAAACGATATAAAAGCCTTAATAGCGGCGCAAAAAGACAGTTTTGAGCTACAGCCCTGGGATTGGGATTTTTATGCAGAGCAGGTGCGCAAGGCAAAATACGACCTGGATGAAAGCGAAGTAAAGCCTTATTTCGTATTAGATAGTGTATTGGAAAATGGCGTGTTCTTTGCCGCTGAAAAGCTGTACGGTATTACGTTTAAAGAGCGGAAGGACATTCCTGTGTATCATGAGGACGTTCGGGTGTTCGAGGTTTTTGACCACGACGGATCTCCGATGGCCCTGTTTTATGCCGATATGTATAAGCGGGATAACAAACGTGGGGGCGCCTGGATGAGCAATATGGTAGAACAATCTAAACTGCTGGATAAAAAGCCGGTTATTTATAATGTTTGTAATTTCCCCAAGCCGGCCCAGGGTCAGCCTGCGCTCATCAGTTTTGATGATGTAACTACCATGTTCCATGAATTTGGGCATGCTTTACATGGATTATTTGCCGGTCAGCAATATCCTTCATTATCCGGGACCAATGTAGCAAGGGATTTTGTAGAGATGCCTTCGCAGTTCAATGAACATTGGGCATTGGATACAACGGTGCTGAAAAACTATGCGAAGCATTTCCAAACTGGTGAGACCATCCCCCAAACATTGATTGACAAGATAAAGGCTGCCGGAACTTTCAACCAGGGATACGCCTTTACAGAGCTGCTGGCCGCTGCCAACCTCGATATGCAATGGCATTTGCTTTCGGTGCAGGACAGTGCAGTTAAGGATGTGGACGCATTTGAAAAATCAGCTTTGCAAAAAACAGGTGTAGCTATTTCTTATATTCCGCCCCGTTACCGGTCGTCTTATTTCCTGCATATCTGGTCTAACGGGTATTCATCCGGGTACTATGCCTATAGCTGGGCCGATATGCTGAATCATGACGCCTACGAGTGGTTTAAAGAAAACGGCGGGCTTACCAGGGAGAACGGGCAGCGCTTCAGGGACATGATATTGTCCAAAGGCAACAGTGAAGACCTCGCCCAATTGTACCGTAATTTCAGGGGAAAAGAGCCTGCAATAAAATATATGTTACAGAACAAAGGGGTGATGTAGCACCAATGACATATTGATAATCAATCGTCACTGCAGGAAGAGATCTCCTGAATTTGAAGGATATCTCCCTCTTTTGGACTTTGTTGGAATCCAGTGCCAATGACGTGTTTGTGTTTGATACCAATTACATTATAGGAGGAATCTTATTTGGTAGGATTATTGTTTCGTCATATTGCTATTGTTTGTAATAGGTTCAAAAAATCCTGCTAGCTTATCTAAGTTGAACGCTTTGGATAATGTTACGACATAATACGGCCTGGGTTCAATAAACCGGTTCATAATTTCTGCCTGTAGCGTTATACCGGTTTTCGGCTCTGTAATCCACGCACGACCGGCAAAAAAAACATCTTGCTTTCTGTCATACAACAATTCTTCTTCTCTTTTTGATGTATTATAAAATGTAGAGGTATAACCTACAGCTCCATGTATTCTAACACTAACGTTTTCATTTTCGATATTGAAAAGTATTCCGGGGCCAATATTAAACTGATATTGATTAACAGCGTTTTTCTTGTTTTGTAGATCATTTAAAATTAGATGCAGCCCTGTTGATGCTGTGGGAAGGGTATCAACCTTGGATACTTCTCCATATTCTGTTGAAACATGTTTCCGCTGCCATATAAAATCAGCAGATGCTGTAAGATAAGTTTTTATGTTCCCTGTTTTGTTTCTGGAACCAAAAATAGGGTGCAGCGTACTGAGATGTGCCCCAAGATTATCAGATGTTATAGTCCGAGTTGTCTGGACATGTTTTCTTAGTCTGTAGGATAAGTTATCCGTAACAGGAACTATTTCTGTAATTACCTCTTGATTTCCCAAATTATCTGTTGAGCTCATTGTTCTATTACCATATAGGCTTAAATAAAGCCCAAAATCCGTTTTATCTTTAGAGGGCTCCGCAAATACATTTGTGGCAAAGAAAAAATTTTCAGCTTTGATTCCCTCTACCAAGTCAAAGTTTGTACCAATATAAGACAGGTACTTATAAGTTTTTAGGGGTGTGCTTTTTGATTTACTGGTAAAATATATGATAATTTCTTTATGTGTTCCAGTGTTGGTTGTGATTTCCTTACCTGATGAATCGACTGCCGAAAGACTATACATAAGGGTTTTAGTATTTTTTAGTGATGAGTCTAATTCTACAGTTAAGTACAACTTTTCATTAAATTTAATCTTGGTATCATCCATTGTAATTTTTTTGAATTCCTTTTGATCAAAATTCAAAATCAGTGTACTTTTATCAGATAAGTCAGAATACTTTTTTATGATTTTTATTTGGCTTACTTCATCAGTAAGGTATTTACCTGTTATCCCAATCTCGATAATATGCTTCTTATTCGGTAATAAATCATATACAACGATTGTGTCTTTATCAAAGCTTAAATCATAATATTGCTTTTTCTCATTTTGCCCCCAGGTTCCACCCGCCCATAGCAAAAGCAACAGTATCAGTATATTCTTCATAGGTTTTAGTTTTATAGTTTAAAACGTTTGTTTTGGTGCTAATATCATTGTATTTGATTTTTATTAGTTGGATGTTAGTTTGGATTGAAAATATTGAAGAGTAAAAATAGTAACACTCAAAAGCCAAAACAATACCCCCTAAGGGGTATTTAGTGGGTATTTTTTATTCCTGTCGCTTAAACAGTATTTACAGGAACAACCCTCTATATGTTTGTCGGACAACAATGGTATCGAATATAAATATCCTCATATCATATTTAGCATGTTTCTCTTTAAAAGTTAACGTCGAACTACTCTTTAGCTCAGTTTGATAATAGATGTCAATTTTATATGAAGCTGAAAGGCTTGTTGATTATGTAGAGAATTAGTTATTTTAGTCGCTTCAATCTCTAAACTAAAAAGTATGATGAACCACAAATTGACTATTTTTTTCTTTCTTTTAATGTCTTCAGTAAATGTTGTTGGACAAAGCAATGAGAATTTCGATGGTGTGCCGGTCGATGGCTCAGGTAATAGCCAGGGTGTAACTGGCGCAGCCCGGATTATCAACTCATGGTCTTTTTCCATGCTTCAGGCAAATGGCAATATAGACCCTGATAGTTTTATAGATATAACTAATAATCCGGGTCAGTCTTCTATGGCTAATGGAAGCTCCGATAAAGTGGCTTATTGCGCAGGGTATTTTGGTACGCCTACCGCAGCTTCGGCTGCTGTTATAAAAACCACCTCAGGAAATTCCTTTAAACTGGTATCATTTCGTATAGAAAGCGGAGACGGTGTTTCTCAAAGCTATCGCGTTTTGGGTTACAAGGACGATGTTTTCATAACAGCGGCCAGTCAAAATTTTATAGCTCCTTTTGGAGGTGGGGGTGCCCTTATAACATTAACAGATGCTGCTTGGGACAATATTGACGAATTTCGTATTGTGCGGCAGGATGGTTCAGCGGATGTATTTTTTTACATGGACGATATCACTGTAGACCAGGCGTTGCCTGTTACTTTTGGAGGCATAGTAGCCGAAGTAATTGACAATAGGTTGATGGTTAACTGGAGCACTTTAACCGAAAAAAACAATGACCATTTTGACGTAGAAATGTCTTTGGATGGAAAGACGTTTAAGAAAATACATACGGTTCAATCTAAGGCGATTAATGGAAGCAGCGATGTTCCGATCTCTTATAGTCTTGCTGTACCAATCAGCGCCTCGCTTTTTATGGGTATAGGCATTTTGCTATTAGGTTTTGCTGGTATGGGTAAAAAACTTGATCGCAACAAAAGAATTGCTATAGGCATATTAGCTGGTTTGACAATATTAACGACAAACGCTTGCTCTAAAGGACAGGATGTGATTCCTGGCATGACCGTTAAGGATATCTATCTGCGTATAGCCCAGGTAGATAAAGATGGAGAGCGGTCTTACTCTAAAACGGTAAAACTCATAGAGAAATAGGAAGTGTTAGGGAAATGACGCTAATGAGATAGGACGTCTGGCAGCTTTTTTAGCATGAAGTGTATTGAAAAGGTTTTAAGCTACCTTTGTTGGGCTTTTACTGTATATTTTTTACTTTGTGCTCATGGTTAAAAAAGACCTTTTTGAGAGCCCTGATTACTTTAATGTAGATGAGCTGCTTACTGAAGAGCAGTTGATGATACGTGATGCGGTAAGGGCTTATGTTAAGAAGGAGATTTCTCCTGTTATAGAAGAGTACGCGCAGCGGGCGGAATTTCCCCAACAGATTGTAAAACAGCTGGGCGACCTGGGTTGCTTTGGACCTACCATTCCGCAGGAATATGGTGGCGGGGGCCTGGACTACGTCAGCTATGGATTAATGATGCAGGAGCTGGAACGTGGCGATAGCGGGGTTCGTTCCACTGCATCGGTGCAGGGTTCGCTGGTGATGTTCCCCATTTATGCTTATGGCAGCGAAGCGCAGAAGCAAAAGTATTTGCCAAAGCTGGCAAGTGGCGAGTGGCTGGGCTGCTTTGGCTTAACAGAGCCCGATCATGGCAGCGATCCTGCAGGCATGCTTACCAATACAAGGGATGCCGGTGATCATGTTATTTTAAACGGTTCCAAAATGTGGATCAGTAATGCGCCTTATGCCCAGGTAGCCGTGGTTTGGGCAAAAAATGAACAGGGCGAAGTGCAGGGTCTGATTGCAGAGCGAGGGATGGAAGGTTTTACAACACCTGAAACCCATAATAAATGGAGCCTGCGTGCCTCTGCTACCGGTGAGCTGGTGTTTGATAACGTAAAAATACCGAAGGAAAATATTTTGCCCGGTGTAAAAGGATTAAAAGGGCCGCTAAGCTGTTTAACCAGGGCAAGGTATGGCATTGCCTGGGGTGTGACAGGTGCTGCAATGGATTGTTATGATACAGCCCTGCGCTATGCCAGGGAGCGGCAACAGTTTGGTAAGCCCATAGCTGCTTTTCAACTGCAACAAAAGAAGCTGGCAGAAATGATAACGGAAATTACCAAGGCACAATTGCTTAACTGGAGGTTAGGGGTATTGATGAACGAAGGTAAAGCCACGCCCCAGCAGGTAAGTATGGCCAAAAGGAACAGTTGTGAAATAGCAACCTGTATTTGCAGGGATGCAAGGCAGATCTTAGGCGGTATGGGTATCACGGGAGAATATCCCGTAATGCGGCACATGATGAATCTGGAAAGTGTGATTACTTACGAAGGTACACATGATATACATTTGCTGATTACAGGCCAGGATATTACGGGCCTGAGCGCGTTTAAATAACTACCTGGGCTGACCGTCCCGGTCTGACAAGGTTTTACTAATTTAAAAAAATAAAAAATGCGTATTTACTTAATAGGGTTTATGGGCGTGGGCAAAACGCATTGGGGCAGGCAGTTAGGCCGAAGGCTGGAGCTGCCCTTCCTCGACCTGGATGAGGTAATAGAACAGGATGCCGGCAAATCAGTTGCCGACATTTTTGAGCAGGAGGGTGAGGAGCATTTCAGAATGAAAGAGCGAGAAGTGCTGCATTTGCTGAGCGAAACGCATGAGTCCATGGTGTTATCCTGCGGGGGTGGTGCGCCCTGCTTTTTCAATAATATAGATTATATGAACGAAAAAGGGATCACTGTATGGATAGATACGCCTTTCGAGATATTGCTGGGCCGGCTGAGGCAAAATAAGGATAACCGTCCGCTTTTGCAGGGTCTTGATGATGAACAATTAAAAGCTTACATTGTTAAGAAGAACGCCGATAGGCGCATCTACTATGAGCGGGCAAAGATCAGGATAGACGACTCCGGCCTCAAGCTGGAAGCCTTTACAAAGCTGATCGAAAAAGAAATGGCAAACAGTGAGTCTTGATAGGGCAAAAGTGTTTTAAACTTAAGCTGAAAGCCCGCCTGCCGGACGGGCAGGGCTGACAGGAGTATAAAAAATAAAGGTAACCAAGCCAAACAACTCCTGAGGAGTGGCATAAGGCATATAAAGCTACAAGATGTAGATGCGTTTGGTCCGTGAGTCCTGATTATTTAATAATATATCAAAATGAATAAACTGTATTTAATACTAGGTGGTGTATTGTCTGGGTTAGGAGTGATCCTTGGCGCCTTTGGGGCGCACGGGTTAAAATCCATAGCACCCGATTCAGTTCCTACCTTTCAAACTGGCGTACAATACCAAATGTACCATGCTTTTGCCCTGCTAATGGTAGGGATTTTATTTGAGAAATTTCCTGTAAAAGCCATGAACTGGGCGGGTATTTGTTTTTTGATCGGCATATTGCTTTTTTCCGGTTCCTTATATGCGCTTACAGCCCTGAAAGCATCTGGTAAAGTAGGTTTGGGAGGTGTGGGCATTATCACCCCCATTGGCGGTCTGTTTTTTATAGCCGGCTGGATAGCTTTGGTGCTGGGTTTGCTGAAGCGGGTTGGAAGTTAAAAGGAAAAGTTGAAAGGGGAATACTGGATTCTGGTTACAGATGTTACCGGATGCCGGAGAAGGTTTAAAAGTTTTAGAGTTTAAGGGTTGAATGTAGTTGAGGTTTGTTTAATAGTGGTATAAAGATTAATAAGGTGGGCGATCAATCATTCAGTATAGAAATTCTATACTTGAATGATCAACAATCAATGCTCAGTTTTTATTTGCAGAAAGCCAAAAGCTTTAAGCCTTATGCTTTCCGCTTCTGACCTCCGACTCCGGACCTCGGACTTCCCGACTTTCAGACTTTCTTCTCAACCTTCATTATCTTTGCCCTATGGCGAATAAGAGCAAATCGAAGAACAAAAGACCCATAGCTAAGGCAAAAGATACAGGAGCCGGTTTTAAGGCAGAAAAGGAGGAAAAGATCAGGATAAAGCAATTGGCTAAAGACGAACGGACCTGGAAAATACTGGGGCTTTCGTTCCTGCTGATCTCTATATTCCTGATCATTGCATTTACATCTTATTTTTTCACGTGGCGACAGGATTTTGTGCAGGTATCCAGGGGTGTGGAAATATTAAAAGATTTTGATACTACTGCCGAAAACCTGTTAGGCAAAACCGGGGCGCTCGTTTCCCATCTTTTTATTTATAAATTATTTGGAGTAGCTTCCCTGCTTATCTGCACCTTCTTTTTTGTAGTAGGCGTAAACCTGTTATGGCGCAGGCGGGTATTCTCTATTTGGCGTAATTTAAAATATGTTACGCTTGGAATGCTTGCTGTGTCCACCATACTGGCGTTTATTTTACGCAAAGAAGAGTTTAGCTGGGGCGGAGGTGTAGGTAATGTGATCAGTGATTGGTTGTTAACCTCGCTTGGTTTTATAGGCGCATCGGCCATTTTGCTGCTGGTAGTAGTGGCCTATTTTATCTGGCAGTTTAACCCTGTCTTCAGCTTCCCTAAAAAGCTGGTAAGAGCTCCGGAAGCGCCTGCTGCAGAAAATGCAGATGAAACAAAAGAAGGGCTGCCTTTACCTCATTATGATTTTGTAGAGGAGGATACAGGTGATTCAGCATCTGAAATACCTCCGGATGCAGCGAAGCTTATGATTGACGAAGATGCCGGGAAGCCCAAACATAATATCAGTTTAATCGAAAAAGAAAAAGCTACCCCGCCTAAAGAAGAAGCAGGCGGCTTTGAAGGCATCACTGTTTTAAAACCCGAAGCGAGGATTAACTTTGATACAGAAGAACCGGTATCTAAAAAGGAGACAGAAAAATCCAGAGCTTCTTCCAAGACGGTTACAGCAGACGGATTAAAGCTGGAGATCAACGATGCTCCCTTACCCAAAACCGAAGAAGAAGCAAAAGTTACGGCATCGGCAGAGCCCTCTAAAGCGTATGAACCTACTTTGGATCTGCGGGATTATCAAAAACCTACGCTTGATTTGCTGGCCTCTTATGGTTCTGAAAAGATAGAGCAAGATCCGCAGGAGCTGGAAGATAATAAAAACCAGATCATTACTACACTTCGTAACTACGATATAGAGATTCAGCGTATCAGCGCCACTATTGGGCCAACGGTTACTTTATATGAGATTGTGCCTGCCGCAGGTGTGCGCATATCACGCATTAAAAACCTGGAAGATGATATTGCGCTTAGCCTTTCCGCCTTGGGTATCCGTATTATTGCGCCTATTCCGGGGCGTGGCACCATTGGTATAGAAGTGCCTAATGCCCGGAAAAGTATTGTAAGCATGAAGACCCTCCTGTCTTCAGACAAATTTCAGAACAGTACGCATTCTTTACCTATTGCCCTGGGCAAGAAAATAGATAATGAGCTGTTTATTGTTGATCTGGCCACTATGCCTCACCTGCTGATGGCGGGAGCTACCGGCCAGGGTAAATCGGTTGGTATTAATGCCATACTGGTTTCGCTTCTTTATAAAAAGCATCCCTCGCAATTAAAATTCGTGCTGGTTGATCCCAAAAAGGTGGAGCTAAGCATTTACAGCCATATTGAAAGTCATTTCTTGGCCAAATTACCTAACGAAGAAGAAGCGATCATTACCGATACCAAAAAGGTGATCAATACGCTCAATGCGCTTTGTATTGAAATGGACAACCGCTACGATCTGCTGAAGGAGGCGGGATGCCGGAATATTAAAGAATATAATGCCAAGTTTACAGCACGCAAGTTAAATCCAGAGAAAGGACATCAGTTCTTACCGTTCATAGTATTGGTGGTAGATGAATTTGCAGATCTTATCATGACTGCCGGTAAGGAAGTGGAAATGCCAATAGCGCGCCTGGCACAGCTGGCACGTGCAGTGGGTATTCACCTGATTATTGCTACGCAACGACCTTCGGTAAATATTATTACCGGTACTATTAAAGCTAACTTCCCTGCGCGGGTAGCGTTTAAAGTGAGCAGTAAAATTGACAGCCGTACTATCCTGGATGCAGGTGGCGCAGAACAGCTGATTGGTAAGGGAGATATGCTGATAAGCCTTAACGGTGAAATTGCAAGGCTGCAATGTGCTTTTGTAGATACACCGGAGGTAGATAAAGTGGTGGAATTTATTGGCTTCCAGGAAGGATATCCGCAACCATTCCTACTTCCCGAATATATAGATGAAAAGGAACTGGAAAGTGGTGATCTGGATCTGGGCGACAGGGATTCCCTGTTTGAAGAAGCGGCGCGCTTAATTGTAGCTAACCAGATAGGATCCACTTCATTGATCCAACGCCGCATGAAGCTGGGTTATAACCGGGCAGGCCGCCTGATGGACCAGTTAGAGCAGGCCGGAATAGTAGGCCCTAACCAGGGCAGCAAGGCCCGCGAGGTTTTAATAAAAACCGACGCCGATCTGCAACAGCACCTCGAAATGCTGGGGTAGGCTATTTGTTAATTAATGTTAACCTGCGCACCACGGCATGAAAATTGGCGTCTTATGCAAAACAAATATTAATCGTTATAAAGTTTTAAAAATTACAAATGAAGAAGTTGTTATTTACAGGAGTAGGATTATTGATAGCTGTGTTCACGTTTGCCCAGCAGAGAGACCCCCGGGCTAAAGCATTACTGGACCAGGTAAGTGCGAAATTTAAATCTTATAAAACCGTTAGCGCAGGCTTTTCCTATGAAATCAGGAATGCTGCAGGAAAGGTATTGTCAACAAAAAAGGGAACAGTGCAAATGAAGGGGGATCGTTATGCCATCAATTTAGGTTCCAATAAAATTATGAGTGATGGCACTACTACCTGGAACTATGATCCCGCTGCTAAGGAAGTAACCGTTAACAGTGCCAGCTCCTCGGAAGGTACTATTACGCCACAAAAGCTATTTACAGACTTTTACAACAAGGACTTTATGTATGCGATGGAAAAAGATGATAAAGTAGGGGGTAAGGAAGTGAGCAAGATCGTATTGCAGCCTATTGATAAATCAAAACCTTTGGCAAGAGTGTACCTGGCAATTGATAA
>JASGDI010000212.1:0-10177 GCA_049841335.1 Niabella sp. | reverse complement strand
CAGCTTTTTTATAACCCAATAAAATGCAAATAAGAATAATATTGCCATTATTACAGGGATTACAAAAGCCAGAACAGAACCGCCGATAGCTGCTGTATTTTCGCCTGTGGCAACAACGGCATTGCCTGTACCTAAAGTGGTTTTGCTGCTGAGCAGCCGGAGCAGGCCTGTGCCGGACGCTACCAGCCCTGCACCGCCACCGCCTGCAATAATACCGATCATCCATTTCATCCATTCATTATCTATAGGTATTACAGAGGTGGCTAACAAAGTTCCTGCAACTGCTGCGAGTGGTGTTGCAATAGTATCCAGGATATTATCAATAAAAGGAATATAATAAGCTGCAATTTCAAACAGGGTTGCCGCGCCGAGCGCTATGAGGGCAGGAGTGGAGGAAAGCCATTGAAAGCTTTCAGCAAAGTTGAATATATGAAACCTGCTGGCCAGCCCGGCTACCAGCAAGGGCACAAATACGCGAAACCCACAGCAGGCTGAGAGTGCAATGCCTAATGCAGTAGCAGTAATTGTTTGTACGTCAAGGCTCATATTGTTTATTGAAGTTTTATTTAAAACAGGCACTTACATACCTGGTCTGACCGTCGCGGTCTGACCAGCTTTACAGATAAAGTTAAATCAATTTATTAAGAATTTATTTACTTTGATAATAGTATAACAGCTCCTACGTATGACTGAAGAAAGAAGTACGAGACTTAAAACTGTAATTGCCAAACGGCAGCCGGGCCTTGCTGTAGTTCTGGAAAATGTGTTCGATCCTCATAATGTTTCAGCAGTGATGCGTACCTGCGATGCTGTGGGCGTGCAGGATATATACATATTGAATACCAACATTCCCCGTCATAAAAAATGGGGCGCCAGAAGCAGCTCCGGCGCTGCTAAGTGGCTTTCTGTACATCAGTTTGAAAATACCGGGGTCTGTTTTGAAGCCCTAAGAAAAAAGTATGAGCAAATATTTACTACCTGTTTAAGCGATGATGCCATGCCACTTTATGAAATGGACCTTACCAAAAATATAGCATTGGTATTTGGCAATGAGCATTCGGGTGTGAGCGATGATATACGTGATCTGGCCGATGGCAACTTTATTATACCACAGGCGGGTGTTATAAAATCGCTGAATATTAGTGTTGCCTGCGCTGTAACGCTTTACGAGGCCTACAGGCAAAAAAGTTTAGCCGGCCATTATAACGGGAATGAAAGCGATTGTGCTTACAAGCTTGATCTGCAGAGGCAGTGGGGATTAGAAGGGATGACAGATGAGAGTTGACAGAATACAGACCTTAGATTTTAGTACTTAGACTTTCTTTCTTTGCCTGCTGTACTGGCTATGAACTCGTTAACCATGAACTATGAACCAGGAGACGTATTGATGAGCTAAAAGCAAAAAGCTTTAAGCCTTATGCCTTCGGCACCCACAATTTACTAACCTTAACTCCATACACCAGTAACTTCTGACTTCTGATATCGGACCTCTGACTTTCCCGACTTCCGGACTATTTCAAGATGACAGTTGACGATGACAGTTGACAGGGTTGATAAGGGGTTAAAGGTTGTTGTAAGATGTACGATGTTAGGTGTACCATGTACGAGATGAAAGCTAAAGGCTGAAAGCAGAGAGCTAAAAGCCAAAAACCGGATGCAGACACAATCCGGTAACCAGCACCTAGTTTTCAGTATCCAATCATGTAGTATAGAAATTCTATACCAAAATTATCAACGACCAATGTTCATTTGCTAAGAGCTAAAAGCTTTATGCTTCAAGCCTCCTGCCTTTGGCCTTCGGCCTCCTGCCGGGAAAGCGAATAAATGCTGGCATTCAGCTCAAAGCCTATTAAGAGGATAAGTGAGTTTAAGAAGATCAGTACTAAAACAAAAATAATAGTACCAATAGAGCCATACAGCTTATTATAAGTACCAAACTGGCTCACCCACCACGTAAATCCTAATGTACAGATAACAACCAGGCAGGTGGCTACAACTGATCCGGGCGTAAAGAGCTTCCATTTTTTGTCAACAGAAGGCGCATGGCGGTAAATATAAGAGATGATGAAGAAAACGAGCAGCAGTATCAGTATCCATCTTGCCTTTTCCCAAATAGAGGTCAGTACCTGGTTCTCAATGCCCAGCCATGTTAAAACCGATTTTTGGGCAATCAGTAAAGCCAGGCAAAGTATGAAAAGAAATATTAGGGTCAGCGTTATACGAATAGCTACCAGCCTTCTTTTAAGACCTTTTCGTTTGGTAAAGCCCGGGTAGTTCTGATCAAAAGAACGCATTACACCCATCATAGCGTTGGACGAGAAAAATATGGAAAGCAGGATACTGAAAAATAACAGCGCATTCCTCGGTTTTTCAACAATGGTATCAATAAAAGCCAATATGGGTTCATGGTTGGATTTTGCAGGAATAATGTCGATGATCAGCGCCTTAAGCTGCCCCATCAGGTTAAGCTCAATGATAAAATTGAAATTAGCTATAATGGGGATAAGGGTGCATAGAAAAAGCAGTAGCGGGGGCAGGGCCATTGCAGAGTTGTAGGAAATAGCAGATGCACGCTCTATCAGGTCGTCCCAGATTACATGCTCCCTGAATTTTTTTATAGCATTAAACAGGGAAACATTACGGAAGCCCGGGAGCTTTTCTGAGTGGCTTTGCGCTACCATTTTTTGCCACAGCCCTGTAGCTTCAACTTTATTTTTTATTTTTTTACCTACACTCATTGTTTCGCAGGTTCAATTTTTCCGAACCTATTATTTAATGCTTCCTGGTATTTTTTAGCCAGTTTCAGGTGATCCTGGTAATTGGTAGAAAAAACATGGGTGCCGTCAAATGCAGGGCTTGCCACAAAGTAAATATATTCAGTTTCCGGCGCATCGAGTACAGCATCAATAGTAGCCTGCTGCGGTGTACATATAGGTCCAGGCGGCAGTCCTTTGTTCCTGTATGTATTATAGGGCGATGAAGTAGAAAGATGTTTGAGTAAAACCCGTTTTATGCTAAAATCTTTTAAAGCAAATTTTACGGTAGGGTCGGCCTGCAGGGGCATACCTTTTTTAATGCGGTTTAAATAAACGCTGGCAATAGTCCCTCTTTCTTTTGCAGCATTGGTTTCTTCGTCCACAATGGAGGCCAGCGTTATAGTTTGTACAGGCGTAAGGCCTTTTTGCTGCGCTTTTTGTTTCCTCTCATCTGTCCAGAAAACTTTATAAGCAGTGTAAAATTTTTCAAAAACAATATCAGGTGTTGTGTTCCATTTATTTTCATATGTTAAGGGAAGCACAGCAGCCATTACTGTATTGCTATCAAAACCGTATGGATTTAAAGAATCACTGTTGTTTAAATAGCTGATGGCCGTGGTTGAATCAAATTCGAAGGCTTTGGCCATCCTGGCTGCCAGCTGCTCTTTGGTGCGTATTTTGGTAACCACGAAATGAACCGGAGTCTGGCTTCCGTTTCGTAGCATGCGTAAAAGTGTTAAAACGCTCATGCCTCCGTCAATTTTGTATTTGCCGGGCTTTACTTTATCGAAGCTTAAAAATTTTTCGGTAATATTAAACCATGTAAGGCTGCCTAAAATATTCTCGCTTACCAGTTGCTGCTTAAGCTCTGGCATGGTAGTGCCGGTTTTCACATAAAGAAAGCCGTCTTCTGCTTCTTTTGTTGCAGGTCCGATTATCTTAAACGTAAAAAAAACTATTACAATCAGTATTATAACCAGTGCTATTTTTAAAAGCTTATTCATTTATAAATGATATTGATGTTTTTGTAACAGGGGCATGTTTTATTAAAAATACAATTCATATCTCACGCTTCTGCCTTCGCCTTTCTGAATCAAAATACCTTTACCTGTTAAATCCTGTAAATCTCTTGTAGCCGTAGCCCTGGAGGATTTGGTAATAGACACATATTTTTTAGAAGTCATTCCGCCTTCAAAACCTGAAATCCCTGAATCAAACATTTTCAAAATGGCTTTAGTTTGCCTTTCATTCATTTGGAATTTATGTTTATCAAGGAATCTGGCTTTATTGAGAGTGAACAATATGGTTTGTTTCGCATCCCGCTGTGATTTCAAAATGACGGTAGAAAAGTATAATATCCAGCCTGTAATTTCCAGTGTTTTCTGTGCTGATTTAAGGGCATTATAGTATTGCTTCCTGTTTTTTTCAATAGTACTGGAAAGGCTCATTAAAACAGGCCTTCCCAAAGATTGTGAGAGGCATTTTTCTGCAATGGCCCTGCCTATTCGTCCATTACCATCTTCAAAAGGGTGTACACTTTCAAAATACAGATGGGATATGGAGGTTTTGATAAGGATGTTCTTAATGTCAGTTGAAGAAACTTCGAAACCATTATACCATGCGATGAATTTTCTCATCTCGTCAGGAACCCGGTTAGCGGGCGGTGCTTCAAAATGGACTGTTTCTTTTCCGAGAGCACCAGAGACTACCTGCATTGGTTCTTTTGTTCTGTAATAGCCGGCATTAATATGAGCGCTGCTTTTCATCAGGATGCGATGCCAGTTTTTCAAAAGCGGTTCAGTCAGCCTTTTCTGGAAGGATTCTCTTACCTCTATCATGAGGGAAGCTATTCCCTGGGACTTTTTATCCCTGATATGGCCTATGCTATCTGTTATTCCCAATTGCTTTTTAAGGGAAGACATAATATCCGTCCTGCTGAAAAATGCACCTTCGATTTCGGAAGTTTTAATCGCTTCAGCAATCATAAATTGCAGGATAGTATCCTGCTGTATATCTGGGGAGAGGGAATCTACAAGACCTTTTATCTCGCCTGTTTCCAGGGCAAAGTCTATCACTAATGAATCTGTTACAGAATCATCATAAGTAAAATTCGCCCAGTCTGGAAACTGCCAGTTATAACCCATGAGTCAATTATACAAAATAATTGACTCAAATATAGTAATACTTTGAGGCAATTACGGCAATTAATTGCCTCATTTATTGAAAGGGAGGGAAATGTATGCTTTAAGAAAAACTATTATACTGATGATTATTTTCCTGAATCAGCTGCAGGTGCTGTTGCCGGTAAGGTAGTAGTATTGGCCGGAACTGCTGGTTTTGCCGCCGGTTGCTGTATAGGAGCTGTGCCTATATCCTGCAATCTGCCTTTGTCGCCCGCTGCACCAGAGCCTGAAATAAAGAAGGTAGATAAAAGACTTAGCACACCAATAAGTGTTGCAAAGATCCAGGTACCTCTTTCTAAAATGTCATTTGTTTGTTTTACACCCATAAACTGGCTGCTTACACCGGCAAAGTTACCTGCCAGGCCACCACCTTTAGGGTTCTGGATCAATATAATAAAACCTAAGATAACTGATACTAATATGATAAGTATAACAAATAAAATCGTCATGTTCACTTTTTTAAATGGTCAATTTTGGCTGCAAAATAAGCGCTTTTAGCGGGAATTTGCAAACTTAATTTTTTATAAAGGGCAATGGCTTTTTGAATATCGCCCTGTTTGGCCCAAACTTCAGCCATTGCTTCAGTATCAGCGTTTTCACCGGTTATAGAGCGTTCGGCCATTTGTTCAATATTTTTTTCTTCGTTTAAGGTGATGTTGGTTTTTGTGGTAGCTCCGGGCAGGCGTTTCATCTGTTTCAGCCAGGAAGTAAAGCTCTTAAGTTGTACGCCAAAGCGGTCATTTACGTTCTGATCGTTCCATTTAATGCCCTGTGCTGCAAAATAATCCACGGTATAATAAGGGGTGAAGGGAAGCTCTGCCTTGCTGGGATCAACAGCTTCTATTTTGAAAACCGGCAACGGGGGTAGTGGCGCTTCATTGGCTGAAGTTTCTTCTCCCGCAATATTTTCTGCGGCCATGGGAGGATCGGCAGGTATATCTTTTATCTCTGCAATTTCTTCGATAGCATCAGGAATTAAATGTTGCTCTTCAGCAGGTACGGTTTCGGCTTCTGCGTGCATTATTTTTGTACCGGCAGGACGGCTGTCTGTTTCAATAAGATGACTGATGAAAAGCGGGTTATTATAATAAAGAAAAGTTTTTTGAGCCTGTGTGGCATAAGCCTCATTACCGGTTTGCCTTAGTTTTTGTGCGTAAAGCAGTTGTATAGCTGAAGCATACGGATGCTTTTGTGCAAGATTTTGCAGCTCTTCAGGGCTGTAGCTATCCAATGGCCTGGCCAGTACAGTATCTGATAGTGTATTGCTAAAGCGGTTCATACCCTTGTTCCTTACCAGTTTGAAAATATACGGTTAAAAATAGCGTCCGGTATATCCCGGAGCATTTGTTCCTGTAAGCCCTGTTCTGCCTGTTGAAGGCTTAATGTACCCGAGTAATCAAAAGGGGTGCTTACATCGTACTTACCTATCGTTTTTTGTTCTTTATCTCTTACTACAATATTTACACCTACATTAAGGCGGTTACTGTTAACCTGCTGATTGGAAATACCTGAAGTAGAGAGGGAATAACTGGTAATCTTACAATCTATTACCCAGTCGGCATCATCGCCGCGCGTCATCTGTAACTTGGTTTGCCGCATCACCTTCTGTATCAGTTTGTCTGTAAGCTCCGGCGCCAGCCGTGGATTAACATAAGAGGCAGTATTTGTAAACTGGTTGATCTTTACAATTTTCACTGAGTCAGGAATGGATTTAGCATCCTGAAATCCATACCTGATTTTACAGCTGCTTTGTGAAAAAGCAATAAAGAACAGTGCTGCAATAAAGGAAAAAACGAGCAACTTTTTATAACTCTTCAATATCATATTCTTTTAATTTTCTATAAAGTGTACGTTCACTTATACCCAGATCAAGCGCAGCATCTTTTCTTTTACTTTTATGTTTTTTTAATGCTTTTATAATAAGCTCTTTTTCCTTATCCATGATATTGAGGCTTTCTTCTACTTCCTCATGCTCGTGAATATTATTGTCCATGCCAATAGTAATAGGCACTCCCTGCTGAGGCTGCACAGACACCGGTGCCGGCAGGTCTATATGCATGGGCTGAGCCAAAGCCTGGAAGCTGTCGTGCCCGGACTTAAGGTCTTTTAAATTATTAATGAAGGTAGGATTTTGCTCTGCAACTGCGGGATTCTGCAAAACTTCGAGGAACATTTTTTTCAGTTCATTAACATCTTTCTTCATGTCGAAAAAGAGCTTGTATAATATCTCTCTTTCGTTTTGAAACTCCTGTTGGCTTTGATGATTAACCACTGCCGGTAGCCTGTTGTTGGAGTAGGGCTGTAAATACCTGCTTAATTCTTTCGAGCTGATTGTTTTTTCGGGTGATAATACCGATATCTGCTCTGCAATGTTTTTCAGCTCGCGCACATTTCCCGGCCAGGGATAGGTGAGGAGCAAGGTCTTGGCATCTTCTTCTAACTGGACAGAAGGGGTTTTGTATTTGTCCGCAAAATCTGCTGCAAATTTTCTGAATAGTAAAACAATGTCTTCTTTGCGCTGTGCCAGTGACGGAACCCGGATGGGTACCGTGCTCAAACGGTAATACAGGTCTTCCCTAAATTTGTTTTGCTGTACCAGTTGCAGCAGGTCTTTATTGGTAGCGGCAATGACACGCACATCTGTTTTCTGCACTTTGCTTGAACCTACACGAATATATTCGCCGGCTTCCAGTACCCGTAACAGGCGGGCTTGTGTGCCTAATGGCATTTCCCCTATTTCATCCAGAAAGATGGTACCGCCGTTTACTGTTTCAAAATATCCTTTTCGGGCATCCACTGCGCCGGTAAAAGAACCCTTTTCATGCCCGAATAATTCCGAATCAATAGTGCCTTCCGGTATAGCACCGCAGTTTACTGCAATAAAAGGATTATGCTTACGCGATGATAGGGAATGAATAATGGAAGAGAAAGCCTCTTTACCCACACCACTGTCGCCTATAATAAGAACAGTAAGGTCAGTATTAGCCACCTGTGCCGCCACCTGCAGGGCATAGTTCAGCTCAGGGGAATTCCCTATGATGCCAAAACGGTTTTTTATACTTTGTAGATCCATGAATATTTGTTTCACGCGGCGGACGCAGAGTTGCGGCGGCACAGCGATTATAATTTGTTTACTATTCTTTTAATTCCATTTTTCAATAAAACAACATTAAAACTGATCAATAATGTCCGCTTTAAGTCAGTCAATGCTTTTGTTGCAATATCGTTTTCTGTCAGTCCCATTAAATTATTAGATATATCGTTGCGTCTTTTCTGCTTTGCGTTCGTCGCGTGAAATTGTTAAACTATCTCCCCAAACAATGTAGCCTGTGTACAATCTTTAATTAACACATGCACATAGTCACCTTTTTTATATGCAGTAGTATTTTTAGGGAATACTACCACTTTATTTTGCGAATTACGGCCTACCCAGTCATCAGCGCTGCGTTTGCTGTCGCCGTCAATTAGAACCTTAAAGGTTTTTCCAATATCTCTTTTATAACTGATCAAAGAAAGCTCGTTTTGTTTTTCAATGATCTCCTGCAGTCTTCTTTTTTTAACGTCCAGCGGAATATCATCCTTATAACGGCGCTGTGCCAGCGTTCCCGGCCTTTCGCTGTAGAAGAACATATAGCTCAGATCGTACTGGCTATAATCCATAATAGAAAGGGTTTCCTGGTGCTCTTCCTCTGTTTCTGTACAAAAACCGGCAATAATATCAGAAGTGATGCTGCAGTCGGGCATGATTTGCCGGATCTCATCCACTTTGCTCATATACCATTCGCGGGTGTAAGTGCGGTTCATCAACTGCAATACACGGGTAGCCCCACTTTGTACCGGCAGGTGGATGCATTTGCAGATATTTTCATAAGCGGCCATGGTATGCAGTACCTCGCTTGTAATATCCTTAGGGTGCGAGGTTGAAAACCGCACACGAAGCAATGGAGATATTTGCGCTACCATTTCCAGGAGTTTGGCAAAAGTAACGACCTCCTCTTCGGAGGAACCTGAGGAGGTTGGTATGTAATAGTATGAATCTACGTTTTGCCCTAACAGGGTTACTTCACGATACCCGTTTTCAAAGAGATCTTTACACTCGTTAATGATGCTTGCTGCATCACGGCTGCGCTCACGGCCACGGGTAAAAGGCACCACACAGAAAGAACACATATTATTGCAGCCACGCATAATGCTTACAAAAGCCGAAACACCATTGGAATTAAGGCGAACAGGAGCTATATCGGCATAAGTTTCTTCGCGGCTTAATAATACATTGATACTTTTGTTACCATCAGCGGCATCATCTACAAGCCCTGGCAGGCTGCGGTAAGCATCGGGGCCTACTACAATATCTACCAGCTTTTCTTCTTCTAAAAATTTGGCTTTCAAACGCTCAGCCATGCAGCCCAGCACACCTACCAGGGTTCCGGGGTTTTGGGTTTTCAGTTTCTTAAATTCTGTAAGGCGCTTGCGAACGGTTTGCTCTGCTTTCTCACGGATAGAGCAGGTATTAATGAAGATCAGGTCAGCTTCCTCCACATTACGGGTGGCGCCGAAGCCTTCCTTATTTAATATGGCTGCTACTACTTCGCTGTCTGCAAAGTTCATCTGGCAACCATAGCTTTCTATGTAAAACTTCTTTTTATACTCATTAGGATCTAAAGTGAAAGGAGCATAGCTTTCCCCCTGGCGTGCTTCATCATGCGTTTTATTGGCTACTAAATCAAGCATTAATTTCTTTTTATAGTTTCAAGCGTGCAAAGATAGGCGATTTTTAATAGCTTTATGACAGGATGGCAGTTGTTTGGGAGTTAAATAGTTGAAATGTTGAAAAGTTGAAATGTTGAAAAGTTGACAGGTGATAGATGACGGATGACAGGGGTTGGCCATGAACTATGATGGTTGGATGTAGTTTAATAGTAAGTGAAAGTGGTTTAAAGGTTAACAAGAAGGCAAAAAAAGGGTTATCAAAACAGGTGATATGGAAATTCTATACATAGTTCATGGAACTTTAACTTTAAAACTTCAAACCTGAAGCCTACATCCGGTATCCAATATCCAGTATAATGTACGGTGTACGATATACGAGATGAAAGCCAGAAGCTAAAGGCTGTGCATGCCTAAAATAGGTTGACAAAAAAAAGTCACTTATAATGGGTCAAAATCGTCAAAAATTAGAGATTCGGGAACAAAGGATATTTTCAGAAGCGTTAAAGAAGCAAATAGTCAAAGATCTTG
>JASGDI010000211.1:0-51892 GCA_049841335.1 Niabella sp. | reverse complement strand
CAAAGATTATGCAAGGAAAAATGGGTTTAAAGGAACTTTCCTTATAGAGCCTAAACCCATGGAGCCTACCAAGCACCAGTACGACTATGATTGTGAAACAGTGATCGGCTTTTTACGCCAGTGGGACCTGCTGGGAGATTTCAAAATAAACATCGAAGTCAACCATGCCACGCTTGCAGGTCATACTTTCCAGCACGAGCTGCAGGTATCAGCCGATGCAGGTGTATTAGGCTCCTTAGATGCCAATCGTGGTGATTACCAGAATGGCTGGGACACCGACCAGTTCCCCAACAACCTCAACGAACTTACTGAAGCCATGCTGATCTTGCTGGAAGCAGGTGGTTTACAGGGTGGGGGTATTAACTTCGATGCAAAGATCCGCCGGGCTTCTACCGATCCCAAAGACCTGTTCTATGCACATATTGGCGGCATGGACACTTTTGCCAGGGCGCTGATTACTGCTGATGCCATATTAAATAAATCAGATTACAAACAACTTCGTAAAGATCGCTATGCTTCCTTCGATAGTGGAAAAGGCCGGGAGTTTGAGGAAGGGAAGCTGTCTTTGGAAGACCTGAGAGCCTATGCCATTGAAGCCGGCGAACCATCCAGCAGAAGCGGCCGGCAGGAATATTTAGAAAATATTATTAACCGGTTTATTTAGTTGATAGTCGATAGACCATAGTCCATGGACCATGGTTACCGATATACTCATCACTCACAATTCATCACTCATTAACATGCTATTATTAGGCATAGATGTCGGAACTTCTTCTGTAAAGGTTTCGGTAGTTGACGGGGCCACACAGCAAACCATAGCTTCGGCCCAGTATCCTGAAACTGAAAGAGAGATTATTTCTTTACAGCCCGGCTGGGCCGAGCAATCACCGGAGCGCTGGTGGAACGATGTAAAAGAAGCTATAAAAAAGGCGCATCAAACAGGTAAATATAATAAGAATGATATCGGCGCTATTGGTATCTCTTACCAGATGCATGGTTTGGTACTGCTAGACAAAGAGGGCAATGTCCTCCGCAACAGTATTATTTGGTGCGACAGTCGCGCTGTACCTTATGGCGACGGGGCTTTTGAAGCAATAGGTACAGAGCAATGCCTTCAGCACCTTTTAAACTCTCCGGGAAATTTTACTGCATCAAAATTGGCCTGGGTCAAAGAAAATGAGCAGGATATTTTTGAAAAGATTGATAAAGTTATGCTGCCGGGAGATTTTATAGCCCAACGATTCACCGGCAATATTACTACCACACCCTCGGCTTTATCGGAAGGTATCTTCTGGGATTTCTCAAAAAATACTCTTTCAGGAGCCGTAATGCAATACTTTGGATTTGACAACCATATTATCCCTGAAATAAAAGCAGTTTTCGAAGATCATGGCAGGCTGTCCCGGGCTGTAGCAGATGAGCTGTTCCTCAGAGAAGGTATCTCGGTTTCCTATAAAGCAGGGGATCAGCCTAACAATGCGCTTTCTTTAAATGTGCTGGAGCCGGGCGATGTAGCAGCAACAGCCGGTACATCGGGCGTGATTTATGGAGTGAGCGATGCGCTTACCTACGATCCGCAAAGCCGTGTTAATAGCTTTGCGCATGTTAATTACAGCAATCAGCTAACCCGTGTGGGGGTGCTGCTGTGCATCAACGGTACCGGTATTCTCAACCGGTGGGTTAAAAATTTGAGTGGAGATATATCATACCCCGAAATGAACGAGTTGGCATCAGCCATAAAGCCGGGCAGCGATGGATTGAATATATTGCCTTTTGGTAACGGTGCAGAGCGTATGCTGAACAATAAGATTGTTGGCGCGCATCTTCACAATATTGACCTGAACAAGCATAGTAATGCCCATATATTACGGGCGGCACAGGAAGGAATAGCATTTGCCTTCAGATATGGGTTAGATATTATGCGCAGTAGCGGCATGCAGCCATCAGTAATACGTGCCGGTAAAGCTAATATGTTTTTGAGTAATGTTTTTACTGAAGCTTTTGTCAATGCTACCCATGTTCCTGTAGAATTGTATAATTGCGATGGAAGTGTAGGCGCTGCATTGGGAGCCGGTATAGGATCGGGCTATTTTACGCAGCCTTCAGAAGCTTTTCAGAAACGGGAAGTATTGAGCATCATACAGCCGGTACAAACCGCCCTTTACGATGAGTTGTATGATAACTGGAAGATAATGCTGGAAAGACAGCTCATGTGATAATTCCTGTAGCTTTTGTGTTGTCCCCGAAATTTAAATAATTTAACAGCGGCTTCAGGTAGTAGCAACGCTTTTTCCTATTTTTACCCGGTCTAATTATTAAATGGTCTATGCCAAGGGGAAAAGAAATAACGATATATGATCTGGCCAATGAGCTGAATATATCCGTGGCTACTGTTAGCCGTGCTCTGAAAGATGACCCGGTTGTAAGTAAGAAAACCAGGAAGAAAATTTTTGAGCTGGCCGAAAAAATGGGTTACCGAACCAATCACTTTGCCCGGAGCCTCCGCACCCAGAAAACCAATACGATCGGGTTCATGATCCATGAGCTAAACAGTAATTTTGCCAATTCTGTTTTATTGGGAGTAGAAAAAGTTACTACAGAAGCGGGTTACGACCTGATTATAGCCCACTCTTCGGAAAGCTATGAGAAAGAAGTGGCCAATGCCCGGAACCTTTTTAATAAACGGGTGGATGGTTTAATCGCTTCCCTTTCTTTCGATACCAAAAAATATGATCATTTCTTACAGTTCAGGGAAAAAGGAGTGCCTGTTGTATTTTTTGACCGCGTAGAAAAAAGCAATGACAGCACGGTTGTAATAATTGATAATTATAAATGCGGGTACGAGGCCACCCAACACCTGATTGAACAGGGATGTAAACGTATCGCGCATATTACCTCTAACCTGACCAGGAATGTGTATGCCGAGCGTTACAGGGGATACAAAGATGCCCTGGCGGATAGCGGCATAGCCTTAGATGAAAACATAGTAATTGTAGATAACCTGAGCGAAAAAGCCGGCATTGATGCGGCACATCAACTTTTGAAACAAAAACAGGTGCCTGACGGGGCCTTTATCACCAACGATTTTGTAGCTGCTGCATTTATAAAAACATTGAAAGAGCAAAATGTAGCCGTTCCAGGGGATCTAGCAGTGGTGGGATTCAATAATGATGCTATTGCCCATTTAATAGAACCCTCCCTCACTACCATTAACTACCCTGGCAATAAAATGGGGGAGGTTGCTGCAAGAACCCTCATTAATCATATTAAAGGTATTAGCAAGCTTGACCAGATCAATACCGTTATTATTAACTCGGAATTGGTAGTACGCCAATCTTCTTTAAAAAAAGGGAAATAAACGGGGCTTTCATTCCCCTTTATAAATAAAAAATATTCTTGATTCATCTGCCTGTTCAGGCACGCCGGCCAAATATCAGTGAAATGATAAACAATACAAGAAATATAAAAAACAACACTTTTGCAATGCCGGCTGCTGCAGAAGCAATACCCCCAAAGCCAAATACGGCAGCAATTATAGCTACAATCAAAAAAATAATAGACCACCTGAGCATAATCAAAGAATTTAAAAGTTTATAAAAAGGCTACCTGTCTGATCAAAGGCAATAACTATTCCAATATTTACCTGATCGGTCGTCATCAGGAGTTTCTCATTATATGGTTATAAAAAAGCAGGATCTGCATGCAGGTACAGCATACCATCACTCGATTTAGTGATGGCAAACAGGCCAAGTATTTTTGGTGGCGGCATTAATATATTCTAAATTCGATTCAGATAACAAACACCAGTTATAAGAATATAGTTTGTAATATTTTAACCATCAAAAAAGCCCAGCCATTATGTCCCGACACCAGCTTCAGATTATATTATCAGCGAAGAAAAGGTTATAGCGTTTGCTGTAGTTCAGTAATAATGCGGGTGGACTTTATTGAGTCATGATCCAGGAAGCAATTTCTTTTTTGAAAAAAGAGCTGAATAATTATTTTAATCAGAAGCTGGGTAATCCCTCTCTGGAAAAAGTAATATGTGGAAATATTGCCAAAGCTTTTGACGGAGGGGATGACGGGAGTTTGTTAGCCGGGAAAACCGTTGTATCGCTGATAAATGTTGAAGAAGATAATACATACAGGCAGCAGGAAAAGTTTACACGCAACAATAATGGTATTGTGTACAGGAACCCTAAAATACATCTCAACCTGTATGTTTTATTTGCCGTAAATACCACACAGGCCAATTATGAAGATGGTTTGCGCAGGTTATCGCTTATTATCCAGTTCTTTCAGCACCGTTCCGTTTTTGATGCTGCTACAAGTCCTGAACTCGACCCAAGAATAGAAAAGCTGATGCTGAATATGCACTCCATTTCCTTTGAGCAATTAAATCACTTATGGGGTGTATTGGGCGGAAAATACCTGCCATCTGTTATGTATAAAGTAAGGCAGGTTGTAATAGATGAAGAGGCTACACTTTCAGAAGGAGCGCTTATCAAAGAAATTCAAATTAACGACCGGGTTAAAACAGTTATATCCTCATGACCAGCCGCTATAAGATATTATGCAGCGTTCAGATTTTAAATGAATACTTTCAGGATGGTTTCTGTCCCGATCTTAACATCATTCCATCGGAGCCTACCCGGGCTATTTTGAAAAATGCACGCCTGCAATATAAAATGTTCGGTCATCAGCTGATAATATTTACAGAAACGGATGCAGCCGGATTACCTGTTACACCTGTAAACCTTTCCGGATCACTGATATTTTATATGGATTTGAGAAACCCCGCATTTCTCAATTATACCAGCATTAACCTGGAAGCGCTTCAGTCCCGGCGTTTCTATTTTACCAACCTGCATCAGAACAATGCTGATCTGAACTTAAATCTTTCCCGAACGATAAGCGCTTATGATCCTGCTACTGCTTATCACCCCGGTGATTTTGTCAGCAATGCTTCCGGCGATGTTTTTGAGTGCATCACTTCCACCACAGGAAATGATACTACAACCAGTTTCTGGATTGCAAGGGGAAAAAATCAATTTGTGTCCGTTGCAGATATGACAGGGAGGAGCGGGCAGATACTGAACTATAAAGCTCCGGTACCGGTAGGCGATTTCAGGATTTCTGTATGGGGCGTTGATCAAAGCTCTGGTATATATAATAAGGTATTGAAAACGCAACGTCTGAAATTTGAAAGCGATGTTGACCAGGTACAGATTGACTTCAGGGGAATACCACCGGGAAAATATCTTGTTAAAGTAAACGAAGAGGCTTTTTTTGTATGGATAGATGAAGCCTTTATCAGCAGCAGCTATATAGGAATACTTGAATTGTTTCCCCACTTAGGCACTTCCAGTCCGTTTTCATTTTATAAACCGGCACCGGTATACGACAATGCTGTTACTTACGCGCCAGGACAGCTTGTGGAAGCAGGTAATAAAGTGTATCAGTGTATTGCTGCAAGTTTGGGACATCCGCCGCCCGATGTGGAGTTCTGGAAACAGAGAGCCGAACCCGGTTTGCTGCGGGAGGTTAATTACACATTGCATTTTGCAAACAGGATGGCTTACTGGAAATATATATCATCCCTCAAAAAAATAGATAATATACGGGTAAAAGATGCGCACGATCCGGTGGTGTTACCTTTTAAGCCCTATCCCGCTTCCGGCCCGAAAGATTATTTCATTTCTGAACAACCGTTATTAGTTAAGCAAAAAGATGAGACCAGCATTTTTGAGTTACTGTTATCGGCCCCGCTTAATGGTATCACCCCGGTAGCACCACAGCCCGATTTTACAAAACCCGGTACGCTCAGCCGTGAAAATGGCAGTTATTATTGCAATATGTATCTGAATTATTAAACTTATAAACCTGTAAATATGGCAACTACGTTCAAAACACCCGGTGTATATGTTGAGGAAATTCCGAAACTGCCACCATCCGTAGCCCAGGTAGAAACCGCTCTGCCTGCATTCATAGGCTACACGCAAAAATCAACAGATGGCGTTGAGGAATGGCATAAAAAACCTAAACGCATTACCTCTCTTGTAGAATTTGAGCTCTACTTCGGCGCGGGGCCGGCACCCGATATTACCGAAGTAAACGTGGATAGCAATAACAATTTTGTTTCCGCAAAAGTGGGCAATAAGTTCTTTATGTATGATGCTTTGCGTATGTTTTACGCTAATGGCGGCGGCGATTGTTATATCGTTTCGATAGGAAAGAGCGTACCTGAAACAACTATCAGCCCCGACGATTTTACTTCAGGAATGGCAGAGCTGGAAAAAGAAGATGAACCTACCATCCTTCTGTTTCCGGATGCTGTTGGATTAAACGATGCCAATTTTGGAGCCGTACAGCAGGCCGCGCTGCTACAATGTGCCAATTTACAGGACAGGGTAGGCCTGTTTGATGTAAAGCAAAATGATCCGCTCGGCACCAATTTCCGTAATAATATCGGCATCAATAACCTGCGTTATGGTGCTGTATATACTCCCTGGTTAAAAGTGGCCCTTCCCAAAAGCATACGTTTTACCGATGTAAAGGATAAGATCAAAAGGGCGGGTATAGCAGTTAGCCTGGATGGTTTAACAACTGATGCTGATATAAAAAGCAGTATTACCGGGTTGAGCCAGGCTTATGATGACCTGAAACTGATTACAGATAAAACTAACCTGCTGAATCCTCCTAATGGTGTATTAGCCGATAAATTCAGCTCTTTGCTGGCCGCTTTCAATGCCGATAGTGGTAATACGGATGCAAATTTGCAGGCCCTGTTTGATTTTGTTTTAGGTATTGGGGCACAGGTGGATGATTATATAAATGCAGCTGCGCCCAATGGGTTGTCCAATGTAAAACTTAAGGCAGATGTTACGGCGGCCGTTACTTCCAATTTTGATCCTGTTTTTGCAGAAGTGGTGGCCCTGAATCTTGAAGCAGACGATGATATTGCCACATATGCAGCAACTCCTTTTGGAACTATGATCACTGCTGCTTCATGGCCCCAGGCTTCAGCGGCCGTTCTTTCAACCGATATTAACGAAGCGAATGATGATGACAGGCGCATAGCAGCAGTAAATTTATTGCAGCCCCTGTTTGATGAGATCAATACCGCCTATATCAATTTAATTGTAAATGCTGCCGTTGCTAATGCCAAAACCCTCGATGACTCCCTGGCGCTTTCTTTCCCTGTGTATAAGAATATAATCAGCGGTGCAGGCAATACTATGACGGTAATGCCTCCAAGTGGCGCGGTAGCGGGTGTTTATGCTGCGGTAGACCGCACGCGGGGGGTATGGAAAGCCCCGGCAAATGTGAGCCTTAATAATGTAATAAGTCCTGCTACCATTTTTACGGCATCTCAGCTGGACAATTTAAATGTAGACGCGGTAGCCGGTAAATCTGTCAACGCTATTCGTGCCTTTACAGGAAAAGGCACACTGGTTTTTGGTGCAAGAACATTGGCAGGCAACGACAATGAATGGCGCTATATAAGCGTTCGCCGCTTTTTCAATATGGTAGAAGAAAGCTGCAAAAAATCTACCGAGCCCTTTGTGTTTGAGCCTAACGATGCCAATACCTGGGTAAAAGTGCAGGGCATGATCGAAAACTTCCTGATCACCTTATGGAGGCAGGGGGCGCTTCAGGGCGCCAAGCCGGAACATGCTTTTTATGTTGCCGTAGGATTAGGTAAAACCATGACGGCGCTCGATATCCTGGAAGGCCGTATGATAGTAGAAATAGGCATGGCTGTAGTTCGTCCGGCCGAATTTATTATCCTGCGCTTCTCTCATAAGCTGGCCGAAAGCTAAGCCTGTTCACCCTTTTATACATTAAAGTAAAAAACAAATACAATGGCAACATATCCAATACCAAAATTTCATTTTCAGGTGCAATGGGGCGGCAGCCGCGTTGGTTTTACTGAAGTTACAGGCCTTGATATACAAAGCGAGGCTATTGAATACCGCGAAGGCAGCAGCCCTGAATTTCATAAGATCAAGATGCCGGGACTTCAGAAATTCAGCAATATCACCCTGAAACGGGGAAATATAGCTAATGATAATGAGTTCTACGACTGGATGAACAGTATCAGCATGAATACGGTGGAGCGCAGGGATATTGTTATCAGTCTGCTTAACGAAACACATGAGCCGGTAATGAGCTGGAAAGCCAAAAATGCTTTTCCTGTTAAAATACAGGCCAGCGATCTGAAGGCCGATGGCAACGAAGTAGCCATTGAAACCCTGGAGCTGGCGCATGAAGGGCTGAGCCTGGTTAAGTAAGTGTTAGTAATAATCAAATAGATAGCTATGGCTGAAACAGGAACAGGGGGCTATTACCCTCCCGTTGGTTTTCATTTTAAGGTAGAATTTGTACAGATCGGCAATAACAATGATACCCGCTTTCAATCTGTTTCCGGGTTAAGTGTGGAATATGATACTGAAACTTTTAAAGAAGGAGGCGAAAACAGGTTTGAACACAAATTGCCGGTAAGGACCAAATACCCCGATCTGTCCTTAAAAAGAGGGATGCTGAAAGATTCGGAAGTGATCAAATGGTGCCAGGATGCTTTTCAGAACCGTAAATTTTCTCCGGCTCATATTATTGTAACATTACTCAATGAAAAACATGAGCCGTTACGTGCTTGGAACATCTATAATGCCTGGCCTAAAAAATGGAGCGTCAGCGACCTCAATGCACAGGAAAACTCCATTGTGGTAGAGACGCTGGATCTGAGCTATAGTTATTTCACCCTTGCTTAACTGATTGATATGCCGCTGGAAATTAGAGAGCTTCATATAAAAGTAACTGTCAACCAGCCACAGGGCTCATCATCCGGACAACAGCCGTCTGATAATAATAATAACGGTGATGAAAAAGAAACGCTTATCAGTCAATGTGTAGAGCAGGTAATGGAACTCATCAATAACAAAAAAGAGCGCTAATGGCATCTATCCCCGATACATCGGCAGCCCGCGGAGAGCTGGTAAAGATGAAGATATATGCCTACACGCATGTGGATATGGCAGATAGTCACCTGGCTAGCATTGCCGGTGTGGATAATCCATATACTGCATTGATCAATCCCGAAACTTATACGGTCGACATCAAGTATGAATTTGAAAATGCCCAGGGGCAGGGAACCACAGGCGGTCACCAGCAATTTAAAGTGAAGTACCCTGAGGAAATGGCTTTTGAATTTTTGTTTGATAATACAGGTATTATTGATGGGAAGTGGAAAGAAGATATTGCAAAGGACATAGAAGGGTTCAAAAAGCTGCTAATGGAGTATGACGGTAATTCACATGAACCCAGGTTCTTCAAATTTGTATGGGGAACAGATCTGTTCAAAGGCCGTTGCTCGGGCTTAAACATTACCTACAAGCTTTTTAACCCTGATGGAGCACCGCTCAGGGCTATATGTAAGGTAACATTAAAACAGGCAACAGAAGAGGAGCTAAGGGTCATTCAGCAAAACGACCGCTCGCCGGATCTTACGCATTA
This sequence comes from Niabella sp., assembly GCA_049841335.1. Classification (GTDB taxonomy): domain Bacteria; phylum Bacteroidota; class Bacteroidia; order Chitinophagales; family Chitinophagaceae; genus Niabella. The sequence continues at coordinate 42,376 of JASGDI010000211.1, read as the reverse complement.
CCGGATCGTAAACAAAGGCGACAATTTACCGCTTATGTGCTACAAAATTTATGGACATTCCAGGTACTATTTGGAAGTAGCCAGGGTCAATAAGCTCAGCAATTTCAGGAACCTGGAAGCAGGCAGCGAAATATTTTTTCCACCTCTTCAAAAAGGAGAAAGTGTATAATGCCGAATGAAAGGACCATACCATCAGATGCACCTAAAACAGTGGCCACTTTCACCATTTATTCCGCTGGCACTGCGGTTTCAAAAGCTTTTCATGTACTGTCGGTAGTAGTAAATAAAGAGGTGAACCGGCTGCCGTCCGCAACTATTATATTATTGGATGGTGAAGCTTCGCAGCAAACCTTTCATATAAGCAGCCAGCCCGATTTTGAGCCCGGAAAAGAAATAGAGATCAAGGCGGGGTATCGTTCAGATGAAGAAACGATCTATAAAGGGATGGTAATAAAGCACAGCATTAAAGTAAGAAAGAAAAACTCGGTGCTGGTAATTGAATGCCGGGATAAGGCAGTAAAAATGACCGTAACCTGTAACAGCCGCTACTTTAAAGATGTAAAAGACAGCGACATTATGGAAGAGCTGATTGACCATTATGGCATGGATAAGCAGGTAACCGCCACCAGCCTGCAGCATCAGCAAATGGTTCAGTATAATTGTACGGATTGGGATTTTATGCTTTCCCGCTGTGATGCATCCGGACTGTTATGTATAACCAATGATAATAAGATAACCATTGACAAACCACAGTTTGGCGGAAATCCAGCATTAACCATACAATATGGCGCCACAGTTTTAGACCTGGACGCTGAAATGGACGCCCGGTTGCAATTTAAAAATGTTAAAGGTAGCAGCTGGGATTATACCGGCCAGGAGCTGCTGGATACAGTGGAAGCAGAAGATGCCGGCATACCGCAGGCGGGCAACCTTTCTTCATCAGACCTGGCCTCAGTTACAGGAAGCGATGGCTTTAAGCTGATCAACAGTGCCAAAATGCAGGAGCCCGAGCTGCAGGCATGGGTGAATATGAAAATGCTGAAGCACCAGCTGGCAAGGATAAGGGGTAGTGTACGTACCGATGGAACGGCGGCTGTAAACCCGGGACAGCTGATAGAGCTAAAAGGTGTAGGAGACAGGTTTGAAGGAAAATTATACGTAACCGGCGTAAGGCACGAAATACAGGAAGGCAGCTGGCAAACGGTTTTCCAGTTTGGTATTAATCCGGAGTGGTTTGCTGAAACCTATAAAATACAGCAGCCATTGGCAGGGGCAGTTATACCGCCTATAAATGGATTGCAAATCGGTATTGTAACACAGTTACAGGACGATCCTGATGGTGAAAATCGCATATTAGTGCGCGTTCCGGTGATCCATAAAGAAGATGAAGGCGCCTGGTGCCGGGTATCAACGCTTGATGCCGGTAATGAAAGGGGCACTTTTTTTCTTCCCGAAATAGAGGACGAGGTTATTGTGGGTTTTGTCAATAACGATCCCCGTCATGGTATTGTATTGGGCATGTTAAACAGCAGCTCACGGCCGGCTCCTTTAACAGCCAGCGATGATAATCATGAAAAGGGTTATCAGAGTCGTAGTAAAATGAAATGGCTTTTTAATGATGATAAGAAAAGCCTGAACATAGAAACGCCGGAGGGAAACAAGATCATTCTTACAGAAGAAGATAAAAAGATCTTACTGGAAGACCAGAACGGCAATAAAATATTGATGAATGAAGATGGTATCACTATCGAGAGCATTAAGGATGTGATATTAAAAGCTTCCGGTGATATTAAAACGGAAGGGACCAATATCAATATAAAAGGCAGCGCCCAAACAAAAGTAGAAGGCAGCTCAGGAGCCGAACTTTCTTCAGGCGCCACTACTATTATTAAGGGAAGTATGGTTCAGATCAATTGATTAATAGCAGCGCACCTGATATATCGTATTAAATGTCATCCTAAGGCGTAAATAATTGTGAACCGGGTTCTTTAAAATGACAAAACGAGTGTCGTGTTGAGCATGTTGAAGCATGATTAGATAGTAAAATGCCCCCTTCGTCCGCAGTTCGACAAACTGCTAGAAGGAGGGTTAAAAAAACGTACTAAAAATAACAATATTAATATGCCATCAGCCGCAAGAGTAGGAGATATGCACAGTTGCCCCATGGTAACAGGCACAGTGCCTCATGTAGGTGGCCCTGTATTGCCTCCGGGCTGCGCTACGGTAATGATCGGGGGAATGCCAGCTGCAAGAGTGGGCGATATGCTGGTTTGCACTGGTCCCCCGGATAGCATTATTATGGGATCAACCACCGTATTAATAGGTGGTATGCCGGCAGCAAGGCAGGGAGACAGCACCGCGCATGGGGGAAGTATTACTATGGGCTGTGCTACGGTAACCATTGGCGGCTGATAAATTTTTAAACCGACATGATCCCGATAATTATCGGGATTCAGGCCAAAATTGCACAAAGGGGTATGAATTCCGAAAGCGTTCGGAACATCAAAGGTTCCTCTTGATAAAAAACAATAAAAATTACAAGAGAAATATAAAAATATGATTAAGGGTTTTGAACAGGACGATTTTTTAGGCAAAGGGTGGAGCTTTCCCCCGGCTTTTAACTCCTCATTGCAGGGGGTTGAGGTTACCGAAAAAAATGATGATATCCGTAAGAGCCTGCAAATATTGCTTACCACTGCGGTTGGTGAGCGGGTAATGCAGCCTAAGTATGGTTGTAATATGGATGAGATGGTCTTTGAGTCGCTTAACACTTCTACAAAAACGATAATCAAGGACAAGATCAAAACAGCCATACTTTATTTTGAGCCAAGGATTGAGGTAACCGATATAGCTATGAATACCACCGGTGAACTGGAAGGAGAGGTTTTAATAGAAATTGAATATATTATAAGGGCTACCAATACCCGCTTCAATTTCGTATTCCCCTACTATATTCATGAAGGAACAGAGCTTAATTTTTTAACCACAGATAAATCACTGCAAAGCTAATGGCATGTAATGAGCATAAACATCCTTTACAGCACGGAGGAACCGGAAGGGCTCAAAGATCTGTAAAAGCCCTGGCGCCTGGTTATGCCAGCGTTGATGAAAGAACCGAGGCTGACTGGATTGTATTTGCTCATGAATTTGCAGGTTTCCTGAATTACTTTGATGAAAACAATGATATAGCGGGGAACTGGAAAGTATTTTTCGGTTCAGATATTTCGGCGGTTTTGGGAACGATCGTTATACAGGATATTGACTCCTATCAGCAGTGGGTTAAGGAAGATTTTGACTTTTTAAGAGATGACGATAATAATGCTGATCTTCCCGCCCTGAAAAAAAGGTTGAACCAGCTCTTTAGTATATTGTTTACCTTAAGTCTCGCATTAGATAGACAATATAAAAAGCTGTCCGGCAATATGTTATTGAAGAATATTCTGCTCAATCTTATAAAAAGTAAGCTCGCCCCTGCATTAAAAAGATTGATGGGCTATTATAAAGCTGCCAATCTTGCCGGTTTATCTATCGAGGAATTGAGCCATCTGAAGATTTTAGGTATGCCGGTTATCAATGCAGCAGCTTTTATGACTAACGATACCGGAAGCATGGACCTTGAAACTACCTGGATTCATGATGACGGCTCCGCGACATGGAAAACCTACAGGGATAGTATAACAGCGGACGACAGTATTTTCATTAACCAGCCCGGTGATGATGAATACCACCAGGTAAGATATGCTGCCCACCACAACCTGTTTACCGGTGTTTTTGATCAGTATCTCTTTACCTTATCAAGATTTGTCAGCGCCGCCCATACAGAGTTTGAGCAAACACTTCAGGACTGGGATAGCCATCAGCCTCATTATGCTTTATTCCTTGCATTCTTAAAGCTGTTCAGGCATGCCCGGCAGCACATCAATACCATCACCGGCAGACACCTTGATTTTTACTATAAAAAAGTTTTGGGTTTAAAACCTGCCCCGGCACAGCCCAACCAGGTGCATGTGCTTATAGAGCTGGCCAAACAAACCGAAGCTCACCTTTTAACCGAAGCCGCCGCATTAAAAGCCGGCAAAGACAGCGAGGGCAAAGAGGTTATTTACACATTGGATAAGGATACTACTTTTAACAAAGCAAAAATAGCTTCCTTAAAAAGTTTGTATATGGCTACTGCCGGGGAGTCATTGCCTGGGCAGATGAACGATAAAAGGATCTTTGCCTCACCTGTTACCGACAGTGCGGATGGGTTAGGAGCGGCGCTTTCCGGAGCCTATAAGGAATGGCATCCTTTTGTAAATAAGTCTTATGCTAATGGCAGCTTCGAGGGTATTAAAATGCCTGTGGCTGAAATAGGTTTTGCCGTTGCCTCACATTACCTGTATCTTACCGAAGGGCAAAGGAAAGTAATAGTAAATATTGCAGCTGCAGCATATACGCAGCTTCATAATAAAAGGGTAGATTGTTTTCTCACCACGGAAAAAGGATGGTTCCGGGTGCCAGGAAATATTGTATTTACAGCTACCAGCAGTACCCGGTTTTCTGATAATACTACGCCATGTGCCCGGCTTTCTTTTACATTGCCCGGCGATGTTCCCCCGATCGTAAATCACAATGCTACCATACATGGCGGTACTTACAATGTAGCCACTCCATTATTGAAAATATACCTGGTACAGGATCTTTCAACAGCTTACCAATACGAATCGCTTAAAAATATAACCGTCACTAAAATAGAGGTGAGGGTAGAAGTAGGCGTTATGGAAAGTTACCAGCAGCTTGGTCTGAAAAACCTTTTACTGTCCAATGACTATGGTCCTATAGATGCTTCAAAACCTTTTTTACCCTTTGGCCCACAACCTAAAAAAGATGCCGGTTTTGTGATCGGGCATAAAGAAGTTTTTAGCAAAAAGAATCTTTCGCTGAAACTAAATATAGAGTGGGCAGAACTTCCGGACGACAGCTCAAAAATAAAATATATAACAAACAGCAGTACCAGTAATGTTCCTGTTCCACCAAAAGCTGTAACCCATTTTTTAAAAGATGGTGCCTGGCAGAGCAGTAATATGCCCGCTTCTGTAAATCTTTTTAACGGGATTCAGCCAAAAGTTAAGATTTTTAGTGCCAGCGCAGAACTTTTTGCCCTTAGCAATAGCGGCGTAGTCTATTCCGGTAATTATGAGCCACTTAACGCCGCTGCTACCGAAGGCTTTCTGAGGCTTTCCCTGAACGGAAGTTTTGGGCATAGTGAGTACATCAGGGATCTGGCCAAATATTATATTGAAAAAAGCCCGGATGTCAGCGATACCATCACAGTGGAGCCCTACGAGCCTTATACTCCGAAAATAAAATCGTTATATGCTGATTATACCGCATGGCAAACGGTAGATATAACTTCTGCCAATGCGCTGAATTTTGCACAAAAAGAAATACAGTTCTTCCACATTTATCCTTTTGGTGAAGCTGAGCAGCATCAATACTTAAACCAGCAATATAACATCGGAAGCCAGGTTTTCCTGCTTCCCGCGTTCAGGCATTATGATGAGGTAAATGCCGCTGTAGTACCCCACCAGGGTGAGTTTTATATAGGCATTGAAAGCCTGGAAGCCAATCAGGCTGTAAATATTTTATTCCAGGTACTGGAAGGTTCTGCACATCCGCTCATATCAAAACCCGCCGATCATATTCATTGGAGTTATCTGAGTAATAACAACTGGATTGCTTTTAAAGCACAGGAAATAAGCGATGGTACATTAGGCCTGTTACAATCCGGTATCATCTCCTTTGCCATACCGGGAAAAGCATCAGTCAATAATACTTTATTGCCTTCCGGTTTTATATGGATCAGGGCTGCTGTAGCAGGAGCATCCGAAGCGGTTTGTGCTATATTGTCTGTTCAGGCGCAGGCTACCCTGGTAAGTTTTCAGCCTGGCAATAATGCAGCCGATTTCCTGGAAAACCCGTTGCCGCCGGGTACTATATCCAAATTAAAAATGCCGGATGCAGCTGTTAAAAAAGCAGACCAGCCGTATCCATCTTTTGGCGGACGGCCACAGGAGAATGAATCTCATTTTTATATGAGGGTGAGCGAACGGCTGCGTCATAAGAACCGGGCCATTAGTATCTGGGATTATGAACACCTTGTTTTAGAGGCTTTTCCCGAAATATACAGGGTGAAATGCTTAAGCCATACCAGCATGAATGAATCAGGAGGACAGATCGTGTATAACGAGTCTGCCCCGGGGCATGTGCTATTGGTTACTATTCCTGTTCTTACCGGCCGTAACGATACCAATCCGCTAAAGCCTTATACGAACCGGGACCTGCTTACAAGAATTGAAAATTATATAAAAGAGCGTGTTTCCTGTTTTGTTACCGTAAGAACCAGCCAGCCTCAGTTTGAGGAAATAAGGCTGAGCTTTTCGCTGAAGCTGTATGACAGCTACCAGGATTTTACTTATTTCTCTAACCTGCTCAAAGCAGCTGTTACAGGTTTTTTAACGCCGTGGACAACCAATGCGGATACAGATATAGCTTTTGGCGGAACTATTACCAAATCAGCGCTGATCAATTTTATAGAAGAACAATACTATGTAGATTATATAACCGATGTCAAGATGTTTGTAAGCATTCCCGATCCCACATCAGGAACTGTAACAGAAAGTGAGGACAGAGAGGAAATAACGGCTTCGACAGCAAGAAGTATCCTGGTTTCAGTTCCGGCTGACAAGCATGTTGTTAGCAAGATTACAAAGGAAGAAACAGCGGCTGATGATAAATGTGTTGATGTTAATCTGGTTTAAATTATGTGAATAGAATAAAATAACCTGTTTATAAATGCCAGAAGGTATTACCATACAAAAAGACCCGGTGTTGCAGGACAGCTGCAATTATGAGCTGCTGCGCGAAAAGGGGCTGGAGTATATACAGCAACTGGGAAGCAAACTGTGGACGGATTATAATATTCATGATCCGGGTATTACCATATTGGAAGCGCTTTGCTATGCTATAACCGATTTAGGTTACAGAACTTCTTTTGATATACAAAACCTGCTGGCCGCTCCTCCCGGAGAAATAATGAACAACGATGAGCAGGCCTTTTTTACAGCCAGGAATATACTTACTGTAAACCCCTGGACCATCAGCGATTTCAGAAGGCTGCTGATAGATATTGACGGTGTTAAAAATGGCTGGCTTCATTGCCGCAGTTGCCCCTGCAGTGATCTTTACCTTTATGCCAATTGTGAAAAAAGTGTATTGCAATACGAACCGATTGACAAGGAAAAACAGGTTATTATAAAGGGATTGTACGATGTACTGGTAGAATTTGAGGATGATGAAACATCGGGTAATCTTAACAGCGGAAAAGTAAAGCAACACTTCAATTTTTATGCAGGTGAAAAGCTTACAACTGCAACGCTTGAAATGCGCCTTCCGTCATGGCAAATGCTGCAGCTGGCCGGGGAAAAATATGAAGGTATCAGGAAAGCCGGTACTGCCATCCAGGAAATAGCGGTATTATTTATTTCGGGTAACAAACAGGATGATACCGATATACCGCTCAATGAGCTGACCAACCGGATCAAGCATGTATTATTTGCCACATTTGCCATTGTATATGCTCCTGATCCTGCTGATACAACCATTACTGAAGTATTGGTGCTGGAAGATATTCCAGTTAAAGTCTGGTATAAAAGTTCAGAACGGCAATATATCACATTAGAGAAATTAAAAGAAACTATAAGCAATAGTTCCAAAGCCGGTATGATACCGCGCTACCTTGAAAAGATCAAAGTGGCAGATAAGGTTATTGCAGCTACTAAAATGAAACTGCACGCGCACCGGAATCTGTGCGAGGACTTTTGCAACATACAGGCGGTAGAAGTAGAGGATATTGCAGTGTGCGCCGATATGGAAATAGAAGCATCGGCCGACAGGGAAGCGGTATTGGCTGAAGTGTATTACCTGATAGACCAGTATTTCAGCCCGGATGTTAAATTCTATTCCCTTCAGCAATTGCTGAATGAAGGAACACCCGTTGAATCTATTTTTGACGGGCCGGCGCTTACCAACGGGTTTATCAAAGATGAAGAATTAAAAAGTTCGGGCCTTAAACAATTCCTTTATGTATCGGATATCATCAATCTTTTGATGGATATTAAAGATGCTTCGGGAAGGAACCTTATTAAAAGTATCAGGAATTTTACTTTATTGCGCTATGATAAGGAAGGGAAGATTGTAGCACCTGTAGAACCCTGGCAGCTCAAAGTAAGCACAAACCAGCAGCCACGTTTATACATAGAAGCGTCTAAAATAGTAATATACCAGGGCGGGCTGCCTTTTCACCCGGTAATTTCTGAACTGAACGATACCCTGCAGGTATTAAAAGGCCGGAATGCCCAGCCAAAATTTACGATTGCTCAAAACGATCTGCCCGTGCCTGAAGGCACTTATTATGAACTGAACAGCTATTTTCCTGTGCAGTATAGTTTACCCCAGACTTACGGTGTAAGTTATGCAGGGCTGCCCGATGCTGCCACGCTCCAAAGAAAAGCCCAGGCTAAACAATTAAGGGCTTACCTGATGTTTTTTGAACAGGTACTGGTGAATTATCTCTCGCAATTATCTCATATCAAAGACCTTTTTGCTGTTAATGATGCCGTATCTCATTCTTATTTCAGCCGCTTTATTGAGCACACAGAAATAGAAGGTATCAGTGATATTTATAATGGTATTACAGCAGGTGCGCTGCAACAGCTTTCTGAAACCAATGCTACTTTTCTTGACCGGCGCAATCGCTTCCTTGATCATCTGCTGGCAAGGTTTGCCGAGTCGTTCAACGATTATGCCCTGATGTTGTATAGCTATGCAGATAGTAAGGCCATTGCTGAAACAGAGCTGATCAAAAGCAAAATAGATTTTATAAAGGAGTATCCCTTTATGAGCGCTAACCGCGGACGGGGCCTGAATTATAAAGATCCTTCGCTGGTATGCAACAATATCAATATTGCAGGTCTTCAAAAAAGAATTGAACTTTTGCTCGGACTGAATAATACAGGCTATCTCAATTATTTTGAACTGTACGAAGAAAAAGATGACGACGGTATAAAATATGAGCGTCGCTGGCGGCTGGTAGATGCCGGTGGTAATATCTACCTCAGCGGAAGCACCCGCTATACTGATACGGATTTCAGGAAAGCGCAGGAAAAAGCTTTAAAAGAAATAGCGGATGTAATGAACTTTATTACAAGCGCAGACGCTTACGAGGTAAAAAAAGAAAAAAAATGGGTGCTCAACCTGCTGAATGATGAAGGAGAAGTTATAGCTACGCGCAAGCAGGCTTTTTCAACAAAAACAAATGCCCTGGCTGTCCGCGATGAGATCATTGCGTTTGCAGCGTATATTAAGAAAACGGAGAAACTCTTTGTGGTAGAACATTTGCTGCTGCGGCCCCGAAATAGAAAGGACCTTAGTTTGTTTTTTGAAATATATGAAGAAAAGGATATTGATGGTGTCTCTTTTGAAAGAAGATGGCGTTTTATTGATGCGCAGCGGCATATTTATTTAAGCGGCAGTACCCGTTATGCCGACAGCGATGCCGCCATAGCTTTGGAAAAAGCCAAAAAAGAAATAAAGGAAGTTGTCAGGCTGATTCGCAGGCAACAATCCTGGCAAATACGTAAAAAGAAAAAATGGGTACTTAATCTTGTTGATGAAACCGGCGAAGTAATTGCAACCCGTAAGCAACACTTTAATGCCCCTTACGAAGCAGAGCAGGCAAGAAATGAATTGATGCAGTTGGGTGTTCTTCTTTACAGCGGCAGTAATAGTGTGAACGTAGATGACCTGCTGATATTTGCCGATGATTTTCCTGAATTAATTTTGCCACAGGGCGATCCGCTGCTACCGGTTTGTCTTTCCCCCAATTGCGAAACCTGTACCGATAAGGATCCCTATTCGTTCAGGTTTACTGTTGTTGTAAATGGTGAAGACGGCATGGCCGGGGGTGATATGGATTTCAGGAAGTTTGCAGAACAAACCATCCGTAAAGAAGCGCCTGCTCACCTCGGCCTTAAAATTTGCTGGGTAAGTAAAAAGCAGTTGCTCGAATTTGCAACAGTGTACTGTGCCTGGCGTGCCGAAATGGCTAAAGAAAAACCCGGCAAATTGCAGTTGCATCAGCGTTTGGTGGCACTGCTCCAGGTATTTACCAGGCTGAAAAATGTTTATCCACCTGCAAGCCTGCATGATTGTGCCGAAGGCAATGAAGAAAACAGGGTGTACCTGGATCAAACCATTGTTTAACATAAAAAATTACCGATATGTTTCCGAACGAAAAAGTGTATCCAAAATTTGTTCCCGATCAGCTTCTGACTTCGGATGATCTTAATTTTCTTTTCGGCTATCTTGACGAGCAGGGCCGCCTTACGCGTACCAACCTGTTAGGGATTGGTATTGTTTGCGGCCTGAAGGTAACTGCGTCCGCAGATGGCAGCTCGGTAACCATCAGTAAAGGGTGTGGCGTTACCTCGGAGGGATACCTTATTAACTTTGAGGAAACTACCTTTACCGGTTTTATTTCTTATAATGCGCTACGCCCCAGGTATTATGATGGTTTCTTTACCAGCGGAACCGGTACCCGCACACAGGATATGGCACTTTGGGAACTAAAGCAAACCGCTACCGATCCTGATGCCACCAATCTTTCCAAAAGCTTCCTGGCCGATAAATTAGTACTGCTTTTTGCTGAATTGCTGGAAGAGCAGAATAAAAACTGTAACGTGGACTCCTGCGATGATAAAGGCGGCAGGGTTATGGTAACTATTCGTCCGTTGCTTGTTGACAAAGCATCGCTGGATAAGTTTAATAAATCAGCTCAATGCCTTCCGGCTAAAAATTTCCAGGAGCTGCCCGGGCTTTCCATGCCGCGGTGGAACGTACCCAATACCAGTCCCGTTACTACGGCGGATATTATTGATGCCTACCTGGATGTATTATCGCCAACTTTTATAAACCAGGTAAAAGCGGCATTAGCCGGGTTGTATAATATCATAAAATCACAGCCCTGTATAGCGGATGGGTTTAGCACAGATCCCTTTAACAGCATCGCAACTGATTTTGCTTTTTTGCATAACGGCAATATCACTGATAACCAGGCCATACATATACAGTATTATTACGATTTCTTTTCAGACCTGGTACAGGCCTACAAAGAGCTGTGTGCAAAAGGCTCCGCGTTACTTTGCATTAATTGCGTTCCTGATGCAGGATTATTTCCCCGCCATTTACTTCTTGGTATTTTATTCCCCTCAGAAGAAATACCCAGTAAGCCGGTGCGGCACCATTTTGTGTACTCCCCGTTATTTGACCAGAGGCATAGCATAGGCGAAATAACCGCCCTGTTCAGAAGACTTGTTTCTATTTATACCAACAGGGTGATACCTGCACCGGTTATTGCACAGAATGAAGGTATTGGTATAACGCCCTCCATTCTTGGAAAAGAAGCGCTTTCCAAAAAAGCGATTCCTTACTATTATAAAATAAATAATGGTACTGATGCGCTTTATAAACTATGGAGCCCTGTTAAAACCAGCCAGGGTAAGGCCGCAACCATCCTGTCTTATAATGCAGCTTCCTATACGCCACCGGTTTCTGATGCGGTGCTCAATCCTTTAAAATATGATATAGAGCCGTATAATTTTTTAAGGGTAGAAGGCCATATAGGTAAGAACTATAAAACGGTTTTGCAAAATATTCTTAGCCAGAAAGAGCAAAACCGGTTGCCTTTTGATGTTATTGTTTTGCGTACAGGTAACCCCCAGCTTGATAACCTGGAAGACGCTGTCAAAGAATGCTACATCAAAGACCTCGAAACCAGCTATGCTATTGTAAAGCGCGAATGGGAGGCCATTATAGGCCAGACTATAGAGTTCCTGGACGACAATATGAATGATGCAAGGCGTTTGTTACAGGAATATATGGTGGGAAGCGATATAATCGGCAATTATATGAGAGACCTCCACGCGGGTAAAACTTATATGGATGTGCATATCGCGCTTTCACAGTTTATTGAAACCTATAATAGTTTTATTGTACTGTTTGAGCGGATCGAACGTGAAAGCACTATGCTTCGCGGTTACCTGGTGGAAGTGATAGCTAATCAGCGTTTTAACGAAAATGACCGCAATAAAGCCGAAGACCTGATGGATCATTTTGATGAAGTGGCACTGAGCTGTAAGAAGGGAAGCTTCCGCGCCATTTACCAGGAATTTGTAAGGCGAAGCGAAGAATTGTACCGTAATGTTTTCTTTGGAAACTATGCAGCTAAAAACCCGGGATTACAGCATAAGGCCGGTGTGCCTGTTGGCGGAACCCTCGTGCTTGTTTATCATCATCAGCAAAGTGTGAAGATGGTAAAAGGGCCCTTTACCATCACAGGAAGGGTTGTAAGTCCTGATAAAAAAACAGGGGTCCGGTTGGCACAGGTATCAGCAAATGATAACGATGATCCTGTTTATACCAATGCCACCGGTCTTTTTGAGCTACGGGTGGATGCTTTACCGGCAATGATCGAAGCTTTTATTTACGATAAAAAGCAGGGCGCGTTTTCAGGAAATATCATTGTTACAGAAAAAAACTTTAGAAATATAACCCTGGTTCTTGGATCAGACGCTGCCGGAACTCCGAAGAGGGAGCAGGTAATTATAGGCAGAGAAAATATTTTTGATATAATAACAGGCAGGGATGCGGCTTCCAAAGCGCTCAGCTACAATGAAGCGCTGCCCGATGGTACTATTATTGCCGATTTCTATTTGCCTTATATCTGCTGCTCTGATTGTGCCCCGGTTGTTTACCAGTTCCCCGAACCACAGGTTCCATTATCAGTTACTGCCAGCGATCCGCAGTGCGATGAGGACGGGAATAATTTCTCTGTAACGTTAACAATCAATGGTGGCAAAGCGCCTTATAAGGTGGAGGGCAAAGAGATAGATGGAAACGAGGTTGAGGTGCGGGTAAAAAGTGGATCTGGCAGTAAAATAGATATAAGCGATAGCGGGCATCAGGCTGTTTCATTTACAATTGATTCCCATGAATGTATGAAACCACTGTCTGTAACGGGAAGCGAACCGGTTTGTGATGAAAGCGGTGAAAGTTTTTCAACAACGATCACTATTAGTGGTGGCGTTACGCCGTACAGTGTTGATGGAAACCAGATCGAAGGGAATAGTACAACCTTAAAAACGCCTTCGGGTTCAGGCCAGAATATAGTAGTGAAGGATGGTGCCGGTAATGAAACTGCTTTTGTTATTCAGTCGCACCAATGTCCCGGGCCTTGTGATCTGCCATGTGAAGGGAAAGCCGAAAAATGCAATTATATCCTGTGGATGCAAAAACCAGCCGAAGGCAATAGTTTAAAGCAGCGAACTGAAAAGGCAGTGATACAATTATTTGCAGAAAGTTCTTCCGAAGATATAGATGTAACGGATATATTTCAGTCAGTTTTCGATAACAATGAAATATCTTTTGCCAGTTTCGATGAGCTGTTTATAAGGCTCTGCCTGGAATTAAGTAGTAAGATACCTGCACATTTTTCAGCCAATGGGGAACCTTTGTTTACGTATGATAAAGAAATACAGTCACTGGCAATCGAAAAATTTGTTTGCCACGATATAAGGATGGAGATTCAGCTTACACTAAGTTCCGATTATAACCTGAATGTACAATACGATAAAGAAGGAGTACGTATAGATTATGGAGGAGAAAATAGTATGGCGGTTCCAAAATTCGGTTGTATTAGCATAGATAAGTGTAAAAACATTTCGGAAGCCCTTTGTAAAGAGCCGCTGGCTGTAGAATCGGTAAAAGGCGTAAGAACGGGCAGAACGAACATTACTTTTGAAGTTAACCCCGAATTTAATTCCTATTACTGGTATTTCAGGGAGGGACGCCCTGCCTGGTCTGCTGATAAGAATCCTGTTATATTTCATGATCCCCAGCAAAAACCTTATGTCCATTTTATGGGTATGGGCGCTAATGGCTGCTTTGCCATTTTTACAGGGGAAGTTGAGATAACTGAGATGGGATAATAAATGAATAAGATGGATGCCGGAAGCACACATATTATCGGTAAAAACAGCATCAGCTTTCAATACAATGGAAGCGGCGATTCATTGGCTTTGCAGCAAGCCATGAATCGTTGGGTGGAACAGCAATGGGTGCCGGGCTTAGAACAGGAGTTGGATAAATACAGTGCAGAAACGGATACAATCAGTATTGATCGCCTCGAAGTTGAGATCAATATACAACAGCAGGATGACTGGCTGGAAAAGCTGCTGCCTGCGCTGCTCAATGAAGTAAGATCAAAATTAAAGCAGTACACCGGGAGCGGAGAAATAAATGATGATGAAACATCAGTATCAAAAAAGGATACATGGAGCCGCTTTACAGGGATCCTTTCACTTTTCCTCATAACGGGCACTTTGCCCTGGAATGTGCCAAAGCCAGTATCGGCGAATTTTAAAGTGCAGCTGACCGACTGGTTACAGCGGGCACCCGTTAACGACCTGTGGGTTATTATAGAAGAACTGAAGATCCCTTCTGCCCCGAAAAGGTTTTTATCTCTGCTTTCCAATAGCGATTTCATACAACTGATAAGCAGGCTGACGGAGCTGTCTGTTTCGGATATCGTGAAGATAGAGAACGATCTTACCACAATAAAAGGTCTGAAGGGTAATAATAAGCCAGGTAACGCTTATGAGGTGGCTGGTTACAATTATGAGGTGAAAGATTGGAAACAGGTATTTATAGGCCAAGCTATTCTACACAGGTATAATATCGAAAAACTATTGCCGCTGGCTGTAACCGAATGGCTGCAGCAGGATCATATAAGACTTATAGTAACAAAGCCTTCCTTCCCATCGCATATTTTGCAGCATAATGTTGTATCAGAGGCTGTACATCAAATACAAAAAGTATATCCGGCGATACAACAAAAACAGAAAGGGATCCTTTCAGATCAGGGTATTGCTCCGCATAACAAGCTTAGAGCAAAAAAGTTACGGGGTAGCGCTGCTCATTCCACACAAACAGGTGCTGAAACGCCTGAACTGAACTCAACTGACCCTGTTATAGCCAGGAACAAAACAGATGCAATAAGCAGGGAAGGCATATATATACCGCTTGCTGGTACAGTGATCATTGCTGCATTTTTACCCATTCTGCTGGAACGTACCGGCCTGGCTGCTAATGGCAAAATAAAGGATACAGACGGCGCTTTACATCTCATTTACTATGCTGTAACCGGAAAAGAACACCCTGCAGAGTTTGAACTGGTGCTTCCTAAAATATTATGTGGATTGAAGCTGCAGGAGGCAGTAGAGACAGGAACGGAATTAAGCGTATCAGGAAAATCAGAAGCAGATGAAATGCTGCGTTCTGTAATAGAACATTGGAAAGTGCTGGGCAATACGTCTGTTGAGGGCCTGCGTAGCTCCTTTCTGCAAAGAGAAGGGAAAATCACCCGGGTAGAAAAAGGAGAGTGGCAACTGATGGTTCAGCAGGGGGCTTACGATATGTTGTTGCAGCAGCTTCCGTGGAGCATTGGTATCATCCGCCTGCCCTGGATGGAACAAAATCTTATTACTCATTGGATCTAAAAAAACAAATATTATGCGAATCAGCCAACACAAACTTGTAGCAGAGAATGGCGAAGCTGCAGTTAGCTTTGTCAATTCACCCAACCAATCGGGCACTATTACGCCTGCTTATTTGATCATTCACTATACGGCAGGTGCAAGCGCCCAGTCAAGTATCAATTGGTTTAAAAACCCCGGTGCCAATGCTTCCGCACATTTGGTTATCGGGCTCGATGGAAAGATAACACAGATGGTGCCCTTTAATAAGAAGGCATATCATGCCGGTGTAAGCAGTTGGGCCGGCTTATCGGGGCTTAACAGCTACTCCATAGGTATAGAACTGGACAATCCGGGCAAACTAAAACGTGTAGGAAACAAATGGGTTTCCTGGTTTGGAGTTGAATACCCCGAATCAAAAGTGATCGTCGCAAAACACAAAAACCAGGGTACGGAATCGGGCTGGCATATTTTTACACCAGTGCAAATAGAAGCCTGTATCAAAGCCAGCCTGGCTATCTATAGCCATTATAAATTAAAAGATATTTTAGGCCATGATGATATTTCGCCTGGCAGGAAAGAAGATCCGGGGCCGGCCTTTCCAATGGCTTCATTCAAGTCAAGGATAATGGGCCGGCAGGAAGACCATGCGGCCATGTTTAAAACAACCGGAGAAGGCGTGCGGTTCAGAGCTGGTCCGGGGCTTAATTACGATGTTGCCGGTAAATTAAAGAAAGGCGTTAAGGTAGAGTTTATTGACAATGTTATGGACTGGTTTCATGTAAAACTGGCCCAACCGGTAGCAGGCATATCTGAACCTGAGGGCTGGATACATAGCAGCCTGCTTGGCAGGGTATAGTTTTAAGTATTGAGTATTTAGTACTTAGACGATAGACGATGGTCCATGGACTATGGACTTGAGTATTGAACATTGAATATTGAGCATTGCTTATTTAATTTATCCTGAGTGTTTACCAGCGCCGAAAAAACAAACCATTCTTCCGCAGTTCAGCAAAAAGCTGCTGCGCCGGCTTTCTTTCGAAAAGCGGGGGAGGAAGGTTTTTTTGGTGCTAAAGAAAATCCGGTATTCTTCAACGCTCCGGTTCAGGCAAAGCTTACAGTAAGCAGCCCCGATGATCCACAGGAAAAAGAGGCCGATGCGGTGGCTGACCAGGTAATGCGAATGTCTGATCCTGTTTTACCAGGACCTGATGAAAAGAAAGACGATTTGTTACAGCGGGAGCCGGAGGAAGGTGCTGAAATAACAGTTCCTTTATATCCAGCTGTCACACTAAACCGGAAAGAAGATACAGAAGAAGATCCCATACAGGCCAGGCTTTTCAGGCAGATTGATCTGCAAGCAAGTAATTGCGAAGCATGTAACGCTGAAGAAGGTGATGTACCGGCAGATATTTCAAGAAAGGCTTACACTGGCGCCACTCTTCAGCATAGGCACATCCAGCGAAATGGAAGAGGCCCACCTACAGGCCTGATGAACTTTGAGCAATCACTGTCTTTATCAAAAGGAGGGGGAAGCGCTATGCCAGCATCCACCCGGCAATTTATGGAAACCCGTTTCGGTGCCGACTTCAGCGGTGTGCGTATTCATACCGGCACTCAGGCCGAAAGCTTAAGCCGTTCCATACAGGCACAGGCTTTTGCACACGGCAACGATATTTATTTTAACAGCGGTAAATATGCCCCCGGCACTGCTGCAGGAGATGTTTTGCTGGCGCATGAGCTTACGCATACCATTCAGCAGGGGGCGAGTCGCGCCCATACCACTACATCTGTTGCTAACCCATCTGTTGCCAGGAAAAATATAATACAAAGAAGCACGGGCGGCGTTCCCGAACAGCTAACCCATGCTGTAGAAAAAGCCAAAACCGTTGAAGGGAAAATTGATGCCAACAAACCACAGCCCGATGGCAACCGTACCGGCTGGGAACACCTGGTTGAAATTTTTAAAACAACATTTGGTACTGAAAAGATTGTTTCCGGATCCGGAACTTCTGTTAAAGGTGCTGTAGCAGAGCAGGATATTAAAAAGAAGCGGATGCAGGCCGGCAGCCTTATTGTAGATAAAACAACGGCTACCGACCGCAACGCCATTCCTAAAACCACCATTGGTGAAAGAGATGCCATGCCCAGCTGGTGCGGTATATTCGTATTCTGGGCGCTTAATAAGAGCGGCGTACCCATGCCTAAATGGAAACTGGGTGAGCGTATGATAAAACCTGAAGCCGCTCGTCCGCCCGGAATGATGCCATTACCGGGAGATATTGCTTACCGCAATGCTTATTCACATTTTGCCATTGTAGAATCCGCGGCAGGCGGTATGATAAAAACCGTAAACGGGAATACAGCAGGAGAAGATAACCTGGGAGGACAGGTACAAACTATTGAACATCCTGTAAGCGACTGGACGGCCTTTTTTGATCCGCTTCAGATCATGGAGGGAAGTTTGGGCCAGGGAGAAAGATCCGCTGAAGAAAAACCAAAAACACTGCGCGAATTACGCCGTGAGCTTTTTCATGTAAACCGGCAGGCCGATGCCGACTTTGAAGAAGACGGGCCAAGCCTTGCTGAAAAAACTGCAACCACTGATGAAGCAGCCGTACAGTCTAAACCTGAGCTCAGCAACTGGCAGGTTAATGCTCAGGGCTCTCTGACCAACGGAGTACATGCAATAACAGATCCGCCGGCCGTTCAGCGCCAGGAAGAAGAAAATAAAGAAGAAGATGAGAAGCATACAGGCGCTGCCATTGCTATACAGCAAAAAACGCTTGTTCCGGCACTCGAGAGAAAAGCAGATACACTATTGCAGGAGCAGGAAGTGCAAGAGACTACGGTTTTGACCCAAACAGAAACTAAGACCGGTGCCGTTTGCGGATGTGAACATAAGATCAATGCCAAAGCCATCAGCGGACAGGGCAGGGGGCCTCCTGCTGTCAGTTTGGGCCAGGGAAGCAACATTCAATGTGGCTGGTTCGACAGTGCATTGTCTTATGTAAATAGTGCGATTGATTATGTAGCAGAAGGGCTGGAAGCTGGCAAACGCCTGCTGTTGGGTGAAGCCAGGGATTTTGCCATGGCGATTCCTGGTTACAGGGCTTTACGGGTGGTGCTGGGCGAAGACCCGATTACGGGGGAATTTGTAGACCGTAATGGTCAGAATTTTATTGAAGCAGCTTTTGATATTATGCCCGGTGGCAGACTCCTGCATCAAAAGCTTAACGATCTGGGTGCGCTGCATGAAGCAGCCGCCTGGATTGACACACAGATAGCGCGTGTTATATCATTAGTAAGTAATATAACACAGCGTATTGATCAATTCTGGAATGGCATTACGCTGGATGCATTAGCCAATCCGACACAGATCTTTGAAAATGCCGGTAATATTATTCACGGGTTCATTCAAAGTGTTATTGATTTTGCGGTAGAAACAGCGCAGGAACTGCTTGAAACTGTAAAGCGCTTCCTGCTGACACAATTAGCGAATTTTGTGCGCGATCACACAACTGCCTATCCGCTTTTAACGGTTATCCTGGAAAAAGACCCGATAACAGAAACCCCGGTGTTAAGAAACGGCGCCAATATTCTTAATGCTATACTTGAGCTGGGCGGGGAAGAGGGCAGAATGCAGCGCACCCAGATGCAGGAAACAGGTACTTTCCAGAAAGTAGCAGATTGGATCGACCGTGGCATCGAAGTGTTTGGTAACCTGTACGAAACGGTCAGGAATAATATAGACCTGATCTGGGATGTTGTATCTATTGAAAGCCTGATGGATCCTGTGGGTACCTTTAACAGGATCTACGACATTTTTGCAGGCCCGGTTACACAGGTATGGAATTTTGTGAGAGATACGGCAGCTGTCATCCTGCAATTTATTAAAGAGGTATTAATGCGGCGCCTTTCCACCTGGGCTGCCACAGTGAGAGGTTACACGCTGGTAACGGTTTTGATTGGCAGGGATCCGTTTACAAATGAGCGAGTACTCCGTACCATACCCAACATCATCCGTGGTTTTATGAGCCTGATGGAAGGCGGGGAGGAACAGTACCAGCAAATGGAGCAAAGCGGCGCTATTGGCAGGGCAACCCAACAAATTAATGCAGCAGTAGCAAGGCTGAATATGACACCGGCTTATATTGTGCAGCTCTTTACCAGTCTCTGGAATTCCTTTAGTCTGAACGACCTGGTACATCCCGTAGAAGCATTTCAGCGTATTATTGACCGGTTTGGAGAACCTATAGGCAGGCTGATCGCTTTTGTGGCAGAGATAGTGAAGATAGTGGTGCGGGTAATACTGGAGATCATGAACTTCCCGTTTGATCTTATAGGTAATATTATCGCCCGGGCAATGGCTGCATTTGAAAGCATCAAACGCGACCCGATCGGTTTCCTGAAGAACCTGCTGCGTGCCATTAAGCAGGGCTTTGTACAGTTCTTTGGAAATATCGCGCAGCACTTATTACAGGGACTTACAGGCTGGCTGATGAGTGAGCTGAGAGATGCCGGGGTGCCGGAACTGACAGATTTCTCACTGCGGGGTGTAATAGGATGGGTGCTGGATGTGCTGGGTATCAGCATGGAAAAAATATGGGAAAAGCTGGCTGCTCATCCCAGGATAGGGCCACAGCGGGTAGCCCGTATCAGGAGTATGATTAACACACTCGAAGGTATCTGGACCTTTATTAAAGACGTACAGGAGCGGGGTATGGCTGCAATTTGGGAGCGTATACAGGAGCAGTTGAGCAATCTTTGGGAAACCATACTCAGCGCAGTAAAGAACTGGGTAATGGAACAGATCATCAACAGGATGGTTACACGCTTGCTGAGTATGCTTGACCCAACCGGTATTATGGCGGTGGTCAACAGCGCCATTGCGATCTACAGTGCTATCCAGAGCTTTATTAAGTACCTGCGGGAAATGCTGGAAGTAGTGAACAGTTTTGTGAATGGTGTGGCGGATATTGCAGAAGGCAATGTAACTACAGCGGCCAACTATCTCGAAAGAACCATGGGCAGGGCTATGCCGATCGTGATCGGGTTCCTGGCCAACCAGGTAGGATTGAGCGGCATTGGCAGGAGGGTAGGCGAAATGATAGAAGTAGTGCGGGAAAAAGTAGACGAAGCGCTTACCTGGCTGGTGAACCGTGCAGTAGATACGGGTATGAACTTGCTGGACAGGGCGATGGCAATGGGAAGAAGTGCAGTTGATGCAGTTATGGGATGGCTGGGCTTTAGGCAGCAGTTTGCTACAGAAACAGGGGAAAGGCATACTATTTATGTAAGAGATTCAGCAGCAAATCCTTCATTAATAATTGAAAGTACACCAATGAACGTGGCAGAGTTTTTTGATCAGAAAACAATAGAAATAAATGGGTCAAGTACATTAAGCGATGCTGATAAGAATAGAAAATTACGAAGCATTCAAAATGGAAGAAATATACTTCGAGATGTGCAGAACCTGATGAATAGCAGCAAAGTGAGTCATCAAAACAATCCTGCTATTCCTCAATTAATTGGTAACATTATAAGTATTGTTCAGGAAATTGATCCAGGTTCGATAACACTTGCTGTTCCTAATGGCGAGTTTATTCCCGGTTTTACTGCAGCAAAAGCGCAAAATTTTACAGCAAGATACGTTTATAATGGAGGAGGAAGAGTGGCAGCAAATCACTTGCCCGGTACTGAGCCTTCAGATGCAAATCTTGAAAATGAATGGCAGGTATTAAGAGATATGCAATTGAGTTCTCGATGGGTACGCTTTCATATTCTGAATCATAATGTAGGAGGAATCGCAAGTAACTCTAATCTTATTCCAACACCAAGCTATTTCAATAACGAATACCGGTCGGAATTTGAAACACAGTTAAAGAGCTTTTACGATCAGGGCTTCCCAATTTGGTTAAGGGCTAATGTAACATATAGAAGCGAATACAATAATTACTTTGTGAATATGTTTACAGCAACAGGTGGTGCTATGAAAATGCAAAATAATCAATGGGTTGAGGATCCAACTAAACAACTTCGATTCAGTAAGTCTGTTGATTTGCCTCAGACGGATGGTTATAATATTAACCTCATAATGTCAAGTCGTGACGATCAGGCATTATTAAGGAGGCTTACTACTGTTTCCCAAAACATGATTAACACATTACGCATAAACAGACCTTCGGGAGGTTATACTAATTATCGGCAAATGGAAAGAGTGCTTGCAAGTAGCGTGATTGCTAATGCAACAACATTCACTCCAGAACATATTGAAAGTTTTTCTCCAACAGACAATCAGCGAGCCCGGATAAATGAATATCGGAGAGGGCTAAGTAGCGTTGATTGGACATTTTAAATAAAATAATTATGAAATCTTCTATTTACCGCCGCATCCGGCGCCGATCCACACACGATGTAACACAGGCCGTTAAAGAACGCGGGCCTGAGCAATCTTTTTTTGGTATAACGCCACAAAGCACCTTCTTTCAGCCGGCACCTGTTGTGCAACGCAAATGTGAAAAATGCAAAGAGGAGGAAAAGCTGCAAAGGCTGCCTGAAAAAAAGGAAGATGAAAAGCTTCAAAAGAAAGAAACCGGCAATACTGCCGGTGTTTCGCCCGGTGTAAATAATTATGTTCATTCATTAAATGGAAGGGGACATTCACTTCCCGCAGAAGCCAACCAGTTCTTTTCTGAAAAGATGGGCTATGATTTTTCAAATGTAAAGATTCATACCGATAAGGAAGCAGCAACATCAGCCAGGGAAGTAAATGCAAAGGCCTATGCCGTTGGCGAGCATATTGTATTTAACGATGGACAATACAACACAGAATCGACTGAAGGAAAAAAATTAATGGCGCACGAACTTGCTCATGTAATGCAGCAGGACCGGCAAAGGCTTCAACGGGATGATGATGAAGCTTCCGGGGAAATGACTAAAGAGCTGCCGGGTATTTTTGTTTTGGGAAAAGGAAGCAGTCAGTCCAATAAAGTAGCTTATGGCAATTGTGCAGGTGTGAGCGTACAGGGGATTACTGTAGCTAATTATGATCACGGAAATTTTTCGGCCAGTTCCAGTTCTGTAAAGAGGGCCCCCAGCTGTAATGGCTGTAGCGGAGATGATTGCATAACCGTTATAGGTACGGTAGTCTCAATATTCCAGGCAAACCCAGTTGTTACTTTACCTGCCGTACCCGCAGGGCTTAATCCCTGCGAGCAAAATGCGGTTCGCACATTTATTGATACAACATTAAGCCAACATGAACAACAGCATGTAGCCGCTTTCAATACTTATAATGGCAGGGTATCAACGTCATTTAACTATACGGGTTGCAGGGACGGATTAGATGCTCATGTACAAAATATACACGATGGTATTAATACAACACGTGAAGCAAGCGCCAATGCATTAAGCGATGCCCTGGATCCTTTTAATGTATCCATTCCGTGTAATTGTCCGGACCCCGAGCCTGATGCCGGGAAAAAATAAACTAAGGATCGCCAGTTACAGGCTTTTGAGACAAGGCCATTTAACGGCTCAATTTTGCTTTTACATTTGCCGGCTTGCCATCGATCATTAGAGTGAGCGATATATTTCCGGTATTATAGTTGTTGTCTTTGTGCTCTTTAAGCTCAATAACCGGAGCTTTTTCATTGCTGAAAGGATACAGGATGCTTACAAAAGTCTGAGCACTTGCATCTTTTTTCTTTTTTTCAAAAACAAAAGCGGGACGTTCCAGCTCCTGCCGGTAAGAGTAGGAAACTTTTCCCTCTTCCTCCTGCAGGGTAACCGCATCTTTATTGAGGTTTTTGATCAGCAGGTTATTGCCATCGCTATAAGTAGTATACACACTGTTATTCTTCACCTCAAAAACAGGGTTGCTGTTTTCTTTAAGCTGAAAGTGCACACCCAGCGTACCTGTAGCTTTCCCTATGGCCCTGTCTATAATTAAGAAATATTTCTGATCAATAAATAATACAGTTCGCTGATGGGTAAGGTTATCATAACTCGGGTTCGTATAACGAAGCATATCAAGGGCTTTACCGGTTTCCCATTGCTGCAAATGTGCTTTGGTGATAACCATGTTTTTATTATCCAGCGTTAAAGTACTGTGTACCCGTGTTTGCCGGTACCAATCCCTTAATTTCATAATGGCCGAATCTCCGGCATATACATAACAGCCTGCATCCGGTGTAAAGTTGCGCCCTTTTATCCAAAGTTCGAAAGTACCATTATCGGGCTGCGCGTGAAAAGCGCCGGGTGGA
Organism: Niabella sp.; assembly: GCA_049841335.1. GTDB lineage: Bacteria > Bacteroidota > Bacteroidia > Chitinophagales > Chitinophagaceae > Niabella. The sequence goes on along the minus strand of JASGDI010000211.1, from coordinate 18,477 downwards.
CTGGCCTTTAAAACCATTACGGTAGCATCTTTACTCCATCCGTTTCTGAAAGTATAAAAGCCGGAAGTAGTAAGACCGTGCGAAAGAAAAGCCGGTGGTGTGCCATCCTTACCATCAGTGGCGTAGTATTGAATGATCTCATTATCAGGGAAAGCTGCCGCCCATTTCTTGTACGACTTGAGCATTTGTTTCTTCTCAACCAGCTTGGCATCGCTGAAAACAGGATAGGTATAATCAGGGAAAGAGAAGCTGATCGTAGCCAGGATCATATTTTCTACTGTTTTCTTATAGCCTTCGGGAAAAACCTGGCCCATGCCTGCCTGCTGCGCAGAACGCAGGGCGCTTAGAAAAGTATTGATCATGGACACATGGTAGTTGGGCGATAGCTCCCATTGCACGCCATCCGGGTACACCTGCTTTTTAATTTCATCATTCAAAATAGCTGCCCCGCTATCTCTCCATCTTTTAGCATTTTTAAATTCGGGAAAAGATACACCACCAAATAATACTCTTTGCGCTTCAAATAAACGATGATTACCCCGTTCGGCATAGTGGTGAGAAAGATAATCAGCCTGCTGATGATAATTGTTTAGGAAGAATATTAAAAATTCAGGCGTAAAATTGGGGGAGTTCACAAAAATGTCGAACTCCGGGGGCAGATTCAGCACCCTGTCCGATACTTCCAACGGACGCCAGGCAAAACGGTCATTATCTTTGGATAGTCCGAGCGGATTTTTTTGCGCCCAATCCCTGAACTGGAACATCCATTCCTTTACATATTTTTCATCTTTGGTTGCCCTGTACACCAGCGCCATAGACTGCCACCATTTTACACGGTGTAGCTGCCAGCGTACTTCATTATCTTTTACAGGCCAGTACTGCCAGTTAATATCCTTACCATAATCAAAAAAATCATATCCTTTATGGGGTTGAAATTTATGTAAAAGGGCATTGTCAGCGGTGGTTTGTGTTTTTTGGCTTACGGCGCTGTTAAGGTCAACATCTTCCTCAGCCGCATTAAAATCAGGTTCTTTGCCTGAACTTTTTTCCCGGTAATATTCCAGCAGCGCCTTGGCTGCCGCGCCAGGATCGTTTGCAGAAATATGGCTTTTCACTTTTTCAAGGCCGCTGTAATTTAAGTTTAGCAGGTCAAAATCTGATTTGCTGATGGTATTACTTTGAGCGTAAACCGTAAATGTGGCAATTCCTGATAAAACAACCGGAACTATTTTTTTTATGATCATCAGTGAAAAAATATTAAAATTAGGCAAGAGAATGGTTATGCTTTATCAAAAATTTAATTTGTTTTACCAATTGCTATTTTTTTGATCGTAGCATACTTTTTTAAGGCTTCTAAATAGTAATAGTCTGCATAATTTAAAGGCGTATCAATTTCGGAATTATATAAAAAAGCACCTACGCTGTGTTTTAGAAGAAAGAAATGATTTTCTCCCGGTTGAGCAAGAAACGCATCGGAAGATAAAGTTTTCAGGATGCTTTCAGCATAATCCAGGTAGGCTTTACCATTTTTAACTGCTGTGCTAAGGTCTAACAGTCCGCAGGCTATTACTGCGGCGGCAGAGGCATCTCTGGGTGCGCGCCCGTCAGGGTCCTGCGCATTATGAGCATCAAAATCCCAAACCGGAATTTTGTTTTCAGGCATCCTGGGATGGGTCATGATGAAGTTTGCAATATGCTGTGCCTGTTGCAGGAAAGTGGCGTTTTTGCTGTTTGCGTAGCACATAATATATCCATACAATCCCCAGGCCTGGCCTCTTGCCCATGCTGATTCGTCGGTAAGTCCCTGGTGGGTTCCTTTACCTGATACTTTTCCGGTTGCCGGGTCATAATCTACTACATGGTAGGAGCTGTAATCTTTTCTGAAATGATTTTTTTTCGTTGTTAAGGCATGGACATTAGCAGCCTGTGCATATACAGGTTTTTTAAATTGGGTGGCAGCCCAATATAAATATTCCAGGTTCATCATATTATCGATAATTACCGGATACTTCCATTTGCCAAAATCCCAGGATCGGATCACGCCTGTTTTAGGGCTAAAACGATCGTATAAATGTTGTGCACCGTCTTGCAGTGCGGGCAGATATATATTGTCACCGGTAATGCGCCAGGCATTTCCGTAAGAACAATAAAGCATAAAACCCAGGTCGTGTGTTTTTTTTACAGTTCGCAAAGAATCGAGCGCTAATGTAAACCGTTTGGCCTCAGTTGCCAGTTGATGATCACCGGTTAATTCATATCCGTACCAAAGCGAGCCTGGAAAAAAGCCTGTGGTCCAATCCGTATAAGGGGCTGTTCTTACTGTGCCATTGCAGTTTACCGACCGGGGGTTTAAACCGGGGGAATAGGTAGCGGCAGCCTGTATTAATTGCTGGTGTATGGTCTTAACCGAATGTTCAAACCAATCCGGTGTTTGCGCGTTGCCCACTGCAGCGGCAAAACAGAATACTGCAACAATGGCAGAGAATCGTACTTTCATGCTTTTATTTCTTTTTATAAATTGGATTAATAAAATTAGCTGACAGCACCGTCTGAGCCTTTCAAATTTGATTTTATTATTTTCAAATTGGGTTAATTTTCAGTGTAAAAGAGAAATCAGTCCATTTTATGGTTATATGGCCCTGTCATACAGAAATATTAATATATAACTGTAAATCAATTAAATATAAATTGATACTCACTTTAAATATTAAAAATGGATAAAAAATAATCCAGATTGAAAAAAGAATAACCCATTTTTAAAGCCCACCCGCCCGGTCTGTTCTACATTTAACTGCCGCATGTGATGTGGTTAGTTAGGAAAAAGATGATGCCTGTTATCATTAAAAACGGATAAGTCATTTTGTCTTATTTTATAAAAACCTGAATACTGATGCTTGCTGAACGAAAAATGAATGTGGCTTTATTGCGATTGCTTTTTTTATTGAAAATTAAAATATATGACTATGCTGTCTGATACAACCAAATACTGTGGAAGAAACTTGCTGCTGCCGGAAGTCCGAGTCAAAACAGGAGGTATCCTTCCGTTAAAAAAAATCACTCTGCCAAGCTTAATAATCATATCAAAAATGAGATCAACAATTATTTTATTATTTATCCTGATGAGTATTGCAGGTAATGTATCTGCTCAGAAAATAAAGGTAACCGGTACTGTTAGCAGCACTTCGGACGAGCCGCTTATAGGGGCTACCGTTTTAGAAAAAGGTACTTCCAATACTGCCGTAACATTAAAAAATGGGCAGTACAGTATTACTGTTCCGTCTGATGCTATATTGGTTGTATCCTATATTAACTATGAAAGCAAAGAGGTGGCGGTTAACGGGCAGCAGCAGGTAGATGTATCGCTGGCTCCGGAAGACAAGAGCCTGGACCAGATTGTGGTAGTTGGATATGGTACGCAGAAGCGCAGGGATATTACTGGAGCCGTTAGCTCAGTAAGCGGTACCGAACTGGATAAAGTGCCGGTTCAGAATGTAGAACAGGCTTTACAGGGCCGCCTGGCCGGTGTTCAGGTAACAACGTCAGAAGGGTCGCCTGGTTCCATGCCCTCCATTAAAATCAGGGGCGGGGGCTCTATTACGCAAAGCAATGAGCCATTATATGTTGTTGATGGAGTGCCGCAAACTGAAGGCCTGAATTTCCTGGATCCAACGGATGTTGAATCGGTAGATATATTAAAAGATGCATCGGCCACCGCTATTTACGGAGCAAGGGGCGCCAATGGAGTAGTGCTGGTAACAACCAAAAAAGCAAAAGCAGGAAAAACCAAAGTCAGCTACGATATGTACTACGGTACTAAACGTGTACCAGCGTTCCTTACTATGTTATCTCCATACGATTACACCATCTTACAATATGAGAGAAGCCTTGGTGATGCCACGAGGATGAATGCTTTTGTTTCTAATTATGGCCCTTTCGATACACTAAAAGGCCTTTATAATGGAAGAGCCGGTATCAACTGGCAGGAGGAAGTGTTTGGCGGTAATGCCAATAACCAATACCACAAAATAGGGATCTCAGGAGGAAATAAAGAAACCCAGTTCAACCTTTTTTACTCCCATAATAATGACGAGGGAATTATGCTGAACAGCGGAGCCAGGAAAAACGTGGTAAAATTGTCTGTGAACCACAAAGCCAGCGACAGGATGAACTTGCTGGCATCTGCCAATTACACGCATCAAAATATATTTGGCGTGGGAACCAGTGAAGGCAACACGTATTTTAACCAGTTGCAAAACATATTAACGTACCGCCCTACTTTCGGTATTAAAGGGTCTGATGATGCGTTGGTAGACCTGGAAATGGATCCGGCTCTGGAAAGCGTTAGTGGCAACACATTGCAGAACCCCGTTGTGAATGCCATTGCGCAAACCCGGCAAAATTTGAATAAAACCCTGGTGCTGAACGGTACGCTCAGTTACCTGTTGGTGAAAAACCTCACCTATAGAGGAACCGTTGGATACAGAACTACTAATATTGAAAACAGCGTGTTTAACGATGCCCGCTCTATGCTGGCAAAACGCAATAACGGGCCTCTGGGATCTATCCTGAATAATGAGCGCAACGGATGGAATTATTCCAATACTGTTAATTATACCAACTCTTTTAATGATAAGCATAAATTAGACGTCTTGATCGGCCAGGAACAGATATATGCTAAAACGAAAATTGTAAATGTGGACGCTACAGGGTTTGATTGGGAGAACCTGGGACTGAATGACATCAGCCAGGCCAAAACCTTTCTGGGGAACTCCAATATTGAGGATGAGCGCATGTTTTCTCTTTTTTCAAGACTGAACTACGGATATGCGGATAAGTATATGCTGACGGCCAGTATGAGGGCCGATGGTTCTTCTAAATTTGGTACCAATCACAAATATGGCTATTTCCCCGCTTTAGCGTTAATGTGGAGGATGAACAGGGAGCGTTTTATGGAAAATGTATCATTTATTTCTGATTTCAGATGGCGTTTCAGCCTCGGAACTTCAGGGAACAATCGTATCCCTAATTATTCTTCGCTGGCGTTATTTGCAACCGGGAATTATCCCCTTAACGATGGGAATATGGTAACGGTATATCCCAATGTGCTGCCCAATCCTGATCTAAAATGGGAGCAGACCAACTCAAAAAATATCGGGCTGGATCTTGGGTTTTTCAAGCAAAGGATCCAGCTTACTGCCGATTATTACCTCAACAAAACTAAAGACCTTTTGCTCCGGTCAGATATTCCAACAACTACCGGCTTCAGAACAATGTTCATTAATGCAGGTTCAACCCAAAACAAAGGGCTCGAATTTACCCTGAATACCGTGAATGTTCGCAAAAAGGACTTTGAGTGGAGCAGCAGCTTTAATATTGCGTTCAACAAAAATAAAGTATTAGGATTGACAGGAGGCAGCGATATCATGTATGCGCAGTCGGGCTGGGGAGTATTAACAGTAGCCGATTACCTGATACAGGTAGGCCAGCCTTTGGGCCAGATGTATGGCTATAAATCAGATGGTTTATACCAGGTTTCTGATTTTGATTATAATGAAGCGACCCAGGTGTACACACTTAAACCGGGTATTCCCTATGACGTGAATAACCGGCCACAGCCAGGATTTCTGAAACTTGTTGATGTAAGCGGCGATACGCTTATCAACGAAAATGACAGAGTGGTTATTGGCAATGCTTATCCCAAACATACAGGCGGTTTTAATAATAGTTTCCGTTATAAAGGACTTGACCTGAATATATTCGTAAGCTGGTCCTTTGGTAACGATATTTATAATGCCAACAAACTGTATAACAGCCAGACCTACCTCGATTACAGGAACACACTTGCTTATATAGGTGATCGCTGGATGAGCGTAGACGTAAATACCGGCGAACGTATTACAAATCCTGTTGCACTTAACGAACTGAATAAAGGAAAAACAATTCCTGTGTACAACGGCTCTGGAACCAGCCTCAAATTTTATGACCAGATGGTGGAAGATGGTTCCTTCCTGCGCCTCAGCAATATTAACCTGGGTTATACCCTGCCTAAAAGAATTGCGGCTAAGGTTAAAGCAAGCGGATTAAGGGTGTACGTTACTGCAAACAATATTTACACATTTACCAAATATACCGGCTACGATCCGGAAGTAAGTACCCGTAACAGTACAGGATTAACTCCCGGTGTTGATTTTGGGGCTTATCCGCGTACCCGTTCATTTGTTATCGGAGCAAATCTGTCTTTATAAAAAATAAAAAATTCAGAGATGAAAAGTTCAAATAAAAATATCGTTCTTCAGGCAGGTATGTTACTGTTTACACTGACAAGCCTTATATCCTGCAAAAAATGGCTGGAGGAAAAGCCTTATTCTCTTTATGCAGCCGAAACTTATTTTACAAACGTTTCAGAAGCAAAAAAATCGGTATTAGGCGTATATGAGTCATTGTCTAATAATTATACCTATGGCTTTTATAGTTCGTTGGTCTTTGATATTGATTCAGACTTAGGTCAGATGGAAGGGACGGGCTTCAGCAATGATAACCGTACACTGGCGCACTATAATTTCACTCCGGGACATGCCTACCTGGCTAATTTCTGGACTACTATATATAATGGTATTAACCGCGCCAACCTGGTTATCCAAAAGGTATCCCAGATGGATATCCTCCAAAATGGGTCTGATGCTGATAAAGCTGAACTGAAGCGCATAGTGGGAGAGGCTAAATTTTTGAGAGGCCTGTATTATTTTGACCTGGTTCGTTTTTTTGGCGATGTTCCACTTAAGCTGGAACCCACGCAGGCTACAGATAATATGAGCATTGGTAAAACCGACAGGGAAGTGATTTATGACCAGATCATTAAAGATATGCTTGAAGCTGCGGGAGATATACCCTGGGCTTCAAAAATAGGGTTAGATGAAAGAATAAGTAAAGGCGCTGTGAAGGGAATTTTAGCGAGAGTGTATTTAGGAAGGGGCGGGTATTCTTTAAGGCAGGATGGTACTATGAAACGTCCAGCAAATTATAAAGATTATTATGCCGCTGCCCTGCAGCAGACAAAAGAGATTATGGAATCGGGGGAACATAGCCTAAATCCAAGCTATGAAACCATCTTCCGTAACTATTGTCAGCTGAAGCTGGAGCCTAAGGAAAGTATGTTTGAAGTGGCATTCTTCAACGCAACCGGAGGAAATGAAAATAGTGGTTATATCGGAACCTGGAACAGCCCTGTTTGCAACCCGGCATCATCTTACGGGCGGGCCAATTCCTTTTATAAGACACTACCTATTTTTCAAAAGAGTTATGCTGCGGCTGATCTCCGGCGGGATGTGGCGGTAGCTACTTTCCAGATTGATGCTTCCAACCAGATTGTGCAATATACAGGAAATAATGACCGTCTTTGGGCGCCGGGAAAATGGAGAAGGAACTGGCAGAACACTTCACCAAAGGATTTGAACAATACCGATATTAACTGGGTATTGTTACGCTATGCTGATGTATTATTAATGCGGGCCGAAGCAGAAAATGAAGTGAATAACGGGCCCAATGAGGCGGCGTACGAAGCGGTTAATATGGTAAGAAGAAGGGGATATGGGTTATCTGTAACAGCAGCCAGCGCTGTGGCAGACGTGCAGGCAGGGCTGTCAAAAGACGAGTTTTTAACCATGCTGCAAAAAGAGCGGGCATTTGAGCTTTGTTTTGAAGGATTCCGCAAGTTTGATCTGACCAGGTGGAACATTATCGGGAAAGCATTGCGTGAGACAGAAGCTGCACTTAAAGCATACCGGAGTAATTTTCCCTACATCGCAGGTACTTATTTTACGGATAATAAGCATGAGCTTTACCCCATCCCCACACGAGAAATTGAGCTGGATCCTAAAATAACCCAAAATCCCAATTATTAAAAGGATGAAAAACAGGAAAAGAACACATCTGCTATTATCAGGATTATTCCTGTTGCTGCTATGGAGTTGTAAAGCAGATGATAAAAAGGAAGAAGCAAAACGTCCGAATATACTGGTGATCATGTCAGATAATCAGTCTGCGATACATTCAGGTGTATATGGCGACATGACGGTACGTACGCCTAATATGGATAAGGTGGCAAGCGAAGGTTTGAGGTTTGAAAATGCATTTTGCAGTGCACCTTCGTGCACGCCTTCCCGTGCAGCTTATTTGACAGGACAGGATATCTGGCGCCTGCAGGAGGGAGCTAACCTGTGGAGCATACTGCCCACCCAGTATCAGCTCTACACCGATCTGCTGGAAGCCTCGGGCTACCAGGTAGGGTACCAGGGAAAGGGCTGGGGGCCTGGCAGCTTTGAAGCCAATGGCCGGAAAAGGAACCCCGCAGGAAATCCTTTTGAAAATTTTGAGCAGTTTTTGCAACAAAAGGAAAGCGGCACCCCCTGGACGTACTGGATCAGCAGCCTCCATCCCCACCGGCCTTATGAGGTAGGCATAGGGGCTAAGTCAGGAATAGATCCCGGCAAGGTAAAAGTGCCAGCTTATCTGCCTGATGTGCCGGAGGTACGTACCGACATTGCAGATTATTATCATTCGGTTGAAATATTTGATAAAGAATTGGGCGAAGCACTGGAGCTGCTGAAAAAAAGCGGGGAAGTGGAGAATACTATTATCGTAGTGTGCAGTGATAACGGCTGGCAGATGCCTCGTGGCCTGGCCAACCTGTATGATTTTGGAACCCATGTACCACTGATTGTATCATGGCCCGGTAAATTCAAATCAGGTGCCGTAACAGATGAACTGGTTACTCTTAATGACCTCGCGCCTACATTCCTGGAGCTGGCGGGTTTACCCGTTCCAACAGAAATGACAGCAAAAAGCCTGTTGCCGGTGCTGGTAAACAAAGGGGATAAAAATATCGGTCGGGAGTTTGTAGTATTGGGCAGGGAGCGTCATGCTTTTGTACGGCAGCACGGATCAGGCTACCCCGGAAGAGCTATTCGTACCAGACAATACCTGTATATACGTAATTACGAACCCGATCGCTGGGCGGCTGGCGATCCACCATTGTATGGCGATATAGATCCGTATATGCTTAATTATCCCGGCCCGGCTAAATTTTATATGATCGCTAATAAAAACAAGCCTTCTGTAAAGCAGTTATTTGAGCTTGGAATGGGAAAGCGTCCGGCAGAAGAGTTGTTTGATATAACAAAAGATCCTGATGAATTGCATAACCTGGCGGCTGATCCCGCTTATAAGGAAATAAAAGAGAAGCTGGCGGCGCAAATGCAGGAGTATCTTGTACAAACAAAAGATCCGCGTGTAACGGGTGGAGATATAAGTGTGTGGGACAAAGCGCCTTATTTCAGCGAAATTGATAAACGTGCTCATCCCAGTGAAGAGGCTATCAAAATGTTTAAGCTGGATTCAGTATACGATTACCTGAAATAAGTTTTGAACGGGTTCATAAAAATAAGGTTGATCATTTTTAAAGAAATAAAATACTAATAGTTGAATAGCCGGTATGCAATTGGAGTGGATGTAGGCGGAACTGCTTTGAAATTTGGTATTGTAGATAATGAGGGCCAACTGATTCAAAGTTTTACTGCTCCTGTACAGGGAGATGAGCAGGCCATCATTGCCCAGATAAAGGATTGTGTACAGCAGGCCGTAGCATTGGTTGACCATAGTTTGATCGAGGGTGTTGGTATCGGTTTTCCTGGCATTGTGGAAAACAATATTATTATAGGTGGGGCCGACAACCTGCCCGGATTTGAACAGCTGTCGCTGGGAAACCTGCTGGAAGCGCAAACAGGCTATAATGTTGTTATAGATAATGATGCAAACATGATGGCATTAGGTGAACTGGTGTACGGTGCGGCGCAGGGATGTACTGACATTGTGTTCTTAACTGTGGGGACCGGTATTGGCGGCGCCCTGGTCCTTAACAACCGGTTATACGGTGGCTATAAGAACAGGGGAACGGAACTGGGCCATATCATTGTACAATATAACGGTAATTTATGTACCTGCGGATCTAAAGGCTGCCTGGAGGCTTATGCTTCCGTAACCTCTTTAATTGAGCATTATAAAACATTAAGAAAAGAGCTGCCGGGTACAGTAAACGGTAAACAGATTGTAGCCGCGTATTTGCAGCAGGAACCAGAAGCGGTTGCTGCTATGAACAGGCATTTCGATTATATGGCCGCAGGTATTGCGGGGTATGTGAATATTTTTAGCCCCCAGAAGGTAGTAGTAGGCGGTGGTATTAGCGAAGCAGGGGATTTTTATATTCGGGAAATTGAAAAACGTGTGAAAGTACTGGCAATGCCGGCTGCTTATGCATATACAGAATTAGTAACAGCGGCCTTAGGCAATAAGGCCGGCTTACTGGGGTGTGCTGCAAATGTATTCCGGTCATTAGCTAAAGTGTATTAGGGCTGGGAACATGAGGAGGTGTTCCCCCGGGAAAAAAATTAGCCACTCATTAAAACGATTTGAATGCAACAAAGAAGCAATTTTTTAGTAGGCGTTATTTTATTAATATGGTTTGTTATTTCGTTTGTAACAAACATATTAGGACCGTTAATGCCTATCATTATTGAAACGTATGGGCTAAGTCTTACGATGGCTGCATTTCTGCCATTCTCCTTTTTCCTGGCCTATGGCGTAATGTCTATACCAGCCGGCATGATGGTAGAGCGGCTGGGAGAAAAAAGATCAATGCTTATAGCTTTTACCTTAAACTTTTTAGGCGCATTACTCTTTTCTTTAAACCCGCAATATTCAATGGCGCTGGCTTCATTGTTTATTATTGGAATAGGTATGGCCATGCTGCAGGTGATCATTAATCCTTTAATGCGTACAGCAGGTGGTGAAGAAAATTTTGCATTCTTTTCCGTAATGGGTCAGTTAGTGTTTGGCCTGGCTTCTTTTGTAAGTCCGTTTGTGTTTTCGTATCTGATAAAGGAGCTGGCGGTTGTGCCTGCTGCTAACCCGCTGGTGCAGATACTTGGCTCGCTGGTAAAAAATGACCTTAACTGGACGGCCCTGTACTGGCTATTCAGCTTTATTTTCCTGGTAATGCTGATCGTTTTGTCATTGATAAAAATGCCGGCAGTACAGCTAAAAGACGATGAAAAAGCCGGCGCTTTATCGGTATACGCTGCACTGCTGAAAAAAAAGGATATATGGCTGTTCTTTTTAGGAATTGTAGCTTATGTTGGAACCGAACAGTCATTAGCTAACTGGATGTCGGAGTTTTTAAAGCGCTATCATGCTGTTGATCCGTCAACAGAGGGAGCGAATGCAGTGGCCTGGTTTTGGGGGTTAATGACCATTGGCTGTATATTAGGACTGCTGGTATTAAAATTATGGAATGCAAAGCTGGTGTTGAAGGTAGCTTGTATATTATCAGCACTTACTATTTCAGTAGCGCTCACCGGAAGTAAAGAACTGGCGTTATGGGCATTTCCTTTTGCCGGGTTTACTATATCAGTTATGTTTTCGGTAGTGTTTTCCCTTGCATTAAACTCTGTAAGCAAACATCACGGCTCCTTCTCGGGTATCTTGTGTTCCGGTATTTTTGGCGGAGCACTGGTGCCGTTTATCGTTGGCGCTTTAGGCGACTGGATAGGTTTGCGCTATGCATTGTTATTCTTGTATATTACATTAGGATACCTTTTCTTCATAGCAGTATATGCAAAGCCATTGGTAAACAATAAAACAATTACACTAAAAGAAATTTTTTCTAAAAAATAAAATAATGCAGATGAACAAATACGGGATTGTACTTGCACTGCTTTTACTATTGGGTTGTTTTGGTCTGGCAGCGCAAAACGGGCAGGCTGAGCCGGTTGTTAACCGGGTAAATATACAGGCAGATACTGCCCGGCTAAAAGACATAGTAGATGGTGCGTGGGTAGCCGTGGGTATTGACCGGCCTTATGCCATTCAAAGAGACTTCTCGCTGCCTTTCAATGGCAGGCCATCTTACCGTTTTGATTTAAGAAATAGTGATAACTCTTTAGAAGGATATGAAGAAGGAAGCACCAAGGGAAGGGCTGAGCTTAGTTATTGTTATGCTACAAGTGATGACTATGAGAAATTGACGGCCGGCACTTTTGAAACAGACCGGGTTTTAAAGATGGTGTACGACAGGGGAAAAGGGCAATGCGGGCAGGGCTCAAAATGGACCTATACTTTTTCTGTATATGTTCCTCCTACACTGCCGGCAGAGGTAAATACCATTTTTGCACAATGGCACGGCATGCCTTCGCGCACTTTAGTACAGGATCCTTCTGGAAAAATTATGCAGCTAACACCTGAACAATTTGTGCGATTGAGCGACAGTGTGGTTTTTGCAAAAGACCAGGGGTTTGATAAGATACCGGTAAAGGATAAAAACGGGAAACAAAGTTTCAAACAGGGTAAAAAGAACGGCTGGAAAATTGAGCAGGGCGGTTACCCGCCGCTGGCTTTTGGATTCTCTAACAATATGTTTTATATAAAAGCCAATTCAGACCGTAAATGGATGACTGATAAAACAGACAGAACACTGGCTAACCCCGCAAAGCATGAAACGATGAAGCCGGTAAGTTCGGTATATAAAACCTCTGTAATTGCTTACAAATGTCCTTTTGATGCGTTTCCTAAAAATACCTGGGTTACATTTACAGTCGCAATCGACTGGTCGGTTTATGGCGGCCCCAGCAATAAAATGCTGCGCCCGGGAATGCTGGATGTGGTGATGCAGTATGCGGATGACAACAAGCTAAAAAAAGATCACATCGTAAATCAGCAAAAAATAGCCATTGGCCGGAATGATGACAGCGGGTATTATTTTAAATTCGGGATTTACCGCACTGCCAGCAGCACCGTACCTGTGGCTTATAACCTGGCAGGGTACAGCCAAACAGAAAGAAAGTAATTTCAAAAAAGGAGCAATATGATTTTTTTTACGAAGAAGACGCTCACTATAGCACTACTGATATTTTTTGTGTATAATGCCGTAGCGCAACGTCCCAATATTGTTTTGATCTTATCTGACGATCATGCCTATCAGACAATCAGCGCTTACGGAAACCAGCAGATACAGACGCCGGGTATTGATCGGCTGGCCAAAGAAGGTGCTTTGTTCACCAATGCGCATGTAACCAATTCCATCTGCGGGCCAAGCAGGGCCAGTATTCTTACGGGCGTTTACAGTCATGTAAACGGTTTTCGTGATAATGTTAATTATAATTTCAACTTTAACCAGAACAGCTTTGCCAAAGTGCTGCAGGGTGCAGGCTACCAAACTGCATGGATTGGCAAAATGCACCTGGGCGACAGTATTCCGCAGGGGCTGGATTATTACAGTATCCTTCCCGGGCAGGGGCAATACTATAACCCTGACTTCATTCAGACAGGTAATACGAGAAAACGATACACGGGTTATGTAACAGATATTATTACCGATGTGGCAGAAGAATGGCTGGAACGCAGGGATGGATCAAAGCCTTTTTGCCTGGTTATTGGTCATAAAGCCACGCACCGTACCTGGATGCCGGCATTGGAAGACCTGGGTAAATATGATGATCTTAATTTTGATCTGCCTGCTGATTTTTATGACGATTATAAAACCAGGAAAGCAGCCGCCGTACAGGATATGACCATTTCCAAAACCATGCGTATGGCACATGACCTGAAAATTTATGAAGCTGCTGATTCATCAGATATGGGTGAAAATATAAAACGGATGACGCCTGAGCAAAAAGAAAAATGGTTTGCTTATTACAGTAAAGTAAAAGCGGATCTTAATGCAAAGCCCAAAAAAGGTAATGAGCTTACCGAGTGGAAATACCAGCGGTATATGAAAGATTACCTGGCCACAGCCGCTTCGCTCGATCGTAATATTGCTAAAACCCTCGACTTCCTGGACCAAAAAGGATTGTCGAGAAATACAGTGGTGATCTATATGTCGGACCAGGGTTTTTATATGGGTGAGCATGGATGGTTTGATAAGCGGTTTATGTATGAGGAATCGTTCAAAACACCAATGGTAATGCGTTATCCTGACGTCATACAACCAGGAACAAGAATAGACGATTGTATTATGAATATCGACCTTGCGCCTACTTTTATTGAGCTGGCTAAAGCGCGTGTTCCGCAAAGAATGCAGGGTATTTCTTTCCTGCCGCTGCTTCAGCATAAAAAGTATGTATCACGTAAAGTAATGTATTATCATTATTATGAAAAAGGCGAGCATTCTGTTTCTCCTCATTTTGGAATTAAAGCTGGCCGGTACAAATTGATACGGTTTTATGATAAAGTAGATAGCTGGGAATTGTTTGATCTTCAAAAAGATCCCCGCGAGCTTAATAATATTTATGACAATCCTTCTTCTGCATCAACTATAAAACAGCTTAAAAAGCAATTGCTGGAGCAGATAAAGAAATACGGTGATACAGAGGCCCGGATGATTTTTAATAAAGCTATTTAGACTGTATTAGCGAACAAATAATATGAATAAAAGCAACATAACATTATTTTTTATTGTGCTGGCGCTTTTCTGTTACGCACAGGCATTGAAAGCTCAGCAAAATGAAACAGCTTCAAAAATTATTACCGGGCAATACAATTTTGAGTTGGATAACGACCGGCAGGGCTGGACTGCGAAAAAAAACAGCCTGTTTTTTTCGCATGATCATTATAAGGATGGGCATCGTTCTCTTTGCTGGAACTGGACCAAAGGATCCGTGCTTGAAATTGACAGCCCGAGAGGGTTAAAAGAAGCCGGTGACTTTTATCCCGGTGGCATTCCGGAATTTTACGAGCCTTCTTTTTATCCCAAAGACCGTTTCGGCGGTATTAAAATATGGTTGTACCAGGAAAAACCTGTTAAAGGTAAAATGGCCTTTCAGCTGGGAAGCAGCATTGCGGCAGCCTATTCATCACCCAAATACAGGTTTACAGTGAATCTCAATTTTTCGGGCTGGCGCACAGTATGGGTATGTTTTGAAGAAGATGCCAAAGTAAATAATTATAAAGGAAGCGATGAGCTGAAAGCAATAGTAATGCGCCCAGAAAACGTGCAGCAGCAAAACGGAAAGCTGTTTATTGATCATCTTATTTTTCTGAATTTTGTTTCTAATAAACGGAACTCCGATCTTCAGTTCGTAAATAACAAACGCAACCTGCGTTCGGCCGATGGATACGAAATACTAAAGCCCGCCCTTGCATTTAATAATGCGAAGTTCGAACGTCAGGCAGATAAAGCAGTGTTGGCCGCGCAGAGCAGGCAAATGGAAGAACGGCTGGAATTTTTAATGTTAGGGGACCAGGAGCAGGATTGGAAGCAGCGCAATACCGGGATTGAAAAAGTTGTTTCAGGAAGGATAAGAGCGGCAAAGTCAATGTATGATCAGCTGAAATTGCAGCAGGTGAACGGTGTGGTAAACGGCATTCCCCTGTTTGCCATAAGAGATGAGCACCCGGCGCCCGAAGGCATGGTATATGATAATGTAGCCCAGGCCGTGTTCTTTCCGCTGGCGGTGGATTACGGGCTCAACCATAATAAACAATCCGGCGAACAGCTTTTACTGGCGCTCGATTATTTCCAGGACCAGGGCTGGGCGGCCGGAAGCGCTTTAGGTACCGTAGATCATGTCATACGCCTTACACCTGTTGCCACCGCTATTTTCCTGATGCGCGATGAGCTTAGGGCGCAAAACAAATTAAAACCATTAGTGGATATGTTGCTTTGGCACACCCGTATGGGTGGCTTATTGCAATTAGATGAAACAAGAGGAGAAAACTCGGATAAGGTACGGGGCGGCGCACTTGTAAAACTGATCACTATTTTACTGATGGATGACAGCGATATACGTAAGCATCAGTTACTGGAACAATTTGCAAAATATATGGATCATGTAGCAGCTTTTGCCCCGGGGTATAGCGATACTTTTAAGCCCGACTACTCTGTTTATCATCATCGCGGCACCTATCTGAATGCGTATGGGGTAAACGCCCTTAATACAATGGCTATGCTGCATTGGCTGTTGCAGGGAACGCAATATGCCATGAGCCCAGCTTCTGCAGCTACGCTTAAAGAAGTATTGAAGCGGCAGGCTGCTATTGCTTTCGGGGTACAGATCCACTACGGGGTTAGCGGCCGCTTCCCTTTAAACAACAGCGCTATCGACGGTCATTGCATGCCTGCTTTCGCATATATGAGCATGGCAGGCAATGAGGTACAGGATAAAGATATGGCAGCCTTGTTTAATTATATTTACAGCATTGCGGCCCCCGAAGAAGTAAATAAAATGCTGATGCCTGCACTTACTTATTCCGGTACTTATGGTACGGTAAGTCTGATGGTGCGTCTGCATCAGGCAACAGGCACAGTGCAGCAACGGCCCGAAGATGGGGTTGTGGTGATGCCCTATTCGGGGCTGTTCACTTACAGGAAAGACAGTGCCTTTGCAACGGTAAAGGGGTATAACAAATATGTATGGGATTTTGAAGGTGGCAAAGGAGAAAATAATATGGGCCGGTACCTGAGTCATGGAATGCTTATTACAGTACAGGGCGATGAGAAAAGAGGACTCGACCAGGGAATGAATGAAGGCTACGACTGGTCGATGCTGCCGGGGGCTACTACTAAAATGTTGCCGGCAGAAAAAATGCTGAGTATTTTGCAGGCCGATGAAAAATATATAGAAGGCAAGCACCGTAATTTTTCTGGAAGTGTGGTGGCCAGCGGGTTAAGACAGGGTAAGAATGGCTTGTTTGCAATAGATTTAAGAGATGATGTTTTCCCTGATAAAGACCGCATACTGTTCGACAGCTCTTTTCGCGCTAAAAAATCATATTTCTTTATAGACAATGAAATTATTTGCCTTGGCTCAGGTATTCAAAACGATGATAGCCGCTACTCCACGGTAACTACTTTACTGCAATACAAGGCTGCAGGAAGGGAAACACTGTTGTTGAACGGAAAACCAACCTCACAACAGTTGCTGGCATTACAGCAGGCAGATGGCGGGTATTTCACGGATCCTAATGGTGTTCACTATATTGTACCTAAAGGACAACGCATCAAATGGCAGCAAGCCACCCAAAACTCTTACCAATGGAAAAGTGGTAACTATAGCCCTGTAGAAGGCAACTTTATAAAAGCATGGATCGATCATGGTACACAGCCTTCTAATGAAGGATATGAATATGAGGTGTTGCTGAACACAAAAGATCCCCGAAGCTACCTCAATCAAAAAACATATGCTGTATTACAAAAGAACAGTACTGCCCATATTATACAGCACATGGTTACCGGCATTGCTGCTTTAGCTATATTTGATCCTGGTGGAGTAATTCTTAACGGGCCGTTGTTGAAAACGGATGCCCCATTATTGGCCCAGTTCAGGCAAAGCGCTGATAAGCTGTTACTGACCATTGCTGCACCGGATATTGGGCAGGCAAAATGGAACCATAATATGTCGCACATGCCGGATAGCATTACCAATGCCTGGGCCCAGGGACGTGTGGTTACCTTTACCATAAAAGGCGAATGGTTTGCTGCAGGTAATATCCCTTTGTTATTATTGACAAGTATGAAAAGTGGAAATACAGTGTTTTCAGTTTTCTGTAAAAATGGAGAGAGCATTGACCTTCCTTTGCAGAAAAGGGCTGCAGCAGCAGGTGATGAAGATTAAATAAGCCATAACATTTCAATTTAGAACGAAGGACAATTATGCAAAAGATTAATGTTCCCCTCATGGAGGGGGTGGTCACAGGCCGGTCCGAAGGACTCCTTTGGAGGATGATTTGTATGATGTATAAACAACTATTTTTTATTATTTCTGCCTGGTGTATCAGCATGACGGTTTTCGCGCAGAAGACGGATCGTCCGAATATCCTCATTATTATGACAGATCAGCATACTGCTGATGCTATGAGCAATGCAGGCAATAAAGACTTATCTACGCCCGCAATGGATCAGCTGGCGGCAAACGGTGTGCGCTTTACCAGGGCCTATTGTGCGCAGCCGCTTTGTACGCCTTCCCGCACTTCCATTTTTAGCGGTAAGATGCCTTTTGAAACCGGCTTTACAGGAAATGCTCCTGAGAAAGATGGCCTTTGGCCTGATAGTTTGTTAACGATGGGGAAAATTTTTCAAAACGGAGGCTATAAAACAGGCTATGTAGGAAAATGGCATCTCCCATTGCCAGCCACAAAGATCAGCCAGCACGGTTTTGAATATATTGAAAATACAAAGTTCCAGGATTATAACGATGCCGCTACTCCTTCGTTCTGCGCCAGCTTCATTAAAAAAAACAAGGACCAGCCTTTTTTACTGGTAGCATCCTTTCTCAATCCGCACGATATATGTGAGTGGGCCAGGGGTGAAAACCTGAAAATGGATATCCTGGAAAATGCACCGCCACCAGCGCAATGTCCACCCTTGCCGGCTAACTGGGCCATCCCGGCTAATGAACCCAAAATAGTACGGGAACAACAGGCATCCAATAT
>JASGDI010000210.1:0-7255 GCA_049841335.1 Niabella sp. | reverse complement strand
CTTGAGGAAAAAGCCGTTAAAAACGATCTGAACGATGGCGCTATGAGAAGCTACCGTATTATCAAAAATGTGCTCACAAAGGGCATTGCACAGCTGGAAAACCTGCTTCAAACCTCTTATTAACTATCCGGTATTACTTACTGAAAAAGCTGTACCATTTTTTCAATGGGGGCAGCACCGGGGAAAAAACCGGCCACTTTTTCAATTACTTTTTCTACCAGGGCATCAGGACACGAGGCGCCGCTGGTTATTAATATTTTTACAGGATCCTTTTCCGGTAAATAATTATTGGTCAGCAATTCCTGGCCGGTATGAAAATTATAGTGCAATATTTCCTTATCGGAAACAATTTTTTCAGGGCTGTTTATGTAATAAGTAGGTAGTTGCTCTTCACAAAGTTCTACAAGATGCGAAGTGTTGGACGAATTATACCCACCT
Organism: Niabella sp.; assembly: GCA_049841335.1. GTDB lineage: Bacteria > Bacteroidota > Bacteroidia > Chitinophagales > Chitinophagaceae > Niabella. The sequence continues at coordinate 6,817 of JASGDI010000210.1, read as the reverse complement.
ACAACAAAAGCCAGATGAGCATCGGTGCTCAGCATGGCTGATACAGATGTTTGATTATCGTTCGTGGCATAACAAAGCGTATCCCGGGTATCGGCAAACCGTTCAGCTAAAGATTCTTTTGTTAACTGATATTTATCAATCATTACCTGTTTCAGGTAATCGGCTATGGCCTGGGTATCGCTGGCAAGCATGGTGGTTTGATTTACCACACCAATCCTTTGCAGGTCCTTTAATACATCAAACCCCGCGCTGTACTGGTCTTCGAACTCTTCATAAAAATCATCAGCATTAAACTCACCGGTAATATAGCCTGCCAGTCTCACGGCTTGCGCCATATCTTTTACTACAACGGCAGGAGCACCTGATGCTGCATGTGAAAATGTAGCCCTTGTTTCTTCGTGAGATGGCTTACCGTGGATAATGATCGTGTAATCCTTTTTAGCAATGGCAGCACTTCGGTTCCATACCTTTTCAACAAAAGGACAGGTAGTATTATATTTTTCAGTTGGGATACCTATATCATTTAACCTTTTTTCAATGGAGAGGGTGGTGCCAAAAGCAGGTATCAGAACAATATCATCACTGGTAAGACTATTAAAAGGAATAAGCTCTTTCCCGTAAGTATCCTGCAAAAACTGTACACCATGCTTCACCAGGTCTGCATTTACCTGCGGATTATGGATCATTTCACTTAACAGGAAAATACGTTTGCCGGGATTTTCTTCAACAGTTTTGAATGCGATCTCGATAGCGTTTTCCACACCATAGCAAAAACCAAAATGCCTGGCAAGGTAAATGTGCACAGGCCCAAAATTGAGCAGGGTAGGAGTGAAGTCTTTTTTAAGCTTATCCATTTCCTTCCTGCGTTTTTTAATTGCCGATATAAGAGAGCTCCTGTAAAAAACGGGTACATCAAACTGCTTCATGCCTGCAAAGATAAACAGGAACAGGGGATTAGCACTAACCAAACAGAAATAGCAGTTAGTTGAAACAAATATTTGCCTATCTTCATTTTAAAACATTTTCTTTATGAACAGATTAGCTATATTAGCGGTGAGCGTAGCATTATTAACCTCCTGCAAGCTGATGCCCAAAGAAGGAAAAGATCATCAACAAACTAAAACAAGTAAAATGTCAGGAACTAACACAGACTGGAAGCATTCAGCCAATATTTATGAGGTAAATGTAAGGCAATATACACAGGAAGGAACCTTTAATGCATTTGTAAAAGAACTGCCACGTCTGAAAGATATGGGGGTGCAGGTATTATGGTTCATGCCTGTAACTCCTATTGCCAAAGAGAAAATGAAAGGCTCTATGGGAAGCTATTATGCCTGTTCCGATTATACGTCTATTAATCCGGAGTTTGGTACTTTGGATGATTTCAAAAAACTGGTGGATACAGCCCATCACCAGGGCTTTAAAGTGATCATAGACTGGGTGGCTAACCATACCGGCTGGGATCATGTATGGACAAAGTCGAACCCCGATTATTATTTACACGATTCTACTACAGGTACTTTTCATGTGGCCAGTGGTATGGATGATATTATTGAGCTGAACTATCAGAACCCTGAACTGCGCAAAGCTATGACAGAAGCGATGAAATTTTGGGTGAAGGACTGCGATATTGATGGTTTCAGGTGCGACCTGGCATCGTGGGTAGAAGTGGATTTCTGGCAGGAAGCAAGGCCCCAGGTAGATGCAGTAAAGCCTTTATTCTGGCTGGGAGAGTTTGACGAGCTGGAAAACCCTGAATATGGTAAGGTGTTCGATGCCAGCTATTCCTGGAAATGGATGCATAAGACCAGGGATTTTTATCAGCAACACCAGCCATTGCATGAATTATCAGACCTTTTGCAGCAATATAGCGCCATAGGAGACAGCAGCATGCGTGCCTGGTTTACTACCAACCATGATGAAAATAGCTGGAACGGTACAGAGTACGAAAAATACGGGGATATGGCTAAATCGCTTGCTGTATTTAGCTGCACCTGGAACGGTGTACCGCTTATTTATAGCGGCCAGGAGCTTCCTTTAAAAGATAAGCGCCTGAAATTTTTTGATAAGGACCCTATTCCCTGGACAGGCAATTATGAGTTGCACGAATTTTATAAAACATTGCTGAATCTCCATAGCAGTAATCCTGCCTTAAGGGGTGGTGATCCCTCGGCGCAAACCATTAAACTGGCAACAACTGCAGATGATAAGATTTTTGCTTATTTGCGTAAAAACGGGAACGATGAAGTTCTGGTAGTGCTGAACTGGTCAAGGGATACCGTAAGCTTTGATATTACAGATACCCAGCTGAACGGGTCTTTCAATGAGGTATTTTCAGGTACTTTGAAAGAGCTCATTGCGTCCAAAAGCTTTAGTATGCAGCCCTGGGACTACCTGGTTTATACTAAAAAATAGTATAGAATATAGTTCTGCAGTTAAAGGGGGAACCTGTATATTTAAAGCCTTGTACTCCGAAGTGTGTGCTGTGCAAGGCTTCCTGCCCTTGGCCCTGGCCGGCAAATAGGGCCCTATTTGCCGACCGGTGGGGTTTACTTTTCTGTATAGCTGACTCAGTACCAACGTAGGCGAAAGGGTATTTAATGTCAGGCAGTTGCCGGTGATAATGCATGCATGGACAAAAAGCCAGAAACAGCCTGTTACACCTTTTTCCGTTTCCAGCCTCCCTTTTTGAATAATATAAAAGACACGATAGTAATAGCAGCTTCTGCCACAGGAATGGCTATAAAAACGCCGGTTGCCCCAAGGTTTAAATACTTTGCCAGGAGGTATGCCACAGGTATCTGGAATAACCAAAACCCAAAGAAATTAACTTTGGTAGGAGTCCAGGTGTCACCCGATCCGTTAAATGCGTTAATCATTACCATGCCCACTCCATAGAAAACAAATCCTGATGCCATTATATACATGGCTCTTTTGGCTATTGAGCGTACATGCTCCACTTCGCTAAAGAAACTAACCAGCCAGTCCCCCAATAGAAAGAAGATAAGTGATACCCCAAGCATAAAAATAACGTTGTACTTTACTGTTTTCATAACGCTTTGCTGGGCTCGTTCCGGTGCGTTAGCTCCCAGGTTTTGCCCTACCAATGTAGATGCAGCGCCACTCAAACCCCAGGCAGGTAACATAAAAAACATCATGAGCCTCAATGCGGTCTGGTAACCGGCGCTGCCATCCTCACCACCTGTTACAGCCACCAGTCTTGCCAGAACAATCCAGCTGCAGGAGGCAATTACAAACTGGAAAATGCCGGGTGTTGCAATCTTTACCAGCGACCTGATTATGCCCTGGTCTGGTTTGAAATGCTTTGCCGCCAGGCGTATTAACCCGTTGCCTCCAAACAAATGATATACCTGGTACAGCACTCCAATACTCCTTCCGGTAGCTGTTGCCACTGCTGCTCCTGTAAGCCCCATAGCAGGTATGGGCCCTAATCCATTTATGAAAATGGGGCATAATATTACATTGCATATATTAGCTACCCATAAACTCTTCATGGCTATGGCAGCATTGCCTGCGCCACGGAAAATACCGTTTATTAAAAACAACAGCATAATAACAATACTGCTACCCATCATTATTTGAGTAAATATTTTTCCGTGTGCCGCTGCAGGTTCGGTAGCTCCCATAGCCATGAGTATTTCTTTGGCATAAACCACTCCTGCAATGCTTAAAACAGCATTGACTGCAAATGCAATCATAATTACCTGCGCCGCGCTATGGGCGGCTTCCTCGTTATTTTTTTCTCCTATGCGCCTGGCTACAACAGCCGTTGCTGCCATGCTCATACCAATGGCTACGGAATAGATAACAGTCAATACGGACTCTGTTAACCCAACGGTTTGTATAGCAATGCTGCTTTCTTCCAGATGTCCTACAAAATACAGATCTACCAACGCAAACACCGATTCCATCACCATCTCCAACATCATGGGTATTGCCAGCATGATGACTGCTTTTCGGATGCTCACCGTGGTATAGTCTATTTCCTTGCCCTGTAAAGATTCTTTTAGTACCTGCAGGTATAGCAATGCCTTACCGGTAGCACCTTTATGAATTGTTGTCATTTAAAAGTAATTGTAAACTGATGAAGAGTATAGGCGCTGAAGTATTCAGCTCCTGATTGTGTAAATACAAAACCGGTTGTACTTAACGTATGCGTACGAGGATGCCGGCAATAGATACTTTCATCTTTCAGATTTTTTAGTGCAGCAAAGATAGGAGAAAATGAAAAGATAGTCAGCTGTTTTTTGTATAACTAACGGGTTGTGCACTTTTATAGGCGTTGTATTATTGGCGTTTGTAAGGCTGGCAGCAAGGCCCTGTTTTGCTGATGGTGCCTGCATGGCAGGTGGTTTTTTTTTTACATAGCTTTGTTAACACCAACGGCAGCAAAAAATTTTTATAACAAAAAAGCTGTCCTAAATAATTAGGACAGCTCTTTTATTATATTTCAGAAGCGTTTTGTTTGTTAACTAAAATTTTACTTTACTTCTTCGTAAGGAACATCGGTTACATCTTCAGTACTTGTGCTACCAGCTTGCTGATCGCCCGGCTGCTGAGCCTGTGCACCTGTTGCATCAGGACCTGCCTGTCCCGATTTATAAATGTCCTCGCTCGCTGAGGTCCATGCATTGTTCAACTCCGTCATAGCTGCATCTATAGCCGCTATATTCTGTTGCTTGTGTGCTTCCTTCAGCTTTTCTGCAGCGCTTTCAATAACTGCTTTCTTATCAGCGGGGATTTTATCGCCGTACTCCTTTAATTGTTTTTCGGTCTGGAACACGAGGCTGTCTGCCTGGTTCAGCTTGTCTATTTTTTCCCTTTCAGCCTTATCAGTAGCTTCATTCGCTTTTGCCTCAGCTTTCATTTTCTCAACCTCCTCCTTGCTTAAGCCACTGCCTGCTTCAATGTGGATCTTTTGTTCCTTACCGGTTCCTTTATCTTTTGCAGTAACGTGCATAATGCCATTTGCATCTATGTCAAACATTACTTCAATTTGAGGTACACCGCGGGGTGCCGGCGGAATGCCATCCAGATTGAACATACCCAGGCTCTTATTATCTTTAGCCATTGAACGCTCACCTTGTACAACATGGATTTGCACACCAGGCTGATTATCAGATGCAGTAGAGAATACTTCTGATTTTTTAGTTGGGATAGTAGTATTGGCAGGGATCAAAGTTGTCATTACGCCGCCCAAGGTTTCAATACCCAAAGAAAGCGGGGTAACGTCAAGGAGCAGCACGTCTTTTACTTCTCCGGTAAGTACAGCGCCCTGGATAGCAGCACCTATTGCTACTACTTCATCGGGGTTAACCCCCTTATTTGGCTTTTTACCGAAGAATTTCTCTACAATTTCCTGTACTTTAGGGATACGGGTGCTACCGCCTACCAGGATAACTTCTTCAATATCGCTTGCGCTCATACCGGCATCTTTCAGGGCTGCCTCGCAAGGCTTTAAGCAACGGGCAAAAAGGTTATCGGCTAATTGCTCAAATTTTGCACGGCTTAATTTCTTAACCAGGTGTTTGGGGACACCATCTACAGCTGTTATGTAAGGTAGATTAACCTCTGTTTCTGAAGAACTTGAAAGCTCTATCTTAGCTTTTTCTGCAGCTTCTTTCAGACGCTGCAATGCCATCGGGTCCTTACGCAGGTCAATAGCTTCATCAGCTTTGAACTCATCTGCTAACCAGTCCATAATCACTTTATCAAAGTCGTCTCCACCCAGGTGGGTATCACCATTAGTAGATTTTACTTCAAAAACGCCATCGCCCAGCTCCAATACAGAAATATCAAAAGTACCACCACCCAGGTCAAATACAGCTATTTTGTGATCTTTACCGCCTTTGTCCAGGCCATAGGCCAGGGCTGCGGCAGTAGGTTCGTTCACAATACGGCGAACATTTAAACCGGCAATTTCGCCTGCTTCTTTGGTAGCCTGACGTTGTGCATCGTTAAAATAAGCGGGTACTGTAATTACCGCTTCGTTTACTTCCTGGCCCAGATAATCCTCGGCTGTTTTCTTCATTTTCTGCAAAATCATAGCAGAAATTTCCTGCGGTGTGTACAGTCTGCCATCTATATCAATACGAACTGTATTATTGTCGCCTTTAGCTACTTTATAGCTCCAGTGACTGATCTCTTCGCCCACTTCATCAAAACGACGCCCCATAAAGCGCTTTACAGACATAATTGTATTTACAGGGTTAGTAATGGCCTGCCTTTTTGCAGGATCACCTACCTTACGTTCACCATTCTTTAAAAATGCAACCACGGAAGGAGTGGTGCGACGGCCTTCGTCGTTAGCAATAACTACCGGCTCGTTACCTTCCATAACCGCAACGCAGCTATTTGTGGTTCCCAGGTCTATACCAATAATTTTACCCATAATATTTATAATTTTTTGTTTTTTACGATTTTGTTATTGCAAACATGTTTTCAATGATTGTGCCGAAGCAGCAAACATGCAAAAATGGCAGAAGGCACCGTTTGTAACCTGGAGTTCTGTGCTTCTGAAAAAAATTGTAATTAATTTAGTACTGCTGTTGCGTTTGAGATGCAATTAACGTTATAACATTTAAATCAGCTGATCCCGATTTTTAATCCATACTCTATTTTAAAAGAATATTGAAAAATGAAAGCTATTAAATATTTAAAAATGAAACGACTGCAGGGCTTTATAGCTGCAGCTTTGGCTGTTCTGGCTTTGGGATCCTGCAAGAAAGGCGATGTAATGAATAATTATCCTATCAGCCAGTTTGCACAGGTAGAGATTGTACACGCTGCCGCCGGT
>JASGDI010000209.1:0-12706 GCA_049841335.1 Niabella sp. | reverse complement strand
CGTCGTGGAGAGAAACCTCAGGTTCTGCCATGTTCACCTACGCCATGATCACAGGTGTAAAGAACGGTTGGCTCAATAAAGAAAAATATGGCGCTGTTGCCCGTAAAGCATGGCTCGCACTTTTAAAGTATCTGGAACCCAACTACGATATCCGTAATGTATGCGAAGGTACCGGGGCTGGGAACAGTTCCCAATACTATTTGAATCGCAGGCAATGGATAGGAGATTATCATGGCCAGGCAGCGCTTATGTGGTGTGCCTATGCTTTATCCAGCCCTACCAAAGCCAATTAAGTAGTGTTATTGAATAATTTTTTGAAGCAGACTTTATTATATAAAGCGTTCCATTTGACCAAACTAAAAAAATAAAATGTATACGAATGAAAAGAAAAACTAAGCAAGGCAGAAGGCTCTTCAGAGATGCCAGGGTATTGTATGTTGTGATGCTTACGATGCTGTTCCAGTGTATATGCACAGGAATGGCTTACGCGCAAAATGACAACACTATGGTACAGGGATCAACTTCGCAAAACAAAAAACGGATTACAGGAAAGGTAACCAATGCTGCAGGCGAGCCTCTTGTAGGTGCTTCCGTGGGTATTCAGAATACCACTATCGGTACCACTACCAACAATGACGGGCTTTATGTTATTGATGCGCTTCCTACTGATGTGCTTACGTTCAGTTATACGGGCTATGTGTCCCGAGATACGGTAGTAAACGGCATAGAAGTGCTGAATATAGTACTTGAGCGTGATATCCAGATGGCCGAGCAGATAGTGGTGGTAGGCTATGGTAAGCAAAAGAAAGCCGCCATGGTTAGCTCCGTAAGTAGTGTTACGGCAAAGGAGCTGATGGTGCCCACCGGTAACATTACCGGCAACCTGGCCGGGCAGCTTTCCGGGCTTATAGCCATACAGCGGAATGCCGAGCCGGGCAGGGACGATGCCGAGTTCTGGATCCGCGGTATTAGCACTTTTGCCGGAGGCTCCCAGCCGCTCGTACTCGTAGATGGTATACCGCGTAAGATAGGCGAGATAGAAGCCGATGAAATTGAAACTTTTTCATTACTAAAAGATGCGGCGGCAACAGCCGTGTACGGTGCCGAAGGCGCCAATGGCGTTATACTCGTTACCACCAAGCGGGGTATTATATCCAAGCCGCGCATATCTTTCCGTGCGGAGTTTTCCACCGCGCAGCCGCAACGGGTGCCTGAGTTTGTAGACTCGTGGACCTACCTTGAGCTGGCTAACGAAGCCCGCTTCAACGATGGGCTTGATCCCTACATGACACAGGAGCAGATTGAAAGATATCGCAGCGGGGAGGATAGAGACCTGTACCCGAACACTAACTGGATGAAGGAACTGCTGGCAAAGAACGTAAAAAACCAGCGCTACACCGTAAACTTCAGGGGTGGCGCGGAAAATGCCAAATACTTCGTATCAATGGCGTACTTCAACCAGGAAGGCGTTTTTAAAAAGAACGAGATGGGTAAGTATAACAGTGATTTTGACTACCAGCGCTATAACCTGCGAAGCAATATAGACCTGAAAGTGAGCAATACCACCCAGTTGAATATAGACCTGGCCGGGCAGTATATTAACCGGCTTACTGCCAACCGCTCGCCCGATGATATATTCAAGTTTATGCTTTTCACACCGCCGCACCTGTTCCCTGCTATATACAGCGATGGCACTTTGGCCACTTATAAGGTGCCGGGCGATGGTAACAACCGTAACCCTTTCAATATGCTCTACAACCAGGGCTACCGCAAGGAGTTTAGCACACGTATACAATCCAACGTGGGTATTAACCAGGATTTAAAAGTAATTACCAAAGGTTTAAGTGCCAGGGCCAACATCAGCCTTGACTATGAGGGTAATAACGCCACGCTGCGCAACTACTGGCCTAGCCTGTACAATGCCTCAGGCCGCGATGCGGACGGCAATCTTCAGTTCAATGAAGTAGTATCGGGCAACGCTCAGTTAGAAGACCCTGCTTATACTGATAACGGCAGGGACGAGTACCGTAATATATACATGGAGGGCGCTATCAACTACGCCCGCACCTTTAAGCAGCACAATGTAGGAGGTATGGTGCTTTATATGCAGAAGGAAAACCTGCGCGGAAGTAGTGTGCTGCCCTTCAGGAAACAGGGTCTTGTAGGCCGCGCCACTTATTCGTTTGCCAACCGCTACTTTATAGAGGGGAACTTTGGTTATACCGGTAGTGAAACATTTGCCAAAGGCAACCGTTTCGGCTTTTTCCCTGCAGTGGGCGTAAGCTATTTTGTATCTAACGAGCCTTTCTACCCCGATGCCTTGAAAGATGTGCTGTACAGCGCCAAAATCAGGTTGTCCGTAGGCCGCACCGGTAACGATAATACAGGAGGCTCCCGTTTCCTTTACCGCCCCACTTTTAACACAGGCGGGTTTAACTTCAACCAGGGTATTAGCACCAACGGAGGTACCAATGCCTTGGGTGCCGGTATATATGATGAGCGGTTTGTTAACAACTTTATAGGCTGGGAAATAGAGCAGAAACGCAACGTAGGGCTTGACTTAGGGTTTTTCAGAAATAAAATTGAGCTTACAGTAGATTACTTTAATAACGAGCGTACAGGTATCCTTATTCAGCGCCGTACCATTCCCGGTTCTGCGGGTTTCCATGCTTCCCCCTGGGAGAACTACGGTATTGTGCATAACCAAGGTGTGGACGCCAGCCTGAAAAGCAGTCATAAGATAGGCGAGTTCGCCGTAAGCACCAGGGGTACTTTCACCTTTGCCCGCAACAAAGTGCTTGAGTACGATGAGCTGCCTCAAAACTATCCCTGGATGCAGATTACAGGCACAAGGGTAGGGGAGCATACCGTGTACATAGCAGAAAGGCTTTATACCGAGGATGATTTTATAAAAACACAAAACCCCAATGGCACTTACCGCTACCAGCTAAAACCGGGGTTACCCGTGCCTACCATGCAAGGTAGCAATGTTATGGGCCCCGGCGATATTAAATATGCCGACCTCAACAACGACGGCATTATAGATAATAACGACCGTAAAAGAGGCGTAGGACATCCTGAAAACCCTGAAATTAACTACGGTTTTGGCTTGAACCTGGAATACAAAGGGTTCTATTTAGCTGTTTTCTTCCAGGGAACCGCCAACACATCCTTCGTAATGGGTACAGAAGGTTCCGGCACTGAAGTGTACACTTTCTGGCCTTATAGCTGGGGCATAGAAAAAGGGGGATACCGTACCGCTTTGTTAGACCGCTGGACAGCGGACAATCCACGCCAGGATGTGCTGATGACCAGGCTGCACGACGGCTACGGAAACAATATAAGCAAAGAGGGCAGCACCTGGTGGATGCGCGATGCCAGCTTCCTGCGTTTCAAAAACCTGGAATTTGGATATACAATTCCTAAAAACACTATTCAAAAGCTGGGTATCAGTGGCGCGAGGGCTTACATTATGGGGTACAACCTTCATGTATGGGATAAAATAAAATTACAGGACCCTGAAATGGGAGACCGTAACAAGGGCGTAAGCTACCCCATGTCCCGCACATACACATTAGGCGTTGAAGTAAACTTATAAAATTTAAAGAGGAATACACATGAAAACTAATATTATAAAAATACTGTTAATTAGCCTTTCCCTTGGTTGGTTTACATCCTGCAATAAGTTCCTGGATGTGTCCGATGAGCTGGCAGGCGGTATCACCGATATTGAACAGGTGTTTGATAACGTAGACCGCACAAGAAAATGGTACGGCCAGGTATATAATAACGTACCCGATTATTCTGCAATATGGGTATCCACTGCTTCTATGGGCAATGCCTGGGCAGGTTATACCGATGAGCTATACCACAGGCTGGCAAATAACACAGGTAAATATGGTAACTGGAACTCATCCAACTCCAACAACCACCGTTGGGGTACGTTGTACGAAAGCATACGGCAGGCCAATATCTTCCTTGAAAAAGTAAGACCCATTTCAGCCTCGGGCATAAACGCCAACGTGCTTACCGAGGCCGAAGTAGAGCGCTACAAAGCCAATATACGCTTCATGAGGGCCCTATACTACTATTACCTGCTGGAAATGTATGGCCCTGTGCCCATTGTAACGCAATCCAAAACCCTGCAGGATGAGCTGGATGTACCCCGCAACTCTCTGGATGAAGTGATCAATTTTATTGATTCGGAACTGCAGGAAGCCATGCAGAGCATGGAGCAGGAGCCTTACCACAGCCAGTTAGACTATGCTGCAGTGCCTACTAAAGGGGCGGCCATGGCAGTACGTGCTAAACTGTGGGTATATGCCGCCAGCGCGCTTTTTAACGGCGGGTTTACAGAAGCATTGGCGCTTACCAACAGCGATGGCAAACGCCTGTTCCCCGACCGTGACAACAGCAAGGTGCAGAAAGCCGTATCGGTGTTAAGAGAGTTTTTGGATTATGCGGAGCAGGGCGGCCGTTACGAGCTGTACAAAAATACAGGCACTTTCAATCCAGCCCTGTCATTATACGAAATGTTCCAGGTGTACAACAAAGAGATCATCTGGGCTACTTCAAAGGATGCCTGGAATACTGCCACCACTGACGGTTTTGACCGCATGGTAACTCCCCGCAACGAGCCAAGCGGCTTAGGCGCCATACACGTAGTGCAGGAGCTGGTAGATGATTTTTATATGGCAGATGGTCATCCTGTAAAAACCACGCCTTTCCTTTCCGCATCGCCTTCATACAGCGAAACCGGCTTTGGCACGTATGACGGGATAGAAGTATCCAATATGTACATAGGTCGCGAACCTCGTTTTTACAATACCATTACTTTCTCCGGTAAGAGATGGCATATCAGCAGCGCGGAAACACAGTTTTACCTCGGTGGCAATGCTGATAAAAACGTGGTGGACGGTGCACCTGTTACCGGCTATCTTTTATACAAAAGGATGAACCGTACTGTGTATGGCCGTACTGCCACAGGGGCCGTAACCAGGAGGTACAGACCTTCCATCATTTTCAGGCTGGCGGAGTTTTACCTGCTGTATGCCGAAATGTTGAATGAAACCGAGCCTGGTAATCCTGATGTGCTGCGGTATACCAACCTGGTGCGCGAGCGTGCCGGCCTCCCTGAGCTTGAAGACCTGAACCCTGCCATAGCCGGCAGCCAGGAGTTGCAGCGCGAAGCCATACGCCGCGAAAGCCGCATTGAGCTGGCTACCGAAGGGCAGCGTTATTTTGATGTGCGCAGATGGATGATAGCCGAAAACCCCGTAGGCCAGGGCGGCCAGGGAGGAGAGTTTACCGGCATGAACCCTGACGGGAACAAAGCCGCGTTCCATGAGCGCAGGAGGTTCCAAACGCGTTATTTCGGCCGTAAAAATTACCTGTACCCCATACCGCTGACAGAGATGCAGCGTACCAAAGGAATATTGGTGCAAAACCCCGGTTGGGACAGGTAAGCAGGCACTGCCGCCGTTGGTGCCTGCTTTACCGACAGGCAGATTGAGTAGAGCAATGAGGGCGGGGAAAATCCCAACGCACAAATAGACAACTATTTTGTCATAATGAAATTGTTTGAATTTTTAGATAAAAGAACCACGAAGGCATAGAGGCACAAAATGTTTCCTTTTAACACCTTCATAGCTTATTATTTCAGTTTAAACAGTTGCAATTATTAAAAAAAATAAAAACCGACAAATGAGCAAAAGTAAAATATTCATCTTCGCCGCTGTGTTTTTACTGACCGGCCTGTTACTTGCAGGCTGCGACAAAAACATGGAGAAGGTGCAGGAAGTAAAAGTAGAAAGTGTCACTTTAAGCGAAGCACTTAAAGGCGATATTACCCTACTTATAGGTACCACGCTTGATGCAAGCTGGAAAGTGACTGTACTGCCGGAAAACGCCACAGATAGGGCAGAGAACTATTCTTCATCCAACCTTGACGTGGCTACTGTAAGCGGGCTTGGTATTGTAACCGCTGTCAGCGAAGGTACTGCCACCATTACCATATCGGTAGGTGCAGGCGGGCATAGTGTACAGTTCCCGGTAACTGTGGTGGACAAAATTTTAATACCGGCTACAGAAATCCGGCTGCTGAAGTCAGAGATAGATCTGGGATTAGGGGCTACGTACAACCTGTTTGGCGATGTACAGCTTATCCCATTTAGTGCGAATGATGAATTAATTTATACTTCGTCTGACCAGGCAATAGTAACGGTAAGCGAGAGTGGGCAGCTTACAGGCGTAGCCAAAGGCACGGCTACCGTAACCGTAGCATCGCTGGAGCAGCCTTCCGTTAAAGCCACCGCAACAGTAACCGTGGTGTCATTCAGCGGTGATTACCCAAGAACCGGCTGGATGATGACCGCCTCTCATGCGCTTATGATAGCAACAGGTAATCCGGAAGGAAACTCGTTGTCCGCCGCAATTGACGGTGATCTCGCTACTAACTTCTGCCTCGTAAGGCCCGGTAAGACATCCGGTAATGGTACGGGCGTTGTTTCTGTACCCTCGGGAGAGGCTATTCACTTTACCGTAGACATGAAGACAGCTCAGGAGGTGAACTACTTCAGGATACGTCACAGGAACACCACTCAGACCTTTATAAGATGGTACGCTTTTGATGAAATATTGGGTAGTAATGATGGTACGAATTTCGAGGTGATTGCAACGAACGTGGTCGTCCCTGATGCCATAACAGGATCCCTGCAGGAGTCGGTTGATATACCCCTGCCAAAATCCAAGTACAGGTACCTGAAATTCTATGCGCAGAAAGCACAATGTTTCTACCAGTCATCGTACACATCGCAGGGTAATACCGTGCAGATACAGGAATTATACCTCGGAATTGCACCCTAAAATCTTGTAAGTTCTATTTTAAGCATGATCTTAACTGCCGGTAAGCGGTTAAAGGAAAGTGAAACAAGTCTGCCCTGAATCACCATTCAGGGCAGGCCTGTTCCAAAAGTATAAATGCTGAAAAGCTTATAAATATAAAATATTTGTACTGCTTCACAAAGAGCGGTGTATAGCGCGCCAATGTTCTAAGCCCTTTGGAGTTTGAAACGATTTGACAAAAGCTTGAACAAAATATTTCAGGTGCATTTGCGTACTTCGTTATATGGGATAAGCCGGGTTAAGTAGTTTGCCTTGAAGTTTAGATATGGTTTGTCAATGAAATTCAATCTTCCTGTTTACAGATCGTTTAGTGGTTATGCTCCAACAAAATAATGTTCCCCGGTTCAAGCGCCGGGATTTGTAGAAAAACGAAAAAATATACGAATGAAACGATTAATACTTATTGTATGTCTTCTTAGTAGTACATTAGTATGGACATTCTGCGGCAAATCAGATCCTACAGTGAAACAGCCGGATCCGGTAAAACCTACGCCTGACCCACCTGAGGGCGAAGATGATTTAACCAAATTCACGAAAGACGAAAAATTCACCAACCCTGTCATGCCGGGCGGCCCGGATCCCTGGGTAGTGCAGAAAAACGGCACTTACTACTATACCTTTACACAGGGCAGTAAACTGGTAATCATCGAAACAAAAAATGTATCAGAGCTTGCTTCCGGGCGCCGCACCGATGTATGGACGCCTCCTGCCAATCAACCTTACTCAAAAAATGTGTGGGCACCCGAGCTTCACGAAATTAACGGTAAATGGTATTTTTATTTTGCTGCTGATGATGGGGCCAACGCTAACCACCGCATGTATGTGCTGGAGAATTCCTCTCCCAACCCTGTGCAGGGTAGCTGGATTATAAGAGGAAAGATTTCCGACCCCAGTAACCTTTGGGCCATAGATGGTACGGTGCTGGATTATAAAGGCCAGTTGTATATGTTATGGTCGGGCGGGAATGCTGGTGCGCCGCCACAGAATATTTATATAGCTAAAATGAGTAATCCCTGGACGATCACGGGCGAAAAGGTAATGATCGCTACGCCTGACTATGACTGGGAAAAAAAGGGCAATCCCATCAACGAAGGGCCACAGGTGCTTATCAATCCTGATGGCCGTGTATTTGTAGTGTACTCCGGCAGTGGCTACTGGTCTGACGGGTATTGCCTCGGGCTGCTCGCCTTAAAGAATAACGGGGATCCCATGAACCCTGGCGACTGGACAAAGAATCCACAGCCTGTTTTTTCCATGCTGGCGGCCAGCAAGGCGTATGGCCCCGGGCATAACGGCTTTTTCAAATCGCCTGATGGCAAAGAAGACTGGATCATTTACCATGCACGCAGCGTTGCCAACGATGGCAGTGCAGGGCGCAACCCCCGTATCCAGCGTTTTACCTGGAACACTGATGGCACTCCCAATTTCGGTACGCCAACGAATATAGATATACCGCAAAACCGGCCTTCCGGCGAAACGCTGCGCTATATACATCCTAAGGCCAAATGGTCTGTTGCAGGTTTTAGTTCGGAAGAAACCGCTAACAGTCGAAACCGGCTTATAGATGGTAACACGGCTACGTTTTGGGCTGCAGCAGCATCATCAGACTATCCGAATCACTATATAACAGTGGATATGGGTTCCGTATCAAGGGTGGATGGTTTTATTATCAACCAGAAATCTGAGAACAGCAAAATAAAGGAGCTCCAGATATTGACCAGTAATGATAACAATACCTGGGAAAACCTCGGTGTATTTACACTTAATAATTTTGATCTGAGAAACCTGTACATTGATCTGCCGCAACGAAAGCAATTCCGGTATTTCAGGCTGGTGCCTAAATCCGGCCATGTGGCAAGCGAGAAGCAGCCGGGCCTGGCAGAAGTGTCCACTTTCAGGTATAAAGATTAAATAACAATAGACGGTACATAATACTTTCCCGATTAGTGAGGGTATGAACCGGGATTTTTTTCAGTGGTACATAAAGACACGAATCACTCCTTCTCAAATGTTATACACACCGGCTGAAATGATATTTAAAAAATGAGCATAATGAATAAAAGAATCTTTACATTATTATTGTTGTTATCACTCTCCTTTCAGTTTTTGTTTGCGCAGAAAAATTTGTTGACCGGCTTTCCCAAAGGGTATACCCCCGAAGAAGTGGGAAAGCTTATTGCCTATCGTTTTGTGTATTCAAAACATGCACTTCATGCCGGCAAATGGATTGGTTACCCCGAAACCTTTTACTGGAACGGCGCGCTTAACTTTGCCAGGCTAACAAAAGATGATATGCTGGCGGGGTTCCTTCAAAAAAGATTTGAGCCGTTGTTTTCAACAGAAAAAGAGCTGTTGCCCATTCAAAACCATGTAGACCTGAATATGTTTGGCAGCCTGCCGTTAACGCTCTGGCAGCTTACGAAGGAGCAGCGCTATTTTGACCTGGGTTTGCCTTACGCCAACACCCAGTGGGAAGTGCCTGCGGATGTGAAGCCTGAAGAAAAAGCATGGGCGGATAAAGGGTATAGCTGGCAAACGCGCCTGTGGATAGATGATATGTATATGATCACTATTGTGCAAACCCAGGCCTATAAAGCAACTGGTGACAAAAAGTATATTGACAGGGCAGCCAGGGAAATGGCCCTTTATTTAGATGAGTTGCAACGCCCCAACGGTCTTTTCTATCATGCGCCTGATGTGCCCTTTTACTGGGGCCGCGGCAATGGATGGATGGCGGCAGGTGTAACGGAATTATTACGCTATTTACCTGGAAATAATAAGTATTACTCCCGTATCCTGCAGGGTTATCAAAAAATGATGAAAAGCCTGAAAAGCCATCAGCGACCCAATGGTATGTGGAACCAACTGATCGACGAACCGGATTGCTGGGCAGAAACATCCGGATCGGCCATGTTTACATATGCGTTCATAACGGGAGTTAAAAAAGGATGGTTAAATGCTAAAGAATATGCCCCGGCAGCCAGGAAAGCCTGGATGGCACTGGTGAAATATGTAGATGCTAAGGGCGCCGTATCCGAAGTTTGCGTAGGAACAAACAAGAAGAATGATAAACAGTATTATTACGACCGCCCGCGCAACACCGGCGACTATCACGGACAGGGCCCTTATCTTTGGTGCGTTGCCGCTCTTTTGGAGAAATAAGCAATGGCACAGGTACTCATCCTGCAGCAGGCAAGCTGCTTCGTTATCCTGTATAGGTAGATGATAGGCCACAGCAAAAAGTTAACTATGCTACGGAGGCAAAAGTGAGAAGTGGAACATCTACTGCGTAATCAGGCCTCGCCTGCAAGGAACTAAAATATGCCGGTCGCAAGGCGGTCTTGCACTGTTGGTAGAGTTCCCGAAGGCAATTAATACAACCGAGCTTTACAACCTCTCATGCACAATGATATAATGTAGATCAGGATTTATGTCCAGGCATTCTTGCTGCCACTTTCCAAAGATCCGGTTCATTTTGATATCTGAGACGCCAGCTTTTTTCAGAGATACGAGTGCCGCGTTCAGTTATGTAGGTGTCAATGTGAATTAATATTTCTTCTGGACCCAATTGCTCAACCTCTGCCACAGCAATTGAACCATCGCTGAACTCCGCGGTGACCGGCATAACCGTGCTGTTCGGAATAATTTTGAAAAAGATAATTGCCGTACATCCGGGATATACATGTGTGTCATGGAAACTGATCCTATTCATGTTACATGATTATTTATCATTCTTCAATGAAAAGAACCGGGCCTACCTGAAAGTTTTGTCACAACCTCATTTCTTGCTAATTCTAACTGGCCGGACTTGTGGATAGTCACAAAAGTAACTACATGGTCTGAAGTATTAATAAGCTTATGTAAATCTTTATAAGATATTTCACACATTAAAACTGTATACGGTAATTGAAATTGGGGTAAAATCCTAACTGGTTCTGGGTGCGTATCTTTCCGGAGCGGTTGTCATACCATTGGCTGTACATATTCTTTGTATTGGTAACGTTCTGAAAATCTACGAAGAACTCCTGCATGAATTTTTTATTGTTCATTCGGTAGGTAAGTTTAATATCCATCCGTAAATAAGGTTTGGACTGCAATTCAAATGATCTGTATTCTATATATACTGCTTTGTCAGCAAGCAGGGAGGCAGCTTCGTCAATCGGCGTATATCTTTTCCCCCCGGCAACCGTCCCTTTAAAGTCTGCGGCTATGACGTGCATATCCCCGATTTTCCACTCTTTACCTGCCAGTGCATTCACCACATAGTTGCCATTGAATACCGTGTTATGCTCTACTCCGTTGCTTCCTTTATATTTTGAGTTGAACAGGGAACCTGTACCAAGAAAGTAGTAGCCGTTTGCAAAAGGTTTTTCTACTGTCAGTTCCAGGCCGTAATTGTGCCCTGTTCCTTTATTCACAAGACTGTCTTCCAAACCCGCACCATAACCTGCACCGATATTCAGTGCGGACCAGTCTGTCAGGCGGCTTTCTACCGGCACTTTGTCCAGTAGCTGCCCATAAGCTTCCAGCTTGTATTTCCAGTTGTTCTTAAGCACCTGTTCCCAGCCTGCCACTAAGTGCTGGCTTTTAGTAAATCCAAGGTCACGATTGGTTTGTAGGTTAGTGCCAGCAACCCTTGTTTCGTGGAAGTAGGTCATTAATGCCTGCATCTGGCTATGCCCGCCATAAGCAAAGGTCAGGGCGCTGTTATCGCCTGTAACATATCGAATGCCCAACCGTCCGTCAACAGATGTATTTTTATTCAGGTCAAGGTGCTGGCTGTATACACCTGTGTTGAGTGTAAGGCGTGAATTGAAACGGTGCTGCCATTGTACATAACCTCTGAATAAATGAGTATGATTTTCCTCTTGGAGGAACGGTATAAAGCCGTGCGCTGCATCAAGGATGCTGTCTTTATAACTATAATGCAACTGATCGGCAGTAATGCCCGCAGTAAGCCTGTCGCTGGCAGAGAATTTTTTGTTTATGACAAGGCTGGCCACATAACGCCATTCATTACCATTTTCCCGGTACTTTTTATGAGGCATTTGATCAACATCAAGCGAATCCTGACGCGTGATTACATTACTTCCCGCTGCTGCTATTGTAAATACGGAAGAGGTACTGCTATTATAGAAATAAGTATGCTTTATTCCGGCAACACCCATTTTAGTGCTGTTATACAAATTATGATAAGGGTCGTTATAGAAATTAGCTGTGTCTTCCAACTTTCCTTTAAAGTCAATATTGCTGTTACCGCCCATCCCGAATAAAGTAAACTGCCCGGCTTTCCTGGTTGGCAAATCAACTTTCAGGCTAATGTCCTGGTAGGCCGGAACTGCCGCTCCGGTACCCACATCCACACCTAATGATTTTATCAATCCCGGGATGCTATACCTGTAATACGCAAGATAGGAAGCCTTGCTTTTTTTGCTGAAGGGGCCTTCCGCACCCAGCTCCAGTCCGTTGAAGCCTACCTGCGCTGTAAACTCACGGCGGTGCGTATTCCCTTTACGTAGGTACACATCAAATACGCCGGATGTGGCATTACCAAATTGGGCAGGAAAAGCACCTGTATAAAATGCTGACTGTCCTATTACATTATTGTTGAGCATTCCTACCGGTCCTCCAGTAAGACCAAGACTTCCAAAATGGTTGGGGTTGGGAATGTCAACACCCTCTAACCGCCATAATAAGCCAAGCGGGGAGTTACCCCGAATGATAATATCATTGCGTCCGTCATTTACGCTATTGACACCTGCAAAATTGGATGCCATCCGGGCTACATCGTTTCTGCTGCCTG
>JASGDI010000208.1:0-4490 GCA_049841335.1 Niabella sp. | reverse complement strand
GTTAGCCAGTACGGCTCTTCAAACTGGGCCTTGCTTATATCGCCATCCACTTTAGCAGGTTTTACAAACGAGAGGGGCGAGTCTTCTATAGTGGATGGCGATATAAGCAAGGCCCAGTTTGAAGAGCCGTACTGGCTAACCTTTGACCAGCATAAAAATCTTTATTTGCTGGAAGAAGCGAGGGGTTTAAGAATGATAGACTCTGCTCTTACAACAGTAAAAACGCTTTTCAGAAGCGGTAACGGAGTGACCCGTGTGCGCACCATGTCCTTTAACCCTGCCTGGGATACCTTATATATCACCAACGATCAGGGAGATGACCGGGGTATCAGCTCCATAGTGCTCACTCCTTTATCCGGTTTTACCCGTTGGAATGCTTTAACCTACAGCAGGCAATGCAATGGAGGAGACGTTCAGCCGCAAACAGGAGATTTCTTTATTAACTCTTATGCCAACGGCCAGGTGTATAAATGGGATCGTACGGCTAAACGTCTTGATGAGCTGTACAGGGTAGGCGATGACCGATGGGAGTTTAATATCCAGTTTGCTCCCAGCGGTGATTTTGCCTACCTGGTTTCGGTCAACAGGCATTATATTTTAAGAGCAGAGTATAACAGGCAAACCCGCACGCTTGAGTCTGCCGTACATTTTGTGGGTCAGCGAGATGCTGCCGGCTACCAGGATGGAGTGGGCACGGGAGCCATGTTCCGTGAACCCCACCAGGGCGCTTTTGATGAGTTTGATAATTTTTATGTGTGCGACAGGATGAATCATTGCATAAGAAAGATAACCCCGGATGGAGTGGTAACCACTTTTGCCGGCAGACCTACCCAATGGGGCTACACCGATGGCGCTTTAAGGGATGCACGGTTTGACCGGCCTCATGGAATTGCGTACGACAAAGAGATAGGAACATTTTACATAGCCGATCAGAAGAACAGGCGCATCAGGGTAATAACAACAGAATAAAACCAGCTACAATGAGAAAAATTTTAACTATTTTATTATTAACTTTTTGGGCCGGCAGCCTGCTGGCACAGGATGAGGTACAGGTTACCGGTATTATTACTGATCCTGCCAGCAATCCTCTTCCCGCTGTAAGTATCACTATTAAAGACCAGCCGGGCCTGGGTATTGCTTCCAATGCTGAAGGAGAGTATAAAATTAAAGTTGATCCTTACAGTATACTGGTATTCTCTTATATCGGGTATAAAACACAGGAAATTAAGGTGGGACAAAAAACACTGGTGAATGTAGTGATGCAGCCTGCCGACTCCAGCATATCGGAAGAAGTGATTGTTACTGCTGTAGGGGTAAAAAAGAAAATTACATCTACCGGCGCCATTACTACTGTGAATGTAAGTGACTTAAAAGTGCCGGGAGCTAACCTTACCAATGCGCTGGCGGGCAATGTTGCTGGTATTATTGCCATGCAAACTTCCGGCGAACCAGGTTTCAATAATTCTCAGTTCTGGATAAGGGGTATGTCTACATTTGGCGCCAACCAGGGTGCCCTGGTAATGGTGGATGGATTTGAGCGCCCTTTTAACGAGATCAATATAGAAGATATAGAATCCTTCTCGGTACTGAAAGATGCATCTGCTACAGCATTGTATGGTTCTAAAGGGGCCAACGGGGTTGTGTTAATTACAACTAAAAATGGTAAAGCAGGAAAAATTGCGATAGACGGCAGGGTACAGGCGGGCTATGTAACCCGCACCCGTACACCCGAATATATAGGTGGCTATGAATATGCCCAGCTGGTAAATGAAGCCCTTACCACCCGCAACCGGGAACCTTTATACACTGCCAACGAACTGGAAATTATCAAAAACAACCTGGATCCGGATCTGTATCCCAATGTAGACTGGATCAACCTGATGTTGCGCCCTTACACTAATAATGTAAATGCTTCCCTTAATTTTAAAGGCGGAGGTACTACAGCCCGGTATTTTGTATCTACGGCTTATTTCAACGAAGGCGGCATGTACGAAAGCGATGCTTCTTTAAAAGATTATAAAACCAACGCCAACCGTGAAAGGTGGAACTATCGTACCAATTTTGATTTCGATATTACAAAGACCACTTTATTGAGATTAGGTGTGGCCGGTTTCCTGGAAAAGAGAAACTCACCTGGTTTAGGCCATTTTATATGGGAATCGCTGGTGGGCACCAACCCCACGGCTACGCCTGTATTATATTCCAACGGGCTGGTGCCGGCTTATGGTGTTGCGGCCCAAACCAATCCTTGGGTGCTTACCACACAAACGGGGTATAGGGAGTGGTGGCAGAATAATATCAACACCAATGTAAACCTGGAACAGCGGCTTGATTTTATTACCAAAGGGCTGAGAGCAGTGGCACGTGTAGCTTTTGATGCAGACAGCCGGAACGAAATTTTCAGGCAGAAATGGCCGGAACAGTTTAACGTAGAAAAAAGAAGGGACCGGAATGGCAACCTGGTGTTCATTCGCAAGTCAGAAGAATCATTAATGTTTCAAACCAGCGCTGCCAGCGGTACCCGCATTCTGGAGCTGAATGGTGAGCTTGCCTATAGCCGTAATTTCTCCGGACATAGTGTGGATGGCCTGGTAAGGGTGTTTCGCAGGGAATCAAGAAGCTCGGTAAGTGTGGGTACTGATATTGCAAACGGTATTCCCAATCGCAATATTTCTCTTTCCGGGCATGCCGGCTATTCGTTCCGCAATAAATACCTCGCTGCATTTGATTTTGGCTATACCGGCTCAGAGAACTTTAAGGTAGGGCATCAGTTTGGTTTTTTTCCTGCTTTTTCTGCCGGCTGGGTAATATCCGAAGAAAAGCTGCTGAAAGAAGTTGCCTGGTTAGACCTGCTGAAAGTGCGCTATTCACATGGCTGGGTGGGCAATGATAACCTGGGCCGGCGCTTTGCTTATTTAAGCTCCATCGGGGAAAACAGCTCTTTTAATTTTGGTGATTTAATTAACCCGAATAGGTGGTCTGGCTTAGGTTACACGCAAGTAGCTTCTGACCAGCTTACCTGGGAAACCGGTATAAAAAAGGATCTGGGACTTGAAATAAATATATTGAAAAATATGTTCAGCTTCTACATGGATCTTTTTGAGGAAACCCGGGATGATATTTTTATACAGCGAAATTTCCTGCCTGCTATTGTAGGTGTAACCAGCAGTCCCTATGCCAATGTGGGCAAAACCCTTAATCGTGGCTTTGACGGCAATTTTACTTTCCGTAAAAGATTAGGTGCCGTTGATTTTACAGCCCGCGGTAATATGACCTACTATAGAAATGAGGTGGTGGAGCGCGATGAACAATATAATTTTTATCCTTACCGGTCGCAGGAAGGTTTCAGGATAGATCAAACAAGAGGACTGATTGCTGAAGGCCTGTTTAAAGATTATGAAGAAATAAGGAACAGTCCCCGGCAAACATTCGGTACTTATATGCCGGGCGATATTAAATATAAAGACGTAAACGGAGATGGTGTAATTAACGATGATGATATAGTGCCCATTGGCGCCAGCTACAGGCCTGCACTTATATACGGCATGGGTATGTCGGCGCAATGGAACGGTATCGACTTTAACGTGCACCTGCAGGGCGCCGGCCGCTCGTCCTATTTCATTCTTGGGCCCAGTGTTTTCCCATTTACGGCAGGATCGTGGGGTAATATTTTAACAGAAGTAGCAGAACCCGGCAGTCGCTGGATCTCGGCTGATATATCAGGCGACCCGGCCACAGAAAATCCAAACGCTAAATACCCCCGTTTAAGCTATGGAGGCAATCCTAATAATTATCGTGCTTCCACCTATTGGCTGAGAGACGGGCAATACCTGCGTTTAAAGACCCTGGAGCTGGGTTACTCATTCCCCAAACTATTGTTGCAGAAATGCCGTTTGTCGGTAGCACGTATTTACGTGGTAGGACAAAACCTGTTTGTATGGGATAAGCTCAAAATATGGGATCCCGAGCTGGCCAGCTACGATGGAATGAGATACCCGCCAGCCAAAACAATAACAGTAGGCCTGAATATTACACTATAAAAATATTACGGATGAAAAAAAACATTTTTGGAATAATCGTTTTGTTACTGGTGCTCCAGTTTGTAAGCTCCTGTAAGAAATACATGGATATGGAGCACTTTTTTAAAGACCGCCAGAATATTGATACGGTTTTTGCCCGCAGGGATTATACCGAGCAGTGGCTGGCCGATGTGTACACCCATTTAAGAGGGGCTAACCTGGATGTGGGCAATAAAAATGATGTACTGACTAATTTCCTGTCGGATGATATGTTTTTCGGAGATCAGATAAAAGGTGATGATCGGTATGTGCATGTTGAATACAGGGATTTTAAGAATGGCAACTATAATGAAGCGGACTGGCAAAGCTCCTGGGGCTCCTGCTACCAGGGCATCCGCAAGGCTTCCATCTTTATTGATAATGTAGATCAGAACCGGCAAATGAGCCGGCAGGAGGTTGTGGACCGTAAAG
>JASGDI010000207.1:0-14681 GCA_049841335.1 Niabella sp. | reverse complement strand
CTGTAGCTCCGGCTATGACACTAAGCGATACCGGGATGCAGCTCATGCGTAATACCGCTATTAAAATGATGCGTGACCTGGGCAACTTTGCAGGGGGCTGTAACGTGCAGTTCTCTATGAACCCGGCTACCGAAGAAATTATTGCTATTGAAATTAACCCCCGCGTAAGCCGCTCCTCGGCCCTGGCTTCTAAAGCAACCGGTTACCCTATTGCCAAAATAGCTGCCAAGCTGGCCATTGGCTATAACTTAGATGAGCTGGAGAACCAGATCACCAAAACCACATCGGCCTACTTTGAGCCTGCACTGGACTATGTGATCGTTAAGATCCCGCGCTGGAACTTTGATAAATTTAAAGGCGCTAATGATACACTGGGCCTGCAAATGAAAAGCGTGGGCGAGGTAATGGCTATTGGCCGCAGCTTTAACGAAGCAGTGCAAAAAGCCTGTCAGAGCCTTGAGAACAATGCTATTGGCTTAGGTTATTACGGCAAAAGCCTGATGCACGCAGAAGAATTGCAGGAATATATCAAAACACCCAAATGGGACAGGATATTCAGGATAAAAGATGCTTTAATGGCTGGTATATCTGTAGGCACTATTTCAAAAGCTACCAACGGCATTGACAGGTGGTTCTTATCTGAGATACAAAAGCTTTGCGCTATTGAAAAAAGATTGAGCAGTTTAGGTATTAACGATTTAACAGAAGATATTTTGCGCGATGCTAAAGCAAACGGCTTTAGCGATGCCCAGATAGCTACATTAACCGGAGCCGAAGAAGATGAGGTATATGCAAAAAGGAAAGCATTAGGTATTAACCGGGTTTATAAAATGGTAGATACCTGCAGCGCTGAGTTTGAAGCAAAAACGCCTTATTTCTACAGCACTTTTGATAGCCCGAGCATTTCTTTTGGCGCCGATGGCCTCACTCACAATGAATCTAAAGTTTCTGAAAAGAAAAAAATAATTGTATTAGGGAGCGGCCCTAACCGCATCGGGCAGGGTATTGAATTTGATTACTGCTGTGTGCACGGTTTGCTGGCTATTAAAGAAGCAGGCTATGAAGCTATTATGATGAACTGTAACCCGGAAACGGTGAGCACAGATTTCGACATGGCAGACAAGCTTTACTTTGAGCCGGTTTACTGGGAGCATGTACGGGAACTGATCGAATATGAAAAACCAGCGGGGGTGATTGTTCAGCTGGGCGGGCAAACCGCACTGAAGCTGGCTGAGAAGATTAAAGATATGGGCGTACAGATTATCGGTACTTCTTTCGATAGCATGGATATTGCCGAGGACCGTGGCCGCTTTAGCGATATGCTGAAAGAGCTGGAAATTCCTTACCCGGACTATGGCACTGCCTGGGACGTAGATGAAGCGGTAGAAGTGGCTAACCGTGTAGGTTACCCGGTTCTGGTTCGTCCCTCCTATGTATTGGGCGGACAAAGGATGCGTATTGTAATCAATGATGACGAAGTGGAGAAAGCAGTAGTAAGCCTGCTGAAACATATTCCCGGTAACAAGATCCTGATTGACCATTTCCTTGACCGTTGCCAGGAAGCCGAGGTAGACGCTATTTTTGATGGCGAAAATTTCCACGTAATGGGTGTAATGGAGCATATTGAACCGGCCGGTATCCATAGCGGTGACAGCCATGCTATGCTGCCTGCCTTCAATCTTTCTCCAATGGAAGTAACCACCATGGAACACTACGCAGAAAAAATTGCAAGGGCATTAAATATTAAGGGATTGATCAATATCCAGTTTGCAATTAAAGACAGCAAAGTGTATGTGATAGAAGCCAACCCCCGTGCCTCACGTACCACACCGTTCATTGCAAAAGCCTACCAGATTCCTTACCTCAACATTGCGACTAAAGTAATGCTGGGAGCTAATAAACTTACCGACTTTAAGTTTGAGAAGAAACTAAAAGGCTATGCCATCAAAGAACCAGTGTTCAGCTTTAATAAGTTCCCGGGCGTGAACAAAGAATTAGGTCCTGAAATGAAAAGTACGGGTGAAGCCATCCGCTTTATCAAAGACCTGAAAGATCCTTATTTCCGGCAGCTTTATAAAGACAGGAGCATGTTTTTGAGTAAGTAACAGATATGCCCAGGTTGGGTCCGAAGGACTCCCTTGGAGAGACCTGAGTAAGAAAGAGGTCTGTTTGCCAACGATATACAGACCTCATAGGTCTGGTCCGGCACCGATTTAATATAATATTAATGGGCGTTTTGAATATTGTGGTTCAAAACGCCCATTTTATATTTATGCATGTGAAGCTAAAGCAGGAGTACTTCTTCTTCTATTGATTCATTATTCGTTCTTTTACCCTTTGAAAATGTGGGCTTAAATGCGCCTTCATTCCGTGGCGGAAGTCTTCAGGGTGTCCTTTCTTCAATAACTTTAGCAAATCACTATGGGTAACCTTTCCTACTTCTGCCTTCCCACTTAACCGTTGCTCTTCAGCTACCACATATTCAAATACCGGTAACAGAATTTTTTGAAACCGCATAAATGTTTCATTTCTTGTCATTTGATACAGTTTACCATGAAATGCGATCTCAAACTTAACTTTAAAAGGCTGTTGTACTTTATTAACTTCCTTTTTTACGATCTGTTCCAGCTCCAGGATATCACTTTCCGTTTTCCGGGTAAATAAAATATCTGCAAGCCCCATTTCCAGTACCAGCCGCAGCTCAAAAAGGTCCTGCAAGGTTTTATTATCCAGCAAGATTGGATCCATAACACGTTCAAAACCGCCCAATATGTCGGGCTCTGAAATAACCATCCCTCTTTTTTTCTTAGACTCGATCATACCCAACATGCGTAACCGGCTTAATGCTTCCCTAACTACGTTTCTGCTTACATTTAATGCAGACGCCAGCTCTAACTCCTTAGGCAGGGGATCTCCCGGCTTAAAAGCCTTTCTTTTCAGATAGTCTCTCAAACGTACTTCTACTATATCTGCCATTGTTGTGGCCTCAATTCTTTCTATCTCGCTTATCATATAAGTTAGAATAAAGTCAGTAATTTTTATTACACTAATATAAGCATTTGTATTTATGTGGGACAAAAAAATTATTTTGTGGGATGTACATTTTGCACCTGCTCAGGAATGATCTTTCACTTTTACAAAAAATAAAGACCATGTAGCCAACAGCAGCAATGCCGCTGCTATTTTATAAACTAAAGCCAGGCTTATATCGGCGTCTTTTAAAGCGCCCCCCACATATACCATCAAACCTCCTGCAATAGTGCTTAAAAAATTCAAAAAACCGTAAGCCGTGGCAACATACCTGCTATCAGCAACCTGCCTTACAATAGGCATCAGGTTGGCATCATTAAAACCCCTGGCCATTCCAAAAATAAACATGGCCACTATTGCTATTAAGAATATTGAAGTAGCAGACATCAGATACATAAAGGGCGCTCCAACTGTAAATCCTGTCAGCACCACCCATATCCGGCTGCGTTTATTTGTTTTAAACCATTTGTCGGCCCAAAGTCCGCCTAATAGTACTCCCGCAAAAGAACCTATCTGTATATAAAGGGTGGCAGAAATTCCCGATTCGCCTAATCCCAGGTTAAACTGTTCTTTTAAAAATGTGGGCAACCATGCGTAAATAAGCCAGTTAGCGATACCCAACACAATAAAATAAAACAACAATAACAGGAAGGAAGGCTCTTTAAACAAGCTTCTTACCGAAGACCACAAGCTCATCTTGCCATTTGCTTCTGAAACCGGCGCTACTTCACCAGTTGATACCGGATGTTCACCATCCCGCTTTTTGTCTTTTAAAAGATATAACAGCAAGATGGCATAGGCACAACCAAAGAACCCAAAGACATGAAATCCTGACCGCCAGCCCCATAGCTCGGCAATGTACCCACCAATACCTCCTAATGCCAGCCCAGCATATAAACCGCTAAAATGGAGTCCTGTTGCAAGAGAACGCGTTTTCCCTCTGTGATAATCGGTAATAAGCGCTAAGCCTGCAGGAATGTAAAAAGCCTCACTGGCACCCATCACAATACGTGCAGCTACCATTTCCTCAAAAGAAGATACCCATCCCGTCCATACCGTAGCTGCCGACCATACCGCAACGCTAAAGATAATAACCGCTTTCCTGCTGTATTTATCGGCAAGGTAACCCCCAAATGGACTCAACAAACCGTATGACCACAGGAACACAGAAGTAAGTAATCCAAATTGCGCATCCGTTAAGGTAAACTCTTTAACAATAGGATCGCGCATGGAAGCGATCAAAATACGATCCAGATAGTTTAAGAAGGCTACGATCCATAAGACACCTACCAATACCCAGGGATACCAGCCTGAAGAAGCAATACCTGATCCCTGATTTTTCATTTCTTTAAAACTCACTTTAATACTTGTTTAAATCTTCATTTAAAAATTGCGCCTAATACCCTGTTAGTTCTGACTCCCGGTCTTACCTCTCCCTGCGGCAAAACAATACAGTTGCCCCACACTACCAATGGCGTTGTTACGGGAGCCCAGGTGCTTCTACCTGGATTATGGTCCGCATCAGGCTTTTTATCGGTAAAAATATGATCTGCAATGTTCCACTCATTTTTAGCCGGGCCATAATCCAGCACCTCTGTACGGAAGCCAGGATGCGTATCTTTTAAGATGGCATTCTGGTTGGCCAGGCGGCCATCATCGCCCCCAAATATCAACAGGTGATTGTCTATAGTGGTATAAGCCGGGGTAGGTGCTGCTGTTACAGGATAGGGCAGATCTTTAATCTTTCGCCAATTGCCCGAAGGATTAAAGATATAAGCGTCTGTAAGATATTTACGCCTGGGGGCAGTATCAGCAGCCGTAGCTTCCAGGCTTGCGCCACTGATTAAATAAAATTCATTATTTATGACACCGGCTACACTTAACATACGGCTTTCACCTGGCCATGGCTGTAACCTGCGCCATACCTGCTTTTCACGAGGCTGATCTAAAGCAAGCGATAAAAATATTTTTTCTGTATTCTTTGAAGATGGTGCTGACAGTCCTCCTGCCACGTACAGCGTTTTATTAACAATAGCACCACAGGAATTAGCCAATGGCTTTGGCAACGGAGCAAGTGTATCTATATGTAAAGATGCGCCATCGTATTTCAGAAAGTACACGGTATGATAATGTTGTTCCTGGTCAGCGCCACCTATTAAAAGGATACCCTCATTCCAATCCAAAGAAATACCATAACCCATAGGCCGTGGAAGCTTCCCTATTTCTTTCCAGGCACTTTCCCCTTTATGAAGCGCAAATATTTTATCGTTCCACTGCTTTACACCTCCCGACCAGGGACGGGCACCTTCCGGGAAATTGGCTCCCCCTGCTACAAGCAGGTAATTATGACTGGTACCCGCAAAGGCACCTGCAAAACCAACAGGGTCGGGCACTTGTGGCAATTGCAACCATCGTAATACGGCTTTTTTATGGGATCCGTTTTCATTGCATCCGCATGATATTATTGCCATAATTAATATTAAACAATAAAAAGAACGAAACATAAAACCACCTGGTTTATTGATCTATTAAAACGCTCTGCTTTAAAATGGTCCTTGCCTTTTCCAGGTTGGGGAAAAAATTAACGCTGTCCAGAAATATTCTTAGCCCTTCACATTCATCCCCCTCAAGCTCAACCAGTGGTAACCTTGTAGCACCTAAGTTCAGGCCAAGCATTTTAAGAATTTGCTTTTGTGCAGGAATCGGCGAATATTTCGTTAACGCCCTAATCATTTGCACACATTCAAAGTGTACGATCTCCGCCTCATTTAGCCTTCCCTGTCTAAACAGGCTGATCATATTCAAGTACATAGGCGCTGCAAAACTATAAGTGCTGCCGATGGCTCCTTTTGCACCAATGCTCAATGCCGGCAATAAGAGCTCATCGTACCCAAAAAGGATATCAAATTTACCATTGCTATACTTCAGGCAGCTCTGATATTCATGCAAGGTATTGGCAGTGTATTTAACCCCGGCCAGGTTAGGTATACGTCCTTCTCCTAATTTCAAAAAATCTACAACATTTATATTCACATTGGTTGCTGCCGGCATGTGGTAATAATAAAAGGGCAGCTCGGGTGCTGCCCCTGCTATCTGCGCCATACATGCTACAAGATTTTCGGCAGAAGAGGGCTTGAAATAAAATGCGGCAACTGCCGATATAGCATCGGCACCTGTTTGTTGCGCATGGGCAGCCAACTTTTTGGCTTCGCTTATAGAGCTATGCCCCACATGTACAAAAACCAGCAATCGCTTAGCAGCAGCTTTAATATATGCTTCTGCAACGACCATACGCTCTTCAATTG
This sequence comes from Niabella sp., assembly GCA_049841335.1. Lineage (GTDB taxonomy): Bacteria > Bacteroidota > Bacteroidia > Chitinophagales > Chitinophagaceae > Niabella. The sequence goes on along the minus strand of JASGDI010000207.1, from coordinate 8,346 downwards.
TAAGGCTTAAGCCCTCTCCATTAGTGCCTCCTATAAAAACTCCTTTCAGCCCGTCTGCAATCAACCTGTCTACTACCAATGGAATCAGTGAAAGGTCAAGGTTCCCATATTCATCAAAAGTGCTGAAAGTAGCGGCCAGAAGGCCTTCTGTTTTCTTTATCATTTTTATTCTGTTATTTCTTTTAAACTTATTTGCCGGAATACCAGTTGTACCTGACTGCTCTCGTACAACACACCAATCGTATGGTTGTCTACCGAAGTGATGCAGGAATAACCGAAGCCTCTTAGCTCACCCCATAAAATATGTTTTTGAGAGACCAGGTATTGCCATCATCAAAACTGGCCTTAATCCTTATATGATTGTGAACTGTTGTTGAGATTTTTCCAAGTTGGGGCCATTCCAATCAACCAATCTTTTCAAAGAAATAACCCGGTAACAATTTCGCAGCCAGACAACTACTGATCTTATAAAACTCGTTTTCTGTTTGCATATGAAACTCACCAGCGGTTCCATTAGAGTATATTCCATCTACTCCCGACAAAACCATCAGATCAATTTCCTCCTTCAACCTGGCATAATCAATAGAATCATCCCCGTTTACCGGCAGTAAAAGAGTTGCCCAGTTCCCCTTGCATGTGGTTCGTGTCAATGGTTCCATAATCTGTACCTATTATTTCAGGATTATTTTAAAAGATCTTCGAACTTCATCTTTTTCAGGATGAGAGCCAGTCCTTTTCCCTTTTCACTTCTGGTTTCATACAGCACATAAATCATATTATCGGCTCCCACTGCAATATCAGAATAACCGGAAAAACCCTTATTGATTACCTTATGTACAGGCCAGGTTTTCCCCTGGTCGCTGCTTATTTTTATAGTAAGATTTTCACGCGGATGCTTTTCTATTTTTTCACTGCCCGGATTCACAAATAAAAAATACTCTTTCCCCTTAAACCGGGTTTTGATGATGCTGCCCATACAAACAGGTTCAAAAATATCTTCCTGGTAACCCGGCTTTGTCCACCCCGAAATACCATCCCGGCTATAGCTAACACCTCTTTTTCTAAGTGCCGATTCGTTGCGGATACTGAGCATCACACGCCCATCAGCTAATTCTATAGCCATTGTTTCACTGGGGTTCTTGAAGCCCTCTGCATCGGGTACCAATTGCCCGTTCTTCCAGGAACGACCATTATCATCACTGTAAATCGTTGCTATTCGCGATGGGTGGTGGCTTCTATGGGGAGTGAGCTTATCTGAATCAGCCAACCAAACAGGAACAATCAGTCTACCACTTTTCAGTTGTATAGCATGCCCTGGCCCCGGCGCTAGTACTTTCCAGTTATAGACTTTTCTCAATGGTTCAAAAGCCTTTGTAATATTAACCGGGAACGCCCAGGTGAGCCCATCGTCATCTGACTTTGTATAATAGGCATATGCATAATCCCGTTGATAAATCAGGTGAATAACGCCATCCCTGCCAACAATGGGTGTTGGGTTGTCTGTAGGTTTGGCCCCTGCTCTTTCTGCTACAACCTGAACGGGTCCCCATGTTTTTCCGCCATCTTCGCTACGCTTCACCAATAGATCCATATCTGCCCAATCACTACCATTATTGATGCGACCTACAGCAAATGCCAGCAGCGTCCCTTTTTTCGTTACTACCAACGCGGGAATACGCATTGAGGTGTATATACCTTCTACTGGCTCAAACACAGCAACACTGTCAATCATTAATGCTGTATTCTGTTGTGCCTGTGAAGTTCCGGCTACAAAAACAATAGCCACAAACAACGTCATTTGAAATTTTGCCAATAAGCCCGGCTTTCTTTTCATAAAACAAATTATTCTTTACACATTAATATATTTTTACCTTACCTCCTTAAGTATTTACAGGATAAAGTGCTTTTATCTAACTAAAGGGAACTCTGTTATTCTTAATTTAGTACAACCGTAGGGAATCAATTCAATTTCTTCTTCTTTTATGTCCTTAGCAAAGGAATAGGGGCTGTAAGGAACAGGACCAGAAGATCCATTATACTCTTTCCAGACCGGCAATCTTTTTGCCGGTACTTGGATCGTAACAGGAGCATTGTCAACAGTCCAGGGGAAATCAGCAATCTTATCATTCACTCTAACCTTAAAGCGCTCATTCGTCATCCCTTTAACATCCATAATACCATAGTTCCATGGTGTAGCAGAATGTACCTCACTGTAATCTCCGTGATAATCTTTCCCTTTAAAGCGCTTCCAATCTTCTTTCATCTTCAACGAGAAAACCAAAGGGCCTCTTTCAACTACAACTGCATTTTCATGCCAGTTTGTTTGTTTGATCTTCATTGGAAATGTAATTTCGATCTTATCATTTTTCCCCCAACTCCTGTTTACCTGCGCGATATTATTTTTGAACTCAAAAGGAACTGGATTACCGTTTACTGCTATTACCGGAGACAAGCACCATTCAGGAATTCTGAAATGAAACGGGAAAGACACATCAGATCGTGATATTTTTAGCTGAAAAGCTATTTTATCTGAAAAAGGATAATTCGTCGTCTCTGTAACTTCTATGTCTATATTATCAGCAACTTTCATTTTTACTGCAGACGGAGCATACAAAAGACAAGCGACTCCGCCATCAACCGTTGCGTACCATAAATTTTGTGTAAACTTAGGCCATCCCTGGTGCATATTGGCCGTGCAACAGGGAAATCCGGTAAGCAGCCCAAATACCTGATCGGGTCCACAATAATTAATATTAAAATTTCTTTCCTCCCAGGACACCCTTATTTGATTGGGCTGGCTGTAGTATTGACGTTCCATAAAATCACTGGTAACCTGAGACGGTAATGCATTGAAAGCAATGCGCTCTATCTGGTCACCAAATGCATAGTCGCCCGTTATTTGTAACATGGTCTCTAAAGAATACATCATTTCCACAGCCGTACATAGTTCGGAGCCATAGGTTGGATCGGTACCATGCAACCACTCATCAGCACCAAACAAGCCCTGTGGTTGTCCATGATACTCCTTTAACAATCTCAAAGCGTTCTTTACTGCCTGGTAGTACTTTGCATCATTGTCCTGCTGGTAGTACACCAGAGGCTCCTTTAACCCTTGAGCCACATTTACACCATGCATTGTAAAAAAGCCTTTATATAAATCACCCTTCAACATTGCTTCCGTCCAATTAAATGATTGCTGATGCAGCAGTTTGGCCAGCTTTAATAATTCCTCGTCTTCAGTAATATTGTATAGCCAATACACTACTGCCAGGTTATCCCCTGCACGCTGGGCACCCCACCATGACCAATGGTCAATCCTTTTAGCTGGAAGCTCTCTTAGCTGATAATGAAAATACTTTGTCATTAATCCTAAAACCCGTTTATCATTAGTAGCCGAATAATATTGTTGCAGCACTTTTAACATCACCATTTTGGGCCACCAATCCTGCGCTCTATCCCTCTGTAATCCTTCTTCTTTTGGCGGAGGTACGTTTGTTGGCGCAGGACCAAAATATCCTGAAGGCTGCTGACTTTTTATCGTCCATTCAATCCACTTCTGAGCCTTTTCTTTCAAACCATCGTCATCAAGCATATATGCCAGGGGAATCAACCCGTCCAGCCAGTAAGGCCCACGCTCCCATACATCTCCGTCGCCACCTAACCAACCATTTCTGGCACCCATAACTTTTGGATAAAGCTCATCCAACCTGCCGGTACTGCCTGTTTTCTGGCGCATCAGTTGCTCCCGCAGCCACCCCCGCGGCTTTATACTGCCCAAAGGAAGTTCAATATATTGCTTAGCTTGCAACGGAGGTTTATTGTTAATGTAGTTAGGATTTTGAGCAGATACAAAAAGAGGCGCACATGCAAGAAGCAATACCCCTACCAGAAAACAAATTCTTTTTATACTCATTAGTTTATCTTTTGATGTATTAAAAATCTTCATTGAAACATTGCACAGCTATCAACATGACAAGCAAACCGATTTTTGAGGCAGCTTCATTTATTTATTCAACTGCAGCTCTTTCAAAGAAAGACGCTCAAACCTTATTCCATCAAGTACCTGCCATCCGTCTTCAAAAAGGACTCCCACATCGCCATTATCCAGTTTAGTAATATCAGAATAGCCGCCATATAATTTAGCGTTATGATAATTCACTTTATGTGCCCACGTTTTGCCATCATCTAAGCTCACTTTAAGCGTTAACCCTTTTCTTGCCTCCATTTGATCCTGGTTTGAAAACAATAAAAAGCCGGTATGATCATCTTCATACCTGTATATAGATGCCTGGCATTTTGGATCGGGCAATTGTTTATTTTCATAGCAATCTCCCCATGTGGTACCCCCGTCTTCACTTATAGCCTCAATCCGATACCTTGGTGTAGCCAGGTCTTCATTGCGCATATTCAGTATTAATTTCCCATCGCTTGTTTCAACAACTGTGCTTTCTCCGGTATTTGGCCGGGACACAACACCTCCTACATTCCAGGTAAGTCCATTGTCATCAGAATAAATTATATGAGAAAAGGCACTTTTATCTGATAGAAGACTGTGGTTAGCGGGAACAACAATCCGGCCTTTATAAGGAGGATGCTTCTTAACAATACCATGACAGGGCCCTGTACCATACCAATTCCACTCCTTCTTTTTTACCGAAGCCGTAATATTTTTATCTTCCGTCCAGGTAAGCCCCTCATCATCAGAATACCGGACAAATACCTGTCTAACCCCGGTAGCTCCATAATTCCAGCATGTAACCAATACCACACGATTTATATCCGGAATATAAACAGGTACAGGGTTTTGGCACCTATTGGTGCCATCATCTTTGATAATAATCAGCTTACTCCATGAAACACCATTGTCTAAAGAGCGCTTCATAACAATATCAATGTCACCATGATCTTCATAGCTGTTTCTTCTGCCTTCGGCAAAGGCTAAAATTGCACCACTTTTGGTTGCCACCATGGCCGGGATACGATAGGAGACATATCCATCATCACCCGGGAAAAAAGGAACAGATGTAACAGTAGGTAATTCCTCTTTTTTTGTATCATCCCAATTGGCACTTCTGGTGCATGAAGTCATTAATAATGCAAGTATTATCAGGTATATGTTTTTTTTAATGCAATTCATTTTTATAATTAAATATGTTATACCGGAACCGATCGTAAAAATCTATTGTCTGAACAAAGCTTATTCCTCTATAGTTATATTTATACTTTTAACTATTTCCTTTCTCCCATAAATGCTTGAGTTTGCGGCTACGAATGTCACACTATAATTACCCGGACGCTGATATACATGAGTATAACTGGAAGGCATTTCCTCGCCAAGGGCCTTTAAGCCGACAGCTTTTGCTGCTCCCAAATTGACTTCCTCCACTGGATAAATGGGAGCTGAAACAGCCCAGCCTTCCTTATAGGTAGTGTTTGGTGTTGGCCCGTTCCAAAAAACATCAGTAGCGTTTACCACTGGTAAAGAAGCTGTAACACCGGCCCATCCTCTGCCCAAAACCATTTTAAAACCGGAACCTGCAAAGTCATATTTAATCCTTGAAAAATCTGAATCTTCTTCAACAATACCCCTGATCTGAAAGCGCTGCACTTTAAATAAGGTCCTGTTCGAGTTCTCCCTTGTATTCATAAACCATGCAAAATAAACAGGTTTGTCTGCAGCAATAAATAAGTCGGAGATATCAACTTCATTTGAATAATAGTAAGTAGAAGTGCCTATTGGCGGCATAAAAAACCTGTCTGTTATATCCTGCCAGTTTGCTGAGCGAATTGAAGTACTATCATAGACCCCGCTAAAGTTAGTCGAGTACATTAGTCTTCCGCAATCAGCATTATTACCGGCATATTTTGCTGTCCAAAACGACAATGCAGTTATAGCGTTGTATTTCTTTTCTTCTTTGACAAATTTATAATCCGAAGTACTTTCGCCAGAATAAAAAGATAAAAAATCTGCCTGGGTATTTAAAATATTGAACGTTACTGTATCCCCCACTTTATAGCTATGGGAATTGACAGCAATATCCAAACTCGGAACAGAAATATGATCCTGCTTTGTACAGGATATCATAATAATTACCGGAACTATATAAAGGTATTTCATATTAATCATTCGGGGTTTTAATTATTAAACTTACCAACCTGTATTCTGGATTAATTTTTTGTTGAGATTCATTTCAGCAGAAGGTATAGGCCAAAGAATGTCTCTTTCAGAAGCATTTGTGTAATATGCCTTGGCAGCTATTAATTGAGCAGCTGTTCCGGCAGGCACTTCCAGCAGTCTTGTTTTCATACTTGCTAAAAAAATATTCCAGCGAACAATATCATTCTTTCTTAGCCCTTCAAAACAAAGTTCTCTTGCTCTTTCATCCCTGATCTCCTGTTGGAAATCGTAATAACTCAGCCCTGCAATGTCAGCTGATGCATCAGGAGTATCTGGATCAAGCCCCATGCCTCTGCGTCTTACCTTATTCAATGCTTCAAATGCTTCACCAGAAGGGCCCGTATTCATTTCATTAACAGCTTCCGCATACATAAGCAATACATCTGAATAACGGAGCAATGGGGCGTTTTGTGGAGTAGCAGCTGTATTTTTAGGCAATAATGTCTCGTACTCTCTCCTGTATTTACCACAATAGCGATTATAGATAGTGCCGGTAGATGCTGTTTTCACACCCGGATTACCCACATAGGTATATGGAGCAATCACCCAATCCCTCCGGACATCGTTAGGTGCATACAAATTATATAACCACTGCGTTGTTCTCACTATTCCAATAGCCTGGCCAATCACAGGATCATTTAAATTCCAAATACCATTGTTTCGGCCTACCATACCATGCGTGTTAGAGTATATTCCTGAACCATTACCATAGAACTCCACCTCCCAGATACTTTCTTTAATATCGTACAAATCCTGTGCATAGTTTATAAACACCTGCTGGTAGGAAGGATTCAGTTGATGATGCCCGCTGCTTATCACTTTTGAGGCCCAGTTAGCCGCCTCCGCATACTTACTTTTATCGTTTAGCGGAGCACCTGCCATATACAAACAAACTCTTGCCAATATACCCCATACTGCAGACTTACTAACTCTCCCGGCCGATTCAACCTCTGTGACATCAGCTACTAATTCTGATGCTTCCTCCATATCTGCCAGAATCCTTTCATAAACTTCTTTCATTGAAGCTCTCGCAACCTGAACTACTTCAGCAGCTCCCGATCTGGTGGGATCCAGTATCAGAGGAACCCCGCCAAACTTATTAACAAGCATAAAATAATAATAGGCCCTGAGGAACAGTGCCTCGCCCCGGGTCTTCTTTATTTTCTCTTCACTAATATCTGCTTCGTCAATATAATACAGCACTTCGTTTGCCCTGTTAATTCCCTCATACACAATTTTCCAGTAATCGTGGATAAGATAATCTGAGGAAGATGCATTATAAAGCGCAACAGTTGTGTTGTACGGATCATAGCGGCAATATCCTTCATCTGCTTCCAGACCCATCAGGCCCTGCAGGTAGCTACCGTAAAAGTGATTATCCGCCATGATAGCGTACACTCCAGAGAGTGCTTTATTTACGCCTGCTTCTGTAGAATATAAGTTATCCGACTGAATAACATATTTTGCAGGATCAACATCCAGCATTTTGCTGCAAGAGGCAAAAGAAATCATTAAAAGAACCATCCCCCAGCAATTACGAGTCTTCCTTTTGTATAAGAATTTTTCAAATGACATAATCAAATCAGTTTATGAATTAAAAATCGGCTTTAAGGCCAAAAACCAATGTCTTTGCTCTTGGATAAGCAGAGTAATCAAACCCGGGCGTTAAAGTTGAATTGCGCACAGATACTTCAGGATCCATACCGGAATATTTTGTCCAGGTTAGCAAATTCTGACCTGAAACATACAAGCTAGCACTCTTAATGCCCACTTTTTTCACGATATTTTTATTGACATTATAGGATAGCTGTGCCGTCTTTAACCGTAAGTATGATCCATCTTCTATTGTTCGGGACGAGTACATACCACTGGGCCCCTGTCCACCGGTTCGGAAATAAGTGTTATTCTGATTTTCTTCAGTCCAACGGTTAGCGTATGTAGCATACTGGTTAATTTCACGATTACCGAAATTACCTTCAAATGCTAACCGATTGGCGTTATATATATCATTGCCATAACTCCATTGAAAGAAAATATTAAGACTAAAGGACTTATAGCTGAAGTTGTTGTTAAAGCCTCCAATGTGGACAGGTAATGCTCTTCCAATAACAACCCGATCTTTATCGTTTACAACCCCGTCACCATTCTGATCTACATACTTAATATCG
>JASGDI010000206.1:0-36204 GCA_049841335.1 Niabella sp. | reverse complement strand
TTCTCAAACATGCTTCCGGCGGCATTCCGGGCAATGTGGAAGTAGATGTTCCGTTGACCTATGCCGACTATTATTATACCGAAGCGCTGATGCGTTACCTTACATTGAAAAAATAGCTCATGAGATTAGTACGAAGAAATAGCCGGCCGGTTTTATTTATCATTGGTTTTTTGATGTATTATGCTTTTCCGGCTGATGCGCAAGGCGATACGATCATCAACAGGTACCGGGATTACCTGTTGCGTGTGGATACCTCAAATGAAGTGAGCGTGGAAACATGGCGTACCACATTGCAGGTAAACGGACGGTGGCCCGATATAAAATATGATGATGTAGAGCCCGCTGCCTGGAAAATTCCGGATCATTTAAAAAGGGTGCAGGCGATGGCGACCCTCCTGATCTCCCCGCACTCTAAATTTTATAACGACAGGGTTTTACTGGAAACGATAAATCACGCGCTGGATTATTGGATTGAAAAACGGTATCGCAGCTCGAACTGGTGGCATAATGAAATTGGCGTTCCCCGTTATATGAGGGATATTATTATTTTGCTGCGCGATCATTTAGACGCCGCCAGGCTTGAAAAGGCGCTGGAGGTGTTGGCGCAACTGCGGGTACATGAAAATTATGTGGCAGGCAACCTGATCTGGTGTGCCGATCTGGGTCTTCATTATGGCGCACTTACGGGAGATGAAAAACTGATGCAGCGCTGCAGGGATCTTATAGTGCGGGAGATAAAAATAGGTACCGGTGAAGGGATTCAGCCGGACTACAGTTTCCAGCAACACGGTCGCCGCCTGCAAATGTTCCAGTATGGTAAAGCGTATATCTGGGAGGGCTTGCGGGTGGCATGGCAACTGCGGGGTACGCCGCTTTCTTTTCCGGAGGATAAAGTAGAGCTGCTTACGGACGTGCTGTTAAACGGCTGGCAGTGGCTGGCAAGAGGCATTTATACTGTTCCCGGAACGATGGACCGTTCTGCCTCCAGGAAAGGCGAGCTTAAGGCTGCAGACATAAGACCGTTACTTCCTTTTGTAATGGAACTGCATCCTGCAAAAGCGGCCGAACTGCAGAAGATGTATGCAGTTCAGGATCAAAAACAGGTATTGCAGGGTTTTCGGTATTTCCCTTTTTCCGACTTCATGGTTTACCATCGCCCTGGCTTTAGCTTTTTCCTGAAGACCCTGTCAGTGCGTACCCTGGCTACGGAATCCATCAACCGGGAAAACCTGAAAGGAAAATTGCTCAACAGTGGGGATGCGCATCTGATCAGCAGTGGTAATGAATATACGGACCTGATGCCGGTCTGGAACTGGTCATTGCTGCCCGGTGTAACTGCTTTTGAAGGGGCGCATGCAATAGAGCGAAAAGCATTTGTGGGCAGTGTGGGCGACGGGGAAAATGGTGTAACGGCTATGGACTATATGATGAAAGATAGTTTGGGTAAACAAGCCTTTTCCGCCCGGAAGCTCTGGGCCTGTTATGACGATAAAGTGATCTGCCTCATAGCCGGCATGAAAAGTGAGCATATCCCGGGAGGGGGTTTTACCGCGTTGGATCAATGCCGGCTAATGGGCCCTGTAGTCACCAGCCTGGAAAAAGGACCTTTGCCGAAAGGCAGTCACCAGTTAAACAACCTGAAATGGATCTATCATAACGGCTTTGCCTACATTCCGCTAACTGCATCTGATGTAAACCTGAGATCAGGAGCCGTTACCGGCAACTGGCATTCCATCAATAATGCAGAATCGGCACAGCCGGTTACCGAAAAAGTATTTATGCCGGTATTGTTACACGATCCGGCTCACCAGTCTTCAACAGGATATGTGCTGGCGCGATCCGCTTCCGCCGCCGGGGCACGCCGTCTGGCTAAGCGGCCAACCTGGAAGATCATTGCCAATGATCATAATGTGCAGGCTGTTCAAATGAACGATGGCGTAATAATGGCAGCCTTTTATGAAGCAGGTGATATACGTTGGAATAAACAACAGGCGTTACACGTAGATCAGCCTTGTATAGTGCTGTTAAAAAAAGGCAGGCTTTATATGAGTGATCCGTTACACAAAGGGGTAAACGTTACAATAAAGACGCACAGGCAAGCTAAAACCGTATTATTGCCAAAAGATGGAACTACAATAGCGGTCGATGGGGTATTTTAATAATTTTTTGATGATAATTTATGAAAGGAGCCATAAGATATTTCATGCCCGAAGGAATGGTTATTTTGGCGAATTTCGTCTGACAATTAAATACAATAAAAATAAACAGATGAAAATAATGGTCAGTAAATATGTGCTTCTCCTTTGTTTTCTTTTAAGCCTGACTCCTGTTACAATGGGGCAGGCAGATCCGGCCGATTACCTGTCCGGAATAAAAGAGGAGCTTCAAAAAAAATGGCCTCATAACCGTACCATCAACCTGGTATTTCACGGGCATTCGGTACCCACCGGTTATTTCAGAACTCCGGATGTGCGTACGCTGGATGCTTATCCGTTCCTGGTGCTGCAGCAACTGAAAAAAATGTATCCTTTCGCAGTCATTAACAGTATCACAACTTCTATTGGTGGCGAAAATTCAGTTCAGGGTGCGAAGCGGTTTAATAAGGAAGTGCTAACGCATCGTCCGGATGTGCTGTTTATTGATTATGCACTCAACGATCGGGGTATTGGTCTCGAAGCGTCCCGCAAAGCGATGGATAAAATGATAAAAACAGCATTAAAGCAAAAGATAAAGGTCATCCTGTTAACACCTTCACCGGATTTATCCGAGAATATTAAAGATTCCGGGACTGTGCTCAACCGATTTTCACTACAATTATTGGAATTGGCTAAAAAGTACCATATTGGTTTAGCCGATAGCTATAATGCTTTTCGTACGTTGGCATTAGAAAATAATAATATAAAGGATTATATGTCACAAAGCAACCATCCTAACCGGAAAGGGCACGAAGTGATTGCCGGCCAGATCCTGCCTTTCTTTGAAAAATAATAGCTTTTAAAACAGATCCAATGAAAAGAACGATTACATTATTAACTTGTTTATTGATGCTTGTAGTCACTGCAATCGGGCAACGCCGGCAGGCAGGAGAAAAAAAAGCCTTCCGGTTATTCGATAGAAGCCTGAAAGAATCGGCAGAACAGTATAAAGTAATGATGAAGCGCTTGGGCACTGACCGCTTTCCTGTAAGTTGGAAGGAGCAGGAAGATAAGATCACTACCAGTGGCTCTGAGCCCTGGGTAGGCGGTTTTTATCCCGGTGGGCTGTTATACCTTTATGAGTACACCGGCGATACGGTTTTATATCAGGAAGCGTTGAGGAAAATGAAAGTGTTGGAAAAAGAGCAGTATAACAAAACAACGCACGATCTGGGCTTTATGATGTACTGTTCCTTTGGGAACGCAAACCGGTTGGCGCCGCAGCCCGCCTATAAAGATATTATTTTAAACAGCGCCGCTTCCCTCGCCAGCCGTTACAATGAAACCGTAGGGTGTATTCGTTCCTGGGATTCGGATCCGGGTAGGTTTATGGTCATCATTGATAATATGGTAAACCTGGAGCTGCTTTTTGCAGCTACACGCATCTCAGGGGATTCCAGCTATTACAGGATTGCTGTAACACACGCCAATACCACGTTACAGCATCATTACCGGCCCGATCACAGCTCTTATCATTTGGTGATCTATGATCCGAAAACCGGTAAGGTACAAAAGAAACAAACGGTACAGGGAGCTGCGGACGCATCTGCCTGGGCAAGGGGACAGGCCTGGGGTCTATATGGTTATACATTAATGTACCGCGAAACCCGCGATCCAAAATACCTGGAACATGCCCACCGTATTGCAAAATTTATTTTAGATCATCCCAATTTGCCAAAAGACAAGGTTCCTTACTGGGACTTTAATGCGCCAGGTATTCCGGCAGCACCGCGCGATGCTTCTGCCGGTGCTATTATAGCTGCTGCACTGATAGAACTGGCTGCTTATACTGGTGACCGGGACCAGAGCCGTTACCGCGCTGCTGCATTGCAGTTGTTAAAAACATTATCATCGCCTGAATACCGGGCAGTTGTAGGTGGAAACGGGGGCTTTATCCTGAAGCATGGTGTGGGCAATTATCCGAAAAACGCAGATATTGATGTACCGCTTATTTATGCCGATTATTACTATATCGAAGCATTGATGCGGTTTCAGCAACTGAGAAAAAGATAACGTAATAAAATCTATCTTTTTCCAAAGATTAGCTATTTCATTTTCCTGGTTTCTGAAGTAGGTTTGATTCTTCTAAACAAAACGGTTTTGGATTGCCAGATACTATTTACAGGAATACAATTGCCGGTTAGCAGGGTATAAGATGCAAATTTTTTTTATAAAAGAATGGTGGACAGGGTGCATAGCAGTAGCCTTTTTAGCGGGGTGGTGGTTTCCGGCTAAGGGGCAAACCATTGCCCGTCAAAAAATAGACTTGCAGGGTGAGTGGCAGTTGAAGACCGATCCATCAGGAACCGGAATGGAGAAGCGCTGGATGGATAGTACGCTGACTGAAACGGTAACACTTCCGGGTACTATGGCCCAATGGAAAAAAGGGATAAAACAGGAGCAACCTACCACCTCCCATCTGAATGTGCTATGGCAGTACACAGGAGCAGCCTGGTACCAGCGCCGTGTTCAGATACCGGCATCATGGGCAGACAAAGATATACACCTGTCACTGGAACGTACCAAGGTTACTTCTGTATGGGTAGATGGCCGGTTAATCGGGAAAAGTTCATTGCTGTCCGCGCCCCAGTCTTTTAAGCTGCCTGAGGGACTAAAGCCCGGCTGGCATACTATAACGATCTGTGTTAATAACGATCCCCGGCTGGTTTCAGTGGGCGGATCGCATGCTATAAGTGATCATACCCAAACCAACTGGAACGGTATTATTGGCGCCATATACCTGGAAGCTGTAAACAGGCAATGTTTCCGGGATATAAGAGTTCAGACAGATGTGGAAAAAAGGCGGCTTCGTGTAAGGCTTTCATTAGCCAATCCAGGGGCGCTTTCGGGAAATGAGAAAGTTCGGATAACCCTGGCCCCGGTAAAGAATGCCGCTTCCGGGAGCAGCAGGAGCCGTTTGTTTAGCATACCGGGCAGGCATAAGGATTCAGTAGTGACCATTGAATATACCCTGGATAAAGATATAAGATTCTGGAGCGAGTATGAGCCTGCCTTATATAAGCTATCGGCTTCCTTGCTTAAAGGAGCTGCCATTCAGGATAATATTACTATCACAACCGGGTTCAGGGATTTTCAGCCTGAAGGAACACGGTTCAGGATCAACAATACGGTAACCTTTCTCCGTGGAAAAAATGAGAGCTGTGTTTTCCCGTTAACGGGTTATCCTCCTACCAATGTATCCGAATGGAGACGTGTGTACAGCATTGCCAGGCAATACGGGATCAACCACTACAGGTTTCATTCCTATACACCGCCGAAAGCCGCTTTTGAGGCGGCGGATCTGGAGGGTATTTATATCCAGGCTGAATTGCCCAACTGGTCCAACTTCAGCGTTAAAGACACTGTTTTCGAAAGGTTCCAGTTAGAGGAAGGAAAGGCGATAATAGATGCTTATGGCAATCATCCTTCTTTTGTAATGCTTACATTGGGAAATGAGCTGGCAGGAGAGGAAGTGGTGCATAACCGGCTTATTGATATTTTGAAAAGATACGATGGCGGCCGCAGGCTTTATGCTTTTGGCACTAATGCATTTTACGATGATCCACATCCGGGAAGGAATGATGATTTTTGGGTAACCATGCGTACCGGCGGGGAAACCGCTGATGGGCAATTTGATGTACGGGGCTCTTTTGCAACTACAGAAGATAAAGGTAATGGTATCCTGAATGCCCAATATCCCAATACATCAAAAAACTTCATCCGTGCAATAGCCAACCGGGAATTGCCAGTGGTGTCGCATGAAACAGGACAATATCAGGTGTATCCCGATTATTCCGAGCTGTCGAAGTATACTGGCATTTTAAAACCGCTGAATTTAGAGATCTTCCGGGAGCGTTTACAAAAAGCGGGTATGGGCTATCAGGCTGATTCCTTTTTCAAAGCGTCCGGCAGGTTAGCCGTGCAGCTATACCGCCGGGAAATTGAAATGGCAATGGGAACGCCAGGTCTGGCCGGCTTTCAGTTGCTCGACCTGCAGGATTTCCCGGGGCAGGGAACGGCGCTGGTTGGTATATTAAATGCCTTTATGGAAAGTAAAGGTCTTATTGATCCCGAAACCTTCCGGCAGTCCTGTAATGACCTTACCCTTCAGTTGCTGATGGACAGGTATGTCTGGACAAACACCGGGCAGTTTCGTGCGGTTATCCGGGTGGTGAATTACAGCCCGGAACATGTTGTGGGTAGAAACCTGATATGGAAAATTACAGATAACAATAAGCAGGTTATAGGAAAAGGAGGCAGGCGTATTGCCGCAGGGCAGGATGCTTTTATACATACGGCGGGTGAAATAGTCTTTCCTTTTTCAGCAATAAAAAAAGCAGCGCAACTTACGGTTAGCATAGCGATAGAAGGAACCGCTTATAAAAATGAATATCCTGTATGGGTGTATCCCTCGTCAGTATCTGTAGAAACACCGGCATCGGTACTGATAGCAAACGGGCTTACGGAAGCAGTATGGGAACGGCTTTCATCCGGCGGAAAAGTACTATTGTTCCCATCGCATGAATCGGTAGGCAATAGATCAGTAGGCGGTCAGTTCATTACAGAGTTCTGGAACTGGAAAGTGTTTAAAGAAGGGGCTGAACGGCAGAAAAAGCCTGTGTCTGCGGGTACCTTGGGCATTTTGACCGATCCCGGACATCCTCTGTTTGAACATTTTCCAACGGAATTTTACAGCAGCTGGCAATGGTGGCCTGTAGTAAAAAATGCAAGACCGTTAATACTGGACTCCCTGCCGCCGGATTACAGACCACTGGTGCAGGTTATTGATAATATTGACCGCAATCATAAGCTGGGGCTGATCTTTGAATGTAGTGTGGGCCAGGGTAAATTGCTGGTCTGTATGTCGCGCCTGGATCAGCTAAAAGAAGACCCCGCTGCAAGGCAGCTGTATTACAGCATTTTGCAGTATATGGGATCTGACCGGTTCCGTCCGGTTACGGCTTTCAGTCCTCAGCAACTAAAAGAAATTTTATAAGATAATGATGAACCCCGGGACCATAGGAAAACAAAAGATCGTATACCGTTTATTGAAATGGGAGATTGCCATTCTATGCTACCTGGTTTTTGGTAAGAGTGTAACACAGATGTTGTTCTTTAAACGAATCGGGCAACACTTAAAGATAAAACCCTTTTTATGCGAAGAAGTTTGCTTGCCTGCTGTATAATACTGGGGATAGCTGCCGTTAGTGCTGCGCAATCGAACCGGCCCAATATACTTTGGGTCGTGATGGAAGATACATCGCCACAATTTATAGGTTGCTATGGAGATAAAAGTGCCAAAACACCTGTTATAGACCAGCTGGCAAAAGAAGGTATACGATTCACCAATGCATTTTCCAACGGTACTGTTTGCTCACCCAGCAGGTCGGCAATTATTACAGGGGTTCCTACTTATGAGTCGGGAACGGGAAATCACCGCAGCAATATGCCACTTCCGGATATTATTAAAGGCTTCCCTTCTTATTTGAAAGAAGCAGGTTACTATACTACCAATAATAGTAAAACGGACTATAATACATCTTCAGCCCAAAGAATTATCCGGGAGTCATGGAATGAAAACTCTAATAAAGCGGGCTGGTGGAACAGGCAGCCGGGGCAGCCTTTTTTTGCCGTTTTTAATTTTGATGCCAGCCACCAGTCCCGGACGATGACGAATCCGTATTCATTGTACGAGGAACAAGTGCTTAGTGTATTGCCCAAAGAGCTTCAGATTGCGGAAGAGTCGATCGGGGTACCTCCTTTTTTTGCAGACACCAAACCAATGCGAAAACAACTGGCAAGGATCTATAATGGAATTGCTTTGGCAGACTACCAGATGGGAAAAATTTTCGGCAGATTGAAAGAGGACGGCCTGGAAGACAGTACCATCGTCTTCTTTTACGCCGATCACGGGGAGGGAATGCCCCGCGCGAAAGCCAATGGTATAGATCTGGGACATCGGGTACCTTTTATTATTAAAATTCCCGAAATATATAAACATCTTTCCCCCTGGGGAAAAGCGGGAACTGTTTGCGGCGATTTGGTTAGTTTCATAGATCTGGCGCCTACGTTGTTAAATCTGGCAGGTGTTCAGTCCCCGTCTTACATGAAAGGTAAAAGGCTGCTTGGAAACAGGCATGATGCCCCTCCTTCTTATTTATTTCTTTCCAGCGATGGTGCCGAAGGCGTATCCGATCTCAGCCGTACCATATCGAATGGCAGGTTTAGCTACACCAGGACCTTCCTCGGCTTTATGCCGGAACTATGGTATAAAAAGTACTTTGATTTTAGTGAGATCATGCAGCTGATGCGTGCGGATCTTAAGCGCAATAGATTGAGTCCCGTTCAGCAACAGCTTTTTCAATCCAGGGAAGCAGAGTACTTGTATGATTATGAAAATGATCCCTGGCAAATTCATAATCTGGCACGGGAGCCGCAATACCGTGAAATGCTTCAGGAAATGCGAAAACAAATGGAGGAGGAGATTACTTCAGGAAAGGATGTCATGTTCCTGCCGGCGTATGAGCTATCCCAGATAGCTCCGGAAACCACGCCTTATGAATTCAGAAATGATCGTGATAAGTATCCGATAAAGACGATTTATGAGGTGGCTTCTCTTGCCGGTATTCAAACAACAGAGGCTTTAAACAGGCTGTTTTATTTTTTGAAGCATGCTAACCCGTATGTGCGTTACTGGGCGGCTATGGGGCTTAAAGCGCAGGGAGCAGGTGTTAAAAAACATAAACCGGAAATTCAAAAGGCACTAAGCGATGCTTACCCGCCGGTTAAAATTATAATTGCCTCGGTCATGTATGATCAGTTTCGTGACGCAACTGCGGCTGATATGTTACAACAAACCGTTTCAGGACAGAATGTTGAGTTGTCGTTGCTGGCGCTGCAAATGTTGCAATACCAGCAAAACAGGGAAGCGTTTGTTCCTGTGGTTGAAAGATTGCTGCAGAATATTGATCAGAAAAAAGTGAAACCGGGAGCAAAGGAAGCTGCAGAAATGTTTTTATATGCTGTTGAGGGAAGACCACTGCAGTATGCGGCATTTTGGTAAACATTATTAAGAAAAAATAGCTGTACTGTAAATGGAAAAATTATTACAAAAATGAGGGCTGTTGGAAAAGCACAAAAAAAACAAAAAATGGTACATTGGTTATTGAAATGGAAAATCGCTGTTCTATGCCAGTTGTTGATTGGCGCAGCTTTTGGCCAGGGCATGACAGAACGAACACTGCTACAGAACCGGCCCAATATCATTTTTATTCTGGCCGATGATCTGGGATGGACGGACATTACCCCCTTCGGAAGCACATTTTACGAAACGCCTAATTTAGCCAGGCTGGCAAATGAAGGAATGCGTTTTACAAATGCCTATGCTGCTTCACCGGTCTGTTCTCCTACCCGGGCCAGTATTGTGACAGGGAAACACCCGGTGAGCCTGGGGCTTACAGATTATATAGGAGCACCGGATCCTCAGAAGCTGCTGAATAACCCAAAGTGGAGGGAGCGTTACCCTCTTTTGCCTGCGCCCACTGCTTCACACGTGCCATTAAGCGAGATAACCATTGCGGAAGCTTTGAAAACGGCGAACTACACCACTTTTATTGCCGGTAAATGGCATTTGGGAGACAGCGCTGCGTACTGGCCGGAGCACCAGGGGTTTGATATCAATAAAGGAGGCAATTCCATGGGGCATCCTGTTCGCAATGAAAAAAATGGGTCTAATGGCTATTTTTCTCCGTATGGCAATCCCCGTTTGGATGATGGTCCTGAAGGGGAATACCTGCCTCTCAGGTTGGCAGAAGAAACGACCCGGTTTATTGAAGCAAACAAAGAGCAACCTTTTTTCGTTTACCTGCCATTTTATTCGGTACATACGCCTTTACAAACCACTCCGGAATTGGAAAAAAAGTATACTGATAAAAAAGAAAAACTGAAACTGGAAGACCGGTTCGAAGATCAGGGAAAATTTAAAGTAAGGACTAATCAGTCAAATGTCATTTATGCCGGAATGGTGGAGGCGATGGATCAGGCTATCGGTCGCGTTTTAGATAAACTCAGGGAATTAAAGTTAGATGAAAATACATTGGTTATTTTCTTTTCTGATAATGGAGGTTTGTCGACTTCAGAAGGTCATCCTACTTCAAATATACCGTTACGTACGGGCAAAGGCTGGTTGTATGAAGGTGGCATCCGGGAGCCCCTCATCGTAAAGTGGCCCCGTGTCATCAAACCCAATACCACTAATGCAACGCCGGTAATCAGCACTGATTTTTATCCAACAATATTGCAGGTGGCCAACCTGCCATTAATACCTCAGCAACATACAGGGGGAGTAAGTCTTTTACCCTTATTCAGCAGCCATAAAATAACAGGCAGAGCATTGTTTTGGCATTATCCCCATTTTAGCCCGCAGGGAGGTGCGCCGTCATCTGCGGTGCAGGAAAAAGGATGGAAACTGATTCACTCCTATATTGATGATAAGTACGAATTGTATGATCTGGAAAAGGATATCTCTGAAAAAACAAATCTCGCAGACAGGTACCCCGGGAAAGTAAGAAAAATGAAAGCACAGCTGTCTGATTGGCTGAAACAACAGGGAGCTTTATATCCGGCTCCGTTTCAGACAATTGATAGATAATAATAGTTATGTCAGGAAGTATGTGTCTTCCTGTATTCGGAGAGTTTATTTAATTAATGACGGACTTTGATCAGATTAGTTCGTTTAAAAATCAACATAGAATGTTATTACCAACAATCATGAAGCAATTTTTATTATGCGGCTTTCTTTTTTTTGTTATACAGGTTGCTGCGCAGCAGGATATCTCCCTGGCCGGCTCCTGGAAAGTGCGATTGGATAAGGAAGACCGGGGAGTAAAGGAACAGTGGTTCCTTAAAGACGAAGGTCAGACCATAAAACTACCCGGAACGCTTGACGATGCAGGAATAGGCGAAAGATTATCTTTTGATACTACCCATATCAATAAAGACGTACTCATCAAACTAACCAGGAAGCATGCCTATGTCGGCGCAGCCTGGTACACCCGGAAGATTACCATTCCTTCAGGATGGAAACAAAAGGATATCCGGTTGTACCTGGAGCGCGCGCTTTGGAAAACAAGAGTCTGGATTGATGGAAAAGAAGTAGGCGCTGAAGAAAGTCTGAGCACACCACATATTTTTAATATTACCGGTTATGCCACGCCCGGTACGCATGTATTAACGATCCGCATTGATAACCGTAAGCAGCATGAAATTTCATATAAGGACATGGGACATGCTTATACCGATGGCACACAGATCATCTGGAATGGACTGGTCGGCTTATTGGAGCTGCAGGCCAGGGAAAGGGTTCGCGTTGGTTCCCTACAGGTATTCCCTGATGTAGAGCAAAGATCAGCAGACCTGAAGGTGGATATAAAAAATGACCTGCCTGCGTCTCAAAAAGCAGTACTTACCGCGCGGGTGTATCAGAAAGGTGGAAGGCTTGTAGCTGCTCAAAGCAAGACCATTGTTATTAACAAAGGAACATCGGTGCAACAGATAAAGTTGTCTTTAGGCAGCAATGCCTCTTTATGGGATGAATTTAATCCGGAGCTGTACACGGCGGTTGTTTCGGTACAGCTACCAGGAAAGCGTACTGCAGACAGGGTCAGTTCAAACTTTGGCTTAAGGTCAATAAGCAAACAACAGCAATCACTTTTTATCAATGGCCGTCCGGTATTTTTAAGAGGTACGCTGGAGTGTAATATCTTTCCTTTAACAGGCCATCCGCCGATGACGCATGAAGGGTGGCTTAAAGTATTTCAAACGGCTAAAAACTACGGGCTGAATCACCTGCGCTTTCATTCCTGGTGCCCGCCCAAAGCAGCATTTGAAGTTGCTGATTCAATGGGGTTTTACCTGCAGGTAGAATTGCCGTTCTGGAGTCTTGAAATTGGAAAAGATACAGGCACATTACGGTTCCTGGAAAATGAGGCCCAGCGTATGATCCGGGAATATGGCAATCATCCTTCCTTTTGTTTGTGGTCATTAGGTAATGAACTACAGGGCGATTTTAGCTGGTTATCCGGCATGGTGCAAAAGCTCAGAGATCAGGATAAAAGGCGCTTATATACCACCACTACGTTTACTTTTCAAAAAGACCACGGAAGGTGGCCGGAGCCGGAAGATGATTTCTTTGTAACGCAATACACTAAAAACGGATGGGTGAGGGGTCAGGGCGTATTCAATAGTCATGCGCCTGATTTTGAAAAAGATTATGCTGCTGCGGTGAAAGACCTGCCGGTACCGCTGATTACTCATGAGATAGGTCAGTACTCGGTGTACCCGCGTTTGGGTGAGATCGAAAAATATACCGGCGTGCTGGATCCCCTTAATTTTAAGACAATACGGAACGATCTGAGGAAAAAACAAATGCTGCACCTGTCAGATTCCTTCACGCTGGCCAGTGGCATATTTGCTGCCGGTTTATATAAGGAAGAAATGGAGCGGGCATTAAAGACAAAAGGGATCAGCGGTTTCCAGCTATTAGACCTGCACGATTTCCCCGGGCAGGGTACGGCATTGGTAGGCATCCTGGATGCATTCTGGGATAGCAAACAGCTGGTTATCCCGGAGCAACACAGGATGTATTCTTCCGAAGTAGTACCATTGATCCGTTACCCGAAAGCGGTGTACACCAATGGCGAGACGTTTAATGCTACCGCAGAGATTGCTAATTATAGCGCGGGACCGTTAAAAGATCCTGTTATGCAATGCACCATAAAAGCGGCCACAGGCAAAGTGGTTTATAGCAAAGATTGGGTTGCCGGAACTATTGGCATTGGAGGCGGAAATGTTGCAGGAAACGTTTCCCTGCCGTTGAATACTTTGAAAGAGGCAACACAACTTACAGTGGAGCTTTCCATAAAAGGCACTGCCTATAAGAACCAATGGAGTATATGGGTATATCCCCAAGCGGTGAACCTGCGAACAACGGATGTATATTTTACACGATCAGTGGACGAAGCACTGAAAATGCTTGAAGAAGGGAAAAAAGTGTTGCTAAACCCCGATACATCTGCTATCAAAGGTGTGCAGGGGCGCTTTGCCTCTGTTTTCTGGAGCCCTGTACATTTTCCTGATCAGCCGGGAACCATGGGTATTTTGTGTAACCCGCAGCATCCTGCATTACAACAATTCCCAACTGCATTTCATAGTGACTGGCAGTGGTGGGACCTCATCACCTCATCTAAAACAATGGTTATTGATTCATTACCTGCTATGACCCCTGTGGTACGGGTGATCGACAACTTTTTCAAAAACCGGAAAATGGCAAATATACTGGAAGCGCGCCTGGGGAAAGGCCATCTGATCCTAACCTCCGTAAATATTGCAGACAAGCTGGATCAGCGTCCGGCAGCACGCCAGTTGCGTTATAGTTTGCAGCAATACATGCAAAGTGAACAGTTTAAGCCAACTACAGTCATAACCCGGGAGATGCTTCAAACCTTGTTAAAATGATAAAACGGATCAAAAAAGCCATGTAGACCGGCACGTGTAAGAAAGTCCATTATTTCCCTAATACGCTCCATTTTTTTTGATGCTTATTATTTCCAAATTTGTATGGATGAAGCGCTTTAATATAAGATAACTAAATTACAATACTAAAGATTG
The DNA here is from genome assembly GCA_049841335.1 of Niabella sp. Classification (GTDB taxonomy): domain Bacteria; phylum Bacteroidota; class Bacteroidia; order Chitinophagales; family Chitinophagaceae; genus Niabella. The sequence continues at coordinate 22,342 of JASGDI010000206.1, read as the reverse complement.
CAGCACTGCCTGTTTTCTATAATGAAATTGCCAGATATGACTAAAGATGCTCAGTTTAATTCGGGATATATCACCAGGATAGCATTTATTTCTGCCCTGGGTGGCTATCTTTTTGGTTTTGATTTTGCTGTGATCGCCGGGGCCCTGCCTTTCTTAAAGGCCCAGTTTGGTTTTGATGAAGTACAGGAAGGATTTGCTACGGCTTCTTTAGCGTTAGGGTGTATGATCGGCTGTTTTATGGCCGGAAATATATCTGATAGATTCGGCCGTAAAAAAGGACTGTTGTTAGCGGCAGCTATCTTCCTGGTGTCATCGCTGTGCATGGCCTTTTCCCATAGCAGTACTATCTTTATCATTTCCCGTTTTGCTGCGGGAGCGGGAGTTGGAATGGCCTCGGTGCTGTCTCCCATGTACATAGCCGAAATAGCACCTGCCTCCATGCGTGGCCGGCTGGTTGCTATCAATCAGCTTACTATTGTAATAGGTATTTTTATAACCAACCTTGTTAACTATTATCTGAGAAATGAAGGTGACGATGCCTGGCGATGGATGGTAGGTTTGGGCGCAGTGCCCTCCGCCTTATTCTTGTTAGGTGTTTTATGGCTACCCGAAAGTCCGCGCTGGCTGGTAAAAGCCCGGCTGCATGACAAAGCCACGGCTGTTTTAAAGAAAATCGGCAATACAGATTATGCCACTCAAACGTTAGAACAGATCAGGCGGTCAGTTAGTGCTGATACCCGGATCAGTTATGCGGCCGTTTTTAGCAAAGCCGTTTGGCCGGCTGTATTGGTTGGTATGACATTAGCAGTGTTTCAGCAGTTATGTGGCATCAACGTGGTGTTTAACTACACTTCAAACATTTTCGAGAGTGTGGGCTTTACACAGGATGATCAGCTAAGACAAACGGTATTCATTGGTTTGGTAAACATGGTATTTACTTTAATTGCCATGTGGCAGGTGGACAGGCTGGGTCGTAAGCCGCTGATGCTTTTTGGCGCTATCGGGCTTACGATACTGTATGTGGTAAGCGCTTTATTGCTTCAAAATAAATCGGCAACAGCTTCGTGGACCTTACTGGCCGCTATAGGTGTGTACGCTATGACGCTTGCTCCTGTAACCTGGGTACTGATAGCAGAGATATTTCCCAATAAAGTAAGGGCCGCCGCCACATCCATCGCTGTATTGGCCTTATGGGCTTCCTATGCTTTGCTGACATTTACATTCCCTATTCTTTCAAAAAATATGGGAACTTATACACCATTCTATATCTATGCCGTCATTTGTGCATTCGGAGCCATATTTGTGTGGAAACGTGTTAAAGAAACCAAGGGCAGGTCGTTGGAAGATATGGACACAGTTTATACAGGACATTGATCATTTCATTATATCATTAAAACAGTACAAACGAAAACTTATGGAAGTAAAAGCATGGCAGGAGTTAGTGACGATTCCCACGTACAAGACCGGGGCTCCTGATAAAAATCCCATGTTCCTGGAAAAGCGCGTTTACCAGGGGAGTAGTGGTGTGGTATATCCTTACCAGGTGGTGGATAAGGTTTATGATGAAAAAGAAGATAAACAATGGATAGGACTGTTTATTGAAAACGAGTATTTGAAAGTAATGATTCTTCCTGAGCTGGGCGGACGTATACAAATGGCTTATGATAAAACCAACGACTATCATTTTGTGTATCATAATAGCGTGATAAAACCCGCACTGGTAGGGCTTTTGGGCCCTTGGATCAGCGGTGGGATAGAGTTCAACTGGCCGCAGCATCACCGGCCTACCACCTTTGATGCTACAGATTTTGCTATAGTTGACAACAAGGATGGGAGTAAAACGGTATGGGTAAATGAATATGAAAAAATGTTCAATACCAAATGTGCGCTTGGATTTACCCTGCATAAGGATAAGGCTTATATTGAACTGGAAGCAAAGATTTACAACCGTACGCCGTTTCCTCAAACTTTTTTGTGGTGGGCTAATCCTGCCGTTGCTGTAGACGAGCATTACCAAAGTGTATTTCCTCCCGATGTACATGCTGTATACGATCATGGTAAGCGCGACGTAAGCGCCTTCCCAATAGCTACAGGCACTTATTATAAAGTTGATTATGCGCCGGGTACGGATATATCAGTGTATACCAATATCCCGGTGCCTACATCTTATATGGCAGTAAACAGCCGTTTTGATTTTGTAGGGGGGTACCATCATAAAAAACGTGCAGGGCTGATGCATATTGCCAATCATCATGTGAGTCCCGGTAAAAAGCAATGGACCTGGGGCTGCGGCGAATTTGGTAAGGCCTGGGACCGGCAGCTTACCGATGAGAATGGACCTTATTTTGAGCTGATGTGCGGTGTGTATACCGATAATCAGCCCGATTTCAGCTGGATCATGCCCAATGAAGTGCGCACGTTCAGGCAGTATTTTATGCCTTATAAGAATATTGGCTATGTAAAAAATGCATCGGTGGATGCCATGATCAATATCGAAGTAAAGGAGCAGGAAGTGATTGTACAGGTATATGTAACCCAGGCAAGAAATATTACTGTTCAATTAAGGATTTCAGACGAAGTGGTTCTTAATGAGCATATATTTTTATCTCCCGCCGGCAGCTATGAGCAAACAGTAACGGTGAATCAATCTTTTGAAGAAAAAGATATACATGCCGTTGTGCTGGATGAAGAGGGAAATGAACTGATCGCATACACACCGGTAACAAGGCAGGGAGAAGCTATTCCCGATCCTGCAAAACCTGTTCCAAAGCCTGAAAAAATAGGTTCCAATGAAGAGCTGTTTCTTGCAGGGCTACATTTAGAGCAATATCGCCATGCAACCTATTCTCCTTTGGATTACTATGAGGAAGCGTTGAGAAGAGATGCGTCAGATATCCGGTGCAATAATGCGATGGGCTTATGGTACCTGCGCAGAGCCATGTTTGGGCTGGCAGAAAAATACTTACGGAAAGCAGCAGAAAAGATAAAAATGCTTAATCCCAATCCGTACGACGGAGAGCCTTTATTTAACCTCGGGCTTTGCCTGCGCTACCAGCAGCGGTATGATGAAGCGGAAGAGTACTTATATAAAAGTACCTGGAATGCTGCTATGCAGGATAATGCTTACCTCCACTTAGGTTATATAGCCGCTATTCGTAATAATTGGAAGGAAGCAGCGGCTCATGCAGAAAAATCATGCCTGAAAAATTATCATAGCTTAAAAAGCCGTCATTTAAGATCTCTTTCGTTGCGTAAACAGAACCGTATTGATGAAGCAATACAGGTGATCCGTGAAACCCTGGCTATTGATCTTTTTGATTTTGCTGGCCGGTTTGAACTGGTGCAATGTTACAAAACCTCCGGGAGAAATGACGAAGCCGAAAAAGAGCTGAACAGGTTAACGGAACTGATGCGTGATAATAAGCATACCATCATAGAAATGGCACTGCAATACAGCCATGCAGGGTGTTATGATGATGCATTGGCATTGCTTGCTGTTGTACAGCAGGAAGATCCGCTCCTGCTGTATTACAGGGCTTATTTCCTGGAAAAGCTTTCTAAAGCCGAAGAAGCTGGTCTGGAACTGGAAAAAGCAATGGCACACCCTCCGGTGCCTGTTTTTCCCAATCGTATAGAAGATGTGCAGATACTGAAGTTTGCAACTGATAAAAAACCGGCAGATTTTAAGCCGTTCTACTATCTTGGTAATTTTTATTATGCCAAAAGGTTGTACCAGCCGGCCCGGGAGATGTGGGAAACTGCGATGAAAACAGAGCCCGGTTTTCCTACAGCAAAAAGAAACCTGGCAATAGCCTGGTATAATAAATTCAACCGGCAGCAGGAAGCATTACAGCTCCTGGAAGAGGCCTTCTTTGCAGATACCAGCGATTCAAGGGTTTTGCTGGAATTAGACCAGTTGAAAAAGAAACAGAATGTAGCTGTTGAAAACCGCCTTCAGTTTTTAAAAAATTACGAAGCCCTGGTAGATGAACGCGATGATCTTTATATAGAGTACGTTATCCTGCACTCCTTGTCGGGTGAATGGGAAACGGCCAACCGTCTTCTGCAGCAGCGTAACTTTCATCCCTGGGAAGGAGGGGAAGGGAAGACTTCCGGTCAGCATATATTGCTGCAGGTAGAGCTGGCCAAAATACAGTTGAAGAATGGGAACCTGGAAGAAGCGGAGCAAAGATTACGGGCAGCAACCGTGTACCCTTTGAATATCGGGGAGGGCAAATTGTATGGAGCGCAGGAAAACGATATTTATTATTGGCTGGGGTGTGTTGAAGAGGCAAAAGGAAATACAGATGTTGCATGTAAGTACTGGCAGCAGGCTACTGTGGGGCTAAGCGAACCTGCACCGGCCATTTATTACAATGACCAGCAACCCGATAAAATATTTTACCAGGGATTAGCATTTCTGAAGCTGGGCAACGAAGCGGCAGCGAATGAGCGGTTTAACAAGTTGCTGCAATATGGTGAGCAGCATTTGAATGATTGTGTTGAGATTGATTTTTTTGCGGTATCGTTACCCGACCTTATGATCTTTGATGATGATCTGAACATGCGTAATAAAGTCCATTGTTATTACCTGATGGGATTGGGCAGAATGGGTAAAGGAGAAATAGAAGAAGCGGGAAAAGCATTTCAGCAGGTGCTTGCTTTAGATGCTGCTCATATAGGGGCAACCATACATCAGCGTTTACTGGAGATGAATTTCTCTTCTTTTTCTCTGGCGTGATACAGCAGTATTATAGCCCTGCAGTTTGTGCTGTATAAAGATCAGGTAGTATAATGGTTAGACAAAAAAGCAGCATCTTGGATGTACACATGGATGAATCATTATGGGATATAACGGTCAGTTTTTATTGGCTGACATAGTGAAACGCAGAGACAATTTCAATTGTGTTAAAATTTTTTAAAAACCCATCAGAATATTCTTCCTGTTTTATAATTTAGCGTGCCATTTTACAAAATTTACTGGTAATCATATTTGAACAGACATTTTTTGAAGCTATTATTTATAAATTTTAGTTATTAGATTATGTTAAAAGGATCCTTATTTACCCGTTTGCGCATATGGCGCCTGTCTTTATTTGCTGTTATTTCTTTCCCCGTGTTTTTATTGTCAGGACCTGCCCTGGCCCAGCAGCCGGCCTCCGGAGTGGATGGAAAATCATCTTTTACAACCAAACTGATGAATATTGAGGCCGCAGCCAATGAAACATTTCGTTACAATACATCTTTGCATAACGGGGCTGCCGAATCGCGGATTTATGAATTGAAGGCTGATCTGCCTATTGGCTGGCTTATTACTTACAGGGTAGATGGAAGCCAGGTAACTTCTCTCAACCTTGAGGGAGGTAAAACCCAGGATATTTCTATTGAAATTAATGCAACGGCAGCGGCAAAACCTGATAAGTATAAGATACCTGTAAAGGCTGTATCCAGTGCCGATACGCTGTTGCTGGACCTGGAAGCGGTAGTAAAAGGTTCTTACAGCGTAGAGCTGACCACGCCTACAGGGCGGTTAAGTGATGAGGTTACGTCTGGCAGCCGCAAAGAGATCCGTTTTGTAGTAAAAAATTCCGGAACCCTTCCTTTAAACGACCTGGAGCTTTCGGCGCAGGCGCCTTCCAAATGGGAAGCTACTTTTGAACCTTCAAAGATCAAACAATTGGAGCCTGGTAAAACATTAGATGTAACGGCTACGTTGAATGTGCCCGATAAAACTATTGCAGGCGACTATGCCACCACCTTTAATGTAAAAAATGCCAACGCCAATGCACAGGCAGCGTTCCGCATGGTTGTAAAAACATCACTGCTTTCGGGCTGGATAGGTATCCTGGTCATACTGCTGTCCATTGCGCTTGTATATTATCTTATTCGTAAATACGGCAGAAGATAAAATATTGATTTTCTTTCCGCCTTTGGCGGGATTAAAAACATAACGATTTACAGATGATGGATCCTATCATACAACTGAAGGGGTTGACGAAATGCTATGGTACGCTGAAAGCAGTAGATGATCTGAACCTTGATATTCAAAAAGGAGAAATATTCGGCTTATTAGGCCCCAATGGAGCGGGTAAAACCACTACCATCTTAATGATGCTGGGGCTTACAGATCCTACTTCAGGCACTGCTTATGTTTGCGGGCATAACGCCACCAGCAGCCCCATTGCTGTTAAAAAAAAGGTAGGCTATATGCCCGATAGCGTAGGGTTTTATGATAATATGACAGCGCTTGACAATCTGGTGTACATTGGCCGGCTGAATGGGATACCTGAGCATGAAATAAAAACGCGCGCAGAAGAGATGATGGAGCAGGTAGGCCTGGCAAATGATATGCATAAAAAAACGGCTACCTATTCGCGGGGTATGAAACAACGCCTGGGCCTGGCCGATGTGCTGATCAAGCAGCCCGATGTGATCATTTTAGATGAACCTACACTTGGTATTGATCCCAGCGGTGTAAAAGATTTTTTAGTATTGATCAAGCAACTCAGCAAACAGCAGGGACTTACTGTTTTACTTTCATCCCACCATTTGCACCATGTGCAGCAGGTGTGCGACAGGGTAGGCATTTTTGTGGGAGGAAAATTATTGGTTGAGGGCAATATTGGTACCTTATCCGGCAATCTTTTTAATAAGGAAGGGCATGTAACATCCGTTACCCTGAAAGAAGCCATTCCGCAGCCCTGGCACCTGGAGCCGGAGTTAAAAGCCTGGGAGACCATCAGGCAGATCACCGTTAATGAGAAAACAGTAGAGCTGGGATGCAGCAGTGATATTACTCCTGCCATCGTTCGCTTTTTAGTAGAGAAGGGATGCGATATTATGGGCGTCCATAAAAAAGAATATGGACTGGACGATATCTATCAGAAATATTTTGAAAACAATTTAACTGAAAATGCAGCTAATGGAAAGTCAGGCAGTTTCTTTCAAAGATCGTTCTTCAAAAAACATAAAAAGCAGTAAAATATTGCAAAGATCATCAAACGCGGGACCTTTCCGCGTAATGGTAAGCAAGGAAATTGCGGATCATATACGCAGCTGGCGTTTTATTGTGCTTATAGCATTAATTGTGCTTACTTTTTTTGCCTCGATGTACGTGTCCCTGGGAAATATAAGAGCGGCCGTCAGCAATATAGAGGATCCCGACCGGATGTTCCTGTACCTTAAATTATTGACCACTACCGATAATTCGATACCGCCCTTTCATGTGTTTCTGAGCTTTTTAGGCCCATTGCTGGGCATCAGCCTGGGGTTTGATGCGGTAAATGCAGAACAAAACAGCGGCACGCTTACCCGGCTGATGGCGCAGCCTGTTTACAGGGACAACCTGTTGCTTGCAAAATTTGTGAGCGCTCTTATAGTTATCAGCACCTTGTTCCTGTCATTGGCTTTGCTGATGATTGGAGGCGGGCTGGTTTTAACCGGGGTTAGGATGGAGCCCCAGGAACTGCTGCGGATACTGGCTTTCATTGCACTAAGCATTGTATATGTAGCTTTCTGGTTAAGCCTTTCTATATTATTGTCTGTGAAGTTCAAACAGGCAGCTACGTCAGCGCTTACAGCCATTGGTATCTGGTTGTTCTTTACAGTGTTTTACCAGATCATTGTCAATTTGGTGATAAGGGCATTTTTACCTGATCCGGATTTCCTTTCCCAGGATCAGATCGTGGCCTATAATGATTTAATATTAAATTTATTGCGCATAGCGCCCGGACAGCTTTATACAGATGCCACTACTACATTATTGATGCCCTCTGTCCGTAGCCTGGGCCCCCTGACAATGGAGCAGATGGCTGGCGCTATTCCCGCGCCTTTACCGTTCAAAGAAAGCCTGATGATTGTATGGCCGCAGTTAAGCGGTTTGCTGGCTGCAACCGTAGTATGCTTCGCACTTGCGTATTACCTTTTTATGCGCCGGGAAATACGGAGTTAAAAAGTCATATTTCCTGACAATATTTCTTTGCAGAAATGACAAAGTGTAACAAGTGATATAATCTGGTACAGAGTTTGGATTTTTCTTTTCAGATCATTGAAAATTTTATTGTTTAATCTATTTAAAAAGGAGGTTTGATTATGTCACTCGTTAAAAAAAATAGTGGTTTTTTAACTACCCCGTCTTTGTTCGATGACTTTTTTAGCCGCGAACTTTTTAATTGGGGTAACAGTAATTTTTCATCTACCTTAACCACCGTCCCTTCTGTAAACATAAAAGAGAATAGCGACAATTTTGAGGTGGAAGTAGCTGCACCAGGGATGGAAAAAGAAGACTTCCATATTATGCTGGAAGGCACTACCCTTACCATCTCATCATCAAAAAAGCATCAGGATGAGGTTAAGGAAGATAATTATACCCGCAGGGAGTTTAGTTACCAGTCTTTCCAGAGAACCTTCCAGTTGCCTAAAGAGGTAGTGGATGAGGATCGTATTGAAGCCAGATACACTAATGGCCTGCTGAAACTGGTGATCCCTAAAACAGAGGCCGCTAAAAAGAAAGCTCCCCGCACCATCGAGATCAGTTAATCTAGTAAACCTGTTTTGGCACCATACCAAAACAGGTTTTTTCTTTTACCGTATAGCGCTATAAAGTTACAAAATGTTAATTGAGCCGTTAAAAGAGCTGAATCGCTGCAAAATGTTGTTGGGATATTTAAGAACTAAATTGATGTACTTGCCCTGATTCTACCCGATCCTCAGTCTTTCTTCTTCCAGGTCCAGCTTTAAGAGGTAATGCCGTATCATCTCTTCATCAACTTTCGGGTTATTTTTATTCTCTTCTCTAAGCCAGGCACGTTGTTGTTCCAGTGTATTGAAATAAATTTCTTTTGCCTGGTCAGACAATTTACGCACTGAATCCTCCTTGTCTTCCTGCTCCAGCCGGTCCATCAGTCTGTGAAAGTATTCACTCTCCGCTTTTTTATCCTTATAATTTTCATTAAGATAGGTGAACGCAACATGCCGCATTCCTTTTCTTAAAAAGGTTTCCATTTCTTCAATGGACAGGTGGTCTTCCCTCTCTTCAGCTAATTTCAGCTTTTTGATCAGTACAGGTAAAGTAAGGCCCTGGACGATTAATGTAACGAGTATTGCTATGAATGTAATAAAAAGAATCAGGTCCCGGTGTGGGAAGGTTTCCCCGTTATCCATCTGAACCGGGATAGATAAAGCGGCCGCCAGTGAAACCACGCCACGCATGCCTGTCCATCCTAACAACACGGGCGCTTTAAAGCCGGGATCAGGATCGGCTACCTTTATAAAATTCCGCATAATCAGGGTAATAATAACTGCTCCAAACGAAGCTAAAAATCTGACAATAACAAGTACCGCGGTAATTAACAACCCGTAGCCGATAGCTGCTGATAAGCCAATACCTTCATTTTTCAGGCCCTGCATAATTTCGGGCAGATCCAATCCTATCAACAGGAATACAATTCCGTTGATGAGAAATGCAAAGCTTGCCCATACATTGGCACCCTGTAACCGGGATTTGGAAGTGCGGAGAAACTGGTGCCTTCTCACCGATAGAAATAATCCGCCGCTTACTACTGCAAGCACCCCTGAAGCATGCACCTCTTCTGCTGCGATATACATAATATAGGGTGCCACCAATGTGAGTATGGTATCCATATTGACATCGGTAGGGAATAAACGGTGCACCTTCAGAAAGATAAATGCTACCACAACTCCCAGGCCCACGCCGCCAACTACCATCCATCCGAAGCTCAAAGCTGCATCTTGCCATATAAACTGGCCCGTAGCTACCGCGGCCATCGCAAACCTGAAAATGATGAGGGAAGAAGCATCATTAAACAAGCTTTCTCCTTCTAAAAGTGTAGATATATGTTTAGGTACTTTTACAAATTTCAGAATGGCGCCGGCACTTACTGCATCGGGAGGAGAAACAATTCCTCCCAGTACAAATCCTAATGCCAGCGAAAAGCCGGGAATATAAGAATTGGCAACAAAGGCTACAGACATAGCCGTAAGAAAAACCACTATAAAAGCAAAATTGGTGATGATCCGCCTTAGCTTCCACATCTCTTTCCACGAAACAGCAAATGCCGCTTCATATAATAACGGTGGCAGGAAAATTATAAAAATCAGTTCGGGGTCAATTTTTATAGCAGGTATACCCGGAATAAAGCTCACCAGTAAACCTGCCATTACCAGTAGTATGGGATACGCTACCTTTAATTTGTTGGCCAGCATGATGGCTGATATAATGACCAGCACCAACCCTAAATAAAATACAAAATGTTCAACCATACAATGGCCTGTTTAAACTTTTTCTTTTAGTATTTCATTGGCCTCTGTCAGTATTACCGGCTTCCCACCTGTTACAATGATTGTATGTTCGTGCTGTGCCATATACCCACCTTTATCGCCAATCATGGTCCAGCCGTCATTAAGCTCTATTGCATAAGATGAAGCCGTGGAAATGAAAGTTTCAATAGCAACAACCGAGTGCTTTTTAAATCTTCTCTGGTCAAACCGGTTTTTATAGTTGAGTAATTCTTCCGGCTGTTCATGCAAACTCCTGCCGATGCCATGTCCGCCTAAATTTTTAATTACCTTATAGCCTCTCTTTTTAGCTTCAGATTCTATCAGGTGGCCTATTTCAGCTATTTTTACGCCACCCCGGATATTGCTGATCGCTTTTTGTAAAATTTCTTTAGAGGCGTTCACTAATTTTTGATGTTGGTGAATATCCTTGCCCAAAATAAAAGAGGCACCATTATCTGCCCAAAAGCCATCAAGTTCGGCCGACACATCAATATTTATTAAATCTCCTTCTTTTAATATTCGTTTGCCGGAAGGAATACCATGGCAAAATTCATTGCCAACACTGATGCAGGTCCATCCAGGGAAGCCATAGGTTAAATAGGGGGCTGATTTTGCTCCAAAACTAGATAAGATTTGTGCTCCATATTCATCCAGTTCTTTTGTGCTCATCCCTGGTTGAGCGTAATGTATCATTTGCTTTAAAGTATAGGCAACAGCTTTGCTTGCTTTTTGCATTCCTGTCAATTCAGACTCTTTTGTTATTGACATAGTTTTATTTTTTTGACGGCTTATTATGCTCGTTGCTAGCGGACAGGGTCTTCAGGTGTGCTGATACGCTGTGTCACGTAAGCCTAACCGGATTTGATTAGAAAATTTATGCTGAAGGTAAGCACAAATGCGCAATAGCATTCCGTTAAGCAGGGTCTGAAGCCGGTTAACGAGCGGTTGAAATTTATTTCGTCAGCAGATATAGTAAGAGGTGTCCTGCAAATGTTTGTTCTTTTATGTATTCATTAATTGATAATGGATGAAGATGATGTGATCTTTACATCGGCATATTGCCATGCTTCGTCAAAAGCAGCTTTTACTTTTTGGGCCTCCCCGGTTTTATTCTGTTTAGTAAGCGCATTATATAAACCTATCAGCCCCCAGCCGTTCCTGCGCCATGCCTGTAAGTCTTCCCTGTATACTGTTTCAGCTTCGTTGTATTTTCCAGCCTTTAACAGCACGGCGCCCAAATGGTGCCGCACCGAGAAAAACCAGTCGGGCGGTTCGTTATAGTTCAGGTTGTCTTCAATGGCAACGGCTTCCCTGAGCAGGGAAGCAGATTGATCTGGTTGATGCTGTTGGAAGGCTATTTCAGCAGCCAGCACTTTAATGGCAATCTGTACAAGGTCTGCTGTGGAGTTAATTTCCCAGATCGTGAGGTCTTTCAGGGTAGTGTCAGCAGCCAGCAAACTAAGGCTGCTCATTTCTTTTTGTGCACCTGCTACATCATTCTTGCCCAGCAAAGCCATGCCTTTTGCATAATGCCAGATTGCCTGCGGGTACACAAGGTCTTTGGGTGGTGCAGGAAGTGAAAGGAGGGTGTCCCACATCGAAAATTTTACCGCAATATAGTACGGTATGGTGTAATAATGCTGCAGGGTGCCCCAGCCGGGCATGCGCATAATTTCTTCTGATGTATGCTGTTGTAATTTTGTTGCTGCCATCCATGCCCATTTCAGATTACCCTCAAGAGTGGCCGTTGCAGCCAGGAAATGGTAATTATGCGGGTAATAAGAAAGCGGGTAAGCGCCCTGTGCGTGGCAGGTGGTAGTATAGCTGCTGTCCGCTTCCACTGCACGGATATTGGAAAGAGAGCCGAGGTGGTAATCGCCGGTGTTGATATAAATATGTGAAGGCATGTGCAGTAAATGTCCCGAGCCGGGAACCAGTGTTTCCAATAGCTTTGCGCTGCCTAACGCTTTTTCGGGGGTGGCAGAGGCTTCCAGTGCATGCACATAAAAATGGTGCGCCCCGGGGTGTGTTGGATTGATCTTTACCAGGTGCTCCAGCACAGCAATCAGCTCCGGTGTCCATGCCTTGGGCGCTTTGGTTTTCTTGTCGTACAGATCCCAGGGATGCAGGTTCATCAGGGATTCGGCATACAGCGCTCCAATGTCGGGGTCAGAAGGATATTGTTCGTACGCTTTTTTCATAGCTTTGGAGTAGGCCATGTCCAAAGCGCTGCGGTCGGCGGGCGGCTGTGCCGCATAGCGCAGCGCCATTGCCTCTATAAGCGCTGCCTCTTTTGGGGTGCAGTTTTGGGAAAGTGATTGTGCTTTAACAGCTGCTGTATAGGCCCGCTGAAAATTGTCTTCTTCCATCCCTGCGTTGTAATTAGGCCCCAGCACATAGGCAAAGCCCCAGTAAGCCATGGCACAGGCAGAGTCGAGCCTTGCGGCTTCGTAAAACGACCTTGCCGCCTCTGCATGGTTAAAGCCGTAGGCAAGCATCATACCCTGGTTAAAATATTCCTGCGCTTCTTTATTGTTAGTTGAAATTTTAAAATCAATGCCTGCAAGCCCATCAAATTTAGGAGCTTTTTTGCCTGATGTGTACCAGTCTTTGTCGGTTGTTGCAGGGCTATAACACCCAATAACTCCGGGAACTTTTTCTTTCGGTTCATTGGTGCCGTTACAGGATACAAGGAGTAACGCCAGGAGCGGGATTGAAAAAAATCGGGCCATAATAAACAGGTTGAATTTATTGGTTTGGTGGAAGTTTCTCACAAGTGTTATCATTGGCGCAAACTTATCATTATTAAATATGTACTTCCTTTCGCCCTGACTAAGTTACAACAAAAAACAATGCGGGCAGCGTGGGTATGATTTTAGCACTGATCATGTTTCCCGGAAGTGCCAAAATGATTTGGCTGTTGTTTTTATTCATCTACAAAATTCATATTAGATAAATATTTATTTAATGCAGGTGGTATTTAAGCCCCGAAGTTTTTTATTTTCGCAAGGTGAGGACCCTGGTGGCGATATCAATGCTGTTTATCCTGATGACTACAAATACAATGTTTGGAGAGCTACTCAGGCTGCCTACACTTATTCATCACTATCTCGAACACTGTGAATGGGATAATAACAATTCTGTAATTGATTTTTTATCCGAGCATTATTCCGGTACAATTAATCATCCTGATGACCAGCATAATGATCATCAAAGGCTTCCTTTTAAATCGACAGATGGCTTTACGGCCCAGGTGGTTACTGTAATGCCGCCTGCATTATTCGAATTGCCAAGGATAGTGCCTGAAACAAACGCTTTAAAAAGATTGCCTTCTCTTAAGCAGGATTACTCTAATCATTATTTAGACAGCATCTGGCAACCTCCCCGGTTGAGTTAATCATTTTAGATTTCTTTTTTGACAGTTCATGCAGCATAGCGTTCGCCTTGCTGCAGGTACCCGCATTTTTACGATTACAGTGTGTATATCTGAATGATTAATGAAACAATATGCTGAACAGAATTATTGAGTTTTCTATAAAGAATAAACTCATTATCGGTCTTTTTATAATAGCATTGGCAGGATATGGTATCTATGAGGTCAAACGCCTGCCTATTGACGCTGTCCCCGATATTACCAATAACCAGGTGCAGGTAATTACTGTTGCGCCTGCGCTAGGCGCTACAGATGTGGAAAGGCTTATTACTTTTCCCATTGAGCAGGCCAATAGCAATATTCCAGGATTGAACGAACTGCGCAGTTATTCCAGCTTCGGGCTTTCAGTAATTACCGTTGTATTTGAGGATGAGATTGATATTTACTGGGCACGGCAGCAAATAACCGAACGCCTGCAGCAGGTACAGGACCAGATACCTAAAGGATTTGGTACGCCGGTGCTCGCGCCTGCAACAACAGGTCTTGGCGAAATTTATCAGTATACAGTCCGCGCTGAAAAGGGCTTTGAGACCAAATACGATGCTATGGAGCTTCGTACCATCCAGGATTGGATCGTACGCAGGCAACTGTTAGGCGTAAAAGGAGTGGCAGATGTAAGCAGCTTTGGCGGGCTGCTGAAACAATATGAAATAGCTGTAGAGCCTGCCCGGCTGCTGGCCAATAATATTACTATTACGGATGTTTTTAATGCCCTTGAACAAAACAACCAAAATACCGGTGGGTCCTATATAGAAAAAGGGCCAACCGCTCTTTTTATCAGGAGTGAAGGTTTGACAGGCAATAAAGAAGACATTGAAAACATTGTTGTCAGAAACCTGCCCAACGGTGTGCCACTGTTGGTGCGAGACGTGGCCCATGTGCAACTGGGCCATGCTACCCGTTATGGAGCATTAACCTATAACGGGGAACACCAGGTGTCGGGAGCTATCGTGCTGATGCTGAAAGGGGCTAATAGCAATGAGGTGGTACAGAATGTAAAGGAACGCATTGAGCAAATCAAAAAAACATTGCCGGAAGGTGTAACTATAGATCCTTTTATTGACAGGACCAAAATGGTGAACAATGCTATTGACACCGTTACCAAAAATCTGCTGGAAGGTGCTTTGATCGTATTATTTGTATTGGTGCTGTTCCTGGGGAATTTCCGGGCAGGCCTGCTGGTGGCTTCGGTTATTCCATTGTCCATGCTTTTTGCCATTATTATGATGAACCTGTTTGGCGTAAGCGGTAATCTTATGAGCCTTGGCGCGCTGGATTTCGGCTTGATCGTAGACGGGGCCGTAATTATAGTGGAAGCGGTCATGCACCGGTTTACGCACAGCAGGCATTTCAGGAAGATTAGCCGGCTCTCTCAGGCAGAGATGGATGCTGAGGTAAAGGTGTCAGCATCACGAATGATGAATAGTGCTGTTTTTGGACAGATCATTATCCTGATCGTTTACCTACCCATTTTTACTTTGCAGGGGATCGAGGGCAAAATGTTTAAACCTATGGCCCAGACAGTTGCCTTTGCATTGTTAGGCGCTTTCCTGCTTTCGCTTACCTATATCCCCATGATGAGCGCATTGTTTTTGAGTAAAAAGATCACGCATAAACCAACCTTTTCTGATAAAATGATGAACCGCCTGGAGCGTTTTTATCAGCGCTGGCTGACTAAAATATTGCGGTTTCAAAAAATGGTATTAGCGATGGTATGCGTACTGTTTGCTTTGTCGCTTTGGGTATTGACGCGTTTAGGTGGCGAGTTTATCCCGGCTTTACCCGAAGGAGATTTTGCTGTGGAAACAAGGGTATTGCCTGGCAGTAACCTCAATACCTCCATTGATGCCATCTCTAAAGCATCTGGAATATTACTGAAAGAATTTCCCGAAGTACAGCAGGTGGTTACCAAAACAGGTACCAGTGAAGTACCTGCCGAACCATTACCGATAGATGTATCGGATATGATCATTGTGCTTAAAGACCGCAAAGAATGGAGCTCTGCAAAGACCTACGAAGAGCTGGAAGCTAAAATGACAAAAGCAGTGGAAGCTGTTCCGGGTGTTACATTCAGCTTTCAATACCCGGTAGCGATGCGTTTCAATGAGTTGATTTCGGGGGCAAGACAGGATGTGGTATGCAAGATTTTTGGTGAGGATCTGGATACGCTGGCCCATTATGCTAATCAGTTAGGACGGATCTGTAACTCTGTTGACGGCAGCAGTGGCCTGTATGTAGAAGCGGTTACCGGGATGCCGCAGATCGTGATTCAATATAACCGTGCTGTAATGGCGCAATACGGCTTAAACATCAATGATGTGAACCGGACGGTAAATGCAGCTTTTGCAGGTGAAAGCAGTGGTACGGTATATGAAGGCGAAAAAAGATTTGATCTTGTGGTACGCCTTACAGGCGACAAAAGAAAGGATCTTACGGATGTACAGGATCTGTTGATTGCTACACCACAGGGTACACAGATACCATTAAGAACCGTTGCTAATGTAGATATCATTGAAGGACCTAACCAGATCCAGCGGGAGAACTCCAGGCGCAGGATCATTGTGGGCTTTAACGTCAGGGGCAGGGATGTGCAGAGTACCGTAGAGGAGTTGCAGCAAAAAGCAGAACAACTCATGAAATTACCTCCGGGTTATTCGATCACTTATGGAGGCGCTTTTGAGAACCTGGAAGCGGCAAAGTCAAGGCTATATATTGCGGTGCCTGTTTCGCTGGCGCTCATTTTCATTTTACTGTTCTTTGCCTTCCGTTCTGTAAAGCAGGGGCTACTTATTTATTCGGCAATCCCGCTTTCGGCTATTGGCGGCATACTGGCCCTGGCCGTAAGAGATATTTCATTTAGCATCAGCGCAGGAGTAGGTTTTATTGCGCTGTTTGGAGTGGCTGTGCTGAATGGAATTGTACTGATCGCTGAATTTAACCGCCTTAAAGCAGAAGGCTATACCGATCTGAAACGTATTGTTATCCAGGGCACAAAGATCAGGCTGCGACCGGTACTGATGACGGCCTTTGTAGCTTCTTTAGGCTTTTTACCTATGGCCATAAGTACCGGCGAAGGTGCGGAAGTGCAGCGTCCGCTGGCAACTGTTGTGATCGGAGGACTGCTTATTGCCACTTTCTTAACTCTTTTTGTTTTACCCATTTTATATATTATGTTTCATAAAGGATCACCGGCTAAAAGAAGACAGAAGCCTGTCACAGCAATTGTGATATTGTTTTTAACTTTTTCATTTTTAAGTGCAGGTGCTCAAACGCCTGTCAGTTTACAGCAGGCCATTGATATGGCCTTAAAAAATAACCTTTCAGTGAAAAATGAGCAACTGCGTGCAGCCTATCATAAAAAGCTGATCGGATCTGCAACAGCTATTCCGGCAACAAGTATGAACGGACAATACGGGCAAGTCAATAGTTTTTATCCTGATGTAGCTATCGGTATTTCACAGACCGTTAATTTTCCAACGATATATACCCGGCATAAGACCTTGCTTACAGAAGAATGGAAAAGTAGTTTTTTAAAAGTTGGTATGCAGGAATCGCAGCTGAAAAAGCAGGTAACGCAGGTTTACTATCATCTTATCTTTTTGCGGCACAAGCAGCGGCTCCTGCAAAAGAACGACAGCCTGTTCGCAGCATTTCTGCATAAAGCCACACTGCGTTTCAATAAAGGCGAAAGCAATGTGCTGGAAAAAACAACAGCCGAAAGCCAGCGGGGGCAAATTGCTTTACAGCTATCTCAGCTACAGCAGGATAAGGAACTGGCGCAATTACAGTTTCAATTATTGCTGAATACTATTACTGACCTGGTCCCGGCAGAAGAAAAGGATATTTCAGGAAGCATAGTTATTGCAGATACTTCACTGCTGCTGCTTCACCCGGAAATGCAGTATCTGAAACAACAGAAACAAATGGCACAGGCGGTTACCAGTGCGGAACGCAGCAAATTATTACCTGATCTTAGTTTGGGATACGATATCATGGGAATGAAAGGCATGGGCGCTGATAATAAAGCGTATAACAGTTCACTAAGGTTTCATTCGGTACAGGTAGGGTTAGGTATTCCCATTTTTACAGGCGGACAAAAAGCAAAGATCAGCGCGGCGAAGATTAATGAAGCCATCGCCGCAGGTGAATACACGGCAGGGGCCAGGAGGTTTACAACAGCTTACCGTTCTGCTTTTATCAATTATCAGAAATTTCAGCATGCTTTGCAATATTTTGAGACAAAAGCGTTGGACCATGCTAAAACGATCACTTCAACAGCTAACCTGCAGTTCCTGAACGGGGAGATCAATTATTTAGAATGGGTATTGCTTATAAATCAGGCCATCAGTATAGAAAGTGATTATATAGAAGCGGTGAACAACAGGAACAATGCTCTGGCCGAACTTAATTTTTACATCAGCAAATAAAAATAATTATGAAGAAACTTATTATAAGGGTATCTGTTACAATGCTGATCGCTTCATGCGGGAACAAACCTTCTGCAGAAGAAAAAAAGGTGCCCACTGTTGAAAAAAACATGGTTACCCTTACCGATGCCCAGTATAAAAATGCAGGCATTGAAACAGGAAAGCTAAATAGCCGGAATATTGCCTCTGTGTTAAAAGTAAGTGGTAAAGTAGAAGTACCGCCCCAAAACAGGGTATCTGTAAGTGTGCCGTTAGGCGGATACCTGCAATCTACCCGGCTCATGCCCGGTATGTATATCAGCAAGGGGCAGGTGCTGGCTGTAATGGAAGACCCCCAGTACATAGAATTACAGCAGGATTATCTTACTGCCAAAGCCCAGTTCGCATTTAATGAGAGCGAGTATAACAGGCAAAAGGAATTGAATGAAAGCAAGGCAGCAAGCGATAAAGTGTATGAACAGGCTAAAGCTTCCTATTATACACAGATCATTTTAATTAGATCGCTGGAAGAAAAGCTTAAGTTAATAGGCCTGAATCCTGCCTATGTAACAGCAGGTAATATTTCAAAAAATATTCCTGTTTATTCGCCCATTTCCGGTTACGTAGCAGCTGTTAATGTAAATAGGGGCAAGTATGTCAATCCAAGCGATGTGCTTTTTGAGCTGGTCAATACAAACGATATACACCTGGTCTTAACCGTCTTTGAGAAAGATATTAATAAGCTGGCAACAGGACAGAAATTGGTAGCCTATACCAATAACAATCCCGGAAAAAAATATACCTGTACTATTATGCTTATCAGTAAAAACCTTGCCAGCGATAATGCTGCAGAGGTACACTGCCATTTTGAACATTATGATAAAAGCCTCCTGCCCGGAACATTTATGAATGCAGACATAGAATACTCGGGAAGTACTGCAATGGCTTTGCCGGATGAAGCTATCGTTCGCTTTGAGAATAAACAATATGCTTTTGTTACCAAAGGCAAAAACCAGTTCCGGATGCAGGAAGTGCAAACCGGTATTTCAGAGAATGGTTTTACCGGGTTGCTCAACACAGGTGATCTTGTGCAACAGACTTTTGTAACCAAAGGCGCTTATCACCTGCTGATGGCTTTGAAGAATATAAGCGAAGAATGATTCTGCAGAACAATGACCTCTAAATTGCCAGCAGGTAGGGTGTACAATTTGATGTACCAGGGTTTGTTTCTATAAATATAAAGCCTGAATTGTTGAAGGGGGTTAAGACCCTGAAAGGGTCAGAAGTTTATAGAAAATATATACACGAATTTTGTGCGATCCGCCGCGGTGGGTCGAATGGGGTATTATAAATAACGTTTTCTATAAACATGTAATCCCCTCGGGATTTAATAAATGATGTGAACAATATAATGTTAAAAATCAAAACATCATATCCTGCTATTTCCTGAATCTATTGGAATTTCGGGAACATTCTTTTGTACACCCTACTCCGTAGGGTAATATCCTCGCAGGCAACCTTTCATTTTTCTATATCGTCAAAAAAACTAAAATTTGGCGTTATAATTGATCTTATAAATTCAAACTAATAAAAATGAATAAAAACAGAAACCTGGCAGCCTTTTTAATGGCTGCTGTAATTTTCTTAGTATCCTGCTCTTCCAGTAAAAATGCCTCGATAGCACCCCGTAAAGATTTTAAAGGAAGCTGGGCTATTACATCGGCAACTCTGGAAGGTGTTGAAGGTAAAGTGAATGTAACTGCGTTTGAAGATGTACCCCTGCATTGTTTTGAAGGTAGCACATGGGTGCTTCCTAATAATGGTTATGGCTCTTACACTATTAATGCCGGCGGTGATTGTGCCGATGGTGCAAGGCAGATATTATGGTCACAGCGTGTAAACGGAGGCACTACACTATTCAACTTTAAGAGAATGGACGGTGTAAAAAAGAGTGATTCCAAACACGTAACAGAAGGATATTCTTTAGAAGTTACTTCTTTTACTGATGACGTTTTTACGGCAAGAAGCCCCATTATGTTTGAAGGAAAGACCGTGTATATTGTTTATACCTTTGAGAAAAGATAGCTCAATATAACCTGTATATAATACAAAGCCGCTTCAGAGTAAACCGAAGCGGCTTTTTTTGTGTGCGACATGAAAGCTGGAAGCTAAAGGCTAAAAGCAGAAAGCCAAAAGCCAAAACTTTATGCATCAGGCCTTATGCCTTCGGCCTTTACCAGTAACCAGCATCTATAAACCATAAACCCTATAGTACAGGAATTCTATACTTAGATAATAAACAGCCAATATTCTTTTGCTGAAAGCTGGAAGCAAAAAGCCGAAAGCTTTATGCATCAAGCCTTATGCCTTCGGCCTTTACCAGCAACCAGTAACTGAACCATGAACTATTACCCTGCCTTAATGCGAAGGAGCACAATGGCTCATATCCTGGGGACTGCTGCTGAAGGCAGGACTTATATAGGGAATACCAAGGTTAAGTCCTCTTAAGATCATTAGCACTGCCACAAATGCTATAAAATAAGGAACAGCTTTTTTCATTTTTGATCTTAAAGAAAAAGAAATAAAATGTCCTGTCAGCATTAGCAAAAGCATCAGGGGAAGTGTTCCCAGGCCAAACGCAGCCATAAAAAGCCCTGACTCTACCGGTCTCCCAATAATTAAGGCAGAAGCAATGGCCATATAAACAAGACCGCAGGGAAGCAATCCGTTCAAAATACCAAAAATATAAAGGCTGAAAGAAGTATTGTTTCTTTTTAAAAAACCGGCAAGATATTTTTTGAATTTTATTTGAAACGACGTAAACACAGGCAGTGACGGAAGATGCCGCCCTGCAATAAGTAATAATAAAACAATAACTCCTGCAGTTATAGAGAACGCCTGCTGGTATCCCATCAATACCAACCTTGATCCTGTCCAGCCAAGTAATGCGCCCATTGTAAAGTAGGTGGTGGTGCGACCCGTATTATAGGCTAAGGCAGAGAAAAAGCGGCCCCATCTGCCTGTGCTGCTTAAAGGCAGTGAAAGCGCCAGCGGCCCGCACATGCCCACGCAATGCAGGCTGCCGGCCAGGCCCATTAATAATCCCATAAAAAGGGTCTGCATCATTTAATCAATATTGTAATGCTGCTCATGGTAATAACTGGTCCCGTCATTACTCCAGTTGATCCTTACTTTATACAATCCTTTAGGGAATGAAGCAACAGGTACTTTGTACAGGCTGCCACTTTCCTCCTTCATCTGAATATGTTTGTCGTTCTTGCTGTCTGAAAGCCGCATGAACTGGATATTTCCTGAATCCAGGCGGGTTGTTGCTGCTTCCGGAAAATGTATTTGCACATAACCTTCTACCGTCTGAATAGCAACTGTATCTTCAAGCGCAAGCAGGTTTTTTTTAGCATCTATCACGCTCTGGTATTTCATTTCCTGCTCGTAATAATTAGCATCTACCACCTCATTGGTCTGGCGCATGGAAATGTAAACCATGGAAACTATGCCTGCAACGAAAACAACAAGAATGATAATTACTCTATAACCCCAGCTCATTTTTTTATTTTAATTGTTACATAAACGGTCCCAAAAAGGTAGAAGTAACGGTTTGTGTTTTTATACCATTGGCATACACACCGATATCAATTTTTGAAGACCTCTTTTTTATCCCGCTTACGGGTACAACTATGAAAAAAGTAGCATTGTTCAGGCTTTCTGCTTTAAGTGTATGATGGTGCAGGTCTATCATTTTTACTGTTCCGGGAATATCACCCTCTACTTTCAGCTCATATTGTACATCATCGTGCGTTTTGTTAATGATTTTAGCCTGGAACAAATTAGACAAAGAATCTTTTCCTACTTCCTGGTATAATTGTCCTTTTACCCTTGATATGGATACATCAATACTTTTCCTGGATACTATCAGGAAGGCCATTACGCCTGTCAAAATTACTAAAAGTGCCGAGTAAAATTTCATCTTCCCGTTAAAACGGAACGGCAGCTTTTTGGAGATCTGGTTTTCAGATGCCATACGGATCAGTCCCAGGGGCCGGCTCAGCTTTTCCATCACACCATTGCAGGCGTCTATACAGGCTGTGCATCCCACGCATTCCATCTGCACCCCGTTGCGTATATCAATACCGGTAGGACAAACATTTACGCAAAGTTTGCAGTCAACGCAATCTCCCAGTACAGG
>JASGDI010000205.1:0-3117 GCA_049841335.1 Niabella sp. | reverse complement strand
CCGTTATTGGTAAAGCTGCAGGTAACGCCGGACTTGGAGCTATTATTGGCGCTGCGGTAGGCGGAACAGCAGGCGCTATCATTGGAAAAAAAATGGATAAACAGGCCGAAGAGATCAAACAGGAAGTACCCGGTGCAAAAGTAGAGCGGGTGGAAGAAGGTATCGTAGTTGAGTTCAGCAGCGCTGTATTATTTGGTTTTGACCAGGCTGCCTTGACTGCGGCTTCACAGTCTACACTTAACGACCTGATAACTATTTTAAATAAATACCCTGATACAGACGTAGAGATCCAGGGACATACTGATAATACAGGTACTGAAAAATATAACCAGGCCTTATCAGAAAGAAGAGCTTCTGTGGTATCTAACTATTTAAGTGATCATGGCATTGGTTTGCAAAGATTAAGTACAGTGGGCTATGGTTTAAGGAATCCCAAATACACTAATGATACACCTGAGGGCCGTGCCCAGAATCGCCGTGTTGAGTTCCTGATCACTGCTAATGAAAAGATGAAGGCAGATGCAGAAAAAGAAGCCGGAACAAAATAATTTTTTAAATTCTGAAGTATTTGATCCGGAAATACGTTTACTACCCTAAATAAACTTTTTAAATCTATATTTATGAAAATGAAACAATTATTATTTGGAGGATTGTTATTTGCAGCGTTTAGTTTTTCTGCAGTTGATTCTAATGCGCAGTCGGGCCGTTTTGGTGTTAATGCCGGTGTGAACTTTGCAAATATTACCGGGAAGGATGCCGATGATACTAAGATAAAAACCGGTTTTCAGGCGGGCGTTACCTACGATTTTGGTATTGCTGATGATTTTGTTATTCAGCCAGGTTTAAGCTATGTGCAAAACGGGGCTAAATATGATGGATCGGTAGATGCTAAAATTCATTTAAATTACCTGCAGCTGCCTATTACCTTTCAATACCAGCCGGAGTTAGGTAATGGTAACCTGCTGTTAGGTGTTGGCCCATATGTAGGTATGGGTATAGGAAAAGTAAAAGGAGACATCGGTAGCTTATCTGGAAAGGGAGACTGGGATGAAGCTGGGCTTAAAAAGTTTGATGCAGGTGGAAAGCTGTTGGCGGGCTACCAGTTAAGCAATGGTTTATCTTTAAACCTGAATGCTAATCTTGGATTGGTTAAATTACCGGATAATGATGATCCGGCAACAATTAATAATACCTCTTTTGGTGTTACTTTGGGATATAAATTTTAATAAAGAATAATTCCTGTAAGCCCTGTAATTTTTTTGCAGGGCTTTTTTATTTCAGGTTTCTACTCTATATTTGCGCTCTGTTTGCGTTCAGGCAGAAGCTCTTTTATATACTTATCAAGAAAGGCAGAGGGTATGGGCCCTGTGAAGCCTTGGCAACCTGTTTCTTTTATTAGGAGAAACAAGGTGCCAATTCCTACTACGTTGGTGAACGTAGAAAGATAAGCCGGAAGTTTCAGTTTAAAAGATTTATTAAATAAATACGAAGCCCTCCTGCTTACAGGAGGGCTTTTTTTATATCTGTCTGATAAGGATACCGGAGCAGGAATAGGCCTGAACACTTATTTTTTAACGATTAAAAATTTTATTTTATGAGCAATGCGTTACATTTTGATACGCTTCAGGTACATGCAGGTCAGCAACCAGATCCCACTACAGGCAGCCGTGCTGTACCTATTTATCAAACAACATCTTTTCAGTTTAACGATACAGAACATGCTGCCAATCTTTTTGGCCTGCGGGAGTTTGGGAACATTTACACGCGTATAATGAATCCCACCACAGATGTTTTTGAGCAACGGATGGCTGCGTTGGAAGGGGGTACCGCTGCATTGGCTACATCGTCAGGCCAGGCAGCCCAGTTCCTTACTATTGCCAATATACTGCAGGCGGGTGAAAACTTTGTTACTTCACCTTACCTGTATGGGGGTACTTACAACCAGTTTAAAGTATCGTTTAAAAAATTGGGCATTGATGTACGTTTTGCAGAAGATGATAACCCTGAAAACTTCAGGAAACTAATTGATGACAAAACAAAGGCAATCTATATTGAAACACTTGGCAATCCCAAACTGAACGTACCTGATTTTGAAAAGTTTGCAGCTCTGGCAAAAGAGGTAGATCTGCCGCTGATTGTAGATAATACATTTGGTGCAGGCGGCTATTTGTTTCAGCCTATTAAACATGGCGCCAATATAGTAGTACATGCAGCCACCAAATGGATTGGAGGACATGGTACCAGTATTGGTGGTGTTATTATAGATGGCGGTAATTATAACTGGGGCAATGGCAAATTCCCGCAGTTTTCCGAACCTTCGGAGGGATATCACGGGCTGAACTTCTGGCAGGTATTTGGAGAGGGTAACCCGCTTGGCCTGCCCAATATTGCTTTTGCCATACGTGCCAGGGTAGAGGGGCTGCGCGATTTCGGACCTGCTCAAAGTCCTTTTAACGCTTTCCTGTTTTTACAAGGACTGGAAACATTATCGCTGCGCGTACAACGTACCGTAGATAATGCACTGGCTTTGGCAAAATGGCTGGAAGCTCATGATAAGGTAGAGTTTGTGTGGTATCCCGGGCTGGAAAGCAGCGAGTACCATCAGCTGGCACAAAAATATCTGACCAATGGCTTTGGCGGCGTATTACAGTTTGGTATTAAAGGGGGGGTGGAAAACGGCAGGAAGTTTATCAATTCACTAAAGCTGGTAAGTCACTTAGCAAACGTGGGTGATGCAAAAACACTGGCTATACACCCGGCGTCTACTACGCATGAGCAGTTAAGCGCAGAAGAAAGAAAGGCTGCGGGCGTATTGGATAACCTGATTCGTATAAGCGCGGGTATTGAATATATAGATGATATAAAGGCTGATTTTGAACAGGCTTTTGCAGCAGTTTTTGCTTAAAACAAACTCAAAGGGCGTGTCTCAAAAGGACTGTCAGCCTGTTCCGATAGTTATCGGGACAATAGGACAACCAAATCGACTTTTGAGACAGCTTCTTTTAATAAATATGAATCAAGAGGTTTTTAAGTACACAGCGCCGTTTACTTTAGAGAGCGGAGCGGTTTTACATAATCTGCACCTGGCATATACAACTTATGGTGTGCTGAATAATG
>JASGDI010000204.1:0-21961 GCA_049841335.1 Niabella sp. | reverse complement strand
TATATAATGAAAAATAATAAGCTTTCAGGTATTTCAAAAGCCTTGCTTGTTGTAGCCGCTTTGTTTTTGGTCATATCACTTTTTGTACCGGTATGGAGTATTTATCTCGATGCTCCGCAATATCCCGAAGGTTTGATGCTGCAGATCTGGGCTAACAAGCTGGCCGGTGATGTGGATATAATAAATGGCCTTAACCACTATATCGGGATGAAAACCCTGCATACCAAGGATTTTATTGAGTTTACGGTTTTGCCTTATATAATAGGCGCCTTTGCCCTTTTATTTTTAGTAGTTGCTTTTACAGGAAAAAGAAAAGGACTTTATATGGTTTTAGGTGCATTTGTTTTGTTTGGAATAGTTGCAATGGCCGACTTCTGGAAATGGGAATACGATTATGGACATAATCTTGATCCTAATGCGGCTATTAAGGTTCCTGGAATGTCTTACCAGCCCCCTTTAATAGGATTTAAACAACTGCTTAATTTTGGAGCGTACTCTGTTCC
Organism: Niabella sp.; assembly: GCA_049841335.1. Taxonomy (GTDB): domain Bacteria; phylum Bacteroidota; class Bacteroidia; order Chitinophagales; family Chitinophagaceae; genus Niabella. Next base: position 21,458 of record JASGDI010000204.1, on the reverse strand, counting down.
GGCTGCAGGCGGATGGTTATTTATAGCTGCCGGCCTGTTATTAGTTGCAGCAGTAGTTGTGGAAATAAGGAAGCTGCGGAAAATTCCAGTTAAGGCTCCCGTTGCTGTAATAGCAATCCTGGGTATGTTTTCTTCCTGCAGCAGTGGTGGTCCCGAGCCTATAGATTATAATAAAGATGCCTGCGCCTCCTGTAAAATGTCTATATCTGAAAGCCGTTTTGCTACCCAGGTTATTACAGAAAAGGGCCGGGTATATAAGTTTGACGATATTTCCTGTATGCTGGACTATACCAGCACCAATAAGATGGAAGTAAAGAAATATTATATAGCTGATTTTATAAAAGACAAGGAATGGCTGGATGCGGCTACAGCTTTCTATGTGCGTCATGAAGAGATACACAGCCCTATGGGTGGTAATATTGCTGCTTTTGAAACTGAAAGTGCTGCCACTGCATATACGGAAAAGTACAATACAGATATTTTAGTGTGGCAGGATTTAATAAAAAAGGTTCCTGCAGGCGATATTCATAATAATGCGCATGTTCATTAAGCTATATTACTTTATTTTTATTCTTTGTATTTCATTAGCTCATACATCTTATGCTAATGTAATATATGTTGGAAAGGGGCAAGGCATTACTACCATTAAAAGGGCGCTTTCTGTTAGCCATGCAGGAGATACCATAATAGTAAAGAAAGGAGTTTATAAAGAAGGGAATATTATTATAGATAAGGCTGTATGTCTGTTAGGAGAAGACATGCCGGTACTGGACGGAGAGCTGAAGTACGAGGTTTTATCCGTTAAAAGTGATAATGTTACTATTTCCGGCCTTTTTATTCAAAATTCAGGAAGGGGAGCAATGGATGATACAGGTGGTATTAAAGTGTACGATGCCAGGAATGTAACCATAACCGGTAACCAACTGTTGAACAATTATTTTGGTATTTACCTGCAATATACTACCCATTGCCTCATAAAGAACAATATTATCAAAGCCTCTCAAAAGGAAGAAAACCAGTCGGGTAATGGGGTGCATTGCTGGAAAAGCGACAGTCTGCAGATTATAGGCAATAAAATAGAGGGGCACCGTGATGGTATTTATTTTGAATTTGTTACAGCATCCGTTATCTGGCGTAACGTTGCAAAGTATAATCTTCGTTACGGCCTGCATTTTATGTTCTCGCACAGTAACGCCTATATCACTAATTATTTTAAAAGCAACGGGGCGGGGGTGGCCGTAATGTTTACTAAAAAAGTAGTGATGATGAACAACACTTTTGAAGAGAACTGGGGTGATGCAGCGTATGGGGTATTATTTAAAGAGCTGTCAGACTGTTATTTGTCTGGCAACAGGTTTATAAGAAATACTACCGGCGTTTTTTTCGATGGAAGCAACCGTATCATTGCAGAAAGGAATCTTTTCCAGGCAAATGGCTGGGGTATGAGGATGCAGGCCAACTGTATGGATAATACGATCCGCAATAACAATTTTATGGGAAATACATTCGATGTTGCCACAAACGGTACCTTAACGCTTAATCATTTCAGTGAGAATTTCTGGGATAAATATGAAGGTTATGATTTGAATAAGGATAAGATTGGCGATGTACCTTATCGTCCGCTTAGCTTGTATGCTGTTATTGTAGAAAAGAATCCGCCTGCTATGTTGTTATACCGGAGCTTTATGATAGGACTTTTAGATAAATCGGAAAAAATATTACCCAGCCTTACCCCGGAGAATTTTGTTGATAATAAGCCTCGCATGGGACCGTACAGTTTATGATAGAAGTAAAGAATATAAGTAAGCGTTTTGGAAAGTTAAAGGCCCTGGATCACCTGGATCTTCAATTACAAAAAGGTGAATGTATAGCGCTGATAGGCCCTAACGGTTGTGGAAAGACAACGCTTATCAAATGTATTTTAGGAATGGTTTTGCCTGATGAGGGCGAAATTATTTTCGATGGTAAAAATGTAAGGAATGACGATGCCTATCGCCGTCATATTGGCTATATGCCTCAGATTGGTCGCTATCCTGAAAATATGACCATCGGACATGTGCTGGATATGATAAAAGGCATTCGTAATGACAGCAGCACATTGGATGAAGACCTGTACCACCAGTTTGAGATAGCAGGTATGCTGGACAAACGGATGCGTACCCTTAGTGGCGGCACTACGCAGAAGGTAAGCGCCATCCTGGCATTTCTTTTCAGCCCGAAGGTGCTGATATTGGACGAGCCTACAGCAGGCCTCGACCCGGTTGCGGCTGAGATCCTGAAAGAAAAGATCATCAATGCAAAAAACGAAGGACGTTTGATTCTTATCACATCGCACCTGCTCAGTGAACTGGAAGATATAGTGAGCCAGGTTATTTTTATGCAGGAAGGTAAGCTGATATTGCATAAAGATGTAACGGAATTGAAATCTGTAACAGGACAAAGCTCTATTGCCCGGTCAATTATTCATCTTTTAAAGACAGAAAGTTAATGACAAGGATTTTGAAATATGTGGCAATAGATATCTTAAAGAACAAGGTGGTGATAGCATACGCCGTTATGCTGGCCTTGTTTTCATGGAGTGCTTTCAGTCTGGAGGATAATGCCGCTAAGGGCGTGTTAACGGTTCTGAACATCATATTGCTTACTGTTCCCTTAATGTCGGTTTTGTTTGCAACTATTTATGTGTACAACAGTAACGAGTTTATTGAGCTGCTTGTAAGCCATCCTGTGAAGCGGAGTAAAATATGGAAGGCTTTATTCACTGGTTTGGCATTAAGCATGGTGGCAGCATATATTGTGGGCGCCGGTATCCCTTTGCTGATTTTTGCAGATTGGGATATAGCATTGATTATGATCACTGCCGGTTCTTTATTGTCGGTTATATTTGTAGCTGTTGCATTTTTAAGCAGCATTATTACCAGGGATAAGGCAAAAGGAATTGGTATTTCCATCATGCTATGGCTGTACTTTGCCTTATTATTTGACGGACTGGTATTATTTATCTTTTTTCAGTTTGCTGATTATCCTGTTGAAAAGTTAGTGGTAATATTGAGCGCACTTAGCCCGGTTGACTTATGCCGCATTCTTATTCTGCTGCGTTTGGATGTTTCGGCAATGATGGGCTATACGGGCGCTGTATTTAAAAACTTTTTTGGAACTAACGCCGGTCTGGTTTTGTCTTTCTCATTGCTCATATTATGGGTGCTCGTTCCCTTTTATATATCAATGCGAAGGTTTAAAAGGAAAGACCTGTGACAGTATTCTCTCTGATAAGTGCAATTACTCAACTTGCAGCCAGAGCTGTATAAATATTTTAACAATGAAACCTGATGTATCCAACAGAGAAGACATTGAAATAGTAGTGCGTTCATTTTATGAAAAGGTAAAGGCAGATGAAACCATTGGCTTTTTCTTTACGGAAGTGATACCGGTTGACTGGAAAAAGCACCTTCCCTTAATGTGTTCTTTCTGGGAGAATGTTTTATTTTTCAGTGGAAATTATGAGGGTAATCCTATTGCAACCCATCGCAGCATTAACCAGCAGTTTCCTACAAGGCCCGAACATTTTCAAAAATGGATGGAGCTGTTTAACACTGCTGTAGATGATCTTTTTACCGGTCCTAATGCTGATAAAATGAAGCAACATGCAGCATCAATAGCTGCTGTTATGATGCAAAAAATATAGTTATCAGCAGTTATCCTTTACTTAAAGCATAGAAGATCACAGAAGTATTTCTGTGTAAGTAAGTAACTTTTTGAGCAACGTTACCGGCTTTTTGTATTGAAAGCCTGGCTTGTTTGTATGATGGCTAACCCAATGGTGCTGCACAATAAAACAGCTGCGGCTCCCAGCAGCATCTCGTTAATGTATGGAATGGGTATATATGCAAAAGCTGCAAATCCCTGTACACCTAAAAGTAATTCATTGAGCGCTATACCTGACAGGAAGCTCAAAGCTGCCAGCTTTGCGGCTTTAGTTGGACGTATTACTTTTTGACAGAACAGGTAACCTGTTAAAAACAGGCTATAAACAGCCAGCAATACGAGGTGTAAATAAGCAATGACAACGGGTCTGTATCCAAATACCAACTGGCTCAATGATGGGATAACTGAAATGGTCTGTAAAGTGAATTTTATAGTAAGTGCAATAGCCGAAATGTAAAATAATAATTTTATCCACCGGGGAAAGGTACCGGGGAACTGGGGGCCGTAGTATTTCCATAACTTCCGGAGCAATGAAAGCCAGCAGAAAAATTGTACGAGGGTTGCTGCTACAGTAATTACGTAGAGCCAAGCCGGTAGTTTAGCCCACAATATGGACAAAAAAAAGGTAGGGATAATAGTTGCAGCAAAAAGGACAAAATACCTTTTAAGAGAAGGGAAGTATGTAGGCATATAGGCCGTAACCAGGGCTATACAGCCAAAAAGAAACCAGCCATTATATTGAAAATGCAGGTAGTAATAAACAGAACCAAGATAGAACTCATGCTGGATATTTTTTGAAGCCATCATGTAGGCTAACGAAAGAGGCCCTGCAGCCGAGAGTATATTGAGCAGTAAGGCGGCTATAGCCCAGGGTTTTGAAGGGTGGGAAGCCGGAAGCCACCTGCTGTCTTTTATAAAAGCAATAGCATAGATAATAGCAATTAATATAGAAAGAGTAGAAAAAGTAATAGATACGGCTTTATAGCCCTGTATGCTAAATGCTACCAGCATACCAAATGACGATACAAGATTAAATGCCAGCAACACCTTGTATTTTTTTTGTTTGGGCTGGGGCAGAAAGGATGATAAAAATATTGCAAACCCTGTGTATAAGATTTGACTGATCCACCCGCTGAAGGCAAAATGGGAATGGGCGTGCAATAAATGCTTCTGTTCAAGAAAGGGAAAGCTGAAGGCTATTTTATAACGCATTAAAAAGCCGTAAAGAGCTACAATAGCCAGGTTAAACAATCCCCACCTTAACCATTTAACTAAGCCTGTATCTGTCATCAGAAATAAAGTTTATGATCTTTTATTTTTACTGTTCCTTTTGCCCTCATTCGCATTAAAGTGCGTATAACGGTTTCCACCCTAAGACCTGTAAAGTCAGCTATTTGCTGCCTTGTGTAGCATACCAGCTCCATCTGCCCGTTGTTGCTGTGCTGCTTGTTGGTTTTTAGAAACTGAAAGATCTTTTCCTCGGGGGTATGCTGTACCCATATTTGCACCGATGCAGATTTATTATAAATGCGCTCTGCAAAAGTGTACATCATCTTGCTCACAAGTTCAGAGTAATCGTGTAAAATATCAAGAAAGTGCTCTTTCCGTACCTTTACGATAACACTGTCTGTCATTGCCTGAGCAGTAGAGGGATAGGCCTTTCCCAATAATAATGGAGGTTCTCCAAAACTTTGCCCGGGTTTAAAGATGCCCTGGTTTAATTCTTTACCATCTGCATTCGTAGAGAATATTCTTATCTCGCCCGAAAGAACCTGGTAATAGTAATAAGGCATAGCATCTTCATGAAAAATAAAAGCTCCTTTTTCAAATTTCCTGGCAATACCACCGTAAGTAACTAATATATCATAATCTATCTGCATCTAATGGAAATGGGAGCTGACCAAAAGTGAGAAGAGGGCTCTGGAAATCGCTTAAACAACTACCAGTTTCCATCACCTGGAGGAGTAAATGAGTTACCCGCTGGCCTTTTTGGTCAGCCCCATACAAATCTTATTCAACGATAAAAACTCCTTTCATCATGGCAGCGTGTCCGGGGAAAGAGCATAAAAATTCATAATTGCCCTTGGCCGGAGCTGTAAATTCTATTGAATCAGACTCTCCGCCGCCTATTAATTTTGTGTGGGCTATAATATCCTTTTCCCGTCCCGCAGGAATATAATCGTTGTCCTTAGCATTAATAGCTTCATTGGCAAATTCAGAGAGCACAACTCCCTGTGCTAATAGTACAAAGTTATGGCCCATTGCCGTAGCAGGCGCTTTTCCTGTATGATTTATAGTAAGTTTCACAGTTTGACCTTCTTTTACTTTAATTTCAGTAAGGTCAAACTTCATATCATCACCGCCATTAATGGTTATTAAAGCTTCTGCTGATGCTTCAGCTTCAGGTGCTGTGGCTTCGGTAGGCGCAGTTTCGGTTTCCTGCGAAGCCGGCTGGGTATCAGGACCGCCGCAGGATGTAAATAACAGGGTTGCGATGCCTAAAGAAAGAATTGTCTTTTTCATTTGTTTGGTAATTGTAAGTTTTAAAAATGATTGTAAATATTAAAAAAAATTATGACAGGCTAAGCTGTTTTTCCATTTCAATGGTTTTGGGAAAGAGAATATTATTCTCCAGGTGAATATGGAGATGCAGGTCTTCTTCAAACTCTTTCAGTAAAGAAAAAGTAACACGGTAAGTGTTGCAGGCATCTTCCGGTGGGGTATAGTTATTGGTCAGTGCTGCGATCTTTGCGAAACGCTCTCCTTCATTGCTGTGCTCTTCCATCATAACGCTGATAGGATTCTCAACGGAACCAAATGCGGGACGGTTGGGGCCTTCTGCTACTGCCTTCCTGATGTAAGGAAAGAGTATTTGTTCTTCCTTTTTAAGGTGTTCTGTCAGCTCGATTACTGATGCCGAAAACAGGTATTCAACCTGCAACAACTCCGGGTGGCGGTCGCCATGCACCCGTGCCACTTTTTGCAGGAAAGGCATAATTTCCCTGATCCTGCTTTTTACATACCTGTGGTGTTTCTTTTCAATATAATCAGCAAGGAGGTCCAGGGGCCACGATTGGTAATCAATATTAGTATTGCCGCTATCGGCTGAGGCATGGAGCAGATTTTCGATCAGCATATCAATTTCTACATGCTTTTTGTCACAGGCTTCCCGGATAGTCCGGTTGCCATTACAACAAAAATCAATGCCATGCTCTTTAAAGACGGTGGCTGTCCGGTAATCTTTTGCCACCAGCTCGCCTACAATAGTTTCCTGTGTAATGTTCATGATATTTTTAGTTTAATTTATTAAGATATAAAGACTTTTTTATCTTCTATTGTTTCAAAAAAATTATCTCTTCAGAAACGTAAGCTGTTTTTCCAGCTCTTCGGAAAACGTGCCCAGCTTGGCATTTTCCAGCATCCGTTTAATATCTTTTCGTATTTTTTTGAATTCGTGATGGATGGGGCAGGGGTGCGTTTCAGAACATTGTCTTAAGCCTAACCCGCAACCTTCAAATATTTTGTCGCCATCTACAATTTTCACAATATCGGCCATGGAGTATTTCAGAGAGGTTTTATCATGGTAAAAGCCCCCGTTGGGACCTTTTACTGACTGTACCAGATTTTTCCTGCTCAGATCCTGTAAAATTTTGGCTACAAAATGTTCCGGAGAATCAATACCTTTTGCTATTTCCTTAATACCCACCCGCTCACCATCTTTCGACTTTTGGGCTATGAATAACATAGCACGAATTGCATATTCACATGTTTTTGAAAACATTTATTGGTATTTATTAGTGCAAAAATAGGGAAGAATAATTAATTAAAGATAAAAAACTCTTTTATTTTGGTTATTCGGTTAAAAATACGCTTAACGATACCAATTTTATTTCGAGTCCATCTACCATATATACGTCTGATTGGTTAAAAGTATTAATGCGTCCTTTTTTCAATTTTAAAAATTTTATTGCTTCCGTCAGGCCCTCTATTTCTCTTTTCAGGTTGTCTTCATTATACATTTTTGCTTTTTAACAACTTTGTTTGTTACTAGCAAACAAAAGTGTTGTTTAATATCAAATTAAATTTACTTGCTTAACAGATTTTTCTGATTGGGGAATCAAGAGACAGATGACCTAAAAGGTTGTCATAAAATGACACTTAAGGAAAAACGCTCCGCAAAATCTGCAAAGTGTTTTACTGTCTCAATTATTATTTTTGCGTTTAGCAATGGGCCTCACACCATATCCTTGCATTCACAAACGCTTCAAGCCACGGACTCACCTCATCCTGTCTGCCGGCCGGGTAATGCGCCCAGTTCCATTGGAAAATGGAGCGTTCAATATGTGGCATGGTCACTAAATGGCGACCTGTTGTATCGCATATCATCGCGGTATTATAGTCCGAACCATTGGGATTGTGCGGGTAGGTATCATAACCGTATTTCGCAACGATATGGTATTTATCTTCTGGTTCCGGCAAATGGAATTTGCCCTCTCCGTGTGAGATCCAAACGCCCAGAGTGCTTCCGGCTAAGGTTTTCAGCATAATGGAATTATTTTCCTGAACTTTCACTGAAACGAAATTGGATTCATGTTTACCAGAGTTGTTGTAGTGCATTTTACCATGCTCGGTATGATCGGGGTTAATGAGCTCCAGTTCCATAAATAACTGGCAGCCGTTACAAATTCCTACAGACAATGTATCCGGGCGGGCGAAGAAGTTATCTAATGCCTTTTTCGCTTTTTCATTATACAGGAATGCACCGGCCCATCCTTTTGCCGAGCCTAATACATCGGAGTTGGAGAATCCGCCTACGGCGCCAATGAACTGGATATCTTCCAGTGTTTCACGACCGGAGATCAGGTCGGTCATGTGCACATCCTTTACATCAAAGCCTGCCAGGTACATGGCGTTCGCCATTTCACGCTCGGAGTTGGAACCTTTTTCGCGGATGACAGCGGCTTTGGGACGGTTTTTCCTGTCAGCCTGTCCGAGGGACTCCTTTTGAAGAGTTTGTCGAAGGCTTGTAGTTAATGTTCCGTCAAACTGTACAGGGAAATGATATTGTAATGGCTGGTTTTTATAATTTTCATACCTTGTTTTTGCCAAACCATTTCTGGTTTGCCTGCTATCTAAAAGGAAAGATGTTTTATACCAGGTATCACGTGCTGCTGCTACATTGAAAGTGAAAATGTCTTCATTATTTTTGAAACTAACATCAGCGCCTTCAATCACTGTCCCGATTTTCACCGCATCAACCCCGGCCTCTTTCAAAGCGGTTTCAAATGCACCATCTTCTTTGGCCTGTAATACCACTGCAATGTTTTCATTGAACAGCGCCTTTACTGTATCTGCTTCATTTAAACCTGATAAATCATAATTCGCAGCTAAATGTACATCCGCAAAGCACAATTCCAACAAGGTTGTGATCAAACCACCGGAGCCAACATCATGCCCGGCAGCAATAAGATCGTTGCTGATTCCTTCCTGTATAGTATTGAACGCTTTTGCGAAGTAAGTGGCATCGGTAACTGTTGGTACTTCGGCGCCGATCTTATTCAGTACCTGCGCAAAGGAAGAGCCACCTAACCGGAAGGCATCTTTTGACAGGTTAATATAATATACCGAGCCTGCATTTTTCTGCAATACAGGTTCTATCACTTTGTTGATATTGGTACAGTTCCCAGCCGCAGAAATGATCACCGTTCCCGGTGCAATCACATGATCTCCGTTCGGGTATTTCTGCTTCATCGAAAGGGAATCTTTTCCCGTAGGAATATTGATGCCTAAAGCAATCGCAAAATCTGAACAGGCTTTTACGGCCTCGTATAAGCGGGCATCCTCGCCCTCGTTGTTACAGGCCCACATCCAGTTGGCAGAAAGGGATATGCCTTTCAACCCATTTTTAATCGGGGCAAAAACAATATTCGACAAAGCCTCTGCGATCGCGTTTCTCGAACCCGTAACCGGGTCAACCAATGCTGTTAAGGGCGAATGTCCTACCGTGGTAGCAATGCCTTCGGCAGACCTGTAATCCAAAGCCATTACCCCCACGTTGTTCAAAGGCAATTGTAATGGTCCGGCGCATTGTTGTTTAGCCACTTTACCCCCCACACACCTGTCCACTTTATTGGTCAGCCAGTCTTTACAGGCCACTGCCTCTAACTGCAATACCTGCTCCAGGTAACCCGGAATATTTTTGACATCATAAGAAAGGTCAGCGTATTGGTGTTGCACTTTCCTGTCTTTCATTATGGTTTTGGGGGAAGAACCAAAGAAGTCAGCCAGGGCAAAATCCATCGGTTTTGCACCGGTTGTTTTAGACTGGAAAGTAAAACGATGATCGCCTGTAACATCACCTACCGTGTACATGGGGGCACGTTCCCTGTCGGCTACTTTCTGTAAAGTGTCAATGTCTTTTTCGCCAATCACTAATCCCATCCTTTCCTGTGATTCGTTGCCGATAATTTCTTTAGCTGAAAGGGTAGGATCGCCCACCGGCAATCTATCCAGGTCAATCAGGCCGCCTGTTTCTTCCACCAGTTCAGACAAACAGTTGAGATGCCCGCCTGCACCATGGTCGTGAATAGAGACGATGGGATTATTATCAGATTCCACCAGGCCACGAATGGCGTTGGCCGCACGTTTCTGCATTTCAGGATTGGAACGCTGAACAGCGTTCAGCTCGATACCTGAACCAAAAGCCCCGGTATCTGCTGATGAAACCGCAGCACCGCCCATCCCGATCCGGTAGTTTTCACCGCCCAGCACAACAATTTTATCGCCTTGTTTGGGTGTATGTTTTTTTGCCTGGTTGGATTTTCCATAACCAACGCCTCCGGCCTGCATGATCACTTTATCATATCCTAACTTACGGCCGTTTTCTTCATGTTCAAAAGTCAGCACAGAGCCTGCAATCAAAGGCTGACCGAATTTATTACCAAAATCAGAAGCACCGTTTGATGCTTTGATGAGAATATCCATCGGTGTCTGGTACAACCATTGCCGCTCGTTCACCGCTTTTTCCCAGCTTCTTGGATTGATCACTTCTCCTGCTATTTCTGTAACTGTTCCCTGTTCGATGCTGACAGGGGTTTGCTCCAACCGCGAGTATGCTGTCATATAAATGGCTGTACCGGCCAAAGGCAAAGCGCCCTGGCCACCGGCTAAACGGTCGCGGATCTCACCGCCCGAACCTGTGGCGGCACCAGCAAACGGCTCAACTGTTGTAGGGAAATTATGCGTTTCTGCTTTTAACGACAGAACAGATTCAAATGCTTTTTCTTCGTAGAAATCCGGTTTGTCAGGTGATTTAGGAGCGAACTGTGTTACTTCAGGACCTTTGATAAAGGCTACATTGTCTTTATAGGCGGAAACGATCTCGTTCGGGTTGGCTTCGGAAGTTTTTTTGATGAGTTTGAACAAAGAAACCGGCATTTCCTCGCCATCTATCACAAAAGTTCCGTTAAAGATCTTATGGCGGCAGTGCTCAGAGTTAGCTTGGGAGAAAGCAAACACTTCGGAGTCCGTTAATTTACGCCCGATCTTTACAGCTAACTTATCCAGGTATTCCACTTCTTCAGGACTTAAAGAAAGTCCTTCCTGCTTGTTGTAGGCATCAATATCCTCGATTTCCAATACCGATTCCGGTGTAATATTGATGGTGTACATTTCCTGTGTGAGCGCTGCATATTTCTGCGAGATCATCGGGTCGAAATCGTTGAAATCGGCCGGTACGGGATGAAACTCCTCGATCCTAGTAATACCGCTGATGGCCATGTTTTGAGTGATCTCCACGGCGTTGGTGCTCCAGGGAGTGATCATGGCGGCGCGGGGACCTACATAATAATGGTGGATGGTAGCATCATCCAGTTTTTTGGCGTTGCCGAAGAGCCAGCTCAGCTTTTGAATATCTTCTGCAGAAAGATTTTTATCGGTTTGAACACCATAAACGATGTTCCGGGAGTTCACGAAGAAGTGGATCATTATAATTATAATAGAGCGTTTGAACTTTCGTAAAAAAATAGAAGCGCAAAATTAGCCAAACTTGGTGGGATGGGCAAGTCTGACTACGATCAATTTTAAGCCTGTAAATGGTCTTTGGGACTGCCGTGCATAAAAAAGAGCTGTCCGTAGTTCAGACAGCCCTTTCTTTATTCTTTCAGCGTTCTTTTTTAGAATGTTCCTCCATCTGTATCATCTCCTGATAAATTGATCTGGTAGCTATACCTTCCGCTGTAACCAGGGTAGATACCAACCAGTTCTATTACACTTCCTCTTACACTTGCAAGGGCTTTCGCCAGATCGTCTGTATTTTTAATCTCCGCTCCGTTTACAGAGGTAATGATAAAGCCTTTTTCCATTCTAGTTCTCCTCAGTGGCCCGTCTGCGCGGATGTTAGTAACTTCAACACCACCCTTTATCCTTAATTTGGTGGCCTGTTGGGCATCGAGATTTTTCAGGTCAACGCCTAACCTGTCGCCAATGGCTTCTGCAGAAGAGATCTGTACCAATTTGGATTGTGCAGAAAGGGTAACTTCTGTTGTTGTTTCTTTTCCGCTGCGCACATAAGTGAGCTGCACTTTATCGCCGGGCTGGGCACTTGCCAGCGCACCACTTATTTCAAGCCCGGAAATAATGTTCCTGCCGTTAATTTTGGTAACAATATCTCCTTTTTTAATACCGGCTTTAGCAGCTCCGCCGCTTGGATCGGTTCCTAAAACATACACTCCATCCTGAACATTGGCCCTTTTAAGGTATTCTTCATTCTGAGCGCTTTGGGAGGAATAGGTAATGCCTAAATAGCCGCGTTTTACATCGCCAAACTTCACTATATCATTTACTATTTTCTTAACGATGCTTGACGGTATAGCAAATGAATAGCCTGCATAAGTACCGCCGGGTGCAAGAATGGCAGAGTTAATGCCAATAAGCTCACCGTTGGTGTTGATCAATGCTCCTCCACTGTTACCGGAGTTCACTGCCGCATCGGTTTGAATGAACGACTCTACCGGGGATTCGCTTTGCTGGCTGTTGATGCCTATGCTTCTCCCTTTAGCGCTGATAATACCGGCTGTTACAGTAGCTTCAAGATTGAACGGATAACCCACTGCCAATACCCACTGGCCTAACTGCAGATTATCAGAGTTCCCGTAGATCAGGTAGGGCAGATTAGTAGCATCTATTTTTAAAACAGCAAGGTCGGTGCTGGGATCGCGCCCTACTACTTTGGCTGTGTAAGTCTTGCGTCCTTCGTTCAGGGTTACTTTAATTTCAGGGGCAATGCTTTTTCCATCCCTGTCGGAGATTACGTGGTTATTAGTAACAATATAACCATCCTGGCTGATGATGACGCCGCTGCCCGAGGCTCTTTGCTCCGGAACGATCTGTGGTCCAAAGCCGCCGAAAAAGTCACCGAAGAAATCTTCAAACGGATCCCCGCTTCTGCTGTTGGGCAGGTCGTTGGTTAATTTTTTTGCCGGAATTTTAGTTTTGATATGCACCACTGCAGGTACTGCAGATTGTGATGCTTTTGTAAAATCGGTTGGCTCGGCTGCATTGCCTTTATTGTCAAAAAAGCTGGCGTAGTTTACAGGAAGCTTACCATCAACGGGTACACCCAAAGTGGCAGATGGCCCCCTGAAAAATTTTCCATAAATATACACTCCAGCAAAAGCCGATAGTAAGCTTATTACTACCACTAATAATAACTGTTTAACTTTCATATTCTTTTTCACTTTTTTAATGAGTTATTCAAAAACTATTCCTAAGCGTATACAAAATAACAAATTGTCAGACGTTTTTCTTTTACAAAAAATTAGTTTAACAAAGTTTTACTAAAGTCTTCGTACTTCTGTTGTGAGGTCATAGCCAGCAAATTATGCTATGTCAGCTCAATTCTCCCAGCCATTTCATAGTATCCACACCATCGGCATAATCAGTGAGCCGGGGGCGCTGTGCAGCTCCAAATGGTATAAAGCCTTTGCCTACTATGCATTGAACAGCTTCGTTATGCTCCAATATCCTAGTTACAGCATCCAGGCTCTCGTAATACTGGTAGTTTAACTGGCTCACCGGGGAAAAAATGGCTTCCTCTTCAATCAGCAGGAGAGAGGCATTGCTCATATACACCCTGTTGTTTAAAATGTGCAATGCCAGGTTATAGTCGTAATTATTTTTATATTTATGATGATCTGCCAGGTATTCATATTTTTTAAACACTTCGATCAATGGCAGAAAATTGTAGCTTTGGGGAACATAAAGCTTGGTAATATTCCTGCATCCCATTCCAAAATACTGGTAAACATCATCAGCCAAAAGTTCCAGATCCTCTTTTGTTTCCTCCCCGGTGAGTATAGCGGCAGAAGTCCTGTTCCTGCGGATGATATGTGGAAATTTACCAAAATAATATTCAAAATAACCTGCCGTACTATTGCTTCCTGTGGCTATATAGGCATCGCAGTTCTTTAACAGCTCTGCAAATGCAATGAAATCTTTTAATCCGGGCTGCCATTCTATCAGCTTTTCTGCTAAATGTTTAATTAATATTTCGTCTTTGGATGATGGTTTGATCAGGCATTTATGACCGCTGACAAATACACACAAAAAGTCGTGAAAACCCACCAGGGGTATATTCCCGGCCATTACAATGCCGATAAGCCTGGGAACAGGATTTTCTTCTTTAATGCCCGGATATAGCTTTACCCAGCTCCTTAAAGCGTCTTCCTGTAAAAAATGGTCGATAATGTTACGCAGACCAAGATCAATAAATTCGGGCAGGAACCAGGGATTATTGATATAGGCTCTTTCTTTTATACTTTGCCATTCCTCATTATTTTGCTGTATATATTGCCCCAGCCTGACCATTAATTCAATGCGTATAGATAAATTCATATCCATTCAGTAATTTTGCGGTTTATTACGAACAAATATAGTTTCATAAAACAAACAATAGGCTATGGCAATAAAAATTACGGATGAATGTATAAACTGTGGAGCATGCGAGCCCGAGTGCCCGAACAATGCAATTTACGAAGGCGGAGTGGAATGGGCTATTTCTGATGGCACTTCTGTTAACGGAGCTTTTACTTTAATGAATGGGAATGTGGTGGATGTACACTTTAAGAATGAACCACTTGCGGTGGATACTTACTATATTGTACCCGACAAATGCACAGAGTGCCAGGGTTTTCATGAAGAGCCTCAATGTGCTTCGGTTTGCCCGGTAGACTGCTGCGTGCCTGATGAAATGTACCAGGAAACAGTGGAAGAATTAATGGCTAAAAAAGATAAATTACACGCTTAAATCGTTTAATCATTATCAGATACCCGGTTTACTGCAACCAGTTGTATTTCTCTCGCTGGTAATTTTTGAAGCATTGAACAGGAACCTATTTTTACTAAATTTTATTTATGCCACTTAGCGTATTTTAGCCTTAGTGGCATATTTTTATATTATGAAGAAGAATATTGCACTTGTTACGGGCGGCTATTCAGGCGAAGCCGTCATTTCCTATAAAAGCGCCACTACCATTCAAAATAACCTGGATAAAGAAAAATACAACGTATTTAAAATAGACATTACTAAAAAAGGGTGGTTTTATGAGGCGAAAGACGGGACCAGGTCAACCGTGGATAAAAATGATTTTACCATTACCAGCAACGGGGAAAAAATAGCTTTTGATGCAGTGCTTATTGCATTGCACGGTACACCTGGTGAAGATGGAAAGCTGCAGGGCTATTTCGATATGCTTAATATTCCTTATACTGGTTGTGATGCTGCAACATCGGCTATTACTATGAACAAAAGCTATGCAACAGGTGTGGCTGGCAAATCGGGTATTAATGTAGCGAGATCCGTTTTGTTGTTCGATCATTCGCCTGTACCGGCAGAAAAATTGTTACAGAAACTTACACTGCCGCTTTTTGTTAAGCCCAACAGTGGGGGTTCCAGCATTGGGATGAGCAAGGTTTTGCAGCCGGAGGACCTTCAAACTGCTATAGAAAAAGCTTTTCAAGAAGACAGGCAGGTACTGGTGGAGGAGATGATAGCAGGACGCGAGTTTACTATTGGTGTGTATAAATCAAGAGGCGAGATCATTACACTTCCTATGACGGAGGTAATGGCCGATGCATCTAAAGTGTTCTTCGATTTTGAAGCTAAATACGAGGGAAAATCTACCGAAGTGACACCGGCACGGGTTGATGAAGCGATTGCAGACAAAATAAGAGCTGCAGCTAAAAAAGTATATGCTGTCTTTAATTGTCGCGGTGTTATCCGCATTGATTTTATTTATAACGAGGCTGCCGGCGAGCCGTTTATGCTGGAAGTAAACACCATTCCCGGGCAAAGCGCTGCCAGTATTATCCCGCAACAGGTAACAGCGGCAGGCGGGAACTTAAAAGATTTTTATACTTTGCTGGTAGAAGAATGTTTTAGGTAAACGTTATATTTACTAAATAATTTTTTTGGATGTTTAAATTTATTACACGTAAACCGCTTTGGGTAAATATATTGGTTGGAGTTTTATTAGCTGTGTTGCTTTTTGTGGGTGTGATCAGCTCATTAGGTTGGTTTACTAATCATAATAGTGCCAAAACCGTTCCTGGTGTAGTAGGAAAAACATTAGCGGAGGCGCAAAAAATTTTGGCCGATGCCGGTTTTACTGTGGAAATCCAGGATAGTCTTTATTACGATACTTTAGCTCCAACGCAGGTAATAAGGCAGGTTCCGGATGAACTGGAAGTTGTTAAGTCTACCAGGACCGTTTATTTAACCTACAACAGGATGTTCCCACCCCAGATAGAAATGCCTAATATTGTTGGATATAGTTTCAGAAATGCGCTGATGGTACTGGAAAATGCCGGGCTGAAGCTGGGAGATACTACCTTCCGTCCTGATTTTGCTAAAAATTCGGTGTTAGAACAGCTATATAAAGGAGCCATTATTCAGCCGGGAGCTTCAATAGCAATGGGCAGTAAAATAGACCTGGTGATTGGTTCTGAGCTAAGCCAGACATCTTACGCTATTCCTAATCTTATCGGGCTTACCACCAATGAGGCAAGGACCCTGCTTGAAAGCAAGGGTATTATGCTGGCATCCATTATTCCTAACCCGGATGTGAGGGATACTGCCAATGCGTATGTGTACCGTCAAAATCCCGAAAGATTTGATGACGAGGGGCATGTTATCAGCATACGCGCCGGGCAGGTAATGGATATCTGGGTAAGCGTAGCGGCACCAGTAACAGACTCCCTGCGAACCGTAAAGCCTGATGATTCAAGTGGTAATGAGGCTGAAGTGGAATAGCGTGGTTATAATTATTGAAAATCAAACTTTAAATAAATATGGAAAGCATTACAGTTCAGCAACTGAAAGAAAGGATGGATAATGGTGAACAAGTAAATCTTATTGATTGCCGTGAACCATCCGAATATGAAGAATATAATATAGGGGCTACCTTAATTCCCCTGGGCGATATTCAAAACGGGAATATTGGTTCCCTGGCGGGAAAAGAAGAGGAAGAGATCATTATTCATTGCCGCAGCGGTAAAAGAAGCGCTGCCGCCTGTCTTTATCTGGATTCACTGGGATATAAAAAAACGGTAAATGTGGAGGGGGGTATTTTAGCCTGGAAGGAAGCGTTCGACAGTGAATAAGAATAACTTTACTATATTAAAAGCCCTGTGAGTTTTTACATCACAGGGCTTTTGAGTTTTTGATTGTTCTGAAACGTGTAAAGATTTAATGGCCAAAGACGCTGTCCTAAAAAGTAAAGTTTATCCCAATGTTCCAGTTAGTGCCGGCCTGCGGAAAATAGTAATTTTCTGTAGTCAGGGAGCCATCATACAAGTAGCTGAAGGTATACCCGTTATTCTCATATTTTTTATTAAACAGATTATTCACCATCAGGATAAGGTTAATGTCCTTAAACCTATTGGATGAGAACTGGTACCGGAATCTTGCATCTGTCAAAGCATAGGAGTTAATACTTTTTAATTTGTTTTGGGCATTATCGAGATACTGCCTTCCAACATACTTCTCTAAAAGATCAATATAGAAATGCTGCCTGCTTTCTGGTTTTGTAAATGGTTCAAAAGTTATGGATGCACCGGCAATGGTGTTAGGCGAGAATGAAATATCTGTGTTATGTAAAGATTCTTCTAATTGCCCGCCCTTGTCGTAGTCATCGATATATAAAATCATATTTTTTATCTTATTCCTGCTGAGCGTAATATTAGCATTGGCCTGTATCCAATAAACAGGTCTAAAACCTGCTGTCAGCTCAATACCTGCGCGGTAGCTGTCGTTGACATTAGTGCGGGCGTAGGCGCCCACATCATTGATCTTTCCTGTAAGAATAAGCTGATTTTTGTATTTCATATAATAACCGTTAATGCCGGCTTCAAACTTTTTTGCGTTGAACTGATAACCCAGTTCGAGATCAGTCAGTTGTTCATGTTTAGGAGCCTCAGTTGTATTAGCTTCAAAATCATCTCTGTTAGGCTCTTTATTGGCAATGGCAACCGAGCCATAAATTTTACTTTGAGCTGTATTGGCATGTTTGACGATATAGCTTAGACCGGCTTTCGGGTTGAAGAAAGTATATTGACCCCCTGTTTTCAGATCCTGTTTTTTTCTGAACCCATCAATAGTATAGTCCACATTCCTTAACTGTACATCAATGAATCCATATAGGTTGGTAATAATTTGTTGTTGCAGCTTAGCGTAAATATTTAAATCATTTTTGAAGGCCGGCCTGTTATACCATTGATAATCCAAGGGAAATCCCACATCGGCCCATCTCACAAAACCGTAATGCTTGGCATCGTACCTGGTATATGCGCCTCCAATATTTAAAACTGTATGCTCCCTGTTATAGTTTACTGAAAAAACAGTTCCGTAATAGTGATTATCCAGCCATAATTGTCTTGTTAGGTTGGTCTCTGTTATTTCTGTGCCATTAATTACCGGGTTGGATAGGCCATAATCTTTAAATGATTCTTCATTTCTATATTCATTATAATAACCTTTTCCCCGTGTCAGGAAGAAACTGAGATTGGAGGACCAGTAGGGGTTGAATTTGTGATTCAGGAACAGTTGGTAATAATCCTGCTGATAATTATCTGTCTGATCGTTGTAATAATGCCCGTCAGCCATTTCGCCAAGTGTATTAGTACGCCTGCCGGCATCGTCAAGCTGCTGGCTATAATTTTTCCCTTCCGGGCCCTTACCATCATAGAATATAGTGCCGATGCCATTCCATGCCTGACCGGTTTTTTCTTTACCTGTTAAAAGGTTAAACTTAATGTTGGTCATTTCATTTTCTGATGTCCACCCGGCAAGGAACTGGAGTGATTTCAGGTCGCTGTTGGAACGTTGTATATATCCGTTGGAATTGATCTTTGATAAGCGTATGTCAAACTGAAATCCGCTATGAAGCAGGCCGGTACCTGCCTGTAGCGTATGCTTCCATGTATTGAAAGAGCCATAGGCGTTGCTGGCAGCTGCAAAGGCTTCTTTGCTTTGTTCTATGTTGTAGATATTTAAAGAAGCTCCGAAAGCGCCTGCTCCATTGGTTGATGAACCTACGCCGCGTTGCACTTGTACGGAGCTTGTAGAAGAAGCCAGGTCTCCAAAATTTACAAAGAATGCGCCCTGGGATTCAGGGTCATTTACAGGGATCCCATTAAAAGTTACATTGGTACGTGCTATATCTGTTCCTCTGATGCGCAAAGACGAGTAGCCAATGCCCAGGCCGTCATCAGAACTTGTCACTAATGATGGTACCTGGTTCAACAGGTAGGGGAGGTTTTGCCCCAGGTTTTGTTTCTGGATATCGTTTTTGCCGATGTTACTTACTGCAAACGGCGCTTTGGTACCAAGCCGCAAAGCCCTTACCTCAATGGGCGACAGCAGGTAGAAACTGTCCTTGTTGTGTGTGGAATCTGTTTGCGCGTTTGCGCCATACGTTGCCAGGAGCATGCAGCTCCAAAGAAAAATCCTCTTCATTTGTTTTTTTGTTTTAACAATTAAAAAATGAGAGGGAAATGCTGAAAAGAAAGGCGTCTGTATTCATCCTTCCCTGCGCAGGCATTACCCTGATCAGGTTTTACGGGTATTATCTCAGCTTTTCACGCTATGCAGCGGATCGGCACCCCGGGAAACCGGCCCCGCCAGGGCGGGACATTTTGCTTTTTTAAAAGCGTTGCAAAGGTAGGGAGAAAAGTTTATATGTTTATTAATTGAAAGGTTGATAAGTTGGAAGGTTAAAAATTTTTCTCGGTAAAATTATTATTCTATATGACGCCTGAACGAGATCCGGTTTATCAGGTTTTCATTGGAATGAGCAGGGGTTATTCCTGTAAACTTCCTGAAATCTTTTATAAAATGATTCTGATCGTAGTATCCGCTTTGATACGCTATTTTTGTCCAGCTCAGACCTGGAAATTTTTCTTTTATGGTACAGGCCTTGGAAAAACGAATCAGCTTCAGGTAAAGTTTGGGACTTATTCCAAAACGCTCATAGCTAAGCCGGTCTACCTGTTTGATACTTAAACAGGATGCTCTTGCTATGGCTTCTACATTATAATCAGCCCATAAATTATCTGATACCTGCTGCATAACAATGTCAAAGCTTTTAGGTGGCCGGATGCTGTTAAGCCGATCCAGGAAAAACCGGTCTGCAATATGTTTAAGATCTTCAATCAGTATAGCATTTCTTAACCTGTCCGTTAGTTTTTGAATTGAATAGCCCATGAAGCTTTCGGCATCCGCGCATATATTTACCAGGTCATTAAGAGGTTGCTTCAATAGCCGGGACAATCCGCCTGCCGTAAAATTAACCGTAAAAACCCTATGCAGGTTTTGGAAATAGAGGGTAGTAGTTTTTAGCTGGGCGCTTACTATATGAGGCCCGGCTTTTATTTCACAAATATCTTCCCCGGATAGCATTCTGCTTCCGGCATCTCCCAGGTAAAGCATAAGACACTGACTGTAACTTGGGTAAAAATCATATTTCATAGCAGATGCTGAGGAAAGATCAATATGCTGATAGTGATATCTCTTTATCAGGCTTTTTAAAGCGTTATGAGGCGAAAGAGAAAGTGAGAACAAGTCCATAACATTGGGTTTACAAGGTTTTCCTGTACAAAAGTATTTTATTAAGCCTTATAAAATGTCTGGTTTTTACTATTTTTCACTATGCCTGTGTGCTAATTTTGAACCAGCCTGAGACTCAGCTCAGATACGTTTTTTGTTCAGTGGCTATTACTGTTTCCTGACCAGGTAAAGCTATGAAGCTCTTTAAAACGTAAAGCAACGATTCATTGATCCCTCTAAAATACAGCATATGAATGCGTCTTTAAATAGTACTGCTCCGCATTTCGATGCCATGGTGTTTGAAAAGGCAGTAGCAAAAAAAATGAAAAACAAAGTAAAAGGGTATGCTTTTTCTATCGGCAATAAAGAAGGTATCAGCGCCAGTTACGGCGGCGGATGGGCACAGGGCCCGGATGATGGTGATCTTAAAATGACAGGAGCAATAGCCAGTTGTATTGGTTCGGTCACTAAAATGTTTTCGGCAACAGCCCTGCTCAACCTGCTGGAAGCTGATCCGGATGTAAGACTTGATGATCCGGTTTTTAATAAGTTGCCCCAAAAATGGCAACAGCGGTATAAAGACACACACGCAACGCAAATCAGCTACAGGCAGCTGCTACAGCATCGCTCTGGGTTTCGAAAAGATGGTGAT
>JASGDI010000203.1:0-5250 GCA_049841335.1 Niabella sp. | reverse complement strand
AGCGAAAATGCTCCTTCAATGTTTTGCCAGCTACTATCCTGTTCTCATCGTACCAGCGAAAGGCCAGCGGGTTATCGCTTTCTAAACCTTCGTATTGTACCTGTGGAATACCCTCAAAGTATTCCTTATCTCCTAAGAGGACTTTCATAATATTTCTTTTTATTTATAAAATCAATTTGTTTTTAACTTGCCAGTAAATTTGAAATAATCTACATCCACATATCCTCCCAAAGATCTTGTTGCATAGTTGAATATGGCAAACTTGCTTCCCATGAATAATTTCATATAATCAAAGATCATCTTATACGCCGGGCCTATTTTTGTCCAGCTGTCACCATCCAGGCTGTAATAAAAGGTTGCCCAATCTTTATTCAGGTTGAAGTCGCCATCAATACGGAGATAAACAATATTCTGATCCAATTCTATACGGGCCTTTTCTTCCATCTGCACATTAGTTACTGCTTTTTCTTTTTGGGATAATTCTACCACGTTGGTGCTCATGGTAAGATACTTTTTAGTACCATCCATTACTACTGACAAAATACCTGAATGCCCATTGAAGGCACTGAAGCCTGCCACGTCGCCGTCTTTCATTTTTGATACATCCATAGCTATACTACCACTGCATGTTGGCCCCATCATGCGCTGAGTAATAGTATTTGGCGCTAAGTATAGGTTGGGAACCACCCTGCTGGTTTTTAACCTCAAATAACCAGAACGCTCTGTCAAAGACCAGGCGCTATTAACCGGGTTATGGTTCCACTGCCAGTTTATTTTTAATTTAATATCAGAGAAGTCATCACTTTCAACAATCCGTTTACCTGTATCGTAGGTTTTAAAGGGAGTGGTCCCGGTAAGTGGTACTTTTCCGTTCTCATCACCTAACATAGGCCAGCCGTCTGTCCAACGGACAGGCATCAGCAATGGCACACGACCTACACCATTCCTGTCCTGGAACATCAAACCATACCAGTTCCCTGCTTCATCGTCAATAATGGCGCCTTGAGCCGCATAAGGGAAACCTGCAAAATTATCTTCCAGGATTACTTTCTTTTCATAAGGACCGGTAATCCTATCAGCACGGTAACAAACCTGGCGGCGCGGTTTGTCTTTAGGCCAGGATATCATTAACAGGTAATACTTCCCATCTTTTTTTACTACCTGGCTTCCTTCCAGTAAACCGTTTTCGTCTTTATGCCTTTCAAAAATCTTCATATTGACGCCCCCTGCCTTTACATCAGAAAGATCAGGTTTGAGCTCACGCAGTGAACCGGTTCCTGAAAATACATAGACCCTGCCATCATCATCAAAGAAAAGCGAAGCATCATGAAAATGCGGTGTTCTTGAAACCAATTTCCACTTGTCAGTTGCAGGATCTTTACTCGTATAGATATAGGCCCGGAAAGGCTCATCATTAGGGGAAAACAATACATAGTATTTTCCTTTATGATACCGGATAGAAGACGCCCACTGGCCCCGCCCATACACGGTACCGCTTATAAGATTGTATCTGGAGTTATCTGAGAGACTGTCAAAAACATAACTTACAATTTCCCAGTGCACCAAATCCCGCGACTTCATTACGGGTGCTCCGGGCATTAAATGCATCGTAGTACTTATTAAATAATAATCCCCGCCGTTTCTGGTAACAGACATATCCGGGACATCTGCCCATATTACCGGGTTTTCATACGCTGTTGTACTATTTGTTGTAGCTATTGAATTTGAAACAGTTTTTGAAGGCATGTTACAGCCTCCTGTAAATACTGCAGCAAATAAACAACCTAGTACTTTATACATAATATATTACATTTATCAGTTAACAGGAACTACGGCTGGATATCGTTTCCTGAAGTAGCATATAAACCAATCAATGCGCCGGTAAAACCACCAGCCACATTGGTTGATAAAATATCGCCGGATACAGGACCTCCCACATTTTGAAAGTTTACACCATCAACAGAATAGTTAAACGAATACTCATCCTGTTGCGATGCCACCACCTGTAGCAGTATGGGTTTAGTTATATCAATTTTTGTGCTCCCGATAATTGTTGTTATAGCAGCACCCGGACGCGGAGGGCCGGCCGGCCCTTTCCTCTCTGTTCTTGCCAATACCAGGTAATAAGCATTATCCTTTTTTGTAACGCCAAAAACATAATTAAACGATTCGCTCTGGTAGCAGGTAATACCCGCAAGGTCTTTATCCGATTGGGGTTTATACGCCATGGTTACTTTAGCTTCGAAGCTGGCATGCTGCTGCCTGTGGAAGAGTGCAGCTACGGGAGCCTGGGCTTTTATGTTGGTTTCGAAAGGTTTTATCATCACTCCCCCTTTTGATAAAGCAGAAACAAAATGCTCCCGCGGACCACGCATGGCTATCCACCTGTAATCCAAAGCAGGCGCCGTGAAGCTATCAGTAAAAGTAAAGTTACCGTTAGGGAAAAAGCCGTTCTGTCCTGTCTGATTAGTAACCCCCTCCGGCAATTTCAATTTGGACTTCATGGGCACTAATCCATTTTCAAAAACAGGATAAGTACCGCTCCAATCAACAGGAAGGATAAAAGTTTCGCGTCCGGTATTTACACGGCCTTTTGCATTAGGTCGAATACCCAGAAACACAGCGTAATATTTGCCATCTTTTCCTTCAACCAGGTCAGCATGGCCGGTCCAGTCTATTTTATTTTTCCTGTCTTTGGGAAAATACCTTTGAGTAAGTATAGGATTATTTGATGCAGGTATAAAAGGGCCCTTAGGGCTATCACTCATAAAAATCACTTCACTGTGTTGGTCGCCGGTTCCCCCTTCTGCACACATTAAATAATACTTTTCATTTTTTTTGTACATGTGTGGCCCTTCAATCCAGATGGGCTTTTGTGCAATATCCACACCCCCATCAACCAGTATTTTATCAGTTCCGGGAATCACTTCGTCTTTCTCTATATCATACTCCCACAGTTTGATCACTCTATGGCCGCTGTACAGTTCCTTTCCTTTATCAGGCGCATCGTTATGAACTACATAAGCTTTTCCATCGTCATCAAAAAATAAAGACGGATCAATACCATCAAATTTTAATTTAATCACTTCGCCCCAGCCTTTGAAAGGATCTTTTGTCTTCACTACCATATTACCGATACCACTGGCAATTTGAGTAGTGATCATATAAAAAGTTTCGTTGTTTTTGTTATATTTTATAGAGGGGGCATAAATCCCTGCAGAAACACCTGCTTTCTCTACTTTCAGTTGTGAAGGCCTGTCCAGCACATGGCCAATCTGTTTCCAGTTCACCAGGTCTGTAGAGTGAAAAACAGGCACACCCGGGAACATAGAGAAGGAAGAGTTTACCAAAAAATAATCATCTTCCTTGCGGACAATGCTGGGATCAGGATAACAGCCTTGCAGGATGGGGTTATAAAATTCCCCGTCTTTTAAGGGATTATTATTATAAACTGCATCATTTCCTTTATAAGAAAACTGTGTAAATAAAGGTATGTTGCTTTCTGCCTTTGATTTTTTCTTTTGAGCCGATGCTATACCTGAAAACATCAGCAATAATGCCAGTACTACACACTGCCCTTGTATTAAACTAAACTTTATCATTATCCGTTATTTTTATGTTTGCGAGAAGAATAATTTATTTACCCGGATGAATAACCTGATACTTTCCACTAAGGTGCATTAACGCAAACAAATACAATAATCCATCATAGTAAGGATCGAAATAGCCATCCTCGTATGGCTGCAGCTTTGCATTCCATAGCTTATGCACAAAGTCGAAGCTTTTCTTTTCAGGGTTCATCAAAGATGCCGAAGCAGCAGTTGCTATCAGTCCCAGAGAATGTCTTAACTTCTTCACCGGCCCTGCCTGCAAAACAAAATCCGGCCTGCTGCCATCTATTTCAAACTGATCATCAAAACTGTTGATCCCTTTTGATCTTAAAAAATTTTGAAAACGCCGGGCATACTCCTGCTGCCATTTCCTGTCTTTTCCATACCATACAAAGTCCATAGCAATGTTCATAGGTACACGCCATGAGTCATACCGGAAAGCAGCAGGCATCCACTTAGTGGAATGCGGCGCTCCGCTGTATTCTGCATAATCGGGATTGAGCGCTGTCACAGGATGTGTAGTTCTTTTTAAAAAGGACCTTGAAGTATCAGCACAGGCCTTGTAAAAATTTTCGTGCCCGTCTTTGGCATACAAAGCCCACACTTCGTAAAACGCAGGCAGATGGTAAGAGGGATCAGTCCAGGTAGCCCCGTCACCTTCCGGTACAAAAGTTATTTGTTTATGCGTGGTGTCAATGAGATTCACAATATTACCGGTTCCGTCCTTCTTCCACATTTCATCCAAAATAAAACGGGCTTCTTTATAATAATTAATGCCTGTATTATTTCCCCATTTGTTAGAGGCAAATAACAATGTTGTAATAAAATAAAATTCGCCGTCTGATGCTGATCCCCGGGAGTTGGGCTCATTGGTTTCAGGATTGATTGACCATGAAAAATAACCTTTACGCGGCCCTTCCTGATGCTGTGCATATTTTTTAGACCAGCGCCAGATGTGATCAAAAACATCTTTTTTATCCAATTGTACCGCTACCATCATACCATAGGAAAGCCCCTCGGTTCGTACATCTTTATTTTTAATATCGGAAACGTAAGCCATAGAGTCGCCCACTTCAAAATAAATACCCGCAGGACTTTCAAACAGATCTTTATAGGCCTTATTTACCTTCGTATCAATATCTTCCTGTTTATAACCGGCTTCCCTGAACAAATTACGATACTTACCAGTAATGACGGCAGCATCTTTCGCCGGCTGATTACCTGATTGTGCCAGCAAAACCACAGGCATAACTACTGCCGCTATTTTAAGTAACATCAATACTTTTTTTATATGCATCTATTGTATTTGTTTTACTCTATGAACAGATTCAGATCTATAAAATCTCCCATCTTTTTATAACCGGCTTCATTGGGGTGCAGCCAGTCATTATCATGCAGATTGGGCAATATTTTCTTTATATCATCCGGGTTACGCATCGCTTTATCAAAATCTATTACCCCATCAAACTTGTTGGTTGTACGTATCCATTCATTTACTATATCTCTTGCGTGCTGCCTGAAAGGTCTGTCGTAAAAAGAAGTTTCAAAAGGCAGGATGGTGCACCCATACACTTTTATGCCTTTTGCATGAGCTTTATCGGCCATTAAAGAATACGCATCAATCAGCTCCTGCGCTATT
>JASGDI010000202.1:0-3668 GCA_049841335.1 Niabella sp. | reverse complement strand
TGAATGGCAGCACCTTTGTTGGCATATCAAACACTATTGTAGCGCCCAGGTCTCCTATTGAATCATTGTCCAGTCTTATGGCCCTTCCAACAAAATCATTTGAGCTGATCTTCATATTCTTCCCCGGGTTTTCAACCAGCACATGCGCATCTATCATGCCTTCCAGCCTGTTATGCGGAAGTAAATAGGGAGCAATATCCCCAATATTGATACGCTTTAGCGTAATGGCAGCATCATTCCAGCTGCCTACATCAGAAGGCAGGGTTTCAATCTTTATTTCCTGTGTGCTTTCTCTTAATACCAGTAGCCCGTGAGCCGGTGCATTGGTTCTGAACTCCAGCTCACCTTTGTCCTCAATGCTCCAGGCCTTGCCATTAAGCATAAAGGTTGACGGACTGAACTTTATACCTACACCATTGCTGTAAGTATTTACAACAGCATTCAGGCGTGCTTCATCTACCGACCTGTTATTACCTGATCCTGTGAAAATACTTACCTGCGACACATCCTCATGTGCCAGTATATTAAAAGTAGCTAAGGGTACCCTCAGGCTGTCTGTGATACCAATATCAGATACGCTGCCATACACCGTAAGGCTGTCGTAGGTCCCTGCAGCATCAATATCTGTATTGAAAAAGTCAAATTGCCGGTATTTAAAATGAGGAATATTTACATCCAGGGAAAGATGATGGCTGGTTGTATTAATACTCCCCGAAATACGGCTGTTATTAAATCCGGATAAACTGCTATCAATAATAGTAGCAAAAGTACTGAAGTCGGAAGTCTTTACATCAAAAGTGAAGAACTGTTCAGGCACTTTGGCTTCCGGTGTTTTTATGTACGACGGGTAATACCTGCTGAGAAAAGCCATAGCCGAATTAGGCAGATCACGTATATTAAAAACACCATATACATTGGCGCTAAACTCGTTGGATATAATACTTAAGCGTTTCTGATCCTCTTCAATGGCTGAGCTTACAGACAGCGAATCAAAAGAAAGCGGCAGCCCATTCCTGGTAAGAGCGGCATTGGCAATAGTAGCGCTGCCTAAAAAGTCATCAATAGTATTACCGGAGAACTGCGCATTTATCCTGCCGCTGAAAGCAATATTTTCTTTAAACAGGTTGGTATTGTACAGGTTGAGCGTATCTACATTCGCCATGAAATTAAATTCAGGTATTTTCCGGCTCATATCTACCAGCCCGTGCATGTTAAGATGCGCATTGGGATCGTTGGCAATAACAGACCCGTCAAAAATTTTCTTATTTAATTCTCCATCGAGCGTAATATCCCGGTAACGGTAATCTTTATAATCAATATATTGTATGCGGGCATCCAAAGCCACATTACCGCTTTGAGGGTTAAAACCGGCGCCCTTCAACGTGGCGCTAAGGCTTATATGCCCCACATTCTTATCTTTTATTAACGGTCCCAAATGAAAATCATTTGTGGAAACTGTTCCTGAATAAACAGGATATGCTGCATTTTTAAGTTTCAGGTTCACATCAGCCTTTACTGTGCCCAGTGCCGTTTGCAGGGTTCCAAAGGTTACAAAATCATCTATAAAGCCTGCAAAATTTCCGGTGAAATTAACATAGCTCAGCTTACTCAGATCGGGATTGTGAATTTTTTTTAAAGGAGGAATAAAAGCTATGGCATCTGCATATACCGTTTTAAACTCATTCGCTTTTATATCAAGATAAGTGCTGTTTATTTCAGGCAACCCTGTTATGTTGGCATCGCCTGAAAAATGAGTATTGTCCCCCGCGCGGATATCCAGGTTCTTACCAATTAAGGAGGAAACAGGCCCCTTAATATTTCCATGGAGCAGGATTCGCTTTTTCCAGGTTTTTAAATCAGGAGCAAAATAAGCTATATCATCGCTGTTGATCTCGGTATTTTCAAACCGGCCCTCCATTGTAACCTTCTCCACAAAATCGTTCATATCGCCAAAATCATCATAACTCATGCTAAAATAATGGCGGAGGCGGCTGTCATTGGTTTGGATATCAAGATTGTCAAAGGTCATTTCATGAGGTGTAAATTTAGCATTGGCGATAAGATGCTTTACTTCAAAACCACTGCGCTCTTTTGTGCTTAACCGGATGGAAGCCGTTACAGTATCCATTTCCCATTTTACATTTTTAAATTCGCCGTAAATTTTTGCAAACTCAATATGCTTACCATCAAAGGCTATGGGATCTAATGGCCGGGAATGATTATCGCTTTTAAAAGTTCCGTTATTGAGCGTAAGTGTATTTACAAGTATTTTCCATTTATTGCTATTTATATCCAGGGTAGAAGTATCGGTAACAACCGGCTTCGCTACATTGCTCTTTAAACGGGGTGGCCGGTTGCCTTCATAATCCAGCAGCGCAAAATAAGGCTGGTTAATACTGAGTGATTGAATATCAATCAGCTTCTTTGTAAAATCTACTTTTCGTGAAACAGTATTCAATGAAGCAAGGGACACAGTCATATCCTGGCCTATCCATCCGTCCTGCTGCTTTACCCATATATTTTTAAGATCAATTTCCCTCAAAGCCAGGTTGATGGTATTTTCTTTCTTTTTCTGTGATTCACCGGGGCCTGAGAAATAGTCTATCAAAAACTGATGCCGCCATACCGAGTCGCTCCTTTGCAGGTGTATATAAGCATCCTTTAATCCAATATATTTCAGCTCGATATTCTTCTTAAAGAAAAACCAATCGGTAATATTTACAGTTATAGCTCCTGCACTTAAAATGGTATCCTGTTGCCGGTCTTTTACCAACACTCCCTGCAGGTCCATTTTGTTAAACAATGAAAAATCCACATGATTTATAGCAAGATGCGCTTTAAGGTCTTTGGAAAGGCGCGAAGTAACTTTATGCACCAGCCAGTTCTGTACAGGTGTCATTTGTATAGCAATCCACACAGCCGTCAATAAAATAATTATTGATGCCAGTACAATAAGCAATATTTTTCGAAATCTCTTCAGGAAAGGTTATTAAAAATATTTGTAAAAATAATTTATTACATACCTACTGGCAAATTTCGGGAGTATGTAACTGTTAATTTTATATTTTTATGAAAACAACTAAAAAAACCATCGTACCCACCGTTGCAAATGAAGCTTAGCGTCAGTGTTTTATTGGGGATTGCTTTCTGCCTGCATTTACCAATTGGGGCAAAGGCGCAGCAATTTGGGGGGAACCGGCCTTCTACCCAATGGCTGCAGATTAACTCTGATACCGCGCGGGTTATATTTCCTGAAGGATTGGATTCTGTAGCACGGAAGGTAGCAGGATATGTAAGCGGGCTGGCCCGGCAAAAGCCCTTTAGCCTGGGAGATCAACTTAACAAAATAGAGATTGTTCTGCAAAATCAGCCGGTTATAACCAACGGATACGTAGGCCAGGGACCTTTCCGCAGCGAGTTTTATATCACGCCTTCTGCTGATAATTATGACCCCAGCAGCCTTTCATGGCCCACCCAATTAACAGTTCATGAATACCGCCATGTACATCAATACAACAATTTTAATAATGGTGTGAGCGCTGTAATGAAAAAACTATTCGGGCAGGAAGGTTATACACTGGCTGTAAATGCCGCTGTGCCTAACTGGTTTTTTGAAGGAGATGCTGTTTTTAGTGAAACAGCTTTGGCCCCTCATGGACGGGGAACAT
>JASGDI010000201.1:0-15293 GCA_049841335.1 Niabella sp. | reverse complement strand
CGATGACCTGGGTTTTGGAGATATCAGCGCCAACGGGGCTACAACAATCCAAACACCCCGCATTGACCAGATCGCGAGATCCGGGATCCGGTTTACAAATGCCTACGCCACTGCAGCTACCTGCACGCCTTCCCGTTTTTCATTACTAACCGGTAAATATGCCTGGCGCAAACAGGGCACAGGCATAGCACCCGGAGATGCGGCCCTGATCATTCCTACCGACGTACTCACATTACCCAAAATGCTGCAAAAGGCCGGCTACCAAACCGCGGTAGTGGGCAAATGGCACCTGGGGCTGGGCGATCCCGGCAACCTGGATTGGAACAAAAAAGTAATACCAGGTCCTTATGAAGTAGGGTTTGATTACTCCTTTATTATGCCGGCAACAGGCGACAGGGTTCCCTGTGTTTATATGGAAAACCAGGAAATAGTAGACCTTGAACCCACCGACCCGGTATTTGTAGACTATAAAAATAAAATTGGCAATGACCCCACGGGCAGCGAAAACCCTGAGCTGCTGAAAATGAAATTTTCCCACGGGCATAACAATACTATTATAAATGGGGTGAGCAGGATCGGGTGGATGACCGGCGGAAAAAAAGCCCGCTGGATTGATGAAGATATAGCAGATGTTTTCACCAGTAAAGCTTTACAGTTTATTGAGCAAAATAAAGAGCTGCCTTTCTTTTTATACTTTGCCACACACGATATTCATGTTCCGCGGCTTCCCCATTCAAGATTTGCAGGCAAAAGCAAAATGGGCCCGCGCGGAGATGCTATTCTACAGCTGGACTGGACGGTTGGGGAAGTTACCCAAAAACTGAAAGAACTGGGTCTTGATAAAAACACACTACTGATCTTTACCAGCGATAACGGCCCGGTGGTTGATGACGGTTATGAAGACAAGGCAGTGGAACTATTAGGCGCCCATAGCCCTGCCGGACCCTTGCACGGCGGGAAGTACAGCGCCTTTGAAGCAGGCACCCGGATCCCGTTTTTGCTGCAATGGCCCGGAACAGTAAAAGCTGGTATAAGGTCTGATAAACAGTTCAGCCAGGTAGACCTGTTTGCCAGCTTTGCAGCGCTGCTGGGAGTTAAGCTGGACAGTACGGATGCGCCCGACAGCTTTAATATGCTTGCTGTTTTAACGGGAAAGCCAGGTAAGGAAAGGGAATATATTGTACAGCAGTCGTTAAACAACCGCCTGTCTGTAGTAAAAGACGGATGGAAATACATTCCCCCGGGCAACGGGCCTAAAATAAATAAGAACACCCAAACTGAATTGGGAAATGATAGTAAGCCCCAGCTCTATAATCTGAAAAAAGATACCGGGGAGAAAGAGAATCTGGCGGACAAGTTCCCGGCTAAGGTAGAAGCGCTTTCAAAACTCACAGAGTTTGTCAGGAGCAATAATAATACCCGCCGGTAAGGCAACCTTAATCAATATAATTGTAAATTTTATCATGGTTATTCAATTTTGGTGTCAATCAATTGTACACAAAGCGGTTTTTAAGACATTGGCCAACACGCGTTCCTTCCCGCACATTTATTAAATGTGCAGCTTCCACCAGCTTTGCCAGCCAGATGTAAAACTGCAATGTATTCCGTTCGGTACCGATGCTCTGATGATTAAGCGCGTATTCTGTCATCTCTTCCCAATCCTGTATCCATTTGCTAAGCGACTGTAAGAGATAAAATTTTTTCCGATATAGACATCGAGAAATACATTATATGGAGATTATCTGAAAACGATAAGTTGTTCAAAGTATAAAATCGGTTTACTGGAATGTTGACAAGTATAAATCCTTAATCCGTGTAATCCAGATCCTAAAAAAATGGAAGTTTGTTCAGCATTTCAATGTGTTTGAACTAAGAGAAAAGTACGACCGCTAACTCCACTCCCCTTGCTAAAATTTAAAAGAAAATAAAATAGATCCACTCCTCAATCATAAATACGAATCACATCGTATAAGTTGATCACAACTCCTCTATGCAGGCCCCAATTAGCTACCTGGCTCAAGCATCATTTTCTTGTAGCACTATTTTTTAGCGGGCACTGTCCACAGATAAACAACCTTGCCATCCACTTCAATTTTCTTATCAGGAACCCAGTCGCCCATACTGAAGGCATGAGAAACTACCCGGCTGCCGGGTTTCATTTCGGAAAGAATTTTAGGCTTCAGCAGCTCGTTTACTGTTGGAAGCAGGTAAAGGGTAAGAACGGAAGCTTTGCTAAAATCAAAATTGAACAGGTTGCCCTTTACAAACTTAACCTTATCCGTAACGCCTTCTTTTTTGGCGTTCGCGTTCGCTTCTGCAATACGTTCGGGATCAATGTCAACACCCGTACCGGTAGCGCCGTACAATTTTGCAGCGGTAATAATGATACGGCCATCACCACAACCCAGGTCGTAGATCACATCGTTTTTATTCACTTTTGCCAGGTCGAGCATGGCATTCACTACCGCTGGTGGAGTAGGCACATAAGGGACGTCCAAATCTTCTTTTTGCCCAAACGAATTAAAAGCGGAGCCCAACAGCAAAAACAGCAATACCCATAAATAATTCTTTTTCATTTGTAAGTTTTTTAGCGTTAAAGAATGATGATCTGTTGTTAAATTTTATCTTTTATTGCTACGCTGTCTCTTCTTTTCAGCGTCAGCAATATGATCAGTCCAATGGCCAGTATCCCTACCCCAATCAAAGCGCCCATGCCGGTATATTTTAAACTGGAATACAAAAGATAGGCGCTGCAGCCCATAAAAATTAGCGGCGTTAACGGGTAAAGTGGCACTTTAAAAGGCCGCTCCCGACTGGGATCTTTAATACGGAGCACGATAACGCTGATACCGGAGCAAAGAAAAAAGAACCAGAAAACAGGCGCGGTAAAATCAACCATAGCCTCAAAACCGTCCCTGGCAAAGAATCCAAAGAAGATTAGTAAAGTCGCAATGGCACATTGGGCCAGTAAAGCATTGACCGGTGTTGATTTTCTGCCATGCCATTTTCCCAGGAAAGCAAATACCCGGAAATCGTTACCCAGCGCATAGCTGGTCCTGGCACCCGTAAATATGGTAGTGTTCAACGAGGTAAGGGCCGCCAGCGCAACCAAAACCCCGATAAAAATAATGCCGGTCTTGCCCGCCGTTGTAACGCGCATGAAATCTATGCCCAGCGCTTTAGATGAAGCAACCCCTTCCAGTCCCAGTACCTTTAAAAATGACCAGTTCAGCAGCAGGTAAATACAGGTGATGATCAAAATACTTGTAATAAGCAGGAAAGACATTTTTTTACTCCCGGCTTTTAGCTCCGCCGAAATGTAGGCGGCTTCATTCCATCCGCCAAAAGTTAGTAATACAAACACCAGCGCCAGGCCAAAAGATGGGTCGTTGGTATTGTTCAGTTCCGGGCCGGCTACGGGAATGGCAGACGGGGTGGTGATCATTCCCTTAATAATCAGGAATGCGATACCGGCAAATTGTAACGTGGCCAGTATTTTTTGCAGCCCGGCGCCAAACTGTACACCAAGTAGGTTGATGATGGTAAGCATAACCACCATTAATATGGCATAAATGCCCGGACCATATGGCCCTATGGGAGTCATCTCAGCTAAATAATCGCCTATAATGTAGGCCAGCAAAGCAATAGAGCCCGTTTGAATAACAGTAACCCGTGCCCATGCAAACAAGAAGGATATGGCCGGGCCGAACGCCTTTTTCAGAAAATGATAGTCGCCCCCAACATTAGGATAGGCTGTGGTGAGCTCTGAATAGCATAAAGCGCCGGCAAGAGAAATAAACCCGCCCAGGATCCATATACTCAAAAAAGACAGCCCATCGGTTGTATTGGAGGCTACGACTGACGGGGATTTAAAAATACCGGCTCCTACTACTATCCCAACAATAAGTACCATCGCATCCACCATGCTCAATGCGGGTTTGGGCGCGGACGCGGTGCTTGCATGCAGGGTATTTACATTGCTGGTGTGGGTTTGCATGAGGGTATTTTAAAGTACGTAAATATGATCCCGGACTTTCGTCTTTAGTTATTCATTTAAACAAACGAACGATCCCCCCAATGCTGAATTATAACAGGATACGGTCGCAACATGGTCATCAAAAAAGCATCCTGGCGGTCACGTTGATGAAGGGCTGTCTGCATTCTTATATAGCATAGGTAAACCAAAAAACGCTTAATTCCTAAGAATTAACAGGAAAAATTTTATTGTGCAGAATAACAAATATTTTCCAGGACAAAGTACTGACTGGTAAAAGAATGACTGCTAACAGGATAAGGCTTTAGGGCGCTTGCCTACCCGCTTCGATTGCTAATACCGTCATTTCAAATTTGATCAACCAGGAAAATCATTCCACTTTATTTTGGGATGGTTTTTTGGGCGAATACCTTTTGTGCCAATGCGCATAATATAAAGAAGAACAGTTTTTTCATAATTGATCATTTGGGGTTTTTAAGGGATACTGGGAGTGTCAAAACTCCTGATCTCCGACAACCGGTCAAGCCGCTCCACTTCGATGTTTTCCCAGGTTTCTTCAAAAACCTCGTCCCCGCCCTTTGCATTCCTGTTGATGTTTTGCTTTTCCAGTTTCTTTTTTGTGAGAAAGTTAACACTGGTATAGCGGTTGACTACCGGGCCGGAGTTTCCGCTTTCATCATACCCGATCATTTCAAGGTCGGAATTTTGATAGCGGAACGTATATTTCCAATAGCCATACCTGCCGTGGGCATAATGGATGTACAGGTTCCCTTTTTTTATGTAAACCATCAGCTCCGGGGGAAAATAAACGCCGCCATCTTCATTTTCAGATGAAAAGCAGTTGTAGTTTTTGGAGGCCAGCCGGTAACCGTCTTTTTGCTGAATAAGCGCAATAATTCCGCGGCGGTTACGGTCCGCTTTTTTCCCAAATCGGTCTGTAACAATATTGTTTTTATCCGTTCTTTTGATGATGAGCACAAGGTCTTTCCTGCCGTCATTATTAAGATCGCCCTGTACTTTACCGGCTATTTTATAGCCTGCGGGCAAGAAGTCCGATGGCTTTTGGGCGTAGCAATAGCTTAATGGAAAAAGCAACGTCGCCAGCATTGATATACACAAATATTTTTTCATAGTCACTTAAGTAATGGCAAATGTATTCTTTATAGATCATCTAAGCTACAGGAGGGCGCATGCCTGATTGCCGCTGTGGTGCCTATGATTTATTACACCATACTTGTTTGCCACATATTGCTTGATCCTAGTGTAACCGGGGCGATATTAAAAAGCTTCTTTTACTATAAAGCTGTCTGCAATTCCCAACGAGGATAAATGTTTTTCTACAGCCTGCATCATTGGGTCGGGCCCGCAGAGGTAAAAGTATTGGGTATGCTCGTCTGTATGTCTCTTAATTAAGCTTTCCGAAATGTAGCCATATTCATAGGTTGCGGTTTTTTCGCCAGACAATATATTGATAAAGTTGTGATCTAATAGCTGACGGAATTTGTCTTCAAGAATAATATCCGCCCTGGTTTTGTTAGCAAAAATGAGCTTATTATTGCCGATCTTATTTTCTTTTTCAAGCTGCTTAAAAATAGCAATGAAAGGTGTAACGCCCGCTCCGCCTGCAATAAAAATTCCTTCACGTTTGTAAGCTATATCTCCAAAAACACCATGAATGATCAATTCATCTCCTTTGTGAAGCGAAAGCAATTGCTGCGTAACACCGTTATGTGAGGAGTAAGTTTTAATAGTAAATTCTATATATGCATCGTCAGGCAGCGAAGTGAATGTAAATGCTCTTACCTCCTGCTCCCAACCCTGCTTGCTGATGGATACATCTGCTGCCTGCCCGGGCAGATAATTTATTACTGCAGGCTTTTCTACAACTATTCTAAGTACATCGTGTGTAAGAGGTTCGATAGATACTATTTTAACTTGCTCCATTGTAAATTATTTATTGTTTCTGCATGGCATGATCAAAGTTCATTTATTTTTTTCATTACATGTTCTACTATGGCATCGCAGTAGATAAGGTTAAATTCAAAGAGCTCGCTGGCGGAATAAGTTCTTTCTATCTCGCTGCGTAGCATTGTTTTTGCCCTGTTTAGCCGCACTTTTACATTAGCCTCGCTGATGCCAAGCAGGCTTGCGGTTGCTGCAACATTTAGCCCGTTTACCTCCCGCAATAAAAATACCATTCTGTAGTCAAAAGGAATTTTACCCAGGGCGTTTTCGATGATATGCCCCAGCTCATGGTTCTGAACAACTTTGTCCGTATCATTATTAGTATGGGCAAACATGGGTGCTGAGTAGTCGTTTACATCTTGCATCATTTCATTTTTAAACCCTGATTTTTTTCTTTTCCTGTAACAGTTGTTCATCATGATACGGATGATCCATGTTTTAAAATCGGCACGGCCTTCAAACTGCAATAAGTTTTTATATGCATCAATAAAAGTTTCCTGCATTAGGTCCTGCGTATCCTGGTGATTGTAATTGTACGACCTGCCAACTTTATACAGGCAGGGATTAAACCGCCTGACAATAATTTCATAGAGCGATTTTTCACCATTTATAATTCGCCCGATAATTTCAGCCTCAGACAACTTTTGTGAGTAAACCATATTTATGCAGTGATTTTAGATATTCTTGCCATAGCAAAAGCTGAAATAGCCATTACAAGGTCGCGTACCGCTACATCCGCATAATTGAAGCTGATCAATAATGTGAGGGCAATAACAGTAAGCCATGCTGCAACAATGTATCCGCCAATTTCGGTTTTTTTCAGCACAATGATACCGGCGATAATTTCAATAACACCTACGATCTTCATAAAAACCGAAGCGGAAAAGGGCAGCAAACCGGCTATTGACGAATCGAGGTACTGCTCCCAATGAGTAAGCAGGTTGGTGAATTTATCGGTTCCTGCCACTATAGGAACAATTACAAATGTATATTTTAGCAGGTTGAATACCTGTGTCAATGATTGACTTTTGATTGTACTTTCCATTTTTTATCTTTTAAGTGATTACTGTTTATTAGAGTATTTGAAGAATGGAAAGGTTACAAAAAATACAGGGAAGCTGAAAATTGGCTGAAAATTGCTCAACCTGCCATGAAGGCAGATGGCGATCCTTCCGGTTGCTTACTTTTGCAATACCCATTAGTGGTGGTAGCTACAATAAAATATTTTATTACTTCAAAACCCGGACTTAATGACAATAATCAGATCAATACCCATTTTTATACTTGCAGGACTTTGCGAAATCGGGGGTGGTTATCTTGTATGGCTTTGGCTGAAAGAAGACAAACCCTGGTGGTATGGGCTGTTAGGCGCTTTAACGCTTGCGCTTTATGGCGTTGTAGCTACCTGGCAAACTTCAAACTTTGCAAGAGTTTATGCCACTTATGGAGGTATTTTTATTATAATGTCTATACTATGGGCCATGAAGTTTGATAAGTTTTCGCCCGATAAATATGATATCATAGGAGCATTGATCGCATTACTGGGCGTTTGCATTATTTATTACGCTCCCAGGCAGTGATAGAGGTTATTGCTATAAAACATTAACAGAGCCCTCTTATCATCGGGCAAAAGGTATTTTCAAGTGTCAGAGCTGACGCATGAACTTGCGGAATATTAGCTACTAATACACGAATAGATGTTACAAGCGTACTATTTAGTGCTGTAGTATCTAAAAACATCTTCCTGTACTAATTAGTGCATTCGTGGCATACAATATTTCAGCTTATAAAAATTTTGTATCTTCCGGAAATGTCAGAGCCCAATATATGTAATGGCCTTTGTTTCATTCAATCTGCCCGCATGGTTCCTTTTGCCGGCAAGCGGCTCTATGCCTTTTCAAATCCAAAAGACTTCAATAAGTAATCCCCCGGAACTCCAGTAAGCTTCGGGGGGATATAAATGCAGCCTTTGTTGTAAAACAAAGAGGGCGTGGCTGTCTCAAAATCAATTTGGTTGTCATATTGTCCCGATGGCTATTAGGAGACGAAATATTGATATCCTAATCGTTAGCCTTCGACAAGCTGTTAATGACAGGTAGGCTAAAAATTTGAAATCAATGTCGTCCTGTTCCGATAGCTATCGGAAGACGAAGGGCATTAGTAATCCATCGCTCGGGGCTTCGTCATCCCGATAGCCATCGGGACTGCCTAACAACGCTTCTTGTCATTTGAATTTTTTATCATTTGGGCCTCAGGCTGACACTCCTTTTGAGACAGCCATATGAATCATTTTTTTATTTATTATAATCAAAGTACAACATGAATAACAACAGATTTATTGTATTAGACCAGGATCATAAATTACTTACAAAAGCGCTTGAAAACGATACCCAGTATATGGCATTGAGCGAAGCGGAGCAGCAACATATCAAAAGCAGGCTGGCCGGAGCCGAGCTGGTAACAGCTTCTGATTTTCCTAATAATGTATCGCGCCTGTATGATGTAATAACGCTCAGAGACATTCAACTGCGCCAGAATACTCGTTACAAGCTGGTGCCTCCTGATGAAAGTAATGAGCACGAAGGAAAGCTGTCTGCCATTTCCCCGCTTGGTATCCGGCTCATGGGCCTTACAGAAGGAGAAAGTGTAATATGGCAACCCGGCAAAAAGAAAAAACTTTACGTGGTAATGGAAGTGAGCAATGCTATTTACCTATAGTCATTGCGAAGAGCAGTGGTAGTGCCCCTACCCTGCTCTTTTAAAACTACCTGGCAGTCAGGAGCAAATAAATAATCAATATTCAATACTCAATGTATTGATTACTGAACATCGCGTATTGAGCGTTTGCACATTTTTTTGGCTCAACTTCAGGACAGATAGCTTGCACTTAACTTAACACCAGGAAGTAAATAATTATTAGGGCGTGCCTTTGCCCGACTTCGTCATTCAGGCTAATATCCGCATCATCAGGGTATTTATACGGCTTCGGGAATATACCCTTACCCATACAGAAATATGAATGCAGCTGGCAAAGCTGGAAAAGAGGTAAAAGGAGACAGCAGGGATATCGAAAACATTTTGGTCGTCCTGCGGGAGCTAATCAGCCAGCAAAGCACTACAAAACCACGGAATAAAATAGGCTTTAAGCAATATCAGGATGAAAAAGAATAATCATCCCTATCCTTTTATTACCTGTTTCCAGACTGCACTATCCAGACAAAAAACAATATCAACGGCACTTCTATAGAAAAGCATACCGCATTTCTTCTACCAGGTCGCCGGATATCATAGCATCCATTCCGTATTTTTCAGCAGCTTTGTCACCGGCAAGGCCATGTATATAAACACCCATGATTGTTGCCTGCTCTGAAGTATAGCCCTGTGCCAAAAGCCCTGTAAGAATACCCGTAAGAACATCGCCGCTGCCACCTTTAGCCATACCGGCATTACCTGTAGTGTTAAAATATCCCTTTCCTGAAGGAGTAGCGATAAGCGTATAATGGCCTTTCAGCAATATCACCGCATTTAGCTCCCTGGCTTTTTGAAGCGCTATTTCGGTTTTCTCAAAGTCGTCCATAGTCTCGTCAAACAGCCTGGTAAATTCTACGGGATGCGGAGTAAAGATCGTATTTTCAGGAAGAAGGGAGTACCAATCCCTGTTTACTGATAGTATATTTAAAGCATCGGCATCCAGTACCATTGGCTTTTTATAATTCTGCAACAGTTCAAACAACAAATTTGCAGTAGCCTGTTCTTTTCCTATACCAGGCCCTATGCCTATGGCTGAATAAATGCCGAGATCGTAATCTATTTCTGTAACAATATCACCCGAATTGTCAATTTTGCACATAGCTTCAGGGGTGCTTGTCTGGATAGTATCAATTCCTTTTTGCGGAACATGCGCAGTAACCAGTCCTACTCCGCTACGCAGGCAGGCTCTGGTACATAGAATGGCAGCACCCATCTTACCAAAGCTGCCAGCCACAATAAGCGCATGGCCAAAGCTACCTTTATGCGCAAAGTCTTTCCGGGGTTTGTAAAACGACTGGACAAGCGTTTTATCTATCAGCTCAAACTTACTTTCAATGGTATCCAGATAAGCCGGATGAAGGCCTATATTTAAAATATGCACCTTACCAAAGTTCTCTTCATTTTCCGGGATAAGAAACGCTTTTTTCAGGCACTGGAAAGTAAGTGTATCGTCTGCCTTTATAGCAGTGTAATTTTTAGAAGAACTATCGCACAACAAGCCGCTTGGCATATCTATAGAAATAACCCTGTTAGGAAGGCCGTTAATATAATTTACCAGTTTCTCACTAAGCCCATCCAGCGGCCGGTTCAGCCCTGTACCAAATATAGCGTCGATAATTAGAGCGTGCTCCGGTATATGAGGCAGCTCAGTGCCTGGCTTCAGCCATGTAACAGGCACTGTAAATACACTTTTTAATCGCTCTAAGTTGATATTAAAATCATTGCTGTAAGTACCCCCGTCATCTAATATAAGAGCCTTTACCTGTACGTCGAGCTTGCTTAATAACCGTGCTATGGCCAGTCCATCACCTCCATTGTTCCCATAACCGCAAAAAACAAAAAAAGTTTTTGCCTGGGTATTGCTTTCAAGCCAGTTGAAACAGGCTTTGGAGGCCTTTTCCATCAGGTCAATAGAGGATATAGGCTCTTTCTGAATGGTGTATCTATCCCATTCCTTCATTTGTGCAGCGCTTAGTAGTTTCATATCTTAAACTAAAAGGATAAAGATAATATAAGTTGCCAGAAAAGACATGATAGAAATCATGATCACCAGATGACTTTTTACGTGTTTTTTTTCTTTTTTGCAGTCTCTTTTTTAGAAGCCGGAGTGTTTTGTTTTTTTACAGCAGGCTTTGTATTGTTTTTAACCGTTTCTTTTTGCCTGGTAACAGTAGTTTTTGACGCAGATTTGCTGATAGTCTCCTTCTTCTTTGAGGCTGGCTCTTTTTTTAAGGAAGACGGTACTGTTTTCTTCTTTGGACTTAGCTCCTTTTTTACGGAAGGTAATGCTGCCTTTTTCTTTGGTGCTGTTACTGGCTGAACCGGGGGTACGGGAACGGTTGCCGGGGCATCTTCTTCGGCAGCCGTATTATCCTGCATATAATCTCCAAAAACATTATAAGCCAGCTTTGCAGTTTTGTACATAGCTGCATTATACTTATTACCTAAAATGATGATCACCGCTTTTTCATCAATAAGCCTTGCAAAAGCAGGTGTAAAGCCATGCCATTTACCGTTATGATAAATAACATTCTTGCCATTAGGCAGGTTTA
The DNA here is from genome assembly GCA_049841335.1 of Niabella sp. Lineage (GTDB taxonomy): Bacteria > Bacteroidota > Bacteroidia > Chitinophagales > Chitinophagaceae > Niabella. Next base: position 4,031 of record JASGDI010000201.1, on the reverse strand, counting down.
ATATGCGCCATCCCAGGCCATAATTGTGCATGGACGGGCGCTCATTACTAAGTGGCTGATAGGCTGAGTCAAGCAGCGACTGGCGAATAAAATCTCCGTTATATAAAGCTACGTCCCACTTTAACATATCACGTGGAGTACTGTAAATATTTTTATCCCCGTAAGTATCGTCAAAAATATCCTGCTCCCATAGCGCACCCGAAGGTTTGTAAGACATGATCACTCTTCCGGCGTCTGCAGGAGTGTACACAAAAGTATGTTTCATTCCCAGCGGATCGAATATAGTTTGCTTCATATATTCGGGATAAGGCTTACCTGTTACTTTTTCTATGATCAAAGCCAGCAATACATAATTAGTATTGCAGTAGCTGAAACGGCTGCCGCTTCTGTAATTTAAGTCGGGCTTGTACTGTATAAGAAAATGGAGCACATCGTTGTTGCTTACCATTTTTCCTATGGGCCATTTTTCTTTATCATCCATAAAATACAGATAATTGGGCAACCCACTCCGATGGGAAAGCAGATCTTTTATAGTAACGCCTTCATAAGGAAATTCAGGAAAATATAGGGCTACATCATCATTTAACCCTATTTTTCCCTGCTCTGCCAGTCTTAATATAGCAACTCCTGTAAACGGTTTACTAGTAGATGCCAGGTGAAAGGATGAGCTGTCGGTAATTGGGGTAGTCTTTGCTTTGGGATCAGTAAAACCTGAGTATTTTTCATACAGAATGTTACCTCCTTTTGCAACCAATATGGCGCCATTGAAATTTGTATGGTTCAGGTTGCTGTCAAAAAGTCCGGTTAGTTTATTATAATAAGCTGTTAATTCAGCGCTGCTTATCTTTTGTGGAGGAGGTAATATTATAACAGAGGAATCGGCTTTAAGGGCAGCTGGTTCCGATGAACCGGATTTACAACCAACAAAGAACAAAGCCAGGCCAATAAGAGGGATAAACTTACTCAAGATTCAATACTTTTTTAAGGTTGCAAATGTAAAAGTATCCTCTTCCAAAATAGAATTATGCTGACAAATATTTCAGTATTTTAACAGTATATGAACTGTTCCGGTAAGCTATTTCGATTTCAGTATTTTTTTCGCTCTTGATTTAAAGGCTGGCGCTGCATTTGGCAACCTGCATTCAATAATAATATCAAGCTCTGGTTTAATTTCGGGATATATTTTAGCGAGCCTGGCTAATATACCCAGGGCAAATGCCTGTGAGGCAATGGCTTCATTAGGGTTTTCTATATACCTGAAGCAGGCATCCATTATAACGCCATGATGTATTTCCGGCAATTCTTTTAATTGGTCAAAAGCTCTTAAAATATTCCTCCTGACAGCGGCCGGCTTGCCCGGCGCGTCCATTTGAGCAAGCAACTCTGTATAGTGTTTATCTATCAAATGCGGATGGCTGGCTATACAATAGCTTAATGGCCATGAGGCCCGCTGTATAGTAGTTGCATCTTCTTCACCAAGAAAGATCTTCAGCAAACTATCAAAACGTTTTTGGTGGCTGCCTACCCAATGCACAATTTCATTGGCCTGCTGTTTGGTATACGGCTTTTGAAGCAGGGGCAGAAGATCCATAAAGTGGATAATATAAATTGGTTTAATGAGAAAATACCCTGAAATACCAGAATCTTTTGCCAACCGGATGAGATAAGCGATCAGCTTTCATTTTATTGAAAATTAAAGTCTTTATCATTTACACATCCACTTTTGGTCTACTTTCAAAAGCTGATTCCATTTATCTCACGCGGGTATATAATACTTAATGGTAACATCATAAAGTTAATCATCTTTTTGTTGAATTGTATTAAAAATATGGTTACAGAAATTATTAAATCGAAAATGGAATACTACTTTGAACTTACTATTGAGATCGTATTGATAAAGACCCGGGTTGCAACCCTTCAGAAGTAGCTTTAATTTTAAGAACTCCCTGTCCTGTACCTTTCACAATCGCTAATGCATAACCGTTTAGGGCTTTTCTCTCTTTGGAAGGGAAGGCAACCAAATCAGCAGGATTCCCATTATCAGTTGCTACAATTTCGCCTGCGCCCTCTATTTCAAATTGGATTACATTATCTGCGTAAGGAACAATATTGCCATCGTTATCCAATACTGTTACAGTTATAAATGACAGGTCTGCCCCATTGTCTTTGATAATACTTCTGTCTGCCTTCAATTGCAACCGGGCTGCTTTACCAGTTGTTCTCACTACATTATTCGCCCATTGTTTTCCATTTTTATAAGCTATTACTTTAAGCTCACCTGGCTGATACACTACATCATCCCACCGCAAGCGATATTCGTAAGCGCCTTTCTTTTTTCTGCCTAACGATTTTCCGTTTAAAAATAATTCGGCTTCATCCCCCGAAGTAAACACATGAACCGGTGTTATTTTTCCTATCCGATCGGGCCATGTCCAATGAGGTAAGATATGTGCCATTGGCAAGTCTGGTTTCCACCTGGACTGATAGAGATAAAATCTATCCTTTTTAAAACCAGCCAGATCAATGATACCCGAATAGGAGCTCCTTGCCGTATAATAAGGTGTTGGCTCACCCAGGTAATCCCAACCACTCCACACAAATTCACCGGCAACATAAGGATTTTGGTCTTGCGCAGCAAACACTTTATCAGGCGAAGAACCAAATTGAGCCGTATATAATTCATAGGCGCTTACAAACTGGTTAACAGGATCCCCTCCTGCTGTATCGCTTACAGGGGCACTCATGCCACTTGTCACAGGAAAAATATAAGTACCCCTGGTACTTAGTGATGAAGCCGTTTCGCTGCTTACAATCAATTTATCAGGGAACTTTGCGTGAAACGCAGGGTACAAAGGGGTTGTTCTTATTCCTCTTAAATGAGCATAAGCAGGTGCATCCCTGATACCCTCTCCCTGGTAATTAAGGCTGATCATATCCATTTCCTGAGGGAAAGGCATGTCGGGCTTAGCATAGTTCATGGATGCAGTAGCAGGTCTTGTGGGATCTTCATCTTTCACAATATCGTGCAGCTTTTTAGCTATGGCAGCCCCTTCTTTATCCGAATATTGTTCCCCTACTTCGTTTCCAAAGCTCCAGGCTATTACTGAGGGATGGTTTTTATCACGGCGTATAAAAGACCGGGCATCTGCTTCATACCAATCCGGAAATATTAAATGAAAGTCCAATGGTGTTTTTCCCTTTTCCCAGCAGTCATATACTTCATTAATCACCAGGAATCCCATCCTGTCTGTAAGGTCCAGCAACTCCGGTGCCGGCGGGTTATGCGCCATACGGATAGCATTGCACCCCATTTTCTGCAAGATCTCCAGCTGCCTTTCTGCAGCCCTTATATTAAAAGCGGCGCCTAAAGCACCCAGATCATGGTGCTGGTTTACACCCTGTATGCGTACATGCTGGTCATTTACAAAAACACCTTTTACCGCATCAAATTTCAGATCACGGATGCCAAAATTGGTAGCGTATTCATCAGCCAGTTTTCCATCAGCCCAAACTTTTGTCACAGCCACATACATATTTGGTTTTTGTTGCGGCAGCGGCCCCCATAGCTTCGGGTTCTTAATAGTTACGCTATTCTCAACAACTGTTCTACCACCGGCATTTACTGTTGCCACAGATCTTGTAAACGATGTAACTTTACGTGCCGTTCGCTGTGATAAGCTATTAAGCTCGTAAATATCTGTAATTAGCTGTAAGTTTTTCTTTTGGTTCGATTGGTTTTTTACCTGGACAGATAAATCTATAATGGCTGATAAGCTCGTTATATTCCTTGTTTTTATAAAAGTACCCCAATGAGCTACATGTACTTTGTTCACCTTAGTCAGCCATACATTCCTGTATAAACCTGCGCCAGGATACCAGCGTGAAGAGTTGGTCGGATTATCTAACCTTATTGCCAATTGATTATCTTTTCCAGGCTTCAAATGGGGAGTAAGATCAAGTCTGAAAGAGTTGTAACCATAAGGCCAGCCACCCACCAGGTATCCATTACACCACACCATTGCATAGCTCAT
>JASGDI010000200.1:0-49861 GCA_049841335.1 Niabella sp. | reverse complement strand
GTTGATGGTCCATAACAACTGCCCGTTTAGCTTGTATGCCTGTATTAACGGGGGATCGGTAAACCCGGCCTGACTATTATCCCTGCCGCGACCTGCAACATGCAATACAATTTCGTAGGTTCCATCACCATCCAGGTCTCCTACCGAGCCGTCATTTGCTGCATATCCATCCGGTATCTGAAGCGGGATAGATATATAAGGATCGGACAGGTTCTTCAGCACAAAAGAGCTTGCTTTGCCGGTTTCTTTATTTTTGATAACCGGCTTCACTATATAAGTTCTTTCCGCAGTCTTGTCTGCAAAATCATCTAAAAGAGAAGTGGCCCGGGTAACAGGTTTTGGATTGACCCTTACGGTGCTGCCTTTTGTTTTCCGGTACACATTAAAGGCAATACCTTCTTCATCAGAAGCTAATAAACGCCAGCTTACCAAAACCTTTCCATCATTTGCGGGAACGGCTACTACTCCCCTGTCCAATGCCTCCATCAGGCGCTGAGACATTGCAGCTTTACCCGTCAGAACTAATACCAGAAATAATATAATACGGTTCACTGAAAATAATTTTATAGAGTTGAATAGTGCAGGAAATTCCTGTAACAATCGTTTTCAACATCTAATATATAAAGAATCAACCGGCGAACCGTCCTGCTGCATCCTGAACAGGAGTTGTCTGGAAACAATAAAGCCACCGTATTACAGTGGCTTTATTATAATCAGCTACAGGAGCTTATATTATTAATGTCCATGTCCATCGTTAGGGCCATGTGCTGCTGCTGCAGGATCAGTATCACCTACCGCTACAATCTCAACTTTAAAGTATAAAGGCTCATAAGGCTGGAACGCCCCTCCGGCGCCTTCTTTTCCGTATGCCAGGTAGCCCGGAATATAGATAACACCTTTACCGCCCTGCTTAAATTGCCTTAAGCCATCTTCAAAACCGCGGATAAACGGCTGATCGCCCAGTTTTACTGTAATCTGGTTGGCATCAAAAGTACTGTCGTTTCTAACCTTCCTTCCATCATATTTAACAGTTACATATTTACCATCAACCACCTGTGCACCGGTTCCCGGATCATCAACTTTTATAAAAGTGCCCGCAGGAGTCTGGGTTGCGGTGATCTTCTTACCATCCAGGTAGGTTTGTACTTCTTTGTTTTGCTTGGCTTTTTCGCCAGACTTTTCCAGCTCAGCTTCTTCAGCTTTTTGCTTATCCTCCTGCTCTTTTTTAAATTTCTTCATCATCTCTTCCTGCTCTTTTTTCTGGCGGGGAGCATCTTTTTCCATTTCTTTCTGATAATCAGCTCTTGCTATGCTGTCCTGCGTAAACACTTCAAGCACTTTATAAGTATAAGTAAGCTTATCTCCTTTTTTCATAAACGGAGGTAATTGTGCTTCCTGGGTTAATCCTTTGCTGATAGCAGAGTCAATATATATAACAGCTATCATGCTGTCTCCTTTTTTCAGCTTATTAAATACTTCTGCCGGGTCGTAAAAAGGCTGACCGGCAGGAACAGATTGTACGGGCTGGAAGAAAGGCATTTTTCCGTAGGTGTCAACCAAAAGGGTATCCTTGCTACCGCTTAATTTTACGGTCATGTTCATTTTTAAAACATTGCCCTCTTTAGTGCTGTCTTTGCCGCCTCCGTCAAATATCTTGTACTTTAATCCGTTAGGACTGGTTTGGTAGTCAACGTTATTACACGCAACAAATGTTGCTGCCGCAAATACCATTGCTCCTAAAATTTTAGAACGTCTCATTTTTGTTATTTGTTAAATTGTTATTTACGATTTTATTGTTTACACATTTATATTGCTGCTATACCAGTAAATGTTCATTTTCTTTAATAGCCATCTTAAATTTCTCTATTGTTTGCTGCAAAGTATCTTTTGTATTACCTCCTGATGCATTAAAATGTCCGCCACCGTTAAAATACCTGCGCGCAAAGGTATTACAATCAAAGTCGCCTTTGCTTCTAAAACTCCATTTTCTTTCCTCATCCCTGTCAATTACCAATCCTACCAGTCTGATGCCCTGTACCGTCAGAGGATAGTTTACCAAACCCTCGGTATCGCCTGTTTTTATTTCATATTTAAGCAGATCCTGTTTGGTAATAGCTATGAGCGCCGTGTTATACTCGTAGAAAAACTCCATACGGTTACTTAATATATGGCCTATAAAACGTAACCTGTTCTCCAAAAAATTATCGAAAAGATGACTATGCACCTGCGTATGGTTCAATCCTGCTTCCATTAGCCTGGCCACCATATAATGTACCGTGGCATGGGTAGAAGAAAACCTGAAAGACCCCGTGTCGGTTACTACTCCTGCATACAGGCATTGTGCTATATCGGCATCTATCAGCTTGTCGTTACCGCTTGCTACAATAAAGTCATAAACCATTTCGCAGGTAGAGCTTTTGGTTATATCGCTGATACCGTAATTAAAGCTGGGCGTATCGGGCTGCTCATGATGATCGATCAGAACCTTTACACAATTCAAACCGGCTAGCACAGGCGCCAGATTTTTGGTACGGTGAAAAATATTAAAATCGAGGCAAAAAAGATAATCGGCCTGGTTCAGAATCTCAACTGACCGTTCCCGGTATTTTTCAAAATTCAAAACACCTTCACACCCGGGCATCCAGTTCAGCCAGCTTGCCCAATTAGTTGGGGAAATAACTGAGACTTCATGTCCCAGCTTCTTCAAAAAACCACGTAATCCCAGTGCAGAACCCATAGCATCACCATCCGGCTTCTGGTGCATGGTAATTGCAACCCTGGCAGGCTGAGCAATAAGCGGAAATATATCTTTTAGCGGTTTCATTTAAGAGGCGCAAAAATAGGTAAATTAAGGTCATTAAGAAATATTTAGTTTTTGTACCTTTGCGACCCAAAAATGAATATATGAGTAACCGTACATTTACGATGATTAAGCCTGATGCTATGGAAAACGGCCATGCAGGCGCTATTTTAGACCGGATCACGAAGGCAGGATTTAAGCTGGTGGCGCTAAAGCTCACCAAACTTTCTGCTGAAAAAGCAGGTGAATTTTATGCTATTCATAAAGAAAGGCCCTTTTTCGGAGAGTTAGTGGAGTTTATGAGCCGTGGGCCCATTATTGCTGCAATATTGGAAAAAGAGAATGCGGTAGCAGATTTCCGGGAGCTGATCGGGGCTACAAACCCTGCCAATGCTGCGGAAGGTACTATCCGTAAAGATTTTGCGGCTTCTGTTGGTGAAAATGCTGTTCACGGAAGCGACAGCGATGAAAATGCTATAATTGAAGGCAACTTTTTCTTCAACCACTTCGAAAGAGTGTAACCCAAAATATTCTAAAGTATACAACCGGCTCCATCAGGGCCGGTTTTTTTTTGCCTTCAACCCTGCAACATCTGAATTTAAAAGAAAAACCCGCTCTGAGAGCGGGTTTCAGCAATTGTTATCCGAGGTCTCGAGCGGATTCGAACCGCTGTACGAGCTTTTGCAGAGCTCTGCCTAGCCACTCGGCCACGAGACCTTTTTGAAGGCTTGCAAAAATAGGGTATTTTTGGTAAATTTTTAATCTCAATCATCAAAAATTATGGGAAGGATTGCCGAAAGCGAATTGATATTAAATGACCGTGGCGCAGTGTACCACCTTGACCTGAGACCGGAAGAAATTGCCGGAACCGTAATTACCGTGGGCGACCCTGACCGTGTAAAAGAATTCAGTAAATATTTTGATGCAATTGAGGTACAAAGACAACACCGTGAATTTGTAACCCATACCGGCACTATAGGAGGCAAAAGATTAACCGTGTTATCATCAGGTATAGGCCCGGACAATATTGATATTGTAATGAACGAGCTGGACGCCCTTGTAAATATTGATTTTGAAACAAGGAGCATTAAAAGCAAGCTTCACTCGCTTAATATTATCCGCGTGGGAACATCGGGCTCGCTGCAGGCTGATATTGGTGTGGACGAATTTGTAGCATCTACACACGGGCTGGGCATTGATAACCTGCTGAACTTTTATTTACACGAAAAGAATGATGAGGAAGCGCAACTGCTGCAATCTTTTATCACGCATGCGCAAATAAAAGGCGAGCCTTACATTACAGGAGCAGCCCCTTCCCTGCTAAAGCATTTCGCGCAGGGTTTTCACCAGGGGATTACAGTAACCTGTCCTGGCTTTTATGGTCCGCAGGGACGTGTATTAAGGCTCGGTATCAGCAACCCTAACTTAATTGACCGGCTCACAGACTTCAGCTTCGGGCATTACCGCATCACCAATTTTGAAATGGAAACTTCGGCTATTTACGGGCTGGGGAAATTGCTGGGCCACCATTGCCTGGCATTGAACGCTATTGTGGCCAACCGGGTAAAGAAAGAATTCAGCAAAGATGGCAGAGCGGCAGTAGAAAGGCTGATACAAAAATTTTTAGCAATATTTGTTGCTGATTTTTAAAAAATCAAATATGCATTTTTATAAATACCAGGGAGCAGGAAACGATTTTGTACTTGTTGATAACAGGGAGGTAACCCTTAACAATTTGTCGCAGGAAACAATACATAAGATCTGCGACAGGAGGTTTGGTATTGGTGCAGACGGCTTAATGATGCTGAACCAAAAACCAGGCTATGATTTTGAAATGGTTTATTATAATGCTGACGGCAAGGAAGGAAGCATGTGCGGTAACGGCGGACGTTGCATTGTACGCTTTGCTTATGATATAGGCATCGACAAGAGCAGGTTTAAATTCCTGGCAACAGACGGCGAGCACCTGGCAGATATTAAAGACGGACTGGTCTCTTTAAAAATGATTGATGTAAGCCATATTAATAAATCTGACAACTATTCAGTTTTAAATACTGGTTCACCGCATTATGTAAAGAAAGTGGATAACTTGTCAGACATGGATGTATTCAGTGAGGGCCGGAAAATACGTTACAGCGATGCTTTTAAAGAAGAAGGCATTAATGTAAACTTTGTTGAAGTAATGAGCGATGGTTCGCTTAAAGTGAGGACCTATGAGCGTGGGGTTGAAGATGAAACTTTTGCCTGCGGTACCGGCGCCACAGCTGCTGCGCTGGTTTTCTATAAAAATGAAGAAGGATTTAACACTATTGATATAGAGGTTTTAGGGGGAAAGCTTAACGTGAGCTATAACAGGAATACAGACGGAACGTACAACGATATCTGGCTGAAAGGCCCGGCAGTAAAGGTTTACGAAGGGGAATATAATATTTAGGATAAACATATACAAGCAAAGCATGATCAAGTCGATAAATTTACGGGTGTACGGAGTGCTGATGAACGATAAAAAGCAGGTACTGGTGAGTGATGAGCGTATTTATTATAACAATATCGAGGTTACAAAATTCCCGGGTGGCGGACTGGAATTAGGCGAAGGTACCAGGGATTGTGTTATAAGAGAATGTAAAGAAGAGATCGGCATTGATGTGGAAGTGGCCGATCATATTTACACTACCGATTTTTTTCAGCAATCTGCTTTCAACCCCGAGCACCAGATCATTTCTGTTTATTACCTCGTAAAGCCCCTGGAACCGCTCAATATACCTGTAAATAACGGCCCGGCGGTATATCCTGAAGAAGTGGGTGAGATCTTCAGGTTTATTGACTGGGAGCATTTTAGCGAAATCGTAATGACCCTGCCTATTGATAAGGTGGTAGCAAAGACGCTGAAAGAAAAGTATTAGCTTCCCTTTTCTTCTTCCCCGCCGGAATCCTCTGCTGGTGGAGAAGTTACAGGCGTGGGAACAGGAATATCTTCCTCATCAGGATCAGTATTTACAAACTCATTCATATAAATACCGTATAGCACCATAAGGTAGCTTAGCAATAAAGGTCCAAATACAAGACCCACAAACCCAAATAAGCCTAAACCTACCAAAACCCCCATAATAGTAATAACCGGGTGGGTGTCGCCAATCTTTTTCAACAGCGTGATACGGGCTATATAATCTACATTACCGGTTATAACAGCGTGATAGGCTAATAACAGGGTGGCATTCAGCGTATCGCCGGTGGCATACATGTAAATAACAATAGGCACCCATACGATCATAGTTCCTACAACAGGAAAAAAGGCGCAAACGCCTGTAAGGAAGCCATATAACCCCCAATCCTTTACCCCAAAAATGGCATATCCTATAGTTGCTACCACGCCCTGTATGATGGATATCATGGGTATCCCGATGGCATTGGCAATTACTACCTTCTTGGTCTCATCAGATAAAATTTTGATGTTACGTCTTTTTAAAGGCACTGCCTTACCTAAATATCTTTCTATATCCCTTCCATTATATAACATATAATAAAGGATAAACAGCATGATAGCCAGGTTGGATACAAGATTGAGCGTACTGTTCAGCAGCTTTGGCACAAAGGAAGTGAGTTTATTAACTGCATTAGAAATAGAGTTCTCAGAAACAAGGTCAAATCCTACTTTTTTTTCAATAACATTAATAGATTGCTGGGCAGAAGTAAGTATCTTATTAGGATCTTCGAGGATAGCATTGATCTTGGGACTGATCAGCGTTATGGCAAGGCTGATAGGAATGCCTACAACAATAAGGTAAAAAAGAATAAAAGCCATAGCCGTCCACCCTTTTTTCCATTTTTTTTGATAGACAAAATTGAAATAATTTTTGCGGCTGACAACATATAAGGTTACTGCACCTAAAAGTCCAGGCAGGAAGCCCACCAACTCTTTAATAACGGTTATGATTAACAGAAGTATAATGGCAAGTATTAAAACCTGCTTTATACGCTCGTTGAAGATTTTTTGAGGCATAAGGTATAAATTGGATAGAAATTGTTGTTACTCAAACTTACATGAAATTTTTCATTCATCCTTTGTGTAATTGTGCAGGGTAAATCGCCCTTTCTTGTACCCATATTTATCGCCCGGAAGCGATGGAATAAGCATATGAGGCGAGCCTGCCTGAAGGCAGTCAGGGACGCGTCACACCGCTTTCTCTGAAACGGTGAATTTTCTATACATCCTAATGAATAAAAATTTTATAAGAAGTTTCTCATAGCTAAAAAACAGCTTATATTCAAGAGAATATATAATAAAAATCGTACCAATTCGCTTGTACAAAAATCCCGATCGTCATCCTATAGTATGGACACATTTTTTAGTTAAAAACCTTATTGATTTATACTCCACTCCACCCTACAAAATTTCTGAACCTCGGAGCCCTGCCACTCCTCTCCTTTACCCCTGATTGCTATATAGAAATTCTATACAAAGTATGCAATGCTAATCCTTATTTACACTCCTGTATTTTATAGGGGGCATACCCGTAACCTGCTTGAATCTTTTTGAAAAATAGTACGGGTCATCAAACCCAAGGGTAAGGGCAATTTCCTTGATAGATTTGTCAGTAAAATCCAGTTGCTGACATGCCTGCTGGATCTTCATCTGCATGAAATAATCCATAGGTGCATATCCCGTTTTTTGCTTAAATAAATTTGAAAACCGGGATACAGAATAGTTGGAGTAGCTGCTGATATCTTTTAAAGTCAGCATATCAGTAACATGTTCCTGCATATAAAGAATGGCATTATCAACACAATCGTTCTTATTACCCGGTGAAGCCGGGTGGTGCCGAGAATTGTAAATGAACAGGGATAAAAACTGCGACAGGCAAAGGTTTACAAATAACAGGTTGTCCAGGCTGTAACCCAGTTCCAGCGCTTTATACATTTTATTAAAGATACCGGCCACTTCGCCGTTATCTTTAATATGTCGGGGTTTGAAATGCTCTTTGACTGTATGTACATTGTTCAGATCCGGTAAACAATTACCACCAAAATGCACCCAGTAAATGCTCCAGGGATCATGGACAGCGCTGGCATAAACATGTTCTACATTTTGAGGAAGAATAAAGAACTCATTAGGTCCCACTTCATGCTTCTCACCGTTAAGCTCGTACCACCCGTAACCATCCACACAATAAAACAGGAAATTTTCATGTAACCCGTTTCGCCGTTTTGTAAAGTGTCCCTTTGCCTTGGGATAGAAGCCCAGACTGGATATATACAACCCGTTTAACAAAGGATTGTTAAGCACATTGGACTTTAATACGGAACGGGGAATTTCAATACGTTGTCTTCCCACGCCATACCAGATGTTTTTATGAGAACCTTGTTTTATTTCATCCATATTCAATTGGCAATATAAGTAAAAGCAAAAGTTTTCTTACACATTCGTTATTAAAACTAAATTAAAGGTTTTAAATAACATAGCTGATAACTTCCATAAACATTCTTACTAAATACCTGTTGAATTTCACCATTTTTTACCTATAGCTTCATATTTTCTTATATTAGAACCTTAAAAATTAAAATTGAAATAAGATGAAATTTTTATACACTGTATTGCTTGTGCTGATACTGCCGTTAGCCCCGTTTGCCAGACTCCAGTTACCCTGGTTTTTTAGCGACAATATGGTTCTTCAGCAACAATCGAACCCCGCTATCTGGGGGTGGACCAATAAAAAGAACGCGGTAACCATCACCACATCCTGGAATAACAAAAAATATACAGCGCTTCCGGATGCAAAGGGAAAATGGAAAGCAGCTATTGCAACACCCAAAGCCGGCGGGCCTTATGAAATAACCATCAGTGACGGACAGGTAATAAAAATTAAAAATATTTTAATTGGCGAGGTTTGGATCTGCAGCGGCCAGTCGAATATGGAAATGCCCCTGAAAGGTTTTTCCAACCAGCCCATTAACCGCTCTAATGATGTTATATTTGATTCGGATAATGACCGGATAAGGCTTTATAATATTCCGCGGTCTACCCAACCCCAGCCCCTTGATACGAGCAAGAACTTCAGCTGGAAAATTTCCAACCCCGCTGATGTAGCCAATTTCAGCGCTACAGGCTACTTTTTTGGGAAATTCCTGTATGATAAACTTAAGGTGCCTATCGGCCTTATTAATGTAAGCTACGGGGGCAGCCCTGTGGAAGCCTTTATGGACGCCGCGTCTTTGAAAGGATATCAATTCCAGCTGCCCAACCCCAAAGATACTGCACGGCTAAGTAATAAAACTCCTACGGTATTATATAATGGGATGATGCACCCGTTGATCGGATATGGTATTAAGGGTTTTATCTGGTACCAGGGTGAATCGAATGCAGACCGCCCTGAACAATACGAAACATTATTTCCGGAATTTGTACAGATGTTAAGAAGCCAGTTTGGCTATGGCGATTTCCCTTTTTATTATGTACAGATAGCGCCTTTTGACTATAACAGGAACAAAAAGCAAGGTGACACGCTGATCAATTCTGCATGGCTGCGCGATGCGCAGCGAAAAGCGCTGGATAAAATACCCAACAGCGGTATGGCCGTTACAATGGATATTGGCGATGCGGAGTTTATCCACCCGAGAGAAAAAGAACTGATCGGCAAACGACTGGCGTTGATGGCGCTGGCCAAAACCTACGATTACAAAGGATTTGCCAGTGAAAGTCCGCTATATGAGACAATGACCATTAAAGGAGGAACAGCTCTTATCAGGTTTAAAAATGCGCCAACAGGGCTTACAAGCTACGGTAAACCATTGCTTAATTTTGAAATAGCCGGCAGCGATAAAAAATTCTATCCTGCAAACGCTAAGCTGGTGAATGGCGGCGTGGAAGTTAGCACGCCGGAGGTTAAAAGCCCTGTGGCAGTAAGATATGCTTTTAAAGATTATGTAGCAGGTGATTTATTTAATACAGCCGGGTTCCCCGCCTCGTCGTTCAGAACAGATGACTGGGATATAGAAGCAGAAATAAAATAACGGAGCTGATGAGGTTTAAACTGGCATATACTATTCTGCTGGGCCTGTACTTTAGTACGGTAAGCGCACAGCTCAATACCTTTAATATCACATGGCAAAGCCAGAGTGAAAACGCCGCCGGATCAATGCCTGTAGGTGGCGGAGATATTGGCTGTAACGTATGGGTTGAAAATAATGAGCTGCTGCTCTACTTTTCTAAAAGCGGCAGCTTTGATGAGAACAATGCTTTTCTCAAAAGCGGGAGGTTAAGACTAAAACTTTCACCTAATCCTTTCAGCAATACCGGTTTTAAACAGGAGCTGGTTGTAAAGGATGGTTATGTCCACATTCAATCCTCCAATAGTGGCAGCACAGCAGTTGTAAAGATCTGGGTGGATGTTTTTCACCCGGTTATTCATATTGATATAAAAAGCAATAAACCCGTTCATGCTGAAGCCTTTTATGAAAACTGGCGCTTTGCAGATCGCTTACAGAAAGGAAAAGAAAACAATGCTAACTCCTGGAAGTGGGCCTCGCATGTACCCATCATTACCAGGCCCGATCAGGTTGAATATGATCATAACAATATTATTTTTTACCATCGTAATGCCGATCCTACTGTTTTTGACGCCACTGTAAAACAGCAAGGACTTGATTCGGTAAAAAACCAGCTGTTCAATCCGCTTAAAAACCTTACCAGTGGCGGGTTAATAAAAGGAGCACATTTTGTTAAGGGAATAACAGGCGAAGGTGTTTATATGAACACCGCCTATAAAAGCCGGAGCCTGGTAAGCAAAAAAGCTGCTAAGGAGCACGCGCTCGAGATTTATTTGCATAACAGCCAGGCTACCGGTGTTGAGGACTGGAAAAAAGAGGTATTGAACCTAGCAGCCCATTACCGGCCTTCTCATCAAAAAACAATTGGCTGGTGGAATAATTACTGGAAACGGAGCTTTATTTTTATTAATACTGATGAACAGGCAGGAACTATAAAAAAAGAGAACGACGAAGGCTGGCAGGTGGGCCGCAATTACCAGTTGTTCCGGTATATGCTGGGCGGTAACGCTTATGGCAGCTATCCTACAAAATTCAATGGGGGTTTATTTACTGTTGATCCGGTTTTTACAGACAGCTCCATTAAAGGCACTCCCGATCACCGGAACTGGAGTGGCGGCACTTTTACGGCACAAAATCAGCGCCTGGTTTACTGGCCAATGCTGAAAAGTGGCGATGTAGAAATGATGAAACCCCAGTTTGACTTTTACAACCGGCTTTTGCAAACAGCCATGCTGCGTACCAAAATCTACTGGGGACATGCAGGCGCCAACTTTAATGAACAGATAGAAAATTTTGGATTTCCGAACCCTACGGAATATGGCTGGAAACGTCCCAACAGCTTTGATCCCGGGGTAGAATATAATGCCTGGCTGGAATATGAATGGGACACGGTGCTGGAGTTTTGTATGATGATTTTGCAATCTGCATCTTATACGGGTAATAACATTTCAGCATATCTGCCGCTGATAAAAAACAGCTTAATCTTTTTTGACGAACATTATCAATACCAGGCAAAAAGATTAAGCAATAAAGCACTTGACGGAAACGGACATCTGATCCTGTACCCCGGTTCCGGTGCTGAAACTTTTAAAATGGCCTATAATGCCAGCTCTACCATTGCTGCCTTAAAAACGGTTACGAATGCTTTATTAAAAAGCAGTTACTTAACTGCTGAAGAAAAAACGTATTTTGAAAGTTTTGAAAAACGGATTCCCCCGCTTCCGTTCATGAATTATAGCGGACAGCCTACCATTGCACCAGCAAAACTGTGGGCAAGAGTGAACAATGTAGAAAGCTCACAACTGTACCCGGTATATCCCTGGGGCTTATACGGCATTGGAAGACCAGGACTGGATACCGCCCGTAACACTTACCTGCTGGATACATTTGCCCTGAAATTCCGTAGTCATAAAGGCTGGAAACAGGATAATATTTTTGCAGCCCGTTTAGGGCTTACCGATGATGCTAAAAAACTAACTGTATTAAAGCTGCAAAACAGTGAGCGCCGCTTTCCTGCATTCTGGGGGCCGGGCTTTGACTGGGTACCTGATCATAACTGGGGTGGCAGCGGCATGATAGGTTTGCAGGAGATGCTGATGCAAACAGTGGATGACAAAATATATCTTTTTCCTGCATGGCCGAAAGATTGGAATGTGCATTTTAAATTACATGCGCCACAGCAAACTACGGTGGAAGCCACACTGAAAAATGGGAAAATACAATCATTGGCCGTTTGGCCCCGGGAACGTGAAAAAGATATTGTGCTGATGATAAAATAATACGGTAACATTTTCATGATTTATTTCCTTCCCCGCCGGGTTCCTTACAGAAAACCTGGCACAATGCTATGCTCTGCGAAACAAAATGTTTCGCAGTACTATTATATAGCCTTTGGCTATTTTTAAAAGTAGCCAAAGGCTACAACATAGAGCTTCGGGACTACAATTCCCTAAGAACGATGTTAGTGAGCCCCGGGCCCTCTGCGGGAAACTCCGATAAATAAATCGTAACTTTATAGTATGGAAGTACATGAACCTGCTGTTGACTACGGTAAAAGAAAATACACCATGGAAGAGTATCTTGAAATGGAAAATGAAGCCGTGGAAAAGCATGAATATTTCAGGGGAGAAATATTTGCCATGTCAGGTGCTAAGCTGCAGCATAATAAGATCGCAGGAAACTTATATGCTTCACTGCACACACGATTGAGAGCAAAAGAATGTATGCCGTACAATAGCGACCAGCGCATACATATCGAATCCAATACCTTGTTTACTTATCCCGATATCTCAATTGTATGTGGAGAAGCAGTCACGTTGAATAACGATGACATGAACGTGCTGAACCCATCCGTCATAATTGAAATATTATCTCCTTCCACAAAAAATTATGACCGTGGAGAAAAATTCAGGCTGTACCGGAATATACCCACTCTAAAAGAATATATCCTCATTGATTCGGAGAGTGTACATATTGAGGCCTTTCGCCTGAACGAAGCCCAACGCTGGGAGCTGGAGGAATATAATTTACAGGGTGAGCAGCTTTATATTAAAACGATCAATGAATATTTTTCTGTCAGCGAAATTTATGAGGGAGTGAAAATGGACGCCTGAGACCCTTCTTCCCTGAAGAGAGGTTAATAAGTCATTTTGCCTTTTATCTTCTTCTTCCCCCGGAATAAGTCATTGCCTCTCCTTTGCCGAAACCAAAACTCAGCCCAAATGCAAAAAACCTTCCGCGGTAGCCACGACTATACAGGTAAAAAGTCTCCCTACTTGTTTCAGCTACAGATATTCTCGAAGCAAACACGTCGTTCACAGAGAGACTGGCCACCAGCTTTCCTTTAAGTATTTTTTTTCTCAAACCGAAATCCATATATGCGAACGGGTCATTCTCTGCATTTACCGACCGGTAACCCGATTGGTAGTTTCCTCCCAGCTCAAGAGCAAAGTTTGCAGGAAGATCGGCTTTGGCTGTCAGCCTTGCCGACCACCGGCTGCCATCAAAATCAAACACCCTCTCCTGGAAGGTTCCTTTACGTTTGAAAAAATTATAATTAAAATCGCCATTTAAAGAGAGCCAGCGAAGCACTCCATATTTACCGTTGACTTCAAGGCCGGTAGCAGCCCTCGTACCAATATTATAGGGCCTGTTAGTATTTACATTATCCTCAAAAGTGGATACATCTTCAATTACAGCAGTGGTATACCGGTGATAAAAGCTGGAGCTAAAATTGGCGGACCCTGCTTTAAAAATCCCGGTAAGCTCATAGGAGTCGCTGTATTCAGGATCCAGCTCCGGGTTTCCCGTTCTGATATTATAGTTATCCCGCATATTCAGGAACGGGTTCAGTTCCCATAAGCGGGGACGATATATCCTGCGCGAATAACCCAACTGCAACGAAACCGATGGGCTGAATTTATAGGAAGTGTGCAAGGTTGGGAAAAAGTTGGTGTAGTTCCTGTTATTGGCCTGGCTGGTATTTACAAGTACGGTAGACAGATCGGTGTTCTCCACCCTGATACCGGCTTTGATGCCCCATTTTTCCCCTTCATAGCTTCCTGTACCGTAGAGGCCGAGCACATTTTGATCAAATTGAAAATCGTTGGTCAACTGACTATTCGTAACCCACTCTCCATTAATGTAATCTCTTATCATATAATCATTGCCCACCTGGCTAACCAGGTATTGGGCACCGCTTTCTACGGAAAAAAGATCATTCAGCGGGTGTGTATAATCCAATTTAAAAGTATAGTTAGCTTCTTTAAAATCAGTAACCGCTTCCTGGTCGTTGGAACTGATATTTCCAAGCGTAGCAGTATTTTTAAATAATGAAGATTGATCCTTCCCAAAAAAACTGCCCATTGCGCTTGCCAGTAAAGTATGCTTTTGATTATCTTTAAACTGCCGCTCGTAATTCAGCTCATACTGCCATTTCGGATTGGTGGCTTCTGTGGTTTCGTGTCTTTTCCATTGAGATAAAAGGTTACCACCTGCATAGGCGCTGTAATTTGTTTCGGATGGCTGATCTTCCACTTCATAAGCATAGCTTCCGGACAGGGTAAGCACATTCAGATCATTGATATAATAGTCTGTGCCCAGGGTAATATTATAAAAGTCTTCATTGCGATAGTTCTTTCCACTGGTTGTTACTTCTGTATGATTAACCAAATCACGGTTAATACTGCTGTTGTGCCGCGGCAAAGAACGCTTACCAATACCCATTTGGGTGAACAGGTTAAACCTGTTGGCCCTCCTGCTCATGCTGATGCCTATACTATGATTATCAGGAATACCGGTATTGACAGAAATCGACCCGTTCAGGTCTTTGCTTTTCTCTTTTTTAAGAATGATATTTAAAATGCCGGCTGTGCCTTCCGCCTCATATTTTGCAGAAGGATTAGTGATCACTTCAATACTTTCTATCATATCGGCTGTAATAGTGCCCAAGGCATTACTGCTTTGATCGGCTAAAACAGAAGGTTTGCCGTTAATGAGAATTTGCACGCCGGTGCTGCCACGCAGACTTATCTGCCCTTCAATATTCACTATAACAGAGGGGACATTATTCAGCACTTCCAGTGCGCTCATACCTGTAGTGCTCAGGTCCTGTCCCACATTAAACACCCGCTTATCCAGCTTGAATTCGGTAGTTGATTTTTCAGCACGAACCACTACTTCTTCGAGTGTGATATCCGATTTACTTAACAATACTTTGCCCAGGTTAACCTGATTGTTAACAGGTTCTGGTTTTTTAAACAACCTTGATTTATGGCCCACAAAGCTGATCTCGATCAGAATATTTGCATGAGGCGCCTGTATGGTGAAAAAGCCCGAGGAATCGGTATTTACCCGCTGCAGGATGTCGGGGGACGTGCTGCTTCTTATTTCCACTACGGCATTATGAAGAGGCAGGGCAGTTTGATCGCTCCATACTTCACCTGTTACATCAACCTGTGCATTAACGGAAAGAGAAACAAATAATAAAATGATGGCCCCGGTGATACTTATCTTCATTACTTATATTAACGTACAACAATAGTTTTTGCGCGATCTGATAAATAAGGCAAAAGCTGCTAAAATACAATTAATCGTAGTATTTTATGCAGTATAAGGCTTGTTTTCTGCTATAAGGGCAGGCCAAAAAAGAATGAAAACTCCTTTCCTAACATATTATCGCAAAACCTGGATCATCGAAAGTACTCCGCAATCTGCTTTTCCAGCTGTAATGAAGAGGCCGTCCAAACTAAATGGCTTTTGGGTGAAGATAAAAAAAGTGTGAGGCGTCGTTGCCTCACACAGCTTACCTGAAATGACAAATCTTACAGTAAAGGCATCTCTTTATAATTTTTGCACACCTTTTGTTTGGGCTTTATCTGTAACGGGAACAATACTTATGGCATAACCACCTCCGGGAACCGATGTCTGAGTCAACTTCGACTTATTTGTCACAACAACTTTACGTATTGTATATGCCTGTGGATTTTTCATATAATCCGCATCTTTGGTATCTGCATAAATGGTTGCGATATACTGCCTGCCCGCATCCAGGAAGTCAAAAGACACTTTAGAAGTAAAAGCATTGTAACCAGCCACATTTCCTACGAACCAGTTGTCTGTTCCTTTTGCCTTTCTTGCAACAGTTATATATTGTCCGGGTTCAGCTTCAAGATACTTGCTGTCGTCCCAGTCTACCGCTACGTCTTTAATGAACTGGAAAGCATCGGGAAAACGCTCATAGTTTTCAGGAAAGTCTGCTGCCATCTGCAACGGACTGTACATGGTAACATAAAGCGCCAGTTGGTTGATAATGGTAGCATTCACGTGCGAACCGTTATGACAATCCATCTCAAAAATACCAGGTGTATAATCCATCGGGCCACCAATTAACCTTGTAAAGGGTAATATAGTTACATGATTAGGATGATTTCTGTCGTTTCCAAATGCCTGAAATTCTGTTCCCCGTGCGGATTCGTTTCCTATCATATTCGGCCATGTACGGGCGATACCGGTTGGACGCACCGCTTCATGAGCATTTACC
The DNA here is from genome assembly GCA_049841335.1 of Niabella sp. Classification (GTDB taxonomy): domain Bacteria; phylum Bacteroidota; class Bacteroidia; order Chitinophagales; family Chitinophagaceae; genus Niabella. The sequence goes on along the minus strand of JASGDI010000200.1, from coordinate 33,476 downwards.
ATGATCTTGTAATCGGCCGCTTTCTCCACTACATACTGATAATGGTTGTTTACCCATTGGCTGTAATGATGCTCGCCCAACGGCAGGATATTACCTACATATCCCGTTTTTACGGCATCATAACCATATTGTTTCATCAGCCTGAAAGCAGTATCCAGGTGGCGTTCGTAATTCCGGGTAGAAGCGGATGTTTCATGGTGCATCATCAATTTTACTCCTTTGGAATAAGCATATTGATTCAATCCTGATAAATCAAAATCAGGATAAGGTGTTACAAAATCAAAAACATAATCTTTTTCGTTACCGGACCAATCTTCCCATCCTACATTCCATCCTTCTACCAAAACAGCGTCAAATCCATGTTTTGCGGCAAAATCAATATGTCTTTTCACATTGGCTGTTGTAGCGCCGTGGTGGCCGTGGGGTTTTGCTTTAGAATAATCAGTAACGCCCAACTGTACTGACGGGTATTCATCCGTATAAGACCAGGAACTTTTACCTGAAATCATTTCCCACCAAACCCCAACATATTTTGTGGGTTTGATCCAGGATGTGTTTTGTATTTTATTTGGCTCGTTCAGGTTATAAGTCATTTTGGATGCCAGGATATTGCGGGCATCATCACTAACGATAATGGTTCTCCATGGCGTATTACAAGGCGCCTGCATTTTGCCTTTATCTCCTTGTGCACCGGGTGTTAGCCAGGATTCAAACACAAAGTTCTTATCATCGAGATTCAGGTGCATGGTGGAATAATTAATACAGGCCGCTTCATGAAGGTTGATGTAGAGGCCGTCCGCAGTCTTCATCATTAAAGAGGTTTGTACTCCTGTAGTAGAAAAAGGAGTTTGAGAAAGATTGTGGCTCATAGACTTTTCCGACAAACCCCTGATTTCCGATAACTTAGAAGTGGAATAATTGTATTCCTGCGTATCATAATCCCCGGCAATCCAATACGCCATATGATCGCCCGTCATAGAAAACTGTGTACGTTCTTCTTTAATGGCAAAATATACCAGGCTTTTTTGCTGTGGAAATTCGTAGCGAAATCCCAATCCATCGTCAAATAAACGGAAACGGATGATCATCTGCCTGCTAAAATCATTGTTATTGAAGACTGCTTTCTGGTTTAAAGTAACTGCCAGCTCGTTGTAATGATTCCTGATATTTTTGGTTTCACCCCAAACGGGCTGCCAGGTTTCATCAAAGCCTGAAGTTTTTATATCAACAATTTCAAAATTATTATAGAGTGAAGAAAATAATTTGATTATTCGTTCCCCATCCGGCTGATTTTTTAAATACTCCTGGTGAGCAGGATTCATTATAAGCTCCAGCCCCAATTTGCTGGGTTTTATCACTTCCTTTCCTTTATAGTTCAGTTGGTAGGTAGGTACACCTCCGTCTTTAAGGGAAAAGTTCATCACCATTTGTCGGTCAGGCGAGCGCAACTCTTGCGCAAGAACGGCTATCGTACTAAACGTAAACACTAGAATAATACATAGAAATTTTAAAGAAAAATACATCGTTTTTATTTTTTACGTTAATTAATTTATTGAAGTCATTTAATAGCATTATCCCAAACCAAAGCGCTGGCTCCCAGTATAGCGGCATCTGCATCCGGCAGCTCGCTTAGTAACATTTTTATTGTCCCTCTAAACACGGGCAGCAGGTTTTTCTCCATGTGCTCCGTTACCGGGTCTAATAATAATTGCCCGGCTTTTGTAACACCGCCAAAAAGTATGATTGCCTGTGGATCAGAAAACATTACAAAATTGGCAATTGCTTCTCCCAATATTTGGCCTGTATGTTGAAATACCTTCATTGACAGTTTATCCCCTTTTAATGCGGATTCGCAAATCAGTTGGGCGGTAATATCTTCCTGCCGACAGGATTTAAGTAAAGAGGAGGTTGACTCTGCTTCCAGGAACAATCGTGCTGTATGAGCAATTCCTGTTGCAGAAGCATAAGCTTCCAGTGAGCCATCCAGCCCGGTAGACCAATGCAATCGTCCCCGACGAATACTGGCATGACCTAACTCCCCAGCCAGCCCTCTGTGTCCGTAAATAATATGCCCGTTCGAAACAATAGCGCTTCCCACTCCCGTTCCTAATGTCAGCATAATAAAATCTTTCATTCCTCTTGCTATACCATACATCATTTCTCCTGCGGCCGCTGCGTTGGCATCATTTGTTAATTTACAGGGTAACTGAAATTTCCGGGTCATCATGTGTGCAAGCGGCACAACACCTTTCCAGGGGAGATTGGGAGCATGTTCTATACAACCATTATGAATATTCCCGTTTGGCGCACCAATCCCTATTCCTTTTAAATTTTCAAGACCTATATTCTCTATTGCCGGCAATAGCGCCTCGTGTAAGGCGTTTACAAAAATGCCAGGCTCTTCAAATCTTCCGGTAACCAGCAATTTCCCGGCACAGGAAATTTCTCCCCGGTGGTTCACTAAGCCGAATTTGGTAGATGTACCTCCGATATCAACGCCTATTGCCCATTGCTGATGCGTAATATTTGTTTTTATCTCATCCATTGATTTCTTCTTAAAAAAGTGCCTGTATAAAATCATGCAGCCTTGCCGATCCTGACAACTATAACACCATGCGGAGGCACTCTTGCGGAAAAAGAAGACATCACGCCCAGGTCTTCATGTTTCCAGAGATCTCTCACTTTGGCTTTGCCTTGTATTGACAAATCAGAAAAGAGAATCCCCCTGCTCTGGTAAGTATTCTCCCTGTTAAAGAACGCTACTACCCAATCTCCGTTGCTAAGCTGTCCTTTCCATATCTGGCTTTCTTCTTTTGTAGGATCATTGGTTAGTGGCTTACCAACAAAGCCATCTTCACGCAGTGCCAGCAATTCTTTATTTTGATATACCCAAAGGTTATCACCAATGGTGTTGTACCTGTCGGAAATTGTTACGGCTCCACCGGAAATGAAGCAGGCTGTTACCACGCTTTTCTTCTCTTCTTTGTTGGCGAATGTATTGATACGCAGAAAATCAGGATCGAGTATCATTTTATTTCTGCCCGAAATTCCAGACCAGTAAGTAAGTCCATCCATCGGGTTTGCATATTGCGACCAGCCTGTTCTTTTAACGCCGCGGGCATTGTCGCTCCATCTCCACCATGTTCCGTATTCGGCATCTTCGTTAATTCGTACCATGTGCCCGTATTTTCTTTCCAGCTCTGCATCATTGTATAAATGCGGCATCACCAGGCTAAGCAACATCCCATTTTTATCACAGGCTTCCCGCATCCACTTTAGCGCAGTTTCGTAATATGCTTTGGGACGCTTCGGCCCAACAGTGCCCATATTACGGTCCCAGCCATCCTCAAACCAGGAAAGAAAATCTACTCTCAGGTATTTTACCCCCATGTCTGCATAGAATTGGATATATCCTTTCACATACGCTTCCGCACCGGGCTTATCTACCTGCACCCATTTAAACCAGGTGGCATTCTCATCTTCCTTCATAATGCTTGCCAATGGAATATTAGTTCCTTTGATCTTTACACCTGCATCAGCCGCTAATTTTATTACCCACAAAGGATTATTATAAATACCCAATTCCATGCTCCTACTTTTGAGGTTTTGCGACCACCAGGCGTAATCATGTTTCCAGTAGGAAGAATGGGTAGTACGGTAACCATCCTGGTTAAATTTAAAATCATCGCCCCAGCCATCAATACATACCATTTTATAGCCATAGTCTTTCAGGTTTTTATCCATCCAGTCTATGTTTTTCTCCCATTCATCTTCAGGAATATAACCATCGGTGATAATGTTATACTCGTAAGGACTCCAGTACAACGGTCCTGTAAACGGGTTTTGTATTGAATCTGACGGATGGCTGTAGCCATTATCAGAATACGACTTTTTGCAACTACTAACGGAAAGTATAGCAACTGCTATGTAGCAGAAAAATTTCACTTTACTGTTTAACGATTGAGATAGTTTCGTACAATTGGTTAAAAGTAATTTTGTAGGTACCCGCTTCTGTAATCTTCCATTTGTTATCGGGATTACCTCCGAGAACATAAACGGCATTTGTACTACCAGGACCTTCCCCATTAACGGGCGGCATAAAGAAATTCGTACCCCAGTTACCTGTAGCCGTGGGAATTTTAAATTCACCCGCACTTAATGTACCGGTATAGGTAAACTCATAAGGGTTTCCCGGCGTTACTACCATTGGCGTAGGCGCATCAATATTCCAGCCCGCCGGTGTAGCATCTCCTACCATCCACACTTGCGTATAAGGCGTAAACGGAGTTATTTTAATGAACGGAGAAGGGCTGATATTCAGTAAAATTTTATACGGACCAGGATTGGTGATGCGCCATTTATTATCCGGATTGCCACCCGGTATCAGTTTCACTTCCGTACTGGTAATATCAGGGTTATTGGCAGGCGGCATAAAGAAATCGGTACCCCAGTTACCTTTTGAAGTGGGGATTTTAAATTCACCCGCATTCAGCACTTCGTTAAATTTAAACTGGAAGGAATTAGTGGGGTCCTTAACCATAGGGTTAGGATTATCTATATTCCAGCCATTGGGAGTAGCATCTCCCACTACCCATAATTCAGCATAAGCGGCCCCGGTTGCAGCAGGCGTTACTTTAATAGTTATGCTGTTTGATGCTGCTGAGAGGTTTTTTGAAGGAATCTCGCCCAACAATGTTATTGCAAGATCAGCGGCGACACCTATTTCCATACCTAACCCATCGACCAGAATATTATTGAGCTCTCCGTTATTAAATCTTTTGCTGATGGCTCCTGACGCTACTTCAACGGAATCTTTTGCCTCACCATTTGATAAAACAAGCCGGTACCTTATCATAGAATTGGTAAATGCATCCCATGTAAGCGTAACTGCCTCATCTCCTGGCCTGGCAGAATTAATCACTACATTATCTGCAGAAGCGCTAAGCTCACCTGTTTCAAATGGAAAAGATGCGGGCGCTTTAAGCTCTTTTTTGCAAGACTGCAAAATGAAAGCTGCTGCGCAGGCTAACAAGAGCCAGGTTATTGCCATTTTTGCTATATTGACACTATTTTTATTCATTGCAAGTAGTTTATAGAAAATATAATAACGATCAGATGTGGTGAATTAATAACCCGGATTCTGCTTTAAACCAGGCGTAAGACTAATGACGTTCTGCCCAATGGGATAAATTTTAGTATGGTCATCATTATCCGGTTGCTTATCCCACCAGGCGCCGGTATTGAATTTTCCCCAGCGGATCAGATCTGTACGGCGACGTCCTTCTACCAAAAATTCCCGGCCCCATTCGTCCAGCATTTCCTGGTCGTTCAGCTGTACGCCGCCGGATTGGTATAAGCTTGCAGAACCTGCAGGATAATTACGTTTGCGCACAGCATTTAACAATGTAGCAGCAGCGCCTTTATCCCCGGCGCGGTATTTACATTCCGCAAGAGAATAATAAATCTCAGCTAATCTTATTTCAGCATAAGATGATGCAATGGTGTTTGGGTCACCGGTTGGATAAATCGGATATTTCGCCACCCATATTCCTGAGTTATCATCCGCATGGTTCATATTCGATTCTTTATCAGCAGGTTTTTCTCCGGGAGGCGTATCTTTAAACCAGCCCACCTGGTCGCGGGCAAAAATGGTATAGCCCCTGTTACTTCTTACAAATTGATTGGGATTGTTATAGTACGGAAGGTAACCATACAGGAACATGCCTTCTCTCTGGCTGTTACCAAGATTTTTATATTTTTTCAACCTGAAATCATCAGCATATCGCTGAAATTTGATAAATGGCTTCCCCATAGAGAAAGCATATTCCACACTGTCCACATCCCGGCCGGGCTGCAGAGCATAGCGCGTATTCATATTTCCCCAATCTGTAAAGCCGAAGAAATTCTGTGCCTGGTGAGGAGCCATCCACCAATACATATCGCCCGAATAATGCCAGTGCGTACGTGCTAAAGTGGATGGAAAACCATATATCGTTTCGCCTGAAGCAGCATTATCATAATCGAATGGTTTATCCCAAAGGCCTTCCAGCTCATAGCTGCCGTATTTACCATCTATAATGTCCTGGGCAACCGCTGCGCATTCTGCATATTTGTTTAGCCCGATGTAAACTTCCGCGTTCAGGTACAGGCGCACCAGCAAAGCCGCAGCTCCGCCTTTGGTCCAGCGGCCAATACCCGCAGCGCCAAGATCCTGCCTGACAGGTAATCCGGGAATCGCATCTTTCAGCTCTTTTTCAATAAAATTGAATGTTTCTTCAGGGCTGGCCTGGGGCGGCATTCCGGTTTCACCTTTTACTTTGGTTACCAAAGGTATATTCCTGTACAGATCAAAAGCCCTCAGATTGAACCAGGCCCGTAAAGTCTTTAGTTCCGCAATAAAATCGGCCTTTTCTGCTTCAGTAATCCCTACTTTGCTGATGTCCACATTTTCGATGTCTTCCAGAGAGTTGGTAGCCAGGCTTATGCCCTGGAACAATGCATTCCACATATCGCTGGTATAATCATCCTGTATGGTCCAGGTGTGATAGTGCGCACGCTGGTATTTTCCACCATCAAACCAGTCCCCATCCCGGTTAGGCGTCATTAACTGATCTCCGGGCAGCTCCTGTGCATAAAACAGTCCACCGCCCTGAATAGTCCAGTAAGCATGCTCAAAGGCACGCAAAAAATCCCTGATTACATCATCCCTTGTCTGAAGAAAATTTTCAGAAGTGATACGGTCGTATAAGGTTTCATCCAGTTTGGTACAACCCGCGAATAAAATCACAACTGCGCCATACAATGGGATGAAAAATTTATTAGTAAAATATTTCATGTGTTTATTTTTTATTGTTTTAATGGACACATGGAATAGCCAGGATCATCATGCTTTTGGGTATGAGCCTTATAACTCCGCAATTCATGGCTATTTCATATCAATAATGATTAAAAGTTTTAAAATTTCACCTGTAAGCCTATGAGCAATTGTGTGGTGGATGGATAATAAGAAAGTGATGTATTAACGCCTGGCGCTAACCCGTTTACCGAAACAGATTCCGGGTCGCCGGTGGTGAATTTTGTAAACGTGTACAGGTTCCTGGCAGCACCGTATAACCGGACAGAACTGATCTGTTTTATGGGTGATTTGAAATTATACCCTATTGTAACGTTATCAATTTTTACATAATCTCCTTTTTCTAAAAAGTAATCCGAAAGCGTGGAATAGGTTTCGGGGTTGGTAAGCGCAGCATATTTTCCATCCCCATACGCCGACTGTAATACATTGGCGCCGCCCTGTGTAACAGGAGTGCCAATATAGAATGCTGTAGTATTGAATATATCATATTTGAACGCTCCTCTAAGGAAAACAGAAATATCTAACTTTTTATAAGTAAATGTATTTCCCAGGCTGGCCGTGTATAAAGGCAGGCCGTTTCCCACAAATTGTTTATCATCTTCTTTTGCTGTATTGCCGGGAATGATATTGCCGCTTTTGTCATATACCATCAGCCGCCCTGTGGCATCTATACCGGCAGATTTGTACATGTAAAAACTACCAATGCGGCGGCCTTCTTCAAGCCTTTGCGATGGGCCCGGAGAACCGGGAGCAGGCATATTAGCCATATACTGGAAATTCTGTCCCCTATACATATCATTGGAGAAGGAAACAAATTTGTTATTGTTAATAGCTCCGGTCAAAGATGCTGACCAGGTGAAATCCTGTTTCTCAAGAACTCTTGCATTTAACTGAATTTCCAATCCCGAATTTTTCATAGTGCCTACATTAGCGAAAGTGGTGGTTTGTACAAACGGAGGCACAGGCACATTGTAATATCCCAGCAGGTCTTTATTGGTTCTGATATAATAGTTGATGCTACCTGTAAGTCTTCTGCCCAGTAAATCAAAGTCAACCCCGATGTTAAAGTTCTGGGCCTTTTCCCATTGCAGGTTATAATTGGTATTCTGGCTGGGTCCCCAAACCTGGTAAGAAGCGCCGTTAAAAGTAAAATAACCATAACCTGAATAAGTATCAAGCGATAAATAGTTCCCAAAATCCTGGTTACCCGTTTCACCATAGTCAGCACGCAGCTTCAAATCATTTATCCAATCCACTTTAGAGAAAAAGTCTTCTTTTGTAAGGCTCCAGCCAAAAGATACGGCAGGGAAGTATCCCCATTTATTGTCGTATCCAAATTTGGAAGATCCTTCATAACGCAGGCTGGCTGATAGAAAATATTTCTTTGCCAAATCGTAATTCAGCCTGCCAAAAAACGCGATCAGCTTCGAGTCGTTTTTATAAGAGCCTACAGTTCTGAAAGTATAATCGCCCGGCTGTGGATTAGTGGGAATAGGTATATTATACTGGCCGGTACCCAGGTTGTTATAGGTTAAGATATCAGAAGGGAAATTCTGATTACCGGCGTTCATTCCTGAACTAACAAAGTAATTGTACGAATACCCCCCCATCAGGTTAAAATTGTGCTGTTTGATACGCTGCTTATAATTCCCTATCCATTCAAAAACATACTGGTCGTTTTTGTTATATTTTCTTTCTGCAGAATTTCTACCGTTATTACCATTGATAGCTCCTGTATTGTAAGATGGCGTAAATCCAAAATCAAAAAAATCACTGGATTGCTGCCCAAGCGTAATCTGCGAATACAGGTCTTGCGTCAGGTTGAGCTTAAAAGATGCATTCCAGTCGAGGTACTTACCCTCTGTTCCGCTCAGCACGGTTTTCAATTCTTCCACGGGGTTATAGGCACCGGTAAAGCCTGTATTAATAAATAAGAACCTGTTAGGATTTAGCGTATCATGAACGGGCAGCGTAGGATTTAAGGTAAGGCTCTGGTTAAAGGCGTTATAACTTGCGTTATTAGATTTCAGATAACGCGGGGCGATATTTACTGTAGCCGTATATAAATTGTTGGCAGAAGTATGGGTAAGATTGAGCCTTGCACCATATTCCTGCTTGTCTGACCTTAAATCAAGTCCCGTAGCATTTCGGTAGTCAAATGATACAATATAATTTGTTTTAGCGCTGCCACCGGCAAACTGTAGGGTATGCTTCTGGTTGAACGCATAATTCCTGCTCACGGACTTAAACCAATCTGTTTTGGCGCCGTAATCAGTACCCCGATTGTGTGCCACAAATTCTTCAGGACTTAATACTTTTACCTGGTTGGTGGGCAGGTCAAAACTTGTGTAGCCATCGTACATGGCATAAGAAGTGCTTGTACCTTTCTTTGTGGTGATAATAATAACACCGTTGCTGCCGCGCGTACCATAAATAGCTGAAGCCGCACCGCCTTTCAACACATCAATGGACTCAATATCGTTCTGGTTCAGATTATCCACATTTCCACCAGGCACTCCATTTATTACGTACAATGGACCCAGCCCGGCATTTCTTGACGATACACCGCGCAACTGGATGCTGGGACTGGCATTAGGATCGGAAGGTGCCGTGTTTACCACGTTCAACCCTGCCACTTTTCCCTGCATGGAATTGAGCACGGCATTACCGCCAAATACATTAAGGTCTTTGCCGCTCAAATGGGTAATAGCGCTGGTCACTTCTTTTTTATCCAGCGTTCCATACCCCACCGATACCACTGTTACTTCTGCAAGGTCTGTACTGGCAGGATTCAGCGATACGTTAACAGGCCCGTCAGAAACAGGCACTTCCCTGGTTTCATAACCAATAGAAGAGATAACTAAAGTAGTGGCTGTTTGGGGTACATTGAGGAAGAAGGAACCATCTTTACCGGTTACCGTTCCTGCTTTTGAGTCTTTAACATTTACGGATGCAGATGCAAGCGGCGCTCCTGCCGAATCCGTAACGGTTCCTTTTACCTCCCTGATCTGCGCCCATGCAGTAGTTTGTATCATCAGCAGACAGAAGCAACTGAATAATAAAAATAATAATGGTTTGTGAATCATAACCTGGTTTTTAATTGGATTTATGCAAGCTTATTATATGGCGTTTGAAATGTATTGCCTACATGCTATTAAATGCAAAAAGACAGTTGCCTTGGAAAATAACAGAAGAGCAATCGTATTTCAATCGTTCGTTTACAAAGTTTGTACACACAGGCAATTAGATTGAATCACAGCATCTCATTTTTATATCACAATGTCTCAATTTGATTTATTTGCCGTTTTATTAATTATTTTAGTCCTGTAAGGTTGATGATTGAAGAAGTATTTCATCATATACATTATTTTCATTTTGCTTGTATCGGGTCATTTACAGGCTCAGACTTTCTATTTTAAAAATTATCAAACCAACAGCGGCTTATCCAACAACACAGTTAATTGTATTATCCAGGATAAGGAGGGCTTTTTATGGTTGGGCACAAGAAATGGGCTTAACCGGTTTGACGGAAAAAATTTTAAGATTTTCAGAAACAAAAAGAGCGACCCCGGCAGTATTGGTAGTTCTTCGGTGCACAGTCTGTGCGAAGACAGCAGGGGTAATTTATGGATAGGCACTGCTAAAGGAGCTTATATCTATAACGCCATGCAAGAACGTTTTTCATTAATTGATCAAATGCCTGCAGGGGAAGTCAGGAATATAAAAGCTGTGGGTAATAATATCTGGATGGTTTGTGATGCTGCACTTTACAGGTACAACGTCATAGAAAAGACTATTGAGCACAGGAAAACGCCATCATCAGTTGCAAGTATTGCCGCAGGGACCACACACAAGATGTTGTTTGCAGCGCTTTATAACAATAACATTGAGCAGATTGACCCCATTTCAAATAAGTCTGTAGTTTACAGATTATCTACATTTAAAGGAGCTGATCAGCTGACACAGATACAGGATATTTATAGTTTAAACGACAGCCTGCTGCTGGTAGGCACTTTTAACCGGGCTTACATAGCGCATCTTTATCAGAAAAGTTTGAAAAATATTTTCGCTGACAGCCCGGAGTTTAAAAATATACAGGTACACAGTTTCATTGCGCAAAATGATAGTACATTCTGGATTGGTTCGGAAACAGGGATCTACGTGTACAATATTAATAGCAATAAGATCATACACGTTCCGAGAGATCAGCATAATCCCTATTCGCTGGTTCATTCTTTTTGCAAGGACCGGGAAGGAAGTATTTGGGTAGGCACATTCTTTGGAGGCGTGAACTACTTCTCCGATCAATTCAATAATTTCAGAAAATATATGCCCGGCGTGGGCTCCAATTCCATTTCTGGTAATTTAATACACGAAATATGCAGTGACAGGTATGGTAATATGTGGGTGGGCACAGAAGATGACGGCTTGAATAAAATAGACGCCATTACCGGGAAAGTCACTAATTACAGGGCCGACGGCAAAAAAGGCAGTATAGCTTACAATAATATTCATGGGTTAACAGCCTGCGATAACGAGCTATGGATAGGAACCTATGAGCATGGCCTTGATGTAATGGATATTAAAACGGGAAAAGTGCTGCGTCATTATGACAGCGATGAGGAAAAGCATGGCTTAAGCGGAAATTTTATAGTGGCCCTTTACAGGACAAAAGCAAACGAGATTTTAGTAGCCACATGGAACGGACTATTTAAATATGACAGAAAAAACGACCGTTTTATAAGATTTCCCCATTTCAACTTCCAGGTGCAAAGCGTTCGTGAAGGCAGCGACGGCCTGTTATGGATAGCTACTTATGGCAATGGTATTTATGTGCTCAACCGCAATACAAATACTCTTAAAAACCTGCGGTCAGAAACAGACAATAGAAACAGCCTGTTGAATAACTATGTAAATAGCCTCTACGAAGATCACCAGGGTAATTTTTGGTTCTGTACAGAAGGCGGGCTGAGTAAATATGAACGCAGCGGAAAGTTTACCAATTATACAATAGATGACGGCCTTCCGGACAACCAGGTGTACCGGGTAGAGGAAGATGAAAATCACAATTTGTGGGTATCCTCGGCAAAAGGATTGGTACAGTTGCATTTGCAATTAGGTAAAATGATTATTTTCAGAGCTACTGACGGCTTGCCCACAGAACAGTTTAATTATAATTCTTCTTACAAAGACAATGACGGCAGGCTTTTCTTTGGCACTACAAAGGGAATGATCAGCTTCAAACCGGCTGCATTTATTAAAAACAACTATATTCCCCCAGTATATATTACTAACCTGCTGGTTAATAATAAAGAGCCATCAATTAATACCTCCAGCCTGCTTCAACAATCCATTTTATATACGCAGGCCCTGCGCTTACCTTATGACAGCGCTAACCTTAGTTTTGATATAGCTGCGTTGAGCTTTATATCTCCGGAAAGTAATGCCTACAGCTATATAATGGAAGGCTATGATAAAGACTGGAGCAGCTTTACCGGCCATCAAAGAATTTACTATAACAAATTGCCTCCCGGTTCTTACCGGTTTAAGATCAAAGGGGCCAACAACAGCGGCTTGTGGAACCCCAGGGAAACAGTATTAAATATCCTGGTCACTTCACCCTGGTGGTCATCCACATGGGCATACATTTTTTATGTATTGGGAATTGGAACGGTAACCTTTCTTGTTTTAAGATATTACCTGCTTTTAATGAAGGCTCATAATACACGCCGTATGGATATCTATGAACGGAAAAAAGAGCGGGAAATATACAACCTTAAGTTAGAGTTCTTCACTAACCTGGCCCATGAAATACGAACGCCACTGACACTTATAAAAATGCCGTTAGATAAAATAATAACCACCCAAAAATTTCCCGATAAAGAAACCAGCAGTAACCTTGTCCTGATGCAAAAGAATACATCGCGTCTTATACAGCTTACCAATCAATTATTAGATTTTAGAAAAGCAGAAACCGATAATATGAGCCTTACATTTACTAAAACAGACATTAACGCGCTTTTAAGCGAAGTATTTAACGACCTGAAATATCTGGCCAGGGATAAATCACTGAAATATGAGCTCATGATGCCAAGGATAAGCCTTACAGCCATAGTTGATGAAGAAGCGCTGAAAAAAATATTTACCAATCTTATTCATAATGCTATAAAATATGCAGCTTCAGAAGTGAGTATTAAGCTGCTGCCTTTTAACAGTGACGATATTATGTTTAATGTTGAATTCAGAAATGACGGCAATAAAATACCTGCTGATAAAAGGGAAAAGGTATTTGAGCCCTTTTACCGCATGAATGAATCAGACAAAGACACAGGAACCGGGATTGGGCTGCCTCTCTCCCGCTCACTGGCAGAATTGCATAAAGGAACCTTATCGCTAATTATAACAGAAGAGGCGCACAAAAATCTCTTCCTCCTGTCCATCCCGATACTGCAGAGCCAGGCGTTAGACCTTACCTCATTGCCTGATGAAAGCAGCGCTAAGGAAGAAGATTACGAAACAACAGACAACATGGCTGAAACAGTAAAGCCTGTCATTCTGCTTGTAGAAGACAATAAAGAAATACTGGCCTATCTCAATAAAGAACTAAACACAAACTATACTATTCTGAAAGCTACAAACGGGTCGGAAGCTCTGGATGTTATAGACAGCAATAATGTACAGTTAGTGATCACAGATATTATGATGCCGGTAATGGACGGTATTGCATTATGCAAAAGAATCAAGACTGATATTCAATACAGTCATATTCCGGTTGTTTTTCTCACAGCAAAAAATGCGCTGAACGCTAAAATAGAGGGGCTTGAAACCGGCGCCGATGTATATATTGAAAAGCCTTTCGCAATGGAATATCTGTTAGCCCAGATAAAAAGCATACTCAATAACAGGAAAATCATCAGGGAATATTTTACCAGGTCTCCTGTTTCCCATCTAAAAGGGATCAATATTTCTGCAACAGATAAAGAATTTATAACCCACCTGGACAAAGTTATATACGACAATATTTCTGATTTTGATTTAAACGTAGACGAGCTTTCCAGGTTAATGAACATGAGCCGGCCTACTTTATACAGGAAGATCAAGGGACTGTCAGACCTTACGCCTAACGAGCTGATACATGTAACCCGTCTTAAAAGGGCAGCGGAAATACTTGCCGAAGGAGATATACGTATCAACGAAGTGGCTATGATGGTAGGTTACAGCATACAATCCAATTTTTCAAGAGATTTCAGCAAACAGTTTGGCATGTCGCCTACCCAGTTTCTGGAGCACTTAAAGACAGATAAAAAGGACTAAACAAACCACCTAAATTCCGCACAAAAAATCAGGTTTTAACCGGTAACTTTAAAACAGGCTGCAAATTTCCTGAACACGGGAAATTATTTTCTTTTCCTAAAGTACGTATATCCATCGCCTCCAGGCGATAAAATAAACGTGTGAAATCAGCTACTTACACAGCTGTGAATACAAATACTATTGGCAAATCTTACTGCAACTGACCAGACGCCAGGTATTCAAATAGCGCTGATGATAAGAAGCTGGCGCCAGATAAGGAAGCATAAACCCGGAATAGGATGACCACTATTTACATGCAGTACTATATATATATTGTAAAAATTCCCTATTTTCCGGAATTTTTAAGGATTAGTGATCAATTAATTTAAACCATCAAAAGCATATTTTTATGCGTACAATACTTAAACAGTTTGCACCTCCTATTGCAAAAGCCCTGAAATATTATAGTTTCAAATACGGCTGGAAAGGAGATTACCCGTCTTATGAAATTGCCAAAGCTCAAACCAGGGGTTATGATGAGAACCATATTTTAAACCGAATTGTAGAAACCACCCGGCTTGTTAAAAATGGAGAAGCCGCCTACGAAAGAGATGGTATTATTTACGACGAAGTGCAGGTGAATATCAACCTGCTTAGCGCGCTGTTATTAGTTGCATCACGAAATGACAATAAGCTTACGGTTATTGATTTTGGTGGTTCTTTGGGCACTTCTTATTATCAGAATATCGCTTATCTGTCGCATTTGGAAACCCTTAATTGGTGCATTGTTGAGCAATCACATTTTGTTGATATCGGTAAAAAAGAATTTGAAGACGATCACCTGAAATTTTTTCATACAGTAGAAGAATGCCTGCAACAATTTCCCGAAGCTAACCTGTTGTTATTTTCCAGCTCCCTGCAATACCTCGAAAAACCTTATGAAACCCTTAAAGATCTGCAGCGTTTTGAAATACCCTATCTGATGCTGGACCTGATTGCCTTTAACAGTGAGAAAAGAGACCGTATTACGATTCAGTATGTACCACCGGTTTTTTACGGGATTGAAGCATCGTATCCCTGCACTTTCTTTAACAAAGAGAAATTAAACAATCAGCTCAAAGAAAATTATACCCTGGAGTTCGATTTTGAAGTAAGTTCAGAACTGTATTATATACAACTCAAACCTTTCCGGTACGAGGGAGCTTTATGGCGCCACGTATAGGTCGGGATGCATTATCCATAACATGCGCCAGCAGATGCTTAAAAATAAAACTGCAAATCTTATGGTAGCTTTTCCAGGTCAACCGAAGGTTTCCTGTTTGTTGCATTTCTTGTAAAAGCTGATCTGTAAGGTGTATAATCTTTAAAGAACCCGCAATTTTTCAAATAAAAGCTTTGGCCCTGGAGACCACCGGCATAATCCATGCGGTATCCTTTAGCCGCAGTATTATCATAAGTAAACACGGCTTTTGTCAGCTCGGTCCAGTTACCGTTTATATCGCCCACCCATTGGTTGTTAAATAATACTTTTCTTTCCTTGTCCCCTTCATTAGGACTAAAATTCTCTAAGAAAGAATGGAAACGCTTCAGGTAAGTATTAGTTTGCGGGCGTTTGAACGATGCCACCAGGTTCCATTTGTTAGTTTCCGGTGTGAAGAAATAAGCCGTATAAATAGTGTTATTATTCCCATCCGGCTCCCCTTTTAGCAGGAACCTGTAGGTAACACCCGCCTTCCAGTTATAACGCCAGTAACTCTGTCCGCCCGACCCTTCATTGCCAAACTCTCCTGTATGCACGCCTTCACCTTTTTTGAGCATGATGATGCGCATATCTTCGGGGATACTTTTGGGATCATCTGTGCTGTAAGGGCTCCATACAGAAAACAGCACCCTTCTTTCGGTAGCTGAATTAACCTGTATACCGAAATAACCTTCACCAAAACCGTTAGCCATAAAATAAGATCCTAATTTATCCTCACCTTCAGGAACGGTTATTTCATTGTAAAACCACTTGGCTTCAATGCTGGTATCAAAAGGATAATTCAGGTGAACGGAAGGGCCTCTTCTTCCCCAATAGAAAAAGTTGCCTTCATTGGTAGCAACAAAATTTGTTTTAAACCCGGCTACAGAACCTCCTATTGCGTAATCGCTTACCTCGGCAAAACGGGCACCTGTTTTAGAGATCCCGCTAAGCGTAATTTTAACGTACCCGGTATCTTTAAGCTCCCACTCTCCTGCTTCATATAAGCGGAACACATCACCTTCAATGGTCAGCACCTGTGGAATATTGTTAACAGAAACCTGTAACCGGCTTTCTCCGGCTGTTTTTGCCTTTATTTTAATACTGACCTTCCCGGGATGGCTGATCCTGAAATAAGTATCAAACCGGGCTGCCTGATCTGTCCAGTTTTCAATACCTGCATTTGTAATAATCCTTGACCTGGACAGTATATTTTGTCCCCAGGTATTCCCTCCTACAGGCACTATTAAAACGCTATCCCCTGGGTTCTCACCCTGCCCCATTTGATTTTTGCCTGCTCTGTTATTGCTGAAAGAGGTATTGCCTGTCCAAAGCAGAACGCCCAATAACAGGGCCAGGGAACTTCTGTACGTCATGCGCTTTCGGTTTATAAAGTGTCAATAATAATTAAACGTCAAAATTAACCAACAGCAGGCTCTTATTTACAGCTACAACCAAAATTGCGCAAACGATTGAATATTTAATTTAATCGTAACTTTATAATATGGAAGTACATGAACCTGCCGTAGAATACGGTAAACGAAAATACACTATTGAAGAATATCTTGAAATGGAAAATGAAGCCTGGGAAAAGCATGAATATTTCAGGGGAGAGATATTTGCCATGTCAGGTGCAAAACTGCCGCACAATGAAATCAGCGGCAATTTAATGATGCTAACCAGATCAAGGTTAAAAGGCAAAAACTGCAAACCTTATGGCAGTGATGCAAGGATACATATCCAATCCAATACCTTGTTTACTTACCCGGATATTTCGATCGTATGCGGAGAAGTGCTTACGCTTAATAATGATAATATGAACGTGCTGAACCCCTCTGTAATTATTGAAATACTATCACCTTCTACCAAAAATTATGATCGCGGCGAAAAGTTCAGGCTCTACAGGGATATACCCACTTTGAAAGAATATATCCTTGTTGATTCAGAAAGTGTACATATAGAGGCCTTTCGCCTGAACGAAGCTCAACGCTGGGAGCTGGAAGAATATAACCTGCCTGAAGAACAGCTTTATCTTAAAACAATTAATGAGTATTTTTCTATTAGTGAAATTTATGAAGGGGCAAATGTACGCTGAGTCCTCTGCGAGAGACTCCGCTAAGAAATTGAGACATAAAACTTTTCGCTGAAAGCCCTCACCCCTCCGAAGGATATTTATGCACTCTACACTGAACTTTATAATAACAGCTAATAGCCTCTTACTGCTCTATCCTCACTTCCCCTTCCAAACCGGCTTTTGACAGCGGCTTATTCTGTAAAAGATTCAAAGGGGCCGTGGTCCAGGTAATGCGCTTATCTTCCGGCAGGGTCAGATCTCCTATTAAACGGTTAGCCCAGGTATTGGTAACCTTTATTTCGATAGTATTTTCACCAGCTTTTAATGCTTTTGAAACATCAAGGCGATAAGGGGGCGTCCAGAGAGTTCCACACACTACACCATTTATGGTTACCGTCGCAATATTGAATATACTGTCCACAGTAAGATATACAGGTTTGAACTTGTCAAGATGTTCAATACTAAAACTGCTTTTATAAACAGCTATACCGGAGTAATACTTGATAGCGTTATTATTGTGTTGGTTCCATAAGCGTAGTAAAGGAAAATTCACTTCCTCTTCAGGCCCGCCAAAAGCCGGATCGAATTGTACTTTCCAGCCGGCGCTGATATTGGTAATCTGATTCATAGCTACAACAGGCTGCTCCTTCTTATTGGCATCCACTTTCTTCTTGAATACAACAAACGCCGAACCGTTGGCGTACAACGGAAGCTTTACATAAGTTCTGCCATCCCTCATTTCCCAATTACCGGCTGATGAAATGCTTCCGCTGACAGGATCATAAACCTCTGGTTCAAAACCTGTCACCCTGAAGGATAAATCAAGCTCCCGCTTTACTTTTTCAGGGTTCGAAATAAAGTAAATGTGCCCATCATCCAGTTCTCTGTGCGCCCATGCAATCGGTGTTTTGCTGGAAGCAGCATCCAGATCCCTGCTCAGGCCCAGACTTTCAAAAGTTTCCTCCATAAAAGGCGTTTCAATTAACCGGCCCTTTCCGTTCCCGGCAAACAATTGTTTTCCTATTTTCTGAACCGTTGCGTTTTTATCTTTAAAACCTATGGCATCTATTTCCCTTTTATCAATGATAATTGTGGCCCCGGCTTTTTTTAACTGCAGTATTTTTTTGGCTACATCTACCGACATTAAGCCGCTATTAGGATTCATTAATAATTTGCCCGGGAAGACTAAAATGGAATAAGCAGCCCCGGATTGAAAAACTACTTTACCTTTCACTACCCTGGCATGCTTTAAAGCATCGGGATTAAAGCAGTCATATTTATAACCCCGCAAAGCATCAGTCCAGTCCTCAGGGTCGGCCATGTTAGCAGAATGAGATACACCATCAGGGATAGTACGCTGTGGCTGCCCTTTATTTTCTAATCTTAGCCTCTCCGCTTCTACCCTTTCTTTACCAAATATACCGGGCAATGTGCTTACCAACCTGTCTGGCAATATAGAGCGGCGGGGCACTTCTTCCCCTATAAACACCGCTATATCTGCAACCGGCTTCCCCTGCTGCAATAAGGATGAAACCCTTGTCATATAATCTACCCAGGCTCTGCTTTGATGAAACCAGGTCTGGTCTCTTTGAAAGAACAATCCAATACTGCCTAATGTCATACCTGGTTTTCGGTTGATCCAGGGATTATGCGTGGTTACATGAAGTATCATACGGTTGATGCCCATTGCAAAATTCCTGTCGCCCACTGCTTTTAAATTGCCCGGGTGTTCTGTCCAGCCCATTCTCAGGTTGGTAAAGGCTTCAGCCTGCACTATATTTTTTCCGTAGATGTGTGCAGCACTGATAGCATCAAACATATCATTGGGTTTATCGTGCGTAGGACTATTCAGCCAAAATTCCCCGGTGGGCAAATCAACTGTTTTAAAATGCAGTAAGCCATCGCTCATCATAGTTGGAGCAACATTTTCTGCCATAAAGCTGCACCCTATCTGATCTGCCAGCTTCCTTAATGTAACATAGAACACATCATTCACCAGCTCTGCAATGGTTTCGCGCACATCATGCAATATTTTTTCAGAAGTTGCGGCATCATTAATGGGAGTTCCTGTCATCACCAGCAGGTAAGGCATTAAATCATACCCCCGCCTTTTTTTGAACGCTGCTGCAAAGTTCTTATTCCAGTTCTGGCTGCCGGCCTCCCAGCTATCTATATAAAATATTTTAAGAACCTCTTTAGCCAAACCCGGATCTGTTTTCTCAAAAACTCTGGCAAACCAGTTATCAAACTGCATTTTAATAGCTTCAGGATCAAATTTATCGCACTCCAGGCCTTTGGCTGCGCCCCCGGTAGCATTAGTATGTCCTGTAGAGGTATGCCCTATCCTTACCACTACCCAATCTCCGGATACAGGTTTCCAGTTCAAGTTTCCGTTTTCGTCCATCTTGCCCGTAAGGTTGATAATATCTTTTAACGGAACAGCATCTTTACTACTTATCATCTGCGCTGTTGTATTTTCAGCTACGCGCCATATACTGCCGTTCTTCGCTTCTACCTGATTGATAACCGGTTCATCACTTAAATAAATACCTTGTATTTTCAGGGTAGGCTTCCACTTGGCACCATCGAGGTCTTCAGAGCCGGCTTCGGTTCCCTCCTTATCATGCACAAACCTGAAATATCTTGCCGTGGTTGCCGGAATAGAAAATGTATAATCTTCGTCAGCGTCCTGCCAGCCATGCCGCGGCGGTTGCAGGCGTAAAATTGTTGTAAAGCTGATACCATCATCACTGGACTGTACCACCAGTCGCTGCGACTGGTACTGCCGTCCGGCAGTATGTATTTTCAAAGAACGCAAAGTGAAGGGCCGGGGATATTTATACTGTATCCAGCAGGCAGTATCGCTCCTGAAAGTTTTTGAACCATCGCCGGGAAAGCACAGGTAAGCGGCCTTCTCACCGGTGCTGGTAGTAACAGCCGGTACTAATACTGTTTCACTGAAAGCATTGGCAGAATTGGCAGGATAGGCAAATACCGCCACGTCTTTATAGAAATCCTCCTTTGTTTCGGGTTGTTCCAGCTTAATATCTTCATTGCGGGAGGCTCTTATATACGTTTTTGTCCATACCAGCTTTTGCATGGATTGTTCAGGCTTTATCCACGGACCACCGGCCAAAGCAAATCCATCACTTACATGAAAGGCCATTTTTAACCCAAGCCGCTTACTCTCCGCCAGCGCATGATTCACCATCCCCCACCATTCTGGTGATAATTGCCTTGCAGGTTTATCATAAGGTATCCTGGCTACTGTATCATAGATACAGGCCAGGTAAGCCCCCCCAATTCCAACCTTCTGCATTCCTTCCAGGTCGGCTGTAATACCTTCTTTGGAAACAGCACCGTGCATCCAATACCACAACACCCAGGGTTTGGCAGATTCAGGAGGATTGGTAAAGATCTCTTCGAGAGCAAGAGGTTTGATCTTTTGCGCATAACAAACCTCATTTACCCAAAAACATATAGCAATAACAATCAATATTTTCAAACGCAAGTTCATTCTTAATTAATCTTTGATAGCCCGAATATAAAAACTATAACTATATTTTCCCGACTTTACCTGGTACTGTTCTAATGGCGCTGCCACTTCGCTCCAGCTGTCATTACCGCCCACACCCATTTGTTTCAGGTCTATATTTAAAGTAATAAAGCCCTCATTTTTTAACTTATAGGTATGCTTTGCCTCTGTAATATTCTTTTCTGTGTAAGGCCAGGCGCTCATACTCAAAAGACTGTCTGCTATAATCATCAGGCCTGATTTGCCTTTAGGTTGCTGAAAACTCATCCAGCGGACATCTGTGCGGTTGCCATTTTCCTGCGGCACCACATAAGGCTCCATAAAGGCCTCAAGAGAAGACTGGTATAAACCGGCATCAAAACCATAATTACGGTCGATATAATTTTCAAGAGGGCCTTTACCAAAATAGGTTACCTGCGTAAAATTATTATTGATACCGCCCTGCATGCCAATTTTAGGCAGATTGGGCAAACCGGGATCAGCTTCCAGTATATAATTTACTTTTACCGTACCATCTTTACCAACAGCATAAAAGAGCTCAACCCGTGCACTATCGCTGATCAAAGTATAAGTACTTAATATACCACTCAGCCCATTAACTATGGCTGGTTTTACGGATTGCAGTACCGGTTTATTTTCATACCACTGCTTTAACACCCTCTGTGTTTTCCAGCCGCGCCGGTCATTGTCGGTTTGCGGACGCGTAAAATGCGGCAGCAAAGGCTGTGCAACCAGTTGCTCACCATTTTTTTGATACGATGATAATGCACCGGAGCTTTTATCAATTATAACAGAAACACCTTTAGCCTGAGCCATAAAAGAAGAGGCATTTTCTGTAAACTGCACTGTATTCTTTACAAGATCCTGCTGTACCAGGGGTGTCAAGGCTAATTGATTGCTGGCTATCACAAAGCCTTTATCAGCCCACGAGGTATTTTCTTTGGTCTGAAAAACAATATCAGCATGATACTCTTTATCCTTTTTAAACCGCGGATAATATTTTTTAACATCTATGATAGTTGAATCATCTGGCGCTAATGAAATAGCAGGTAAAAAATGTGTAGCTACCACTGCTCCATTCTCCCTGATCAGCAGCAATGCCTGGTAAGCCGCCACATTCTTAACCGGACTGTGGTTATTCACTTTTACCAAACCCTTTGCAGCATCGGCCCATTCGCATTGAACAGGTTGAAATATCCGTTTACATTCATACATGGCAGCTTTGGGCCTTCCATCTGCAACAACAATTCCTTTGATCGTAAAGTTGTCAAAATATCTTTCGCCAAAATCACCGCCATAGGCGTAATAAGATTTGCCGGTAGCAGCATCATACTTTGTCAGCCCCTGGTCTTTATACTCCCATATACATCCGCCTATTACACGAGGCAGGCTGCGCCATTGGTCCCAGAAATCTTTCAGGTTGCCGGCGCTATTGCCCATTGCATGTGCATATTCACAAAAGAATATCGGCCTGTTATCTCCATTTTGCTGATTCACCAGCAGCGGCGCAGTGTATAATGCCGGGTACATACGGCTGATCACATCAATATAGTATTGATCTTTGGGATTCTGTATACGATGCGAATGATCGTTTGCTTTCAGGTAACGGGGGTCTGAGGGATTAATATAACCTTCTTCTTTCGGACTTCCCATTGCCGGCTCATAATGCAGTGGCCGGGTTATATCAAAATCCTTTATCCAGCCCGCCATGGCCGCATGATTGGGGCCACTGCCCGCTTCATTGCCCAGGCTCCACATAATAATTGAAGGATGGTTCTTATCGCGGTGTGCCATACGGGAAACACGTTCTATATAAGCTGCCGTCCAGCGCGGGTCATGATCCAGCTTTCCTCCCAGGCCATGTGTTTCGTGGTTGGCTTCATCTATAACCATAATACCAAACTGATCACAGAGGTCTAACAAATAAGGATCACTTGGATAATGGCTTAAACGGATACAGTTAAAATTAAACTGCTTAATGGTCTTTACATCCTGCAAAATATCTTCTCTTGACAAGGCCTTTCCTCTTTCAGGATGATGATCAGGCCGGTTAACACCATACAGGTAGGTTTCTTTTCCGTTAATTAAAAGCTTACTGTCTGCTTTCCTGAACTCCACACTCCGGAAACCAAGCTTACAACTTTTGGCTTCCCATATATTTCCTGTACTGTCTTCAAGGCTCAGCACTAAAGTATACAGATTGGGTTCTTCTGTGCTCCATTTTTTAGGGCTGGCAATCGTTGTTTCCAGCAAACCAAATTTCACCCTGTCGAGGCGCGGATGAATTTCGTTGATGATTGCATCAGCAGTGATTGTTAAAGCATCTTTTAAAACAGTTTTATTGTCTGCATCATACAGCTGCGCTTTTACAACAAAGCCCGGAACTTCTTTGCCTGTAAGATTTTCCAGCCGCGGGCGAATGCTTAATATGGCATCTTCATAATTTTTATCCAGCTTAGTCTGATAGAAAAAATCTGCAATGCGTAATTTAGGTTCGGCCATCAGGTATACTTCTCGGTGAATACCGCTTAAACGCCACTGGTCCTGGTCTTCCAGAAAACTGCCATCGCTCCAGCGGATAACCCAAACGGAAACAATATTTTCACCATCCTGCAAGTAGGGTGTTATATTAAACTCTGACGGAAGAAAACTATCTTCTGCATAACCTAAGAATTTACCGTTAACCCAAACCTTGTAGGCCGAGCTTACACCACCAAAATGTAAAGTGACATTCTTATCCTTCCAGTTGGCAGGAACAGTAAAAGAGCGCTGATAGCAGCCTACCCCATTATAATCTTTGGGCACAAAAGGCGGATTAACCGGACGGAACGGATATACAGCACTTTTATAAATGGGTTTATCATATCCCTGCATTTCCCAGTTAGAAGGAACAGGGATCTTCTTCCAGCCCGAAACTTTTTGCTTATAAAAATCTGCAGGCTCATCACCTGGCTTTAACGCAAAGCTGAAATCCCAATCCCCGTTAAGCGACAAAAATCTGCCGCTTTGCTCCCGGCTTTTGGAAAGCGCGTCGGCAACACTTGCATAAGAATATGCAGTAGCCCTTGACTGATCCCTGTTAATACCACTTACCAGGGGATCTTCATAAGGTTCCGTATTATATACTTCAGGTGCGTTAGGAACAGCAGCAGGGGTTTTATCTACCAGCTGCGCCAGTGCACATACATTGCCTGTAATAAATAATAATGCAATAATTATAATTCTCATCATCATATCTCTGTTAAATATTCGTCTTTAAATGAAAAACCCCATCCGGACCTATTATGGGGAACCGCAAAACCATTTTCTATGGCAAGGGGATGATCTATAAGCGGATCAATCCAATCGAACGACTCTGCACCCACCCCATTGGAAACTGTGCAGAGCAAAGGCACATCATAATCTTTATAATAGTGTGGAAGCACAGGAATATTATGTGCCAGCGCCAGGGCAGCGCTGTTCCTCCATGCTTCTACTCCCCCCAACCTCAATATATCAGGCTGCCAGATATCAATCGCATTCAGCTTTACCAGCTCTCTTAAAGGAAGGGTTGAATACTCACGCTCTCCCATAGCCAATGAAATACCTGCCTGGTTCTTTAACAACTGGTACCCCTGAAAATCAGTATGATCAATGGGTTCTTCAAACCAGTGAATATGCAGACTGCGTGCTGCACGTGCCAATTGCAAAGCATTGGGAACTGTCATGCCCTGGTTGGCATCCATCATAATACCAATGCTATTGCCTACGGCTTCCCGTACTTTGGCTAAACGTTCCAGGTCTTCTTTCCAGTCTGGTTTACCTACTTTTATTTTTACAGCGTTAAAGCCACGCTTTTTGTAGGTACTTACTTCATCTATCAGCTCATCCGTAGTATAAGACAGCCAGCCGCCGCTGCCATAAACAGGCACTTTAAAATGATTAGCCCCTAAAACTTTCCATACAGGTTGTTGTAAGGTTTTTGCCCAGGCATCCCACATGGCAATATTTACAGCAGCTTGCGCCCACCTGTTAATCCCTTCATTACCGAAATATTCATTTGCCCTATCTATTTTTTTGTAAACCGATACGGTATCGCTGGCGTTCTCCCCAATAGCCATTGCTGCCACATCCTTCAGTGCACCGGCAATAGCATGCGGGCTATATTGAAAACTCAAAAGATAAGATTCCCCTGCAATACCATTTTGCAGATGTAACCTTAATACAATAAAAGATATTTCTGTAAGTGTATGCGTAGCATCTGCAATGGGTTTATTCAATGCGGCCTTCGCTGTGTATATAGAAAATCTATTAATCGTTTCCATTTAATCTTCTTTTTGCTTATCCTTATTTTCAACAGGCCTGCGTCTCCAGTAATTGGCTAATATACTTCCGCTGATGTTCATCCAGGGACTGAATACTGCAGCCGCAAGGCCCACTGTTCCCAGTTTACCCATAGCACCTGCAAGGCCGCTTGCCATACCACCGTTTTGCAAGCCCACTTCAAAAGCCACTGTGCGGCTCGAATTTTTATCCAGCCCGAATAAACGGCTGAACCAATAGCCGAAGAAATAACCTGCTGCATTGTGTATTACAGAAGCAATAAATAATAAAAAGCCGACTTTCATCAGGTTATCACGACCGGCAGCCGTTGTAACCGTTGTAAAATAAATAATACCAAACATTGATATAAAAGGCATGAGCTTATCAATATTTGGATATACCCTGTACAACCGGTTATATAAAACGCCTGCCACCACTGCACTTGCCAAAAAACCGGATAGCTCAAGAGATTGTAAGGCTGCATGAGAAGCACTGTTCATTTCAAAATACCGGTACCCCCAAAGTAAAACCACTAAAGCATATACAGCACAAACCACAGCCGCGATATACACTTTGCGCTTCCTTTCAGCAATAGCATGTTTTAAATAATCATGTAATAATGCAGCGCCTATAGGCACTATAACAATTTTAATAATTTCAATCATCATATCCACAAACTTCACTTCTATTAAAGTGCCGGCAAAAGTCTTCATCAACAGTGGTGTTAAAAACGGGGCAACCAGTGTAGCCATTGCTGTTACAATTACTGATAATATAAGGTTGGCCCTTGCAAGGTACACCATAACATTAGAAGCCAGTCCGCTGCTGCAGCTGCCAATAAGTATAATACCTGCGGCTATTTCCGGTTCAAAATGAAACACACGGGCAAGCAGCACACCCATTAAAGGCATGATAGAGAAATGACAAAGTAATCCCACTATTACGCCCTTTCCCGTAGATCCCAGTCCGCTAAAATCTTTCAGACTCATGTGGGTACCCATACCAAACATTACCAGCTGGATAATCACCAGTATCAACGTTTTATCACGCAGGTTAACATCGCCCCAGCTCATAAAAGCCTGGGGATATAACATACCAGCCACTACTGCAGCAATGATCCAAGCTGTATACTGATATCCTTTAAGTGGCGTAACAGCCCCCAGCCCCAAAGCCAGCGTAACCGATGTAAGCACAGCGAAAGACTTACCCAGCTCTGCCTGTCGCGTTAATAATGAAATAATAAGCAGTACAGCTGCTATACCACAAACCCATAAACTGAATCTATAGACTTTTTGCATGAACACCATTGTTTGTTATTGTAATACGGTAGTAAGATATTCCATCGCAAGCGGCGGGCTTGCCAGAACAGGTACTTTTTTATCTTCCTCAGGCAAGGCAGATACCACACGGGCCATAGAAGCCTGGGCTAAAACAATTACATCGGCTTCGGTTGACAACTGTTTTAAAGCAGTTGCAACAATAGTATCATGCGTTTGGGCATCACCGCTCATTAACGCTTCAAAAGCTCCATCACATAATCTTGATATAAGCTCTATTTCTTTACCCGCAGCAATAGCACGCCTCTTTACCAGATCACAGGTTGGCTCCAAGGTAGTAGACAAAGTAGCTATTACACCTATTTTTTTCCCAATGGTTACTGCTTTATCCGCCATAGGCTGATCCACGCGCAATACAGGCACACCAGACAAAGTAGCTGCTGTTTCTACCGCAGGGCCAATAGAGGAGCAGGTAAACATAATATAATCTGCACCGGCCTCTTCTGCCGAAGCTGCATAGCCCACAACCCTTTTAGATGTTTGCGGCGTTAATTCGCCACAGGCAATAGTATTTTTAATAAGGCTGTCATCAACAATGTTAAATACTTTAACGCCCGGTAAATACTTTTTGCAAAGCTCATCGAACACAGGTACCAGTGTTGCAGATGTATGCACTAAGCCTAATGTTTTACCTCCATTGCTTTTTATTTTTTCCATATCTCTTTTTTTATTTTAGGGATAGTATGCAGTAGTTAATAGCTGGGCTTCCCCGGTTCCTACTCATTATTTCCTACTCGTCCATTCCTTAATATTCCAAAATAATTTTCGGATCCTACCTGCCCGCCTTTAAAATTCACTTCCAGGCCGTCTATAGCTTTGTTTTTCGACAAGGCTTTACAAAGAGGAGCGCCGCTCACTAACGGAGCCATCATTTCCACCGCATCTATTTCCATTGCCCTTGCCGCATAGCTGCTGGTATCGCCCCCGGCAATCACTACCCGTTTTAAGGCATACTGTTCTGCCATTCGCCTGGCTATTTCACCCAGCGCCGTTCCTAACTTCTCTGAAGAAAGATTTATCTCATTTTTATCACCGGTATGTACTATCACATTTTTTTGCAGACGTAAATAATCGTTTGCCGCAGCAACACTTTTTCCTAATGTTGCATCGTTACCAACACCTATAGCATCCAGGATCACTTCTTCAAAACCATTTGCCTTGGCCCAGGCAATCTGTGCGGCTGTAACCGGCGAACAACTTCCTGAAACCACGAGGAGCGGTTCTGCCTTTCCCGGCGGGTTCCAATTAGTTGCAGCATCCAGCTGACCTGTCCCGTTCCAATAATTGCCTAGCGCCATTTCGACAGCAGAGGATCCAATTGAAAAAAAAGAAGGTCCTTTTTTCATCGCTTCAGCATCCAGCCATTCACCAATTTTAACCAGCTGCTCTTCATCAATAGCATCAAGCAAGACTGCCTCTTCAGTATCAACTCCATTATTCCACTCATTCACCGGTTTTTGCAATTGAAGTATATCCATTAATGCCAGCTTTTTACAGGTTTGCTTTTGCAGGTGCAACCTCAGGTCGCTTTCATCAGCAGGCGTTACAGGATGGTTACGCATAGAAGGATGCCTGTCCAGGCGATAGACAGACCCGTTACTGCCAATACCCATTTTAGCGAACAGGTTACCAAAAACACAGTACCTGCCCAATGAAGGAGTACCTCCTAAAATTGGCACCGGCCTGTTCTGAAAAACTGCTGCACCTGTATCCAGCACACGCCCAATGCTACCTGTTTGCGGTGAAGAATCGAATGTAGAGCAAACCTTATAATGTATATGCCTTGCGTTATATACTTTCATTTTTTGAAATGCCTCATTCAGCACCTGCTCCATCTCATCAGCCGGCAATGCCCTCGTTTTACCTGCAATACCAATCACGTCCAGCCCCGGGAATTTATTTAATACCGCTGCGTCAGGAGGTTCTATAAATAATACGGCCTTTGCACCGGCTTTACAGATAAATTCTAATGCATCTGTAGAACCGGTAAAATCATCGCCGTAAAAAGCCAGAAGCAGGTTATTATTAACAGGCATATTTTATTTATTTCCAAATTTTTCAACGCTTTTGCAAAACTCAGGGTACTGATTAGCTGCTTCTTCCAGCGAAAGACCCTCCACAGCGGCTTTCCAGGCCTGCTGTAAAGCCACAACACCGGCCGCTGCTCCCATTGGATGGGCCATAATACCACCACCGGCCATATATAACAGGTCCTGTGTTTGTGTACGGCGCCAGGTTTCAAATGCCTGTCCGCCCCATTGGCCAGACGAAACAACAGGCAATATATTTTTATGGTCAAACATCGGCGTGAGACAGGATTCGATAGAAGCGACTACGCTATCATCGGTTTCCCAAAACTTATTTTGAATACCATTTACATGCAGCTGATCCACACCTGTAAGGCGCCATATTTTCTGGTAAGCCCTGAAATCTATACCCAGCAAAGGGTGCCTGGTAAGCATGCCCCATCCGTTGCGATGCGCATGTATAGCTAACCGGCGCTGATCGCAAATTTTCTTCACAGCACTCAGTCCTACACTATTAACACTTACCATAGCACAGGTGCCTCCATACTGCAGAATCGTTTCATACCTTGACAGCATTTCATCTGCCTCGCCGCTAAGGTTAAAAGCATACATTACTTTCTTACCCGTTTTATCCGCATGATCATTGATCACTTTCATAACAGCAGCTACCCTGTCTTCAAAAGCTGAGTTAGCAGAAGAAGATAACAATTCATCATCTTTAATAAAATCTATACCAGCTTCAGCTAATGTTTTTACCATTGCTGCCGTGTCTTCCACCGTAAGGCCAACGGAAGGTTTGATGATAGTACCTATAAGCGGCCTTTGCGAAACGCCTGCCAGCTTCCTGCATCCCTCAATTCCAAACTCCGGACCTTTAAAATGACTGCCGAAAGAACCGGGGAAATCAATGTCCATCAGCTTCAAACCGGTAAACTGTGTAATCTCATATAAATTACCCTGTAAAGTGGAGATCATCACCGGGAGGTTATAACCAAAGTTTTCTATACTCCATGATACTTTAACAATAGCCCGATGGTACTTACCTGTACTGCTGACAGCGCCCGGTATGGCCGGCTGATCCACTGTTTTAAGATGCCTTACATCTTCAACACGTGCAGCAAAGCGCTGCTTTAATTCTTCCGTTTCGCCAGGTACTGCTACAAATGTTCCTGAAGACTGCTCTCCTGCCAATACAGCAGCAGCTTTCACCGGGTCGTAGGGCGTTTCGATATAGTATGTGGCAAATATTCTTTCCATATTTATTTTCCGCTTCAAATATTAGAATGCATATATCGGTTGCTTTAGAAATTTCCTAATGAGTGCAATATTCAATATTGCGTCTGCTAATTCTTTCACAAAAGGGTAGTTTTTAAAGTGTTCATTGGGGTTAGCATACGCATAGTGTCTTTGTTTTTTAGGCGTTAGAAGGTCAAACTCATATAACACACCATCAACCACATCTGTATAACTTTCGCTAATACTGAAATTTGTTGTATCTATAACATACGCCTTCATTTTCTTTCTGAAACTATTTTGATTGGGCAGGGTTAATATATTATTCTGAACTAACAACTCCCATAATTGATCAACACCCGACTGTTCAATATCCGGCTGTTCAACGAATTCAATCTTAGGATTCATATTATCTGCTGCAAGTTTTACAGTGGTTGTAAAATACTGAGCCTTCCATTTGTTATTTTTTAAGGTCAATACAAATACATTGTCAAAGTTTGATTGTAAATAATATTGTTTTAATTGAAAACGAAAATCAAAATCTTTTTCAAGAACAAGTTGTCTGTTTAATATACTATCATGACGTTTACACCAAGATGGCTGTCCGCTAGTATCTGTTGGAAAATCAATATTTCGATTCCTTATTCCGGGCATCCGAAAATCAAAAGGAGAGTTCTTCCTTGGCTCCTGAGCCAATGATGTTACATGAAAAAAAAGTAAAAGCAATATTGGAAAAATAAGTTTCATAATATTATTTACAAATTTTTTCATCGCATCAAAGGCATCCAAACAGACATATCAGACTGTCCACGATTTGCCCATGCAAAATAGGGTATCAGCTTTACCTGTACCGGTTGCAGGTTATCGTTCACTGGACGGTATAAAACATTTTTCCAGCTTTCAGTGTTTATCATGCGGGCCTCGCCCGTTAAGGCCATCACATTGCTATTATCAATTTTTTCCGGAACAGGCTTAAAAACAGTATTGACCGGCAGCACTAGGTTGAAAATATCCTTACCCGGAAGATCATTTGATTCCACGCAATACACTACAGGCCCCCGCTTCACAGCTACCTGGCCACGGGCCTCTTCCACCAGGGGATTTGCTTCCAGCATTTTCACGGGCATTTCCATATTTAAAATAATTTCATCGCCGGCCTTCCATCGCCTGGTTACTGTTTTGTACTGTCCTCCTTTCTCATTCATTAACCGGCCACCTGCCTGTATTGTTGCCTTCCCGCACCAGCCTGGTATTCGTATATGTACGGGCAGCTCTTTATTGGGCGCATTTTTTATTTTTATCACTACTTTTCCATCCCATGGATAGGCCGTTTGCTGTTCGATAGAGATTGCAGAACCATCGGCCAGCCGGGTATTCAGGGTATTGCTGCTGAAAGTATTAATATACAATCCATCTTTACCGATACTATACATGTAATCTCCTATCTGGGCAATGGTTCTTACAACATTCGGCGGGCAGCAATTAGACTTGGCTATGTATGGGATGCGTCCGCCCGACCAGCGCATCTGGTAGGGAAAATTATGCGAATGCGCTAAAGGGTTGGTATAGAAATAATCTTTACCATTCATACTTACGCCGCTTAAAACACTATTGAATAAAGTAAGCTCCACTATATCCATATAACGCTCTTCGCCCGTAAGCAGGAACATGCGGTAATTCCAAAGCACATTGCCAATATTGGCACAGGTTTCATTATATGCGGTAATATTCGGCAACTGGAAATCTCTTCCATAAGACTGATGCACACGTTGCACCGTATCCGGCTTATATGAAGTACCATCCACCGAAACCCCTTCGTATAATGCGCCACATCCTCCGGTTACATACATTTTGGTAAGAATAACATTGTTCCAGAGCTTATCCAGCGTAGCCTTTAAAGTAACATCGCCGTTTTCGGCATACAGATCTGCAACACCAGCCATTAAGTAATTAGCTCTTACCGCATGTCCTACAATTTTCTGCATATCCCTGAAAGGTGCACGATCACTATTATCATCAGTTCCTTCTACAGTACCTCGTATATCAACCAGCTTAATTAAAAGATCCAGGTATTTTTTTTGCTGCGTAGTACGATACAACTCGGCCAGGCCCATATAATGTGAAGGACAGATCGCATTACGTGCCTGCTCCGGCGTAGCTGTATTATAAAATCCTATCAGGAAATCAGCAGCCCTGGTGGCAATATCCAGCAGGGTTCTTTTCCCCGTAGCACGATAATGCACACAGCCTGCCGTCATTAAATGCCCGAAATTGTATGCTTCAAAGCTCAGCTTATCATCAAACATTTTATCCTCCCCCGATTGCTTTTGCTCGATGATATTTTTAGTGTAGATATACCCATCAGGCCTTTGTGCTTTGCCAATCACAGCAATGGCCTCATCCAGCCATATATCCAGCTGCTTATCTTTCGTTACAGCGTACATAGCTGCCAGTGCTTCCAGGGTTTTGTAAAAGTCCCCATCGTGAAAAGAGGGACCTCTGAAACGCCCGTCCTGCAAACCTGCCGCTACTTTAAAGTTCTGGAAGGAATAGCAGATGGTATCGCTGCTATAGGTTCGCCACAATGTTGGCACCATTTCATTTTTTGCCACATCAAAACGCTCTTTCCAGAAACCACCGGAAAAATGCACATCCCCCATACCTACCCCAGATAACCGGGCATACCTGCTTTGAGAAGTATTTACGAGTGCGGTTTGCGCCTGCGCAATAGCAAGGCATAGCATTCCTCCAAATAATAAAACGGACTTTAAATTTTTCATCGTTGTATTTTTTATAAACCCAGTTTAGGTATAGTGTCCAATCAGAATGGGCGCTCATTTTGTTCGCGCTACTTGCCCGCCAACACTACTGCAATGCCTGGTACGTTATATTATATTGCTTATTTTTTTCAATATCCAGCTCATATACGCCATTGCCTTTACTAATAAAATTTCCTTCCCTGCATTTAGGCGCTTTTTTACTTTTCAATATCAATTTACCCAATCCTACAGGTGAACTGATCTTAAGGTTGCTGGTACTGCAATACATTTCAATATTGCCGGCTGGGGTTGGTACTTTTCCTTCCATCCATTTTAATCCGCCTAAAGCCGGCTCTATGGTATAAGTGCTGTAACCTGCTCCTGTTGGCTTAACACCGAGGTAATATTTACCCAGCAAATACAACGGGCTGGCCCCCCAGGCATGGCAAAGGCTTTTACCATACTTTCTTCCGTACATAGCGTAATGCTCAGCGCCGGTCTTTTTAGGGTTATACTCTTCCCAAAAAGAAGTAGCACCCAGCTTCAACATACCGCCCCAATAGGATTTCATTTCTTTGGTTACATAATTTTGCTCACCTAGGGCGCACAATGCTTCCATTTCGTAAAAGCGCATATACGGCGTTGTTATGGGCGGTACTTTATCATTTAATAAAACCGAGTTTAGAATATTTTTCTTCTGATCGTTATTCAAATAATCAAAAAAGATGGCAAACATATTTGCATAGCGTGTTACATGATCCGTTGGTTTGCCATTTACATAGCTGTGGACGATGGCCTGCTTTTGTTCACTCCAGTAAAT
>JASGDI010000199.1:0-10969 GCA_049841335.1 Niabella sp. | reverse complement strand
GTGAGATCTATTTTTGCCTGCGCAACCGGATTACCTTCATTATTTAATAACTCAACATATAGTATCCTGCTACTGTTGAAATTGGTAGTAACAGTGTCGGATCCTGTTTTCAAAAAAGCTTTAAACCA
Source organism: Niabella sp. (assembly GCA_049841335.1). Taxonomy (GTDB): domain Bacteria; phylum Bacteroidota; class Bacteroidia; order Chitinophagales; family Chitinophagaceae; genus Niabella. Next base: position 10,841 of record JASGDI010000199.1, on the reverse strand, counting down.
TACTATTTCACCAGCCAGGTAAGAGGATTTGTCGGTATATACAGATACGCTTTCTTCTTTAACCGGCTGAAATGATGAAGTTGTTTGTGCCCTACTCTCAGCACATATTACTACAAATATGCATAAAAATATACTACTTAACCACTGTTGTATGTATGTCAATTTGCTCAACATGCTGTTTTCAATAATTTTTGTTTACCAATAAGCGGGCCGCTGAAGATTGCCCCCTCTTTCCCTGCAATCCACGCATACCGGGGTTGAAGAAGCATAATCCAAAATAGCAGGAGCGTTTTCCCTGGGCTCTTCCCATAAAGGAATGTACTCTCCACTGGCAAGATAAACAACTATACTGTCCCGATTTGGAGGTACTAATTTAATATCACACAACTGCCTGAAACTCCATCCTTCAGGACGGTTGATGAATATGCGCTTTTGGGTGACTGTACTCGCTGATATATACCCGATCACTATTTCGTCCGGGTTAGTAACACATTGAATATTTCCCCTTATTTCAGAAGGTTGCGCATCAAAAATACTACCTAAAGATTCTGTATTTTTTTTCATCAGGTCAAAAAATTCATAAGCATCTTTATCCATGGCATATTGCTTTAAAAGAATGCTATACTTTACTGATAAGCGCTCATCACCATTTGGTATCAGGTTCAGCGGTTGTTCAAAAATAATGTCGGAGGTAAGTTTTGCAGAGCTTCCAAAGAGTATCTTATTGGATTTACTATATTTCCAACATCTGAATATAAGCTCAGACGGTGTTCTTTCCCTTACTAATTGGGGATGATCTTTATCGTAAATAAGTGTGGAGTTATAGGAGCTGTTAATTTCCCAGGTTTCCTCATAGCTCCATTTATAGTAGCGGGTATTATTTGCCGGGTCGTGCGTATTTACGTATAGCTGCAAGTCGCCATCCAGGCGCTTATAGCTGACGCTATCAATTTCCGGGGAGGCTTTCACTTTTACATAGCTGGAAAGATATTCTTTGCCATCAATGGTTTTGATCCTTAGCCTGTATTCATTATTTGCTGATAATACCAGGTTGTTGCTTTGGTAAGTGCCAGCGCTGGTCATAGTCAATGGCCTGGTTGAATTGTCATTGCCTTCAACGGTTACTATAGCATTGGGCTCTCCCCGTAAATTACCTATATTTCCATCTATATCATACGTTCTTGTAATTGTTATAGTAGTAGGCTCATTCCCTGCATTTAAAACTCCTTCCACAACCAGGAAGTTAGTGGCGCTTGATGGAATGTCGGGTAAATATATGTCCTTACATCCGGCGAAAAAAGCCGGCAGCAGGAATATCCAGATTATGTTAAATATTTTGGACATTTTAAAAACGAATATTGTAATTGATAAAAGGTATGGCGCTTCCGAAAATAGATAGCTGGTACCCATTTACTCGTCCACCTTCCGTGACGAAATATACTGAATAAGGATTTCGCCTTCCCAGCATATTATACACGCCAATGGTCCATGAATTATGTGTTTTTTGATGCACCTTATGGTTGCCATCTATGTTCATTGCAAAATCTGTACGGTAATAATCGGGGATACGGTATTGATTCCTGTCGGAATATAAAACACGTTCCGCACCCTCATAATAAAACTTACCTATCGGATAGGTTATGGGTCGTCCGGTACTGTAAGTTGAATTTAAGGAAAGGCTAAAGCGATGGTTGATACGAAAGTTTCCTGCAAGAACGAAGTCATGCGGTTTGTCGTAGTTAGCAGGATAAAAGTCTCCATTGTTTACCATGCTGCCCAAACCCGCTTCGGCTGATCTTAACAGAATACGGGAGTAAGTATAGCCTACCCACCCATTAAGCTTACCTACGGGCTTTTTAATTAACAGCTCAATACCATAGGCCTTGCCTTTTGTTCTTATAACATCCGTTTCAATATTATGATTCATGAGCAAATTAGCGCCCGGCTTATAATCAAGATAGTCTTTTATATTTTTATAATAAGCTTCTACAGATGTTTCAATAGTGTTGGAACGGAAATTTTTATAGAAGCCCAGAGATAACTGATCGCCTTGTTGCGGCCTAATATTAGGATCGCTTAGTTTCCATATATCAGTGGGAGAGATGGCAGTTGTATTAGACAGCAGGTGTATGTACTGTCTTTGTGTATTGTATCCCGCCTTTACAGAAAAATCAGGTGTAAAGGCATATCGTAATGTAAACCTTATCTCTGGTCCGTGGTAATTATTAATAAATTTTCCTTTGGCATAATGTATGGTGCTTTGCCTGGTATCATCAGTCAAAGGTTGTCCTTCGGCATAATAGCTAACTGATTGAGGTCCCAGGAAGGAATAGAATGAATACCGCAAACCGGTTGTAAAAGATAGTTTATTGGTAGGAGTAAAGCGGTGGGAAAAGTATAGTGCATTTTCCAGTGCCCTTTCAGTGTTAACAGTATCGGGCCTTACAAACGAATTAGAGTTGAGCGGCTCAAAAGTACCAGGCTGCAGCTTATACGCTACGGTATTCAATCCAAAATCAAAACCATGCTTTTGGCTGTGGTAATACACAAAATTGATCTTCCCGAAATACTGCCTGATATCAAAAAATAATTTAAAGGCATTTACATAGTTTTCTCCGCTCTTGATATCATATTTATAATAATCATAACCGCCTATTATTTCACCCTGCAACCTTCTGGAAAAGCGATGTTGCCATTTCAAAGAAAAGTTACGGTTAGCATAGCCATAAGTAGTATCCTGATTCAGTTTAAACTGATCGCGGCTATAATACCCGTTGAAGTAGATATTATTGTTACTGTCTATATTGTGGGTAATGCCCAGATTGAGATCCTGGAACGAAGCCCTGCTTTTGTCGTACTCATCCGGTAACAGGTCGATAAGCCAGTTGGCATAAGTAGTGCGACCTCCGAAAATGAAAGACGTTTTGTCTTTTACGATAGGTCCTTCGAGCTGTAACCGGCTGGTGACAAGTCCTATGCCGGCCGAACCGGATATTTTCTTTTTATTTCCTTCCCTGCTGTTGATATCTAAAACTGATGAAAGCCTTCCTCCATATTTTGCCGGGACAGAGCTTTTATATAGTTCCACGTCTTTTACAATCTCAGGATTGAAAGCCGAGAACATCCCAAAAAAATGCGAAGGATTGTAAATAGTATTTTCGTTAAATAATATAAGGTTCTGATCAGCCGATCCCCCTCTCACATTGAAGCCTGTACTGGCTTCACCTACTGTTTTTACACCAGGTAAAGTAGTTATCACTCGTAAAATATCCGTTTCACCAAAAACAGTGGGTACTCTTTTTATTTCATCAATGGATAAACGCGAAACCCCCATCTGGATATTTCTTACATTTCTTGTACGTGCAGATGATACTACTACTTCTTTAAGTGTTGGTATCTGCTCCTGTAAGTCTATGTCCATTCTGCCGTCAGCATAAACCTGCAGGGTTAAATGAGTTTCTCTTATACCAAAGCCAATGATATGAAGCTCATGTTTGCCCGGCGGGATATTGATCGAATAATTTCCGTAAGTATCTGAGATAGCAGAATAAGTATCATCCACCAGGATTGAAACATTCGGAAACGGTTCCCCGGTACGTACACTCCTTATTACCCCGCTCAAAAGCACGGCAGGTTTAAAGGGGGCATTTTTATTACCAATTTCATGTATTTTATTTTCGGCAATAGCTTTCCGGCTTTTACCATCAAAACCATAGTCTGTAATATCCGCAGTTACTCCTGTAATACCTGTTTTAGTATAAAAACCGGCCGGTAAAGCAGTAAGCATAGTCACCCTGCTGGTAATATACACTTTTTTATCAGCGGCATCTATACCCGATTTCAGCAGCGTAGGCTGAAGCGCTTTGCTTAACGCCACATCAAGCGGCTCATTTTCTATAAGTATATCTATATATAACGAATCGAGCTGGGCGGTATCGTAGTAAAAATAGAAGCCTGTTTGTTTTTCCAGGTCCTTAAAAAAATCTTCAGCTCCTGTTTTTTCATACCTGCCCGAAACAGCCGGCAAATTTTGAGCATTGCAATAGTTCTGGCAGGATATTGCCAAAAGTACGGATAGGAAAAGGTATAGCGCTGTTCGCATTTATCGTTGCTGGTTGTAAATATGAATGCCTGTTGTTATAAAAGCCTCGGGATCGTTCTTAAACCTCATATTCTGAGACCTTAGCGCTTTTGCAACCAACTGCTTTTTTTCTTTAATTGTTTTATAAAATGTTTTCCTGGAAGTGGCGGGATAGAATCTGTTATCTTTCAATATATAAAACTTGTCTGTAACCAGGAAATCACGTTCAAGGCTCATGCCTACTATGGATTCCTTTATTATTTTCCGTCTTTTACAAAGCAATGTCAGCGTACCCTGTTCCAGTACCTGGTAAAATCCTTTCGGAATGATGTTATTGTCAATTCTCATAAAAGTAAGATCCCGGAATGTAAATGCAGATACCCTGTCACTGGACAGGATATAGGGCAGGTTATCATCACTGCGTACAATCAGTTCATCAGCATTGACATCGTACATTAAGGGCAGATTTTTATATGCTACCCCATCATAAACAGCTGTCCCTATTTCTTTTTGTATATCGTTGAAAAATGCAGTACCCTTGATGCTGGAGGGATAGCCGCTGAAAAGCCGGCCATTATATATAGGTAAATCCCTGTCAAATGTTTTGTAGAATACCTGCGGCAAATAAGAAATGGACTCAACAGAGAAACCGGTCTGTTGGCTAAATGCTTTGCTGAAAAAAAACAGGAATGCCCAAAGGGTTACCGGATATTTAATTTTGAAATGCCCCGTCATGGTTTGATAAAGATAGCAAACGGAATCATCTGCTCAAAAAAAGCTTGAATGTTTTTTAATAACCCAGGCCTATTTCAATTGTTGTACCTGTTCCTTTTGTGCTTTTAAGCTCATAGCTTGCGCCAATGGTTTTTGCCCTGCTTTTCATATTCATCAAACCGATACCCGATTCCTGAATGTTTTCCGGCAGGAAGCCTTTGCCATTGTCTTTTATATATACCCTAAGGCTATCGGGCTGCGCGTTTATGGAGATTTCAATGTTGCAGCCGGGTGCATGTTTGGTGGCATTGCTGATCGCTTCCTGTATAATCCTGAATAAAATGATTTCCTTTTTAGGATCGAGAGAAACCGGCATATCCGTTGTCTTGAGTGTTCCTGTACATATGCCCAGTTTATTTATTTTATCTATTTCCAGCTGAACAGAATGAATAATACCCGTTGTCCTTATTTTTTCACCCAACAAAGTCTGGGATATATGCCTCAGGTCCTGCAGGCTGTCTGTAATAATATCCCGGCACGACTGAAGTTTTGTATTACCGGCATTATCGTTTTCCTGCAGCAGCAGGTTAAGATAGATGGATGCGGCTGATAGCTGCTGACCGATATTATCGTGCAATTCTCTGCTGATGTCATCAAAAGCTTTTTCCTGGATTTCAATCGTACTTGTTAGCAGGTCCTCATTAAATTTTGTTTGCAGTAAATGTTTCTCTTTTGCATTTTCCTGCTGCTTTTTATAATAGGTAATCACAAAGAAGATAATAAACCCCGCAAGCAAACCAAACAGGAGAATACCCGTAATTATAAAAACATATATTTCGGAAATATTATCCTGCATTCATAACTTTTTTATTACGTCTGCTATCTAAATAGATAGCTATTCCGGTTACCAAATAATATTGCATTCCTAAAAAATAAATGATAGTGGTAAGCGCAGTTGTACTGTTGACTTTTAAAAGTATATTGTAAAAACTCCAGCAAAAAAAAGTAAATACGTAAATAATAAGAGTTGAGGTATTATACCAGAAGAGACCTTGCTTTAATAACGGTGTTTCGTTTGTTTGGCCCAACATATTTTTAAATAGCAATAAAGCGCAAAAAACATAAATAATACTTGAAACCAGGATGATGTTTGAGGCAAATTGAAAAGGGCTTTGAAAAAAAATGACATTAAAAAAAGTTAATACCACAAATGCAACCCAGGACCAGGACAAAGCTGTTCTAAGCCGTTGGAGAAAAAAAATGTAGAATGATGTAATAAAAAAATAATGAATGGGGTAGTACACATGATATACAGGAAAACTGTTCCGGTATTCTTTTGCGAAATAACGGGTTAGAGACTCGCTTAAAAAAGTAATGAAGATAAATACTGTTAACAGCTTATAAGGGCTGCTCAGTTTTTTAAAATTGAGCAGCCCCAGCAGAAATACACAAAGTAATAATATGAGGTATAAAATGAATCTGGGCGTCATAATAACATACCAAAGTACACAATTTTTATTGTACTATATCTGTTGGAGACCCTTCGCCACAGCGTGAAGGACAGGGGTCAATAGAATCAAAATAATCACCTTCATCTATCACATCACCTTTATTCGATGACATAGCTCTTTTCTCAGTGTTCACGCTATTTTTGATGCTGCCCCTTACTACCAGGTTATATATCCTGCGTTTATCATTTCCGTTGGGTTTACCAAAGAAAATGCTATAACCCACAACATCGGTTTTAGCGCCTGCTCGTTTTACACTTTTATCAATACTGTCCAGGGCTGCCTTTGATAACCAGAAACCGCGCAACTGCTCGTCTTTCTTTGTTACCATCCTGTATTCAGGTTCCAGGCTCGCCTGGTCTTTAAGGTAATTTTCCATATAAAGCTTTGCCGTATCGGCAGGTATACGGCTTGCTTTAGTTGGTACAGTATCATTGGATGTGCCGGGTTTGCCCCTATCCCTTACATAGTCAAACACGTAAAACAGCAAAAAGCCTAATAATATAAGGAACAGGTAGAAAGGTGTTTTTCTTACGGAGAGGGTTTCTTTAGTTGCCATGATGTTTCAGTTTTAGTATAAAAATAGATATGATTACAATTTTACAAATTCTTTTCTAAGTGCCTCAAGGCAAAGCCCTACACGGCTTTGCACATTAAATTTTCTAAATAACGATTCACGGTATCCGTCTATGGTTCGCTCGCTCAGATACATTTCAGTAGCAATTTGCTTATAGGTAAGGTCGCTACAGGCGTATTGCAGGAAGATCATTTCCTTAGGTGAAATCTGTATATCTTCCTTCTCATCTGCTTTCATCAAAATACGCCTGAAGTTGATGTTCCCGGCATCTGCATTATAGAAGCCTTTCCTGCTAATTTCATCCAATGCCTTTTCAAGCTCATTAGGGTGTGTATCCTTAAGCAGGTACCCGCAGCATCCGGCCTTAAACATGGAAATGATAGCATTATCGTCTGCATTCATTGAAAGGGCTACAGGTTTTATCTGAGGATAGTTTTCAGATAGCCATTTTGCAGTTTCAATACCGTTCATTACAGGCATATTTACGTCTATTAGTATAATTTCAGGCAGCTCCTTTATTTTTCCAAGCTTTTCCTGCAGGTCTTTTCCATTTGATGCTTCCAGCACAACCTGATAGACTTTAAAGCTTTCCAGCATCAGGCTAAGAGACTTTAAAAAAAGCTGATGATCATCTACGAGGGCTATCCTGGTTTTCATCTTTTTCTGGTTTATCGGGTATAAATATAATAACTCTTGTTCCTTTATCCGAAGATTTATATACAATATGGCCTCCTAATAGCTTTGCCCGGTATAACATATTGGCCAGCCCCATTCCTTTTTTCATGATCTCCGGCTTCATTCCGGTGCCATCATCAAATATATTGATTTCAACATTTTCCTTCTTCTTAATAATACTGATGCCGAGATTGCTGCAACCACTATGCTTTAAGGCATTTTGTATAGCTTCCTGTATGATCCTGAAAAGAATGATCCGTTTGGAGGAAGGGAGCGAAGGCTCATATTGAATATGGAGCGCTGCATTGATCACACCAGAACCATTGATCCGCATAACCTCCGTTTTAAGGTTTTCAAGCAGGTTAAGCTGCGACAACCATTCTTTATCAAGAGATTTAGACAGGTTCCTTATTTCATTAATAGCTTTACCTAATGTGGCATTGGCTGTGATCAGTGTATCCGGTGGCTTTCTGAGGCTACGCTCGGCAAGTCCAATCAGCATCCGCGAAGTGCTGAGCAGCTGCCCTACATTATCATGCAGTTCTTTCCCAATCTGGGAAAATGTTTGTTCCTGCACTTCTATTTGTGAGCGCAGCAGTTGGTTGTTAAAGTCTTCTTCTAACAGCCTCTTTTCCTTCAAATGTTTGTAATCTCTGCGCTTATAAGCCATGAGCAGAACAACAATAAATAAAGTGATCAATAGCAGGAATACAGAAGCACTAAGTATTATGACAATATCGTTCGATAGTTTTTGCATAAAACTCCATAACTTATGTACAGGCTGCAGATAAACAGTAAAATATTATGAAAACGCCATAGCACACCAACTGTACTGATATCCGTATGGATCAGGTATCTATAAGATATAAATATAAAAAATGCTCCGGCATAATATGTGAAAATTCCTACCACGCACCAAAAAATACTTGTTTCCGGGATGCTTATTTCTTCGGAAGTATTAATGAGTTTTGAGTAAAAAAAGTAGAGGCAAAGACTAACAATAACGATACTTTCAATGGCAGCGCTCAAACCGTTGAAGTGAGAAACACCATCACCGTTTTTCATCAGGTACAATGAAATGGCCAGGTAAAAGGCCAATAACGTATAAAGAGTGGCAGACTTTAAATGAACCAGCTTTTTCGCAAATAGGTAAAGTATAACAAGGAAGCTTGCCGTAAAATTTATTTTATATACCCAGTAATTATTTCCATCGGCCCAATCTATGGCTGTAGCAATAGAATTGCAGACAAGTTGAACCAGGCAGAAAATAGTGATCAGTATCATTTCACTGGAAAGGTTCTTTCTGTTATACAAAAGGAAAATGCCGGCAAAAGCAGGCCCGATGCTGTCCAAAATGTTTAAAAGCTCTGTAAGTATTTTCACGGATTATAAGTTTTCCTGCTATCAATATTTTTATGCCTCACAAATCAACAACCGGGAGGGCTGGGGCACCCATCTACACTTTCAAGGGTTTGAATGGACATGGCTCTCATTTTTTGCCCGCCATTATCAGCTGTAGCTTTAATTTCCACCACATTGATTATTTCTTTATCGGCGGTTTGCCTGACCTTAATTTCCTGGCTGATGATAATTCCTTTAGCAGCGGGATTCTCTTTTAAAAGTATCTCAATTTTTTCTCTTGTAAAATAAAACTCCATTTTACATTGATTGTTTTTGGTTATGTCCATACCTGTTGATTTTAGATAAACAAAATTATGAATGTGTCAATATTACCAATACGGGAAAATTCCCGTATAAAAACCGTGATTTTCCCGTTGCCGGCTTATAGGCCGCATACTACTTTTGACTGGTAAAGCAACCGATATTATGCAGGCTAATTTATGGAAAGCACCACTTTCGGCCTATGAGCCATCTAAAATGGCAGGGAAGGAAATAATTTTCCTAACCTGCCATTATTTCCAACTAAATAAACTGCTTTTTCCATGCTGCTGTATGCACAGGTATTAAATCCCTCCCTGCTGATTGTTTTCCAGTTTTTTCCTGCATCATAGGTAATATCAATACCCGATAATCCTACTGCAACAGCTGTATCCTTACCTGCAAAGCAAATGCAGCTCCTGTATCCACCGGTTGGTGTGGAAGGCAATTCCCATGTTTTACCGGCATCTATGCTATAAACAAAGGCGCTGTCTGCCTTGTTGAGATGATGATAGTCTCCACCGGCTACCAGGATATTTTTTCCCTGAACGGCAAGCCCGTTAGCACCTTTCATCTGACTTCCCTGGGTAGTGGGTAGCCAAACAGCAGTTTTGTTCATAAAGATCCGGGAAGTTATTCCCCCGCTAACAATGTAATACTGAGAGCCGGACCATATAGTATTTGTTCCACTTGCGGCAAAAAAGGCTTCGCCGTCTTTCGCTTCCGGTAAATTCAGCTTATTGGTTTCCCGCCAGGTATGGCCTCCGTCTTTGGTTTCGGCAACAAAAATTTTCCCGTCAATGGGATCACCAACAACCATTCCTTCCTCTCTGTTTTTAAAAGCCATGGCATCCAGGAACATGGATGGGTGATTGTTCTGGTACACTTTTTTCCAGGTTTTTCCTCCGTTGCTTGTTTTAAAAATATAAGCAGGAGCAGCAATACCCATTACAATAGCCGTATTACTATCAAGCGCCTCTACATCTCTGAACTCATTTTTCTCCTGGCCCGGTACTACAAACCATTGCCATGTTTTACCCGCATCTGTTGACCTGCCCACTGTGCCACCACTGCCACTGACCCAGATGCAGTTCTTTGCTATGCTTAAGCCACGGAAACTGGTTTTTGTGTCCTGGGAGGGGATCACCAATTTCTGGGCGGAAAGGCTGACGCAGAAAAAACATGTAAACATGAGCAGTACCGGTACCTTTTTCATGAATTAAATGTAAGCTAAAAAGCATAGACCCTATAAGGTTTTGGGAGTCTTGCAGGGTCTATGTTGTCTTGACGCCACTGTTGCACCTTTTAGCCTTTGGCCAATAGCCAACGAAAAAATATTTCTGAAGAAAAATAAAAAGTTCAATTTTATGCAATCGGTTACATTTTTTGTTTAATATTGCACCTCACATAATTTATACGATTAATGCCTTCATTTCTTTTTTGAAACATTTTTACACATATATAAAAACATAACTAATTATGAAAGTCCTCTTAGGAGAGAAGGAATACTTTGAGGGTATTCCACAGGTACAATACGAAGGTTTAGAAAGCGATAACCCGCTGGCCTTTCGCTGGTACGATGAGAACAGGATAGTAGCTGGCAAAACATTGAAGGAGCATTTTCGCT
>JASGDI010000198.1:0-7593 GCA_049841335.1 Niabella sp. | reverse complement strand
GGCCAGCAAAGTGGTTATTGAGTCAAAGCTCGCCGGCGATGCTCCTTCAGAGATGCTCTTTAAAAGATCCACGCCCGTAGTGCTGAAGCCTGGAAGTGATACTTCCATAAACATCAGCGTGCCGGGCGTATCAGGATATAAATTATGGAGCGTGGAGAACCCTGCTCTTTATTACCTGGAAAGTTCGTTAACTGTAAATGGCGTGCAAAGCGATCATGTAGCACAGCCTATGGGGTTCCGGTGGTTCAGGTTTGATGCAGACAGCGGATTTTATCTGAATGGAAAACAGGTGAAGCTGATGGGCGCTAACCGCCACCAGGACAGACCGCCTTACGGCCCTGCTTTGGACTATGATATGCACAAACAGGATATGTATTTGTTAAAGGATATGGGTGGTAACTTTTTACGTACGGCCCATTATCCGCAGGCAAAAGAAGTGCTTGATCTGGCTGACGGATTGGGTTTATTGGTATGGGAAGAAATTCCTTTAGTGAACGAAGTAACCCGCAATGCGGCTTATTCGGAAAATGCACAACGCATGTTACGTGAAATGATAAAACAGCATTATAATCATCCATCTATAATTATCTGGGCCTATATGAACGAAATATATTGGGCCCACCGGTTTAAACCGGAAAATGAGCTGCCATCGAGAAATGAATATACAATAGCATTGGCTAAAACCCTGGATAAAGAATGCCGGGAACTGGATCCGCATCGCTACACCGCAATGGCTATGCATAACTACCCGGCTTATGAAGAAACAGGATTAGGCTCCATACCCATGATAGCCGGATGGAACCTCTACCACGGGTGGTACTATGATAAGTACGAAGATTTTGGAAAGTTTATGGATGGGCAGAAGGAAAAGTATCCCGGGCGTATTCATATTATAAGTGAGTATGGAGCGGGGGCACATACAGGCATCTATTCCAATAAGCCTGAAAAGTTTGATTTTAGCATGGAAGGACAGATAGCGTTTACGCAGTCTTTTATAAAACAAATTATGGCCCGTCCTTATATAGCAGGCGCTTCTATATGGAACCTGGCAGATTTTAGTTCTGAGAGCAGGGTAGATGCTACTCCGCATATTAATAATAAGGGGCTTACAACAGCAGACAGGAAGCCTAAGGATGCTTATTTTCTGTCTCAGGCCCTGTTTTCAGGAAAGCCGGTAACTACTATAGGATATCCTTTTAGAAACAAATGGTTATATGCTGCACAAAGTGCTGATGATACGCTGGCGCCAGTAAAAATGAATGTCTTTTCCAATGAAAAAAGCCTTGATCTCTATGTAGACGGCAAAGGTTCTGGAAAGCAGCAGGTAACAGATGGTATGGCCTCCTGGAACCTCAGGCTGCCTGCAGGAAAACATACTTTATCCGTTGGCCCGTCTTTAAACACTCCGGATAAGCCCATCGAGGTAGAGATTATACCATTTAAATTACCTGGTAAAGGGCTGGATCTGGCAGTGAATATAGGGGCCAATTATACTTTTATTGATGAGCGAACCGGGCTGCAGTGGATAGAAGAGCAGGAATACAGGAAGGGTAGCTGGGGAGTGATTGGAGGCGAGCGCTTATATGTTGCTGACAAGATCGGTACTAAGGAAGATATTCTGAATATTAATTATGAAGATGCATTATACCAGACCATGCGGGTAAACGTAGAGGGATTTAAGGCAGATGTGCCGGATGGGGTTTATGAAGTGGAACTGATGATGGTGGACTATATCCCCAAATCCCGGCGTTTTGTAAATGATGAGGCAGTGAATTTTAATTCCGGAAAACGTGTATTTACTATTGAAGCTAATAAAAAGCCGGTGGCTTTTAACCTGGACCTGGGAGGAGATTACGGGCAAAACGTTCCGGTAAAACTGAAGTTCAGGTGTATTACCACCAATGATCAGGGGATTGACCTCAGGTTTATCCCTGTGAAAGGTAAGCCGGTTTTAAGTGCTGTAAGGATCCGGTATAGCGGCTATTGATAAAAAAATGTTTATTAAGAATCTCATTATCAGTAAGTTATTTTCGTGTAACATAATTGCTACTTTTTGTAACATGAGTTTTGGCAGAAGCTGGGGTTTAATGTTTACTTTGGTTAGGCTAAGCAAAAACTAAAAAGATCAAAGGTTTTGTAACACTTTAAAAAACGATTGTATTATGAGAAAATAACAGAAAGTTCATCTTCGCACAGATCGCGGATCCATATCCTTCATTAAAATTGTTTCTGGTTTATAATGTATTTAAACAGCTATATGAACTATAATAAAAAAATATTATTTGTACTGATCATAGCATTTTGTTCTTTTTCAGGTGTGCTGCATGCACAGGAATCTTATACTATACAGGGAAGAATAATTGATGCCAGCACTAAAGAACCGCTTCCGGGTGCATCAGTTTTTGACAGCCTCAGCAATTATGGGGTTTCAACTGATATTGACGGGTATTTCAGAATGACGAATATCAAAGCCGGTTCTCTCAGGGTAACGGTAACTTACCTGGGATATGAAAGTAAAAGTGAGACTTTCCAATTCCCGAAAGATCAGCGCGCAGATATCAGTATTGAATTGAAACCCGCCGGTAAGGCCCTGGAAAATGTAACGGTTATCAGCAGCTTTGAGGGCCAGCAAAGGGCATTGAACCAGCAAAGAACGGCTGATAATATCCGAAATATCATTTCGGCTGACCTGATTGGTAAGTTTCCCGATCAAAATGTGGCGGAAGCGTTACAGCGGGTACCGGGTATCAATATCTCGCGGGACAAAGGAGAGGGCTCGTCAGTGACCATCAGGGGAACTCCTGCGCATTTTACCAATATCAGTATTAACGGAGAGCAGTTAATTTCTGTACAACAAAGTGGCGGAAGAGCAGAAGCCCTGGATCTGATACCTGCTGATCAGTTGGGCAGTATGGAAATTACCAAAGCGCTGACCGCGGAGATGGACGGTGACGCCATCGGCGGAAATATCAATTTGCGGACACCAACAGCAAGAAGTTTAAAATTACAGGTAAGAGGTGATGTGGGCGGCGGCTTTAATGATATTTCGGGCAAGCTGAACAATATTGGCCGGTTACGCCTTTCAAAAAGGTTTTTTGCTAATGACAATAATAAGCAGGGACGGTTAGGAGTGATGTTGAGCGGCAGCTATTATGCCACCAACAATTCCGAAGACAGGATGGATGCCACCTGGCGTACTTTGGCAGTTCCTGTGGGTAATGAAGGAATGATAGTACCCCAGGATTTCCAGTTCAGGAAAACGGAGAACAAGCGGACACGCATAGGCGCAACCGGAACCATAGATTACAAGGTCAGAAACCATGAAATTGTATTTAACTATATGTTCAACTCAAGAGAGGATGATGACATTCGTAACAGGTTACGATTTGATTTTGACAGGCCTAACGTTAGCTGGGCGGCTATAGATAGTATCAACAGGGCCAGAACAAGGAGAGATATAAACCTGTGGAGAGAATTAAAGACAAATCACAACTTTAATTTAGAAGGGTTTCATACGCTTGGTAGCTGGATGGCAGATTGGGGAGCATTCTATTCCACATCAAAAAGGGATTTTACCAGTACAAGAGGCGATTTTTCCTTTGATGATGTTACTATTGTAGCAGATAATGCCGGTGGAGCATTGAGTGAAGTGCCCCGGTTCAGAACCGGCGCCGGTTACTTAGGCATTAAAAACCCTCTTTTATACAATGATTTCAGAAGGTATGAAGAAGATATGGAAACCACAGATGCTTCTAACAAAGTAGCCAAGTTCAATATCTCGAAGGACTATTTCTTAGGCAGCAATAAAAGCACTTTCAAGTTCGGTGGTAAGGCCAGGCAGATAACCAATAGCAAGTTCAGGGATAACAGGGTATTTGCCTTTTTCGATCCTAATGAAGTGAACAACCTGCAGGAAGCATTTGCGAATGTTATTGGCAGCACAGAGCCTGTAGAATTTCTAAACGGGCGGTTTGATTATGGTCCAAGAGTAAATGAGGGCAGGTTTACCGATTATATTGCCAGGAACAGGAGATTGCTGATCCAGGGAGATGACTCATGGGATGCGGAAAGAATTTCTAAAAACAGCACTTACGATGCATCAGAAGATGTGTATGCAGCCTATGCGTTAAACCGGGTACACATAAAAAAATTAATGATACTTGCCGGTGTTCGATATGAGTATAACAAAGTAAAGTATGATGCATTTGACGTAAAGAGGTCGGGAACAGCTGTTATTGCAACACCTGTTACCGGGGGCACTGATTATGGTTTCCTGCTTCCGAGCTTGCATCTGAAGTATGGCTTAAGTTCTTTAACCAATATGAGGTTTGCTTATACACAGTCATATGCAAAGCCCAACTTTGTAGACCTGGTGCCCTTTATTAATTACGATGCGGATGCCATGACGCTTTTCCTGGGAAATACAGAGCTGATGCCCTCTTTATCCAATAACCTTGACCTGATGTACGAGCAATACAACCGGCAGGGAGGTATTATTTCATTAGGGCTGTTCTATAAAAACATGAACCGCTTCCAGTTTACCCGTATAGTGCCTGCATTGCCCGAAGATTTTCCGGGCTTCCCGCAAACGGCCGGCTTTGAGTTCCGCCAGGAGCAAAATGGAAGAAGGGCAACGGTATATGGACTGGAAGTAAATATCATGCAGCAGCTGAAAAATCTTCCGGGTCTGCTAAGTGGTCTGAGTGCATATCTGAACTATACGTTCACCGGCTCTGATGCCAGTACGCAGGACAGAACAGGTATCCGTTTACCAGGCCAGGCCATGCATACCGGTAATGCTTCTGTATCGTTCGATTATAAAGGATTTACAGGGAAAGTGAATTTGAATTACAATGGTTCATTCATTAACTCGGTTGCCAGCAGTGCTGCGGATGATATCATGCAGGATGAAAGACTGCAGTTGGATCTGAACTTTACTCAATCCATTACCAAAAAAATTGGCGTATATGCCGAGTTTATGAATATAACCAATTCCCCTGCAAGGCAATATCAGGGAGAAAAGGATAAGGTATCGCGACTGGCATATTTTGGCTGGTGGTCCCGCTTTGGTTTAAACTTCAGATTCTAAAATCAGTATAACAATGACAAAATATTTAATATACATATTCGCAGCAACTTTATTACTTGTTGCCTGCGAGCGGGAAAAAGACCTGGAGCTTCCTGACTCTACAGTTGAAGTATTGAATTACGATGGAAGCCCCATTATACAGGAACCTAATGGTGCTGTAACTATTGATATTACTGCTCAATCTGTGGCAGGAATTGAGAATATAGAAGTGTTGATAAACGGCGCAGTAGTGGAAACGGTTACTCCTGGCAGCAGCCTGTCCTATCATTATACATATACCTATACCATCCCCGGTAATGCATCCCTTGGAACAGTGTACGATATTGTTTTTCGTGTTAACGACAGGCAGGGAAGAGTAAAAGAATCGAAGGTGGTTAAAGTTTCAGTAAATGAGCCTTACACGATTGATGAATTTTCTTTTGAAGGTACTGCTTATCAAAGGGTGAAGGGGCGCGTTAATAAGAATCTTACGCTTACAAAAGATAAGAAATGGCTGATGGATAGCATAGTGGTAGTAGATGAAGGCGCCACTTTAACCATACAACCAGGCACTACTGTATATTTCAGAACCTTTACCGGTACTGTTTCCAGCATGCTGTCCATTAACAGGGGCAGTAAAATGGTAGCCGTTGGTACCAGGACAGAGCCTATTGTTTTCACCAGCAGCAAAACCAACGAGAATGCGGCGGCTATCGGTGATTGGGGAGGAATCCTTGTTCATGGCGAAGCGCCTTCTAACGTAGGTACATCTGTGCTCTATGGTGGATTCCGGTATGGTGGTAATAAGCCCGCTGATAATTCAGGCTCTTTAAAATATATACGCATAGAATATTCGGGTAAAAATGATATGCATGGAATGCAATTGTTTGGAGTGGGTTCAGCAACCAGTGTGGAATACGTGCAGGTGTTTAAATGTTATAACAATGCCTTCAGGATAAGAGGCGGCAGGGTTTCTTTAAGATATATTGCAGGTATTGAGCACGGTGGCTACGGTATCTGGGCCGATGAGGGCTGGCAGGGCAACGGGCAGTTCTGGTTATTTCAAACGGGTATAAAAGCTACGCTATTGCCAGTTAACTATTGGAACCAGGCCCGGTCAATAGAATTTAGAAATAACGATGCCATTTTTGATAAACAGCCCAGGACCACTTTTAAAGTAAGTAATGTTACGCTAATAGGTAATGGATACCAGTCGGGAACTGATAATGGCACAAGGCGCGGCGTGAGAATACGAACAGGATCCCAGGGTTTTTTATATAATGCTATTGTTACCCAGTTTCCGGGTGATGGAGTAAGGGTGGAAGACCTTCCCATAAGTGACCTGGGAGTCAATACAATTATCAATCATATACACTCTTATAACAACCAGGCTAATTGGGAACAGGACGCTAAAAGCTTCTTTTTTGAAGGCGGTCAATATAATTTGAAGGAAACCGCAATACCCGGTATTTCTGTTGGCAGCTTTGATGCAGTTGCTTCTACTTCCTATAACCCGTCTTCAATGGGCAGTTGGTTTGTCAGCGCACCTTACATTGGTGCAGTTAATCCTGCAGCGGACTGGACAAAAGGGGGTGTATGGTTTAAAGACAAAGACGGACTTTTCAGATAATTAAAAAAAATAAAAAATGATACGATCAGCTAATATATTTTGCAGAAATTATTTACCCGCAGTATTGTTGCTTGCTGTGACTATTTATTCCTGCAGCAAAAATGATGGCCCGAAATATGCAACTCCTGTGATCAGTAAAACAATTGCCGATACCATAGATGTAAAAGTAGGCGCTAAGGTTTCCATACCATTACAGATCAATGCCGGCGGTGGTGCAAAGTCTGTTGTTGTATATAAAAAAAATGGGTTTCTGGTAGAGATCCCGGTTGCCGCTAATGCTACAGAGTTTGTATATGAAACGGAAGCATTGCCTGAAACAATGGAGGAAGGTGACCTGCTGGTTTACGAGTTCCTGGTGGCCAATTTAGACGGAACAGATAGTGAAAAAGTAAGTGTAGTGATAAGGGCAGAAGTGTACGGCAAAATCACAATTGGAACAACGTCTTTGTATAATATTGAAATTCCTGATGAAGGAATAGTAAGTGGCGGTACCACCATTAAATTAATAAAAGGAAGAAATTACTACTTAAGCAGTTCATTGAATTTTGATGCGGGCGCCAGGCTACAGATAGAGGAAGGCGTTCATGTATATATGAATGCTGATGCAGACGATGCAATCAATTTATACATCAGCGGCGAAGCCGATATTAAAGGCAGCGCTTCGAATCCGGTTGTATTTACCAGCAGCAAAACATTGTTATCCGGTGCAACGCCGGAAGCAGGTGACTGGAACTCTTTCAGACTGACAGGAAGTGGTAACGCCAGTTCAAACGGAACAGTTAATTATTTAAGAATAGAATATGGAGGCGACAGGGCTTTCAGGTTAATTGATGTAGGTGCAGCTACTAATATCAGCTATGTGCAAATCTTTAAATCAACTACTGAAGGTGTGATG
>JASGDI010000197.1:0-8315 GCA_049841335.1 Niabella sp. | reverse complement strand
TGATGTAGGTGCAGCTACTAATATCAGCTATGTGCAAATCTTTAAATCAACTACTGAAGGTGTGATGATAACCAATGGTAATGCAAAGTTGAAGTACATTGTAGCTACAGATTGTGAAGGTGGTTCTTACAGGCTTGGAGACAGCTACGAAGGTTTCATGCAGTTTATTATATCGGCCAGCAGCACTTACTTTGCTGAGCTTGATGACTTTACTATAAGAGAAGATGCCAAACTCGTCATTGCTAACGCTACTATCCTGGGCCCCGGTTCGGGAGCCAGCAATACACACGGTATAAGAATGAGAGCAAATGCCGCACCTAAGATGTATAACTGTATTGTTTCACAGTTCCCCAGGCGTGGCGTGAGGGTGGTGGATAATGTGCAGGTTACCAACCTGAACGGACTGGCGGTTTTTGCGTATTCTTATGTATTTAATGTGCCATCAGATCCTTACAGGGATAATGGTGTATTATTTGCAGGCACTTTTAATGCAGATGGAACACCGTTGCAGAATACCTTTCACAATAACGTGCTGGCTAAAACAGGTAATAACTATACATTATCAACTATTGCCGGTATTGGTGTTGGAGATTTTGTACCTGATGCCGAAACGGCAAGCGCGTTTAACCCTGCAACCATTGATCCCTTTTTTACAGCAGCATCTTTTGTGGGAGCTGTTAAAAATGATGCGGAAGACTGGACAAAAGGTTGGGTAAAAAATGCGGATGGAACTATAAGATAGATTATAACCCGTTTTGCGATTGAACTGTAAAATTCAGCATAGAAATTCTGGGTGACAGCCTTTTGTTATGTTGAGACACAAATAAAAGGTGAATGGTGTTCTTTGAAATGGCAGTTGAAAAAGGATTGTCATTTCGATTGGATCCGCGGCGGAGGAAAGAGAAATCTCCTCAAATTGGTGAGATTTCTCCCTGTGGTTGAAATGACAAAAATTCATATGCTCATTTACATAACTTAAAGCACTTGTCATTAACAGTTTGCCGAAATATAGACAGAAGAGGCTTTTAAACAATATTCATTTTTCCAATCACGCAACGGCGAAGGTTTTTAAATACACATGCGATGAGATTTATAAATTTGCTTTTAGCTTTTTGTCTTATAAACACAACAGGTATTGTTGCGCAATCCTCCATACCGCCCGAACTTCAGAAAAAATGGGACGAAGAAAGCGCAGTGCATCCCAACCCGGTTGTTTTTTATAAGCCCGGCCCTATACCGGACAGGATCACCGTATTGCCTATGGCTGATAATGCCGGTGAGATAGCTGTTACCTGGCGTACCGATACCAGTTGTAAAGAAGGAATTATACAGTTTTCTTCTGCTGATGGTATCCTGTTTGCAAATGATAAGAAAAAAGCGAGGTCTGCCTATACGCTTGTGCAGTATAAGGATTATCCTATGCATTATCATAAGGCGATAATCAAAGGGTTGCGTGCCGGCACCACCTATCAGTATCGCGTGGGCAACGGTGCTATCTGGAGCGACTGGAAGATATACCGTCATTCAGGCTTTAAAGATACCATCAATCTCTTATACTTTGGGGATGCCCAAAATGGTATATATGATTATGCCTCTAAATTTTATAAGCAGAGCTTTAAAGCCAGCCCTGACGCGGATCTGGTGATTCATGCCGGGGATTTGATCAATCATGCCAATAATGATTACGAATGGGCCGAATGGCATGCGGCAACAGGTATTGTTAACCAAACTATACCAGTACTGGCGGCGCCAGGAAATCATGAATATTTAAAGAACCTGGAAGGGCATAAAATTCAGATGTCAGCCTATTGGAATCCTACTTTTCCTTATGCGTACGCATGGGAGCAGGGACCTTATTTTCTAGACTTCGGATTTATCCGTTTTATTGTCCTTAATTCCAATGAAGCGCTCGATAAACAGGGGCTTTGGTTAGATTCCTTATTAAGCAAAACGGATAAAGATTGGGTATTTATTTTAAGTCATCACCCGGTTTTTTCAGGTGCTAAGAACAGGCAGAATAAAGGGCTGCAGGAGAATTGGCTGCCGGTAATGGAAAAATATAAAAATAAGATTGGGCTGGTTTTGGCAGGGCACGACCATACTTATGCCAGGGGAGGGTTGGAAGCCAGAAACCGTAATGTGCGGAGGCCGTCTCAGCCTGTGTTTGTAGTGGCGGTTACGGGTGATAAGTATTATCCCCTGCAAAAACAATCATGGATGGATGTTTCTTATGATAAAGTGAGCTCTTATCAGACTATTTCTGTTACGAAAAATAAAATACTGTATAAGGCGTTTAGCGAAACCAATATGCTTATTGATACCTTCGAGATTGTAAAGGGAAAGTAGCAGGTAGCTTATATAAATATATTTTATCTTGCTGTTACGTAAATAAGATCTGCCGTTTAACTGGCGAATAATGCATGCTTTGTATTGGCTAAAAACTTTAACCCTTATGCTTTCGGCTTTCTGCTGACTATTGCGTATTGATTAGTAAATATTTCAATAAACAATTTTCGACGTTCAATATTCATTCATTACATTGGTGTTATAATTTATTTATAGTGGAAAAAATAAAAATATCATATTGCTTGCTGCTGTTTTCTTTCGTAACCATCCTGATGCAATCCTATGCACAGAAGGGCGCTGCTTTTAGCTGGAAAGGAGACACATTGCAGGTAAGTGATAACAGGCTAAGCGAGCAAGGGTTCTTATTCAGGAATGGCTTGCTTACGCCACTGTATGCTAACAAGGCAGGCAGTAAAGACCGGTCGTACTTTTCTAATGCAGGCCCGCTTGTATTGGTTTCAGACAGCGGCTTTATTTCGGCAACACAAAAAGAGGCTTATATAGCACCCACAAAAAGGGTATCGGGTTATAATGAATTGTTATTACATGCGGTTTTTGGAAAAGGGGAACTGCTGTATTCCATCCGCGTTTATGATGAATGCCCTGGCTGGGAATGGAAAGTGGCTATGAAAGGAGATATTATACCCGGTTTTATTCAAAAGATACAGCAGGAACAACAGGGCGCCATTGAAACAGCGTCTTTGTTAAGCAATCAGTTGCTGCATTATTTTAATTTGCCTTTGGCTTCACCACATTATAAAATAAAAGCTACGGCTTTCAGGGCAGCAACAGATCATAACAATGACCTTATCCATATACAGGACGGGTTACCTTATGCTAAAGCCCGGTTTTATACTGCCAATGTAATAACAGCTTCCAATGCTGTATCAAAGGCAACCGATCTTATTGTTAAAATGGCTCCTGTTGCCCATGCTCAGTCTGGTTATTATGGATTTGATTTCGGAATACAGTTTAAGGGGATCAGTGTTTTTTCAACGGGTTACGATACTACATGCACACTTCATAAGAATCAGTGGCAAACGTCCTATCCTTTGTATATATTGAGATATGCCGGATCGGAGGCAGAAGCTTTGTTTTATTATAAACAATATGAGCTCTCCGTGCACAAATATCTCTATGAGTATGACAATACGTTTACAATGAACACCTGGGGGAACCGGAACAGGGATAGCCGTATCAATGAATCTTTTATTCTGAAGGAGCTGGAGGCCGCAGCAAAACTGGGTATTACCCATTACCAGATTGATGATGGCTGGCAACAGGGCCTTTCCCAGAACTCATCTTTAAAGGCCGGTACGCTTTGGGATGATTGGTCTGCAACTGACTGGGAGATCAATAAAACCCGCTTTCCCGGAGGTTTTGAAAAGATCAGCAAAGA
This sequence comes from Niabella sp., assembly GCA_049841335.1. Lineage (GTDB taxonomy): Bacteria > Bacteroidota > Bacteroidia > Chitinophagales > Chitinophagaceae > Niabella. The sequence goes on along the minus strand of JASGDI010000197.1, from coordinate 4,570 downwards.
AGCCGGTCAAAAAAATATCAGCCTGGGGCTATGGTTTAATCCTTCTAAAAAAAATGACTATCAAAACTGGCAGCGGGACCGGGATATACTTAGTGCGTTATACAGGAAGTATAATATAAAGTGGATAAAGATTGATGGTGTTGAAATAGGAAATAAAACCGCTGAAGAAAGTGTTTATAACATGCTGAGCCAGGCATCTGCACAGGCAGATAACCAACTACAGTTTAATATGGATGTAACTGCGGGAAAAAGGGGCGGGTATTTCTGTTTTAACAGGCTGGGAAATATTTTCCTTGAGAACCGGTACACGGATTGGGGTAATTTCTATCCGCACCTGGCTTTAAGAAATGCCTGGCAATTGTCTTATTATACACCATTACAGCGTTACCAGGTAGAGTGGCTGGATAAGTGGCGAAATGATAAAATGTATGCAGCTAATGATATGCTGAAGCCTTCCAAAGTTCCTTTCGATTACCAGTTTGCTATTACCATGATGGCGCAGCCGCTGGCGTGGATGGAGGCCACTACTTTACCTCAGGAAGCATTTTCTGTAAAGGCTTTAATTGATACCTGGAAGAAGGAGAGAAATAGTATGGCAACAGGTATCATACATCCTGTGGGTGAAATGCCGGATGGGTTTAGTTTTACAGGTTTTGTTTCTTATACCAAAAATCGCTTATACGTGCTGTTTTTCAGAGAAGCGGCAGGAGAGGATCAATATGTTTATCAGCTTCCGTTTGTAAAGAAGAAATTAACCGGTTTTAAAAAGATCTGGGGAGATGGGCAGCTGCAGAATGTATCAGGGAATAACGTTACGGTGCGCTTCCCACAATCCTTCCGGTTTTTGTGGGGTTATTTTGAAATGAATTAAATTTAAAACGGCATAAATAATAAATTATTCCGCATGCCTTTTCCCACTTATTAAAACTTTAATCCCAGACTCTTAGTTTTGAGAGATGTACCTATTTTTGATAGTATTTTACAGATTAAATCACTGTAATTACTTTCAAACCTGTATCTATGGGCCTTCTTAAACGATCTTTTATAACCTGTTAAAAGCCCTTTTCTGTATGATGAAATTAAAACCAGTATTATCCCTGCTATTAATCTGTTCCTTTGTAGGGGCAGCCGCGCAAAAACCTGTAACAAGCCATGTGGTTACGCACAACCGTGCTACCATTATCTGTGATCCTTCTAAAGGAGAAAGATCGTACCCGGCATGGGGTGTTTTTCCCGCAGGTAACTACCCGGTACGTAAAATGACGATGCATGTTACGCTGGGAAGTCCTGATAGCCTGAATACCGCGCATTGGGACTACCTGGATCATATTGTATTGCGCCGCAAAGGCGGGACAAATGGCACCGTGCTTGATTATGAGTTAGGCAGGATGCTTACTCCCTATGGTAGCATTTATAATAAAGGCTGGAGCTGGAAATGGCAGGTAGATGTTACCGATTTTGCGCCTTACCTGCGCGATAGTGTGGAAATTGTTTATACGCATACCGGTTACGAGGATAATACAGTAGGCTGGGCGCTTACCATAGATTTTGAAATTTTGTCCGGACCGCCAGTTGTTACTCCGTTTGGTATGGTGCCGCTTTGGAATAAGGGGTATAAATATGGCGATCCTAACGAGAAGATTGAAGACCATCTCTTACCTATAAGCTATGAATCTGTAGCTGGTGCCTCCCTTAGCCGGATACGTATTCAGCATACAGGGCATGGAATGGACAGGCCGCGCGGGTGCAGTGAGTTTTGCAGCCGATGGAGAGAAATAAAGCTGGACGGAAAATTAGTTGACCGGCGTGATATGTGGAAAGACTGTGGTAATAATCCCCTGTATCCGCAGGGAGGCACCTGGATATATGATCGTGCTTACTGGTGCCCCGGTGATCTGCAGCAGCCAGATGTGATAGATGTATTCACAAAACCCGGCAGCCATAAAGTATCGCTGCAAATGGAGCCTTATACAGCCACTGGTAATATACAGGCAGTTGAAAATATCTCAGCCTATTTGTTTCAATATGCTGCACCTAAACAAAAAACAGATGTAGCTGTTGAAGCCATTATGGTGCCCAGCGATGAACAGCGCTTTTTCCGGCTGAACCCTGCAAGCTTTATCCCGCGCATAGTGATCAGGAACCTCGGATCGGATCCGCTTCGTTCTCTTGCCATAGTGTACGGAACGGAGGGATTTGCTAAAAAAACATTTCACTGGAAAGGGGAGCTGCCTTTTAATAAGACAGCCGAAATAGCGCTGCCTGGTGAGATCCAGGAAAAGGATGGTGTCAATACATTCAGTGTGGCGCTTAGTAAACCCAACGGGAAAACAGATGCCTGGTCCGGCGACAATGAAATGAAAACCTCGTTTACGGCTCCTGAAAAATTTCCTTCGGAATTTATATTGCAGCTGCTCACTAATAACAAACCAAAAGACAACAGTATTTTTCTTGTGAACGACAGGCTGGATACTATTTTTCAAAAAACACCTCAGCAATTGGAAGCTACTACTATCTATACCGACACAATCCGGCTGGCAGCAGGTAAGTACTCCTTGAACCTGGTAGATACTTCCGGCGATGGACTGCAGTTTTGGGCACAGCCCAGGAATGGCGATGGCTACCTGCGTATATTTGACATGAAAGGAACCCTTATCCATGCTTTTGAGAGCGATTGCGGAAACGGTGAAATGCTCAGCTTTAAAGCGGTTCCTGGTTTTGTAAGGGATACCACAGTGCCGCGGTATGCATTTTCCCTGTACCCGAGATCGGTTGTGGACCAGACGCAGCTAAGCGTTGTATCCAACAGGTTAAGTAACTTAACAGTACTGGTTACAGTAGATGGCGTGGTATGGCAAAAACATGAATATAAAGGCATCAAAAATGCCGTATTTAATTATGATCTTACGCATCTTCCCGAAGGCAGGATTGTAGTAGAGGCGTTTATGGATGGTGTAAGCCAGTTTAAAGGCAGGATCAATAAAAGAAAGCGGGACTAAATAATCATTAGGCAGTCTTTTTCTTTTCTATTGTGCCAAATGATTCATTTGTACTACAGGTGTTCAAAATGCCTTTTGTTGATGTATTTTGCATGAAATTGATCGTGATATGAAGTTTTTCTATAAAAAGCTATGGTGTTTTTTATTCATGGGGATTTTTTGTATGGGCTTAAAAGCTCAGACAGTAAGCAATGTAGCAGAAGGATGGGCTAAGAATACCGTAAATACTGTAGTGTTCAGAAAGAATGCATTAACTACTTACAGGAATTTTCAGTTCATTTCTTTTTATGATGAACAGGGATATGTTGTTGTAGGAAAAAGGAAGATCAATAGTGCAAAATGGACCCTTTTACAAACCCGCTTTAAAGGAAATGTGGTGGATGCGCATTGTTCTATAAGCATTGCTGTGGATGGTGAAGGGTACCTGCATATTTCATGGGGTCATCATAACAATAAGCTGAGGTATGCAAAAGGCCTTGAACCGTTAGGGCTTGATTTAGGAGAAGAAGAACTGATGACCGGCCTGCTGGAAAATAAGGTAAGCTATCCTGAGTTTTACCGGGTGCCGGACGGCGGGTTGTTATTTTTTTACAGGGATGGAGGCTCAGGTAATGGCTCCCTGGTTATTAATAAATATGATTTGAAAAGCAGGCGGTGGACACAATTGCAGCAGAACCTTATTGATGGGCAGGGAAAACGAAATGCCTACTGGCAGGCCTGTGTTGATAGTAAAGGGATCATTCATATATCATGGACCTGGCGCGAAAGCCCCGATGTGGCTTCCAATCATGATATATGCTATGCACGTTCAACGGATGGGGGCATCACATGGGAGCGTTCTACTGGCGAAAAATACACGTTGCCGGTGAATGCCGCCAATGCTGAATATGCTTTAAAGATCCCACAGAACAGCGAATTGATTAATCAGACGTCAATGACGGTAAACGGCCAGGGAGATGTATTGATTGCTTCTTACTGGAGCGATGCAAACGGAGTACCCCAGTATCATGTAGTGCAAAGAACACCAGGTGGCTGGCAAGCCCGGAACCTGGGTTTCAGAAAAAGCGCTTTTAGTTTAAGTGGAGGAGGAACCAAGCGTATTCCTATTGCCAGACCGCAAATTATCAGCTGGAAAAATGATAAGGCTTATACTATAGGGGTAATATTCAGGGACGAAGAAAGAGGTGGCTATATTTCAATGGCGGTTAGTAAGGAAGGAGCTCCTGACTTGTGGCAGGTAATTGATATTTATAAGGAAGATTGCGGTTCCTATGAACCCTTATATGATATGGACCTGTGGAACAGCAAAGGCAAGCTGCATTTATTTGTACAGAAAACCGACCAGGTAGATGGAGAAGGCCGCTCTGCCTTACCACCGCAAATGGTTAAAGTGGTGGAATGGAAGAAGAACAGATAGCAATGATAGAGATGTATAATTATTGATGGTGATATTTTTCATTTTTCAGGATAGTGCAGGCCCTGTACACCTGCTCTGCCAGTATCAATCTTACCAACTGGTGCGGAAATACCAGCTTTGAAAGGCTCCATTGGAAGTGAGTCCTTTTTAAAAG
>JASGDI010000196.1:0-3836 GCA_049841335.1 Niabella sp. | reverse complement strand
TAGATGCGCCCACAATATCGGCGCCTGCGCTTGCCAGCGCCACAGCCATTCCCTGGCCTATACCTGTATCACAACCCGTTACCACCGCGGTTTTTCCCGTAAGATCAAAAAAATTGTTGCTCATATTTAATATAAGTTTTAAAATTAACAGAGTTCAAAGGGCGCAAATGTTAAATCCCGAAGGGATTGCATGTTTATGCCTACTATTTCTCTGAAAAAGAACTTCTTCACCAGCCAACATTATAAATAAAGAAATGCAGCAGGTTTTTAGTAAACCTGCTGCTAAACTTCTTTAAAAACTACAGACCCAGAAAAGCTGCTAATTGCTCTTTGCTCTCAAATGTCCGTATCCAGTCTACCTTGTATCCCAAGGCAGGATCGGCCTGAGGAATATCAGCTATTTTAAACTGGAAGGTGGTGAAATTAAGCTGTTCGTTGGGCTTCGCTCCACCTGAGCCTAAGGTCAGCGTAGACATATCCCAATAATAAACATCTTTTGTAGCATAATCAGTCGAGTACTTGTTAAATCCATTACCAAAAGACCCATTGTTGGTATCGAAAGTAATGCGTGCCCCTTCCGGTTTACCTATCATCTTCATGGCAATAATAGGATAGGTACCTGTGTTGATAACAACTGGTAATTTTGTCATCATCAGATCAGATCTCTTATTGCCTGTTGCCTGGGTGAAAGTAACATTCAATGTACCACCTGATACCGTCCACGCTCCGGATTGTTGCGGCGTCCAGCCTTCATTATCACCGTCTTTCAAAAATTCCCACACGTATTTACCAACGGGATCTGTTTTGTCTATCACATTACCATAGAACTCTATTTCTGCGATATTACAATTTCCTTCAGGAGCATAATAATAAATATACCTGTAACTCTCTTCATTGTCAATTTGCTTTTCGGTATAAACTCCTACCGGTGGTGTTTCGGTTATTTTATATAACACCTTGTAATCAGAAAGCGTGGGGTCATTGGCACCTCTTATTTCCCCATTCATCATCCGAGAAGCATGGGTGGAGCGAGGTACATATCTAACCGATTTAACCACCGCAGCTTTTCCTGCGCCCATATCATACCCAACATAACCAGTAGTAGTTGGGCCGTCTATAAAGGTTGTAATATCTCCATCCACTGCTGCTGCAATAGTAGTGGCAGGGTTGTTGCCCCATGAACCTGTATGGCCTATCAATGTGCCTGTTAGTTTTTCCATTCCCACCATCAGGTAAGATCCTGTAAGGCGCTGGCCATCTACAACCAATATTACACTGCCAGATGGCACATCAGGTACCCTGAATTTTACCAAATTAGGCGTAACCGAAACAACCTGGGCTTCGTTTGATCCTATAAATACCTGTACTTTGGAAATGTCTGTTCCGAAATTCTCACCTGTTATAGTCACTTCATCACCTTCCATTGCCTTATCGGTACTAACTATGCCTATTTTTGCAGAAGGCAGGTATGTAAAAGCAGTACTGGTTGTATCTGTTTTACCAAATATCTCCACAGTAATGATACCCGAAATACCCTGAGCAGGAGCCTGTACCACCAACTTACCATTTTCTGCGCTACGGACAGTATCTGCCAGCACACCGCCAAAATACACTTTTACAGCCCTGGGCAATGTGCCAAAATCGGAGCCGGTGATAGTAATATCACTGCCTATATATCCCTGCTTTGGAAAGAAGTCATCCACAACAGGGGCAGCATAGTTAAACTCCCTGAAGTTGGGTCCTTTTTCACATGAAGTGATAAAAGAAACCATTGCTACTAGCATCCCAAAAATGGTTGCTTTTATTGAATTATATTGTTTCATTCTTAAATCTTTTATTGATTTTCACCAAATATTTTTAAATACAAACGGTATTAGTACTTAAGGCAGCGCATACATGAGCGTACCAAATCCTAATTGGTCGTAACCACCGCTGTTAGGGCCATAATCGCCGCCACCACCTTCACCGGCAGCTCGTACTTTTTCAAAACCCATAGCAGTATAAGTAGCAGTTTTCCCTTTTACCTTAACATAGTGATAATAAGGTAAAGACCACATGGGGCGATCTGTTCCACGGCCATTGTCACTTACCTGTGTATGCGTTTCGGTTTGTGCACAATTAGCCGCCCATTTCCTGATGTATTGATTAAAAGGCACATCCAGAAATGCCACATTATATTTAGCTACATACTCACAAGCTTTTAAAAAGCGATTATCATCCAATCCGAAGAAGTCATCGCCCTGGTTCCAGGCCATCTGGCATATAGTTCCCATTAAGGCAATTACCAATGTAGCATGGCCCTGGTCGCGGCCACTTTCCTGTATCTGCGCCAGGCTTGCATCAGCTCCGGTAAATACATGATTGATGGCTTTATACCAGTTACCATTACCTTTTCCGTTTTGCAGATAATTAATAACATAATTGTACATAGACCTGTTATCTGTTAAAATAGCTATGGCCATTACAGAAGCCAGATTAGCCAGATCCCAGTTAGCCCAGTAATGAGAATCGCAAGTACCCCAATGTGAGGTCAGGAAAGCCATATTCAGGCTATAAAACACATCAAGCATCCATTGCTTATAGGCAGCAAAATCTGTTGCCGCCCAACCTGAGTAATCTCTTAACAGCTCGGCAGCTAATGCAAACTGGTAACCGTATATGCCGCCTGCGAGCGCGGTATTACTATCGCCGCTGATTCTTTTACAGGTAGCTGCCCAGGCATTCAAAATTTTAACCGCTGCCGCTGCATAGGTTTCATCGCCGCTGATCTTCCATCTTAATGCCAGCTGGTAAGCCGCTGCTGCATCATTAAATGCCCTTGAATAGTTATCGGGTTCAGGCTCCTCTGCACTGCCTCCTCCGCGAATAAGCTTGGCTACAGGGTTTGCTGTATAAGAAGCCTGTGCGTGAGAGTTCCCCTGCAATTTGTTCCAGGTAACCAGCCAGGGATTTTCACCTGCTGCAATTTTCGCTTTTATACGGGCAAAATCTTCGGGAGTATGCAGCCCACCTACATGCTTTAAAGCTACTGTAGGAGCCAATGTATCAATTTTTAACGCTACTACCGATGTACTGTCAGCATCCGGTTTGCGCCTTACATTAGAGCCGGGCTGTATTTTGGTACAGGCAGTAGCAATGCCTATCGCACCTGCTATCAACGCGCCCGATACAAACCAGTTATATTTTTTATTCAATATATAGAGTTTCATATTACGTTTTTTAAAAGAAGTTTACTGATCAATACCCGGGGTTTTGCAGCAGCTTATCATTTAAAAGGATCTGGCTTACCGGGATAGGATACAAATAATGCTTTTGCGAAACCGAGTGATTAGAAGAGCTGGAAACAACCACGGCCTTCAGATTGCCCTTAGGTGTGCTTACTGTTTCCTCACCCCATACATAAGTACCGGGTTTGTAATTATCAGTAGCATTGCCCGATGCGTTCCTGAAAGGAGTAGTGTAAGAAGCATCACCAACAATTCTTCCCAGGCGGGAAGGGTTTAACGAAACTTCCAGTATACCCCAGCGTTTCAGGTCATCAAAACGTTTGCCTTCACGATACAGCTCTACCGCCCGCTCCCTCCTGATCTCTTCTTTCATATCCAAACCGTTGGCAGTAGCCAAAGCATTGGTCAAATGGGCCACACCGGCACGATCCCTTAATTTATTAACAGAAGCATTTAGCTGAGCATCGGTTATACTACCATTTAATTCTACTAAAGCTTCAGCATACATCAGGTACACTTCCGCCAGCCTGATGATAGGCCAGTTAGCTGATTCTGTACGATCTGTTCTGCGCGAGCCATGCCCTAGTACAGCATATTTGGCATTGCCAT
>JASGDI010000195.1:0-3410 GCA_049841335.1 Niabella sp. | reverse complement strand
GTATCCAGTTTTTTAAGGTACACTTTTCTTTGGGTTAGCTCGGCCCTGTTAATTTCTGACAGCATTAATATGGATATACTGACCGAGAATACGAAAATCCAGACCACGATGCCTGAAATATTGAATCTTATGAGCTTATTAAAAGTGGCTTCATGGTTAAATAAAAAAGTATATAACAACAGCCATACCAGGCACAGCAGGTAGGTGCCTGTGGTTTTAGAACCCAGTAAAGCTATATACAATAATCCTGCTGTGGCAATAAAAAGATAGATCCTGTACTCGTTGTTCTTAAAAGCAGGGAAAATATAATGATAAAGAATGCGTGAGAAATAATGAAATCCGAACGCTAAAAAAGCCAGTATGATAAAACCCACAGCTGTATATATGCTCAGGCTGAAGAAGTTGGTAACATCAAAGGACACTTTATAATCTGAAATGATGCTCCTTGTTACATTAACCGTGGTAAAAGTAAGCAGCAACAGTAATACAATATAAAGTATGCCCGGCAACCACCGGATCCTACTATCCCTGGCAGAAGTTTCAGTGCCGGTGGGGTTCATCCTGTTCCATATAAAAATACCGATCCAGCAAAAGAGCAGGCTGTTAATCAGCAGATCGCCAAGGCTGGGCAATAAAGGGTTTGCCTCTGCAATATGCTTAAAAAGGTCAAGGCTACCGAGATTGAACGTACCGGGGAAAATATAAAGCAATATCCTGAACACAAGGATAATAAGCACAAACAGCGGTATATCTGTGGACTTATACTGCCTTACCACATTCTTGAACAGGATAAAGTATATCGAAAGAAACACGAAGAAACAACTAAACAGCCTTATTACTACTATAGCCAGGGTGTCATTGCTCACCACGGCGCCGGCTTTCTTTTTCAGATATACGGTGGTTTGTCCCGACAAAGACTTTACCTGGTAGTCCGTTGGTGTACCGCTTATTTCCGCCAGCTTGTTAAGATGGGGACTTAAAGGGAAAGTATTCTGAAAAAAGGCATTCTCATTATAAAAATGCGACTGCACTAAAATAGCGCAGAATATATTCAGGCTTACATCATGTTTATAGGGCATCCGCTTGACATAATAATAGCCATTATCAAGCTTTACAAGCTCTTCACTGCTTATTTCTCTTAAAATGCTGTCGGGGATGATAATTAAAGCGGTGTTCCAAAAAGTAAGGTAGTCTGTATTTTTTGATTTTTTATATACATAAAAGCAATAAGGCTTGTTGTATAAAAACTCCAGGTCCTTTACCGTTTCTCTTGCCAGTCCCAGCCGTTTGATTAAGGCGGTATCTTCGAGGACGGCTGCTGCATCAGCTTCCTGCTTATGAATGATCTTTTCAAATTCCTTTACCCTGTGGTGCAGGTTGGTTTGATTAAAGGAAAATGACTTTAAAATAAAGGTGCCGATGAATAAGAGAAACGACGATATGAGTATAGCATAACTCCAGAAATTTTTATTTTGATAGATCTTGCTCATTCCTTATTTGACCGCTTTTATACTGTTCCAGATGGCATCCATTTCTGAAAGCGTCATGCTATCCAGGCTTTTTCCCTGTTTCCGGACTATTGCCTCCATTTCGGTAAATCTTTTTATGAACTTTTTATTGGTACCGTCCAAAGCTGCGTCAGCATCCACGTTCAAAAACCGTGCATAATTTATAATAGAAAATAAGAGGTCGCCCAGCTCTTCCTGCTGATGCGTTACGGATTGTTGCCTTACGGCATCCTGCAGTTCTTCCATTTCCTCCTCTACTTTTGTCCATACATCTTCTTTATTTTCCCATTCAAATCCTACCTGCCTGGCTTTCTCCTGTAGCCGCATAGCTTTTATGATACCGGGCAGTGAAGCAGGAACACCACTCAACACAGACGCTTTGCCTTCCTTCAGCTTTAAGCGTTCCCAGTTCTGTTTAACATCATCCTCATTGTTAACTTCCAATAAACCTGCCTGCTGCTCTTCCGGCGGATATACATGAGGGTGTCTTTTGATAAGCTTTTCACAAATGCCCTGCGCTACCTCTTCTATCGTAAATTTATTTTTTTCTGAAGCAATTTTTGCATAGAAAATAATATGAAGCAGCAGGTCGCCCAGCTCCTCTTTTATATGATCCCAATCTTCATCCAGGATAGCATCGGTAAGCTCATAGGTTTCTTCCAGGGTCATTTGTCTTAAAGACTGTATGGTTTGTTTCCTGTCCCAGGGACATTTTTCACGCAAAGTATCCATTATTTCAACAAGCCGCTCAAATCCGTTCTGTGCCATTAGTGTAAATAATTAATTTAGAATAAAAGACCCATAAGCCATTGGTCTGGTCTTTAATAAGCAAATATTATGCTGAAATTATACAATCAGCTGAAAATAAACCGTTCAGGATCAGGCAAATAGTAAAATCAGGCCTTTTTTGTAAAAAAGTTGTGGAAAAACAATAGCTGGTAGGCTACTGCATTTTCCCAGTAAACCCATGTATGTCCGCCCGGTCGGGTTATATAATCATGAGCAATATTTCTGTATAACAGTTGTTGGTGCAGTTCCTTATTTACCTTAAAGAAAAAATCTTCAGTGCCACAATCAATAATGATGCTCAGCATTTTTGGTCTGATAAGGTGCAGCATATTCATTACCGTGTTTTTTTCCCAGAATTCGGGGTTTTCAGCATATTTACCCAGCCGTTTGGCCATATCCCAGTTATCAGGAAAAGGGCGAATATCAACCCCGCCGCTCATACTGCCACAGGCGCCAAAAACATCAGGATGCTTAATGGCCAGATATAAAGCACCGTGCCCACCCATACTAAGACCTGTTATGGCCCTGCCAGCAGCATTTTGAATAGTGGAATAATTTTTATCCACCCATGCGGTGAGCTCTTTTGAAATATAAGTTTCGTACTTGTAAGAGGGATCAACCGGGCTGTCCCAGTACCAACTGCTGAAACCGCCATCTGCACACACCAGGATCTGGTTATACAGATCAGCGGCTTGCTGAACAGCCGCTGCTTTAGGCCATCCTGAATAATTACCGCTATAACCATGCAAAAGATATACTACGGGATATTGCCTGTTTTTATGATAATTATCGGGTGTAATAACTACAGCTTTAATATCCTTTTTCATTGCGGCACTATAAGTAGCCACGGTATCTGCTTTAGCGGCATTAACCTGTATGGCTGATAATACAGAAATAAATATAAAGATGAGCTTCCATCGCATAGCTTAAAAAATTTAAGAAACGAATATACCATTTTAGAGAACTAATGCACAGAGTTATGCTTAAAAAAACAGGCAGTACGTCAATACGTACTGCCTGAAGGTATATTAATCTGAGCTTTGGCTATTTTTGAGCTTCAGCAGTTGGTTTACTTTTATCACCACCTAAATGATAACTGAGAGGAACATTGCT
>JASGDI010000194.1:0-4465 GCA_049841335.1 Niabella sp. | reverse complement strand
TCAGTAAATTTCTTGCTTTAAAAGTGAGCCCCCAATGTTTTTTCACGTTTAACAGACTCACAAAATCCAGTGTTGACACGTTTTTTTCTATGAGGTTGTTAAAGCCGCGGGTACCAATGGTGTGTACTTTATCACTCAAGTAGTTAAACACTAAAGTAGATGTTAGTTTTATATTATCGCCAGTCAGGGTATGTGTTATATCTGTATTTAAGATATAGGGGGCAGCCCCTTCAAGCTGTGATGATGTATTTTGTACAAAGAACTGGGGGTCAAGTTTTACATTGGTGTAAATATAAGATGCATTCGCCCCAAAGCTAATGCGGTGCCTATCGGCAAAGGACAATAAATGCTTACGAAATTCCAGTTCAACACCTGCGGCAATGGCATGGTCAGATACGTTATCATAAGTTCTCAATCCTGCAGAATTACCCTGGTCCACCCTGGCTATAGGATCTACAATGTATTTATAAAATCCGTTTAAAGTAAGTATTTCGCTATTTGAAATATACCAATCCCATTTAAGGTCGAAATTATAATTGGTAGAAACCTCCAGGTTAGGGTTACCATTATCGTTCCCATCAATACCCTGATATATAAAGGGTGATATTTCTTTATCCTGCGGCAACGTAAACGTACGGCTCACACCTGCTCTCAACTGGTGTTTTCTGTTTAGTTCGTATTTTACATTTAAACTGGGCGAAAGAAAAAATCCTTTAATAGTGTCTGATCCTATATTTACACCACGGTTTACTTCATAATTAATTTTTGTAAAAACGTTATCAGCCCTGAGACCGGCGTTTAAAGTAAGTTTACTGTTTAACTGGTGTACCAGATCAACATAAACGCCATGGTTATTTCTGTGAACATCGTACGTATCATTAAAATGCTCCAACCTAAAAGAGCCGTTCGTTAAATTTCCCTGATTAAAATATTGATCAAGTGTTATGTTGTCTCTATTAAATGTAGGGGCACTGCTTGGGCCTCCCGACCACATAAGGTTATATATCGGCGCCGAAAAATCTTTAGAACTAATTCTTCCATCATACCCCACTTCAACGTAAGACAACTTTTGGCTATTGGGAAGAAGATTATACTGAACGTTCACTTTGGGCAGTACGGCAGTTTCGCTTATCTTACTGTTGAACCGCTGGTTTCTGCCTTCTCCCGTTGCCAGTTGCACCCTTCCATTTCCAATAGAAGGAAACATTAATATTCTGCGGTCAGGCTCTTCACCAGATACATTGTTTACACCAGCTCCTATATTATATTTAAGCCTGTCGGAAAAGTTTCCGCTCCATAGCAGTTGATTGATGAAAATACTATTATCATTGATTTGCAAGCGCCTTATGAGTCCTTCATAATTATAGTCCTGGGCTATCTGGAAGATCTCTGATTCTTTACCATAAAAATCTGCTGCATATGCCGAACCGGTGTGTATATACATAGTATTGTACAGCAGTTTTCCTTTTTTAAAATTGAGCTCCAGGTTACCCATTAATAGATGAGAAGTATTTCTTTCGGATTGCTGGTAGGTGAAATCCCTGTATGGATCCTGTGGATTAGTTGCCGTAATAAAGCGGGTTACACCTTCCTGATATTGAAAAGTATTGTTCATGGCGCCCACTAAATAAAAACGATGACGGTTTGCAAATTTCTTTCCACCAGAAACAGCCATACTACTGTTTATCGGGTTGCGTTTTTCAATAGGGTCGAGTGAAGTATTAAAAGAATAATCTGTTATGAATTGCTGATCTTTTTGGGCGGGTCCGTTGGAGGCAAAAGAATATCCGAGCTTATTCAAACCTTCTGGAAGACGAAAATCGCTACCAGGAACCTGGCTGTTTATGGAAGAAGAAAGGCTTACCTGTAATTCGGAACTGCCTGTAAGCTCTTTGGATCTTATATCAATAAGTGCGCCGCCCACATCACCATTCATAGAAGCATTAAATACTTTATTTACACCTATGGATTGGATCATATCATTGGTGAAAAAATTCAGCGAAATATTCTTAAACTCCGGGTCTTCGGAAGGAATGGCAAAACCGTTAAGCGTAGTCGCATTATAACGGTCGCCCAGTCCGCGCACAAATACATTCTTTAACCCATCCTGTTTGGAAATACCTGAAATTTTTGTAACACCGGCCTCTGCATTACTGATACCTTTCCGCGAAAGCTCTTGTGCACCAATAGATTGTATAGCTACTACCGCTTTTTTTTGCTCGGTAAGCAGCCTGGTTTCTGATTCCCGGTTAACTTTTGAAGTAACAACAACTTCCTGCATGGTTTTATTGTCCTTTGCAAGGTTGATTTCTTTAAAAGCAGGCTCCTGATTGTTTATTACCAATGCTTCAGCATAATTTAAATAGCCAACACTGGAAACGGACAGGTTGTAATTACCTGCCGGCAGATTGAAAGCGAAGCGTCCTAAACTATCTGTTTGAGCGTTGAAAGTACCGGCACCTGTTACTTTCACAGTAGCTCCGGCTACGGGTATTCCGGAAGCTGTATCTTTCACCTGTCCATTAAACTTAATGGAGTTTTGTCCCTGAGCAGCAGTTACATAAAGAGTAATTATCAATACTAATAAAAACCCCCTGGATAAAATTCTTTTCACGCTTTATATTTCTGCAAAGGTGATTCGGGTATGTTACCAGATCATTACCGCTATGTTACCAAATTGTAACACCAATATTTCTTTTATGTTAACGCGTTGGAAGGAAGTGGATAAGCTAATATGGTATACCATAGCTCCCAACCTTTTTACCCACAACCTATATTAAGGAATTATTAATTCCTGTAATTTTAAGGAATACAAGCCATTAACGAAATACTTTTGCCATCATTTTAAAACCATTTATTATGGGTCTTAACTCAATACTTAAAATTTTTACTCCTGCAAGCACCACTTTTTACGAATTATTTGAAAAGATCGCCGAGAACGTGTCACGGTCCGGCAACCTTTTGAAACAGGTGATTAATGAGCCTGATTATGATAAACGCAGTAAGCTGGTTCAGGATCTTACAGACCTGGAGCACCATAGTGATGAGCTGACCCATAATGTTTTTACAGAGCTCAGCAGAAACTTTATTACCCCTTTTGACAGGGAAGATATACACTACCTGGCTACATCGCTGGATGACATTGTTGACTTTACCTATTCTGCTGCAAAAAAAATCAACTTTTACCGTGTTAACCCTAATGATACCGGTTTTCAAAAAATGGCAGAGCTGATTGAGCAGGGAACACAACATGTAGAAACTGCTGTGGCCGAGCTCAGGAACATGAAAAAAATAAGGAATATTACAGAGGCGCTTGTTAAAATAAACAGCATTGAGAACCAGGCAGACGATGTATTTGATATGAGTATTGAAAAGCTGTTTAACAGCGATATTGATGCAAAGGAACTGATAAAAAGAAGAGATATTTACCAGGTAATGGAAACGGTTACAGATAAATGTGAAGACGCAGGTAACGTGATTGAATCTATCATTATTAAATACGCTTAACTGATTCATAGTTCATGGTCAATGGCTCATAGCCAAAACAACTATATTTTTTTCTTTACCATGAATCATGATCTATTAACCATGAACTAAAAATATGTTTACCTATCTCATAGTTATTATAGCGCTGGCGCTCATTTTTGATTATATCAATGGTTTTCATGATGCTGCCAACTCTATTGCTACCGTAGTTTCCACCAAGGTGCTAACACCGCTTCAGGCTGTGACCTGGGCTGCCTTTTTCAACTTCTTGGCGTATTTTATTTTTGATCATGGTGTTGCACAAACCGTAAGCCAGATTGTAAACTCTGAATTTGTAACTCTCAATGTTATTTTTTCCGGACTGATAGCTGCCATTTCATGGAACCTGCTTACATGGTGGTTTGGTATCCCATCAAGTTCTTCTCACACGCTTATTGGTGGTTTTGCCGGCGCAGGTGTGGCACATGCTTATTTTTCGCATCTTGGAGACGGACTGTCCATTTCTGAAATCGTGAATATGGGCAAAATAATGCCTACGGTAATCTTCATTGTGCTGGCGCCACTTATTGGTATGATAGTCGCTTTCCTGATCTCCATCTGGTTCCTGCATTCTTTCAGCAAAACCATCTGGCCCCGCCTCATTTCAGTACTGGTAATTGCAGGTAGTTTGCTGCTGCTTATGTCAGTGGTGCATTTACCTGAAAAAGAAATTGTAACCATTGAAAAGAGTGTAACAGAGGCTAAAAAAGATTACGAAGAAAAACAGCTGGCAGCCAATGCCAACCCAGGCAATATCCACCTTGAAAAAGCTGCGAAGAAAGCCAAGGCCACTATTATGGTAAAGCAAAAAGATCTTGAGAATGCAAACAAGCTTTACAACAGCAACAAGCCTTATCCCCTAAAAGTGGTACTATTCGGCCATAATATGAAATGGTTTTTACTGGCCTTCATCCTTATTGTAATGGCTGTATTTTCGATG
>JASGDI010000193.1:0-3217 GCA_049841335.1 Niabella sp. | reverse complement strand
TTCAACTGCTGCCACTGCTAACATTATAAAGTACGTAGTCCTGGCAGG
Organism: Niabella sp.; assembly: GCA_049841335.1. Taxonomy (GTDB): domain Bacteria; phylum Bacteroidota; class Bacteroidia; order Chitinophagales; family Chitinophagaceae; genus Niabella. The sequence goes on along the minus strand of JASGDI010000193.1, from coordinate 3,169 downwards.
GTTAGCCGGCATTTTGTATTTCGTGCTGCGTTCCTATTCTGCTTATTCCATTGAAGTGCTTTCCACAAAAATTACCGAACATATCAACGAAAAAGTACATGAACGCGCGGTGGCGCTTGAGCTATCTTTTTACGAAAGCCCTTCTTATTACGACACATTAAAAAGAGCCCTTGACTCAGGATATGATAAACCCGGGCTTGTGGTTACCAGTTTAATAGATATATTAAAAAATTGTCTGTCGCTGGCCGCAGTAGCTTCTGTACTCATAGTGATCAACTGGATACTATTGCCCTTGCTGGCACTATTCATTTTTCCTACCCTTTTAGTAAGGCTTTTCTACTCCAAAAAATTAAATGCTTTAAGAATTGCCCAAACACCCTTTGAAAGAAAATCGTCTTACTACAGTAACCTGATTACAACCGATACGGCTGCAAAAGAAATCCGCTCTTATGGATTAGGGCAGTACTTAAAAAAGAAATTTACAGCGATCAGGCAAACATTAGTAAAAGATAAATTAGCCATAACCCTGAAACGTACCAAACTTGAAATCATAACCACTACTTTATCCTATATAGGTGTATTTGTAAGTATAGGATTTATCTCGCTAAAGGTAATAACCGGCGAAACCAGTACCGGCGATATTACATTGTTCCTGGTTGCTTTTCCCCAGGCGTTCGGGCTACTGCAAAATCTGGCTGCTAGTATCTCAACCGTGTATCAAAACAGTATTTATATCAATAGCATTTTTGAATTACTGCAGCTTACCAATGGGCTTTATAAAAGTGAGCAGCCGGAATCTATTCCTGACGGGGAGGATGTAAGCATTGAGCTTCAGAATGTACATTTTTCTTACCCTCATGCAGATAAGGAAGCTATTTCGGGTATTAACATTAAAATTCCCAGCGGTAAAATTGTAGCCATTGTAGGACTAAATGGTGCAGGCAAATCAACACTGATCAAATTGCTATGCCGTCTTTACGATCCCACAACCGGTACTATAAAATATGGTGGGAAAGATATTAGAATGTTTGAGCCGGAGGAATACAAAAAGCAATTAGGAGTAGTTTTCCAGGATTTTAACAGGTATAGCTTTACTGCGGGTGAAAATATTTTCTTTGGGAATATAGAAAAATCTTATAATATGGAAAAGATACAGGACGCCGCTAAAAAATCAGGTGCAGCAGTATTTATAGAGGCATTCCCTGGCACTTATAATACTATGATGGGCAGAATATTTGATGATGGTGAAGAAGTAAGTATTGGGCAATGGCAAAAGATTGCTCTGGCAAGATGTTTCTACTCAGACGCCCGTTTTCTGATTTTCGATGAAGCTTCCAGCGCACTCGATGCTGTTTCCGAAAAAGAATTATTTGAAAGCTTTAGAGAAAGAATAGGTAACCGTGGCGCTGTTATTATAAGCCACAGACGCTCGGCAATACTACATGCTGATTATATTTATGTATTATCCGGCGGAAAAATTATAGAAGAAGGCACAGATACTTTCTTAATGCAAAATAATGGAGCCTATGCTGCGTTATTTAATGAAAATACAAATACTACTGAAGCGGCTTATTAACAATGTCTTTAAACCCTCCCAACAACCATATTGCCTTCACTTCCTGCTGCCCCGATGACTGGGGAGGAAGTGAAGATTTATGGTATCATACAGCACTCGTCCTGAAAAATAAAGGATATAGCATTATAGCGTATAAGCAAAACTTCAACACTGGCCATTCTAAAGTAAAACAACTGCAAAACGCTGGTATTCATTTGGTCGAACTACATAAGAACGCTCATATAATAAAAAGAGTTTTCAAAAAAGTTTATAAAAAACTATTCGCTTCCCGTATAAATCAGCTTTACTCTCACGGAACGTATTCTTTGGCGTTCAGACAGCAATTAAAAAAAGATTGCCCTAAGTTTGTTGTTATCAACCAGGGAATAAATTTTGACGGGTTAAGCTACGCATATCAATGCTTACTGCTTCATATCCCCTATTGCCTTATTATGCATAAAGCAGTTGAGTTTTACTGGCCTCCTTCTTCAGAAAGGGAATTGATGAAAGAAATATATCAAAAAGCAAAGCAATGTTATTTTGTTTCACATCACAATAAAAATCTTACTGAAGAGCAATTTGGATTCAGGTTTACTAATGCGCAGATTATATGGAACCCGATAAAACTAAAAAGGGAACCGATACCTTATCCTCAGCAGAGCGAAGTTTACCAATTAGCCTGTATAGGAAGGCTTTTTATTATTGATAAAGGCCAGGATATTTTATTGAGAATACTTTCCAAAGAGCCCTGGCGTTCACGCCCTGTACAGGTTTCCTTTATAGGGAGTGGTACCGATGAGGAAGGACTAAAAGCTATGGCAGCGCTATTAAATGTTAAAAATGTCAGTTTCTCCGGCTATCACAACAGCATAGAAGATATCTGGAAAAACTACCACGCATTGATATTGCCCTCAAGAAGCGAAGGTATGCCCCTGACAGTTATTGAAGCAATGCTTGCAGGCAGAACAGTGATTACAACATACGCCGGTGGTAATTCGGAAATTATTGAAGACGGGGTAACAGGATTTATTGGAGAAGCCACAAAAAAAGACTTTGAACAAAAAATGGAAGAAGCCTGGACAAGCAGAGAACAATGGGAGCAGATTGGGTTAAAGGCCTATACCTCCATCAATAAAATACTACCCGAAGCACCTGAAGAAATTTTTGCAGCATTAATTATAAAGAACCTGACATGAATAGGAACCCTCTAATCTCCGTAATCATTCCTACATTCAATAGAGCCGGCATTTTGCCCAATGCTATTAACAGTCTGTTGGCTCAAACTTATACAAACGTTGAGATAATAGTAGTTGATGATGGCTCTACCGACAATACCTCAGAAATTGTACAGCAATATAAAAACATAAAATACATTTATAAAGAAAATGGCGGACAGGGAAGCGCCAGGAACGAAGGGCTGAAACATGCTACAGGAGAGCTGATTGCATCATTGGATTCTGATGACGAATGGTATCCTTTGTTTTTAGAGCGATGTGTCAGAAAAATGGTCGACGACAAACTTGATTTCGTTTTTGCCAACTGGGACCAACAAGATTCTAATGGCCACCGTTGGGATTTTTTAGCAGGAGACCCTTTTATTGCTCTTTATATGCA
>JASGDI010000192.1:0-5062 GCA_049841335.1 Niabella sp. | reverse complement strand
TGAGCTTGATGGAGGAACCCTGATTAATGCACAGGGAGAAACCAAAGCCACCATTGGAGCTAACAACGTTTACAAAAGCTCCTATACTGAGGCTGTTTATGATTTAGTAAACTTTGTAAGCAAAATACCTGATTCAGGAACCAAACAGAGTACACCCTAATAATACTATTGAAGCAGGATTATAGATTCTAAAGAGCAATCATCTCTTTGAAAACCATAGAGGAACAGCCTTTTCGTTAAATTTCATTTTTCTTCAATTGTTCAAAAGCATAATGGCAGGCCCTGGCTGTTAATGCCATATAAGTTAAAGAAGGATTTTGGCAGGCAGACGAAGTCATACAGCTTCCGTCAGTAACAAACAGGTTCTTTACAGCATGCACCTGGTTAAACTTATTCAGTACTGAAGTGCGTGGATCATGCCCCATCCGTGCCGTACCCATTTCATGCACTGCACCTCCTCCCGGCCTGTGGTAATTAAAGGATTCCACATCCTGAAAACCAGCAGACCGTAGCATATCTGCACAGCAGTCCTGGATATCCTTCATCATACGCTGTTCATTTTCTTTAAATTCAAAATTAATTTTAACAACAGGCATCCCCCATTTGTTTTTTTTATCCCCCAGGCTTATTTTATTTTCATGGTAAGGAAGGCATTCACCCCATCCGGCCATCCACACTGTCCAGGGACCGGGTTTAACTATTTTTTCTTTAAATGCAGCTCCAAAATCAGATACAGATTCTCCAGCATTTCCTGCCCAGTCTCTGCGTTCTCCGTCTCCCTGTATATTATAACCTCTTTTGAAATCCAGGTGTTCATCATTTTTAAGATTCCTGTACCGGGGAATCAGGAAGCCGCAGGGCCTCCGCCCTTTATAATAAGAATCTTTGAAACCTTCATGAACACCTATTGCTCCCGCGGAAGTGTGGTGATCCATTAAATTGTGCCCCAGCTCACCGCTGTCATTTCCCATACCATTGGGGAACCGGTTTGATTTCGAATTCAATAAAATAGCGGCAGAGGCGATCGTGGAAGCATTTAAAAAAATTACTTTAGCAAAAAATTCAACAGGTTGCAAAGTAGTGGTATCAATAACTCTTACGCCTTTTGCCTTTTGAGTATCATTATCAAAAATGATTTCGGTAACGGTAGAAAAAGGTCTTAGCGTCAGGTTTCCCGTATTTAATGCGGCAGGAATGGTGGAGCTATTGCTGCTGAAATAAGCTCCGAAGGGGCACCCCCGATGACAAAGATTCCGGTTCTGGCAGGCATACCTGTTTCCAATTGGCCGGGTTAAATTAGCTACCCGTGCAATGGTAAGCATCCTTTGGTCATAATTTTTTATAATAGAAGCCTTAAGATGCGCTTCTATACAATTCAATTGCATGGGATCCTGAAAGATCCCATCCGGCAACTGCGGCAGGTTTTCTCTATTTCCGCTAACGCCTATAAATTGTTCTACATAATCATACCAGGGAGCTATATCATTGTATCGTATCGGCCAATCCACGCCAATACCATCCTTCCGGTTCGCTTCAAAATCCAAATCACTCCACCGGTAACACTGCCTGCCCCAGGCTAGCGATTTGCCTCCCACCTGATTTCCCTGGACCCATAAGAACGGTTTCTCCTGAATGTAGGGGTGCTCTTTATCTTTAACAAAAAACTCTTTGCTGCTTTCATCATAAAACCTGTATTGAACGGGATTTTCTTCAAAATCTGCCTGGGTATATTGCAGCCGGTTCGGGAAATCCCAGGGTTTTAATAAAGCCGTACGATAGTCTGTAATATGTTGTACATCCCTGCCACGTTCCAGCAACAGGGTCTTTAGCCCTTTTTCACAAAGCTCCTTTGCAGCCCATCCTCCGCTGATCCCGGAGCCTATAACAATTGCATCGTAATACATAAAGTTATTTTGTTGCCCAGCACCGCTGCCCTTTTTCCAGGGGAATGCATGGATTAAAATGTCCTGGAATGTCAATATACGCCAGCCCTTTTGTAGCCCCGGCTTCCGAAGTACAATACCCCGTTACTGTCAGATCTTTTATTATCTCGAAAAAAGAGCGCCCCAGCAGCTTACGTTTCACTTTAGACAATAAGCGCCATTTTGAATAGAATACTCCTTGCTTCATTTTCAGCAACAATTCCCTTTGCTGTCCATTGCTGCATTTAGAAAATGGCTGTTTGTACTTCTTATGGGAATCCTGCTCCAACTGCTCAAGTCCCTCAATAAAGGTATTAGCCTCGTAATAGGGAATTATGAAAGTAACTGCGTGAATAATATATTCTTCAGTACGAGCATCTTTCGCCCCGGGTGTATCGGTTTGCGGTATAATCAATTCAGCTAAATCTGCAATCAGGTTCTTTTTCAGGCCCAGGTGTTTCAGATCTGGCGTTTTGTACCAACTCCCAACTTCATAGACCGATGCTGCGCCTGCCGCTACAAAGCCTATTCCCAATATACGTTTTATAGCGCTTTTCCTTTTCACTTTTGAAAAATATACCGGTTGTACTATACAATATAATCTGGAAGCGTTCCCTCCCTAATTTTAAAACTCATAAAAACAGCTATTATTCTCAATACCTGATAAAACATTTTTCTCTAATCAACCCAATTATAAAAGCGTTTTTCAAATATGGCCGAAAATAGTGTAAAATAATAACTCCTACAAATTCTATATTCAGCACAAATAGGGTAAAATCCATTCTCTTATCTTACCTTCGCTTATGAGCCCTGGTAAAAACCCTAAATCCCTGGGACTTTTAGATACTTTAAAAGTTTAAAACTTCATGATGAAGATTTGTCACCTTATTCTTGCCCATAAAAACCCTCAACAACTAAAAAGACTAACTCAGGCACTGACTCATTCTTCATGCCATATATTTGTATGTATTGATAAAAAAATAAATGAAACTCCGTTCCGAGTATTATTAAATGATGTTCCGAATTTATTTTTTGTTAAAAACAGGGTGAAAGTGCATTGGGGCGGCAGAAGCACAGTAATGGCAATAGTGCACGCTATTGAAGAAATAAAGTCCTCCGGTATCTCCTATGATTTCATCAACCTGATCAGTGCGCAGGATTACCCTATTAAACCCATACAGGAACTGGTAGACTATCTTGACGATCATAAAAAGAAAAATTTTATTTTTTATGCTACGGAACAAGATGACGGGAGAAAATGGATGGAAGATAGCCGTGCGCGTTTCAATCGCTATCATTTCACTGACTTTAATTTTAAAGGAAGATATCTCGTCCAGCGTTTTCTGAACTGGTTATTACCTCCCCGTATACATCCGGTTTTCCGAAAATTTTATGGAGGAAATTGTTCTACCTGGTGGACGCTGGATTCAGAATGTGCTTATTTTGTAGCACAGGTTGTACGAGAAAATACCCGGCTCAGACGTTATATTAAGCTTACCTGGGGAATAGACGAAATCCTCTTTCCCACATTAATAATGAATTCGCATTTTGCTTCCAGTACTGAAAACAAGAATTTCCGATACATTGACTGGTCTGAAGGAAACGCGCACCCTAAAATATTAACAAGCGCTGATTTTGATGCACTAGCACAATCGAACGATTTTTTCGCACGGAAGTTTGATATTGAGCAGGACAGTGAAATTCTTGATCTGATTGATGCCAGGCTTTTGAATCAAAAAATCTCATCTTTTTCAACTACAACCAATCAATAAGCGCCCTATCTTTGCGCGCAAACCAGGTTAAGGCTCTAAACTCATAATCAGTTGAAAAAAATGTTGTATTAAAATGTGCATTCAGGCAAAAAAGCTCATTCTGTAACTATCGGATCTTTTTGAAACTGTAACACAGCCCTTGTTTCATATATTTTCACGAGAACTCAGAAGAAGCACACAAAAAACATCCTTAAAAGTAAAAAAGACCGTTTTTGTGAAAAACTGGCATAATATTTGATAAAAAACCGTTTAAATTAAATTTCAATAATACCCTAAGAAACCAAACTCTAAACCTAAGAAAAATTAAAAACAATTTTAATTTAAATCTTAACATGTATTAAATGTCTTTACTATCGTTGTTGCGTGTACACAGGCTATACCTGCTTCCGTTTTTAGTTTTCTCTACTGTTTGTGTTACTTTATATAGTTGTAAAAAATCTTCAGCGGCCTACTCGTCCGTTCAAACAGAAGATCCTCCAAAAGGTTCTGCCGGCATTGATTCAATAAAAATCAGGGATTCAATAAACAACTCAAATGACTCTATAAGAATCGCGGATTCCATAAGGATCAATGATTCTATCAGAATTGCTGATTCTAATAAGGTGGCGGATTCTATCAAAATAACCGATTCTGTCAGAATCGCTGATTCCATTAAAAGAGCAGACTCTCTCAAAATAGCTGATTCTATCAGGATCGCTGATTCTATTAGAAGAGTGGACTCTATCAGAATAGCAGACTCTCTCAGAATTGCTGATTCCATTAGGATCGCTGATTCTATTAAAAGAGCCGATGCTATCAGAATATCAGATTCTATTTGGGTTGCGGACTCTATTAAAAGGGCAGAGGAAGCTATCCGAATCGCTGATTCTATCAGAATTGCCGACTCCACCAGGATCGCCGATTCCATTGCTAATGCCACCCCTGTAGGCCCTGTTATCCCCCCTCCTGGAGGAGGAAATAACAACGGCAATCCAGTAACGCCTCCTACACCTCCTACATTTTCAAGAATCATCAATGTGGGCGCAGGGTTGGGCGACTTAACCATTGATGGGAATAATCTTGTAATCAATGGCACAAAAAGTACGTTTCAAAACGGCGACCTTGTAAAGATAAAAGGGGGGTCTTACAGCAGCATTACCATCAGGAACATTTCTGTACCTCAGGGCACACGGGTAACAATAATTAATGACGGATTAATAGCATTAACCGGCGGTAGTTTACTACGGATATCCAACCTTAATAATGTTACGGTTTCAGGTGCCGGCAATTCAGGAAACGAGAGGGGGTTTGCTTTCACCAACAGCTCATACAGGGCTATTTTTCTAGAAGGAACCCTTAATAATTTTACCCTGCAGAATATGTTCTTTA
>JASGDI010000191.1:0-3112 GCA_049841335.1 Niabella sp. | reverse complement strand
TGCGTCTGCTTGAATGTGTATATAAATATACACGAAAGCTAATTCAGATAATAAGTTATCCATGCTTAACAATTTCCGTACAGGCGCTTTTTTTGTTTTATTGTTTTTAATAACGGGCCCCACCGGTTTTTCTCAGCAAATAGAAAAGGTTATTACCCTGCCTGCCGGTGATAAAGGATCCCCCATTACAATAAACAGCCCCATAGGAAATATCCGTTTAATCCAGGCCATACCGGATAGCAGCATATTTGGCTATGTGCAAAAAGGAATGGGCAACAGGCTGGTATTAGCAGGTCCTAAGAAAAGCATTACGGAAGATTTACAGGCATACATCCAGGAACAGTATAAAGAACAGTTTCAGCCTGGTGGAGCAGCGCTACTGATCATTATTAAGGATATACGTATTAACGAAAGAACCTTTGCCATGAAGGAAAGAGCATATATTCATTTTCTTGCTGACAGTTGGATATCCTTAAATAATGATGGAAAATACCTGTATACAAGCACGCTTGATACCATATTTAAAACCGGAGGAATGGATGTTACCGCAAGTCATGGAAAAAATATTGCCAAATCACTCAATGCCCTATTAAGTAAGGCATCAGATAACTATTCAGCTGAAGCTACCGCCACTCCATTATCTTATGAAGAGGTAGTAGGGCTGGCCCGTAAAAGATTGGATGTACCCATACTGCGGGAAGAAAACTATAAACCTGGACTCTATGCCACTTATAATGAGTTTCTGCAAAACAACCCGTCCATAGACACTTATAGAACGGAAACGTCCAAGAAAACAGGCATCCGGTTCTATACTGCTTATGGCGGTGAAAGTGAAAAAGAGGTGAATCCGTGGGGATTATCAAAGGACGGAGAACTTTATGTATACCACGATAAAAACCTTGTTCCCATAGAACGCTCTCAGAATAGCTTTGTTATCTCTGCATACGTAGAGGCCAGAAAGAGAAGAAACCAGTCTGTGCTTATCGGAGCGCTTGTGGGTGGCATGACCGGGGCAATAATAACTTCCGCAACCGGTAGTGGAACCTATGTTTACATTCCTGTTACCGGGCAGTCAAGAGGTATGCTGCTTACAGATATCCCGGCCCTCGGTAAAGAGCAGCCTGAACCATCTCACTTAGATTTCGAAACAGGAAAACTGTACTTTTAGAATAAAAAATCAATATGTCTGAGAAAATAGCAATAATCGGCGGTGGTAATTTAGGTATTGCAATGGCGCAGGGTTTCATACAAAGCACCTTTTGCAGTGCGTCTGATATCACTATTACCAAAAGAAACATTTCAACGCTTAAAGGAGAACTACCTAAAACTGTTACCATCACAAACGACAATGTAAAGGCTGTTGCCGAAAGCAATGTAGTCATACTTGCCGTAAAACCCTTCCAGGTAGAAGGTGTAATGCAAAATATTGCTCCCTCTTTAACTAAAAAGCATATTCTCATTTCAGTTATTACGGGAGTTACGCTTAGTGATCTGAAAGAAATGGCAAAGATCCAATTACCTGTTTTCCGGGCCATGCCCAATACTGCAGTAGCCATTAAAGAAAGCATGACCTGTATCAGCTATGAAAACGCTACTGATAAGCAGGTACAGTTTGTAACCAGGATGTTCAGCACAGTGGGTAAAGTAGTGGTTATTGATGATAAACTGATGGACGCAGCAACCGTGTTAGGCGCTTGTGGAACTGCTTTTGCCCTGCGCTACGTAAGAGCTAATATACAAGGAGGTATTGAAATTGGCTTTGATGCTAAAACAGCCAGCCTTATTGCCGCTCAAACGGTAAAAGGCGCTGCTGAACTGCTATTATCACATAACAGCCATCCCGAACAGGAAATTGATAAGGTTACCACACCCAAAGGATGCACTATTGTAGGGTTGAACGAAATGGAGCACCGGGGCTTTAGCTCATCCTTAATAAGAGGGATAATTACCAGCTACAAAAAGATCGCGAAGGATTAAGATAATTATTTTAAAAATTACCGGCACGCTTTATCATTCTACGGATTTTCGTGGCGCATTAATGCTTATCTTTGCACGACCTTCATAAATTTTTCTGCTCAGGATTATTTCTGCCGGTCAGTTTAAGATCATTTTTTCATACTTTTTTATATTTATAATGTCAGCAAGCGATTTACATTAATTACTTGCATGATGGTTTTTTATTGAGAGAAAACAATGCTATTATGGCCAAATACGTTTTTGTTACCGGAGGTGTAACCTCTTCATTAGGAAAAGGAATTATAGCTGCTTCTTTAGCCAAGCTTTTACAGGCACGCGGCTTCAGGGTTACTATCCAGAAATTCGACCCTTATATTAATATTGACCCCGGAACTTTAAATCCCTATGAGCATGGCGAATGCTTCGTAACCGAAGATGGTGCTGAAACTGATCTTGACCTGGGTCATTACGAAAGATTCCTGAATATTTTTACTTCACAGGCTAATAACGTTACTACAGGCCGTATTTACCAAACAGTAATTAACAAAGAAAGAGAAGGGGCTTACCTGGGAAAAACCGTACAGGTAGTACCTCATATTACCAACGAAATTAAACGACGGATGATGGAGCTGGGCACTACCGGCGAGTATGATATTGTGATTACGGAAATTGGTGGTACCATTGGTGATATTGAAAGCCTTCCGTTTGTAGAAGCTATACGCCAGCTACAATGGGAGTTGCCGGAAGAGGATACTGTAGTGATCCATCTCACCTATATTCCCTATTTAAAAGCAGCAAAAGAGCTCAAAACAAAACCCACGCAGCATAGCGTAAAAATGTTAAGCCAGGAAGGCGTAAGTCCTGATATTATTGTGTGCAGGACCGAAAAACCCTTAACGCCCGAACTGAAAAGAAAGATCGCCCTTTTCTGTAATGTAAAGCAGGAGGCAGTAATAGAAGCAGCCGACCAGTCTACCATTTACGAAGTACCGTTAGCCATGCTGCGCGAAAAGCTGGATATCATTTGCTTAAAAAAGATGAATATTTCCGGGTACAACGAACCTGAGCTGACCAAATGGCGTGCTTTTCTTGACAAGCTAAAGTATCCCAAAACAGTAGTTCGTATCGGTCTTATTGGCAAGTACCTTGAACTGCA
>JASGDI010000190.1:0-18786 GCA_049841335.1 Niabella sp. | reverse complement strand
TCATTACCTGTTTTTTATAGCGAAGCCTTTCGGGAGAACCTGTTAACCAGCTTTTGTAATCCCTGTAATAATGGCAATATTATTCTTATTTGCATTTTATTGGGTTATAAAAAAGCTGGTTAACAGGTTCTCCCGAAAGGCTTCGCTATAAAAAACAGGTAATGAACGCAATAGTTATACAACCAGCAGCAGGATAAAATGGTAAAACTTATCAATCAGCCAATAGTCTTTATTTTGGAGCTGGTAATGCTGTATTCATTTGGATACTTTGCCTACAGTAAAGGCATAAACAGCTTTACCCGGTTTGCTTTTGCAATAGCAGCAATAGCATTAGGAGTAATTTTGTGGTCGCTCCTTGCAGCGCCAAAATCCGGCCACAGGCTCCCAATGCCTTACCTGGCAGTTTTCAGGGGTGGCCTGTTCCTTGTAGCGGCATTTTTTCTTTATCAGCTTCAAATGAAAAATTTTGCTTTGATTGTAGCTATATTGGCTATCACCACGCAATTGATAAGTTATCTGACTGAGCCAGATTAAACCCAGTGTTCAGCCTGATTTATTTGCCCTGATGATTTCTCTTTTGCCAGGCGGGCCGGGCAGTTTCTCTACCATAAAACCGGCCTGGGTCAATGCCCGGCGTACATTACCTTTTGAGCAATAGGTCACCAGTAACCCTCCCGGATGTAATGCATCATACATTTTCCCGTAAATAGTTTCTGTCCACATCTCCTTCTGGTCCTCAGGTGCAAAAGCGTCAAAATAAATAATATCAAATTGCCGGTCAAAGGTATAGCTGCTTAGATCGTCGTTTATTTTTTGCAGATTGAAAAACGGGGTAACAGGCAATAGTTCCTCCCAACCGGCTTGCATAATAGCCTTGTACAATGAAGACGCTTTCAATAAGTCCGGGTAATTGAGCTTTGCATATATTTCAACAGGCAGCGGATACCTGTCTATTGCATAATACACTACTTCCTTACATTTTTGGGTTGCAGCTATGGCTGTCAGCAAAGTATTAAGACCGGTACCAAATCCCACCTCAAAAACAGCCACAGGTTTCTCAGGCACTGCCTTCTGTATAAAATAGTCAAAACCTGTTTTTACAAAAACATGCTGCGACTCCTGGATGGCTCCCCGATCCGAATGAAAAGTTATTTTCTCCCCTGCCAGTTTCAGGGTATGACTGCCATCTCCTGTCTCAATTATTTCATATTCCCTTATCATTTGCTTTAATTAATTGAATATATTGCACTTCCTTTTAAATATCAAAAAGACAATTAAGAGATTGTTCATGCCAAAAGTATTTGATAACCCTATTATATTGACATTAACTTCTAAAATCATCTGAATGAAAAAGTATTTTCTTCTTTTCTCAACAGTAGCTGCGGCAGCTGTTTTCTCATGCAATACGCAACCCAAAAACAATACTGACGAAGCAGCACAAACCGGGGACACCAGCGCTGTAAAATTAGTGGACCAGGATGCTTTCAGCGACACACTGAACGGTAAAATGGTAAGCATCTTTTATTTAAGAAATGACAGTATAGAAGCATCAGTAACCAACTATGGTGGCAGGGTCATAAACTTACTGGTACCAGATGCCAACGGTAAAATGGTAGATGTCTCTATCGGATCAGCAAATTTTAAAGATCTGTATAATACCGATAATAATTTTGGCGCCACTATTGGCCGCTATGGAAACCGTATCGCTAACGGCAAATTCAAGCTTGACGGAGTAGAGTATATATTGCCGCAAAATAATGGTAAAAATACTTTGCATGGCGGACCTGATGGCTTCCATAATGTAGTTTGGGATCCCAAACAATTAAGCGACAGCATCCTTGAACTCACCTATCTTTCAAAAGATGGCGAAATGGGTTTCCCCGGAAATCTAAATGTAAAAGTTACTTACACGCTTACTTCTGATAGAGAGCTGAAAATAGACTATGAGGCTACAACAGATAAAACAACCGTTTGCAATCTTACCAACCATACTTATTTTAACCTGAATGGAAGCGGTACTATCAATAACCATATTCTTCAGATCAATGCAGATGAATATACGCCTGTAGATTCAACATTGATCCCCCTGGGTAAAAATGAAACGGTAAAAGGCACACCGTTCGATTTTACAACTCCTACTGCCATTGGCGCAAGAATAGATGAAAAAGACACCCAGTTAGAATATGGAAAAGGATATGACCATAATTTCGTGATCAGGGGCACAGGCTATAGAAAAGCAGCTGAATTAAAAGGTGATAAAAGCGGGATTATCATGGAAGTATTTACCGTTGAACCAGGACTGCAGATCTATGGTGGTAATTTCATGAACAGCTCAAGGCCGTTAAAATATGATATGAAAGATGATTTCCGTACAGCTATATGCCTGGAAACACAGCACTACCCCGACTCTCCGAACCAGCCATCCTTCCCTTCTACCACTTTAAAACCCGGAGAAGTATATAAAACAGTTACAACTTATAAATTCAGTAAATAGTTCGTCAGGATATAATAATTCAGTCAAAAACCCGCTTGTAGCGGGTTTTTTAATATCCTGTTGTATATAATAAGCCGGTATCAATTTACCATATGGTTTGTGATGACACAAACCTCGGCAGCGCCCGGGCAGTGTCTGCACTGACCGGAAAAGTATTGGCAAATCTATAATGATAGTTTTGATGCCGGCTCATTATAAGATTGCTTAGTGATAAAAAATCATACTTGCTGAAAGCAATGATCAGCGCTTAAAAACTCATCGAACATTATCTCTTATCCACGCAATAAAATCAAAATACTTAAGGATTTGCCTTTCATAGCGATCCTTCGAAATAGCATCAAGGGCCGGTGAAAGTTTTTTCAAAAATGCAGCATTCACATGACGGGTCTTTGTTCCCGGATGATGCAGAAGTGTTTTGACTATAGCGGTAGCTGTTTTAGAAAGCCCTGCTATTTTAGTCCACCTGCGATAAGCCCGGATATCAGATTCAAGGTAGGTCATATCTTTTAATGTGTAGTGAATGATCATATTAAGAAGCCGTATGGCTTTATATATGGGCTGCTGAGAAAAGTTACTATAATCGTTCAGCACGTTAAAAAGATATTTATGAGCCTTTTTATACATTTTCCTGTGATAATATACCAGGCTGCAATAAAAGCACAGCTCTGCCTGCTTTTCGTCATTCACGATCTGGTAAGAACTAAAAACCGACTCAGGCAGCGCTTCAATAAATTCAACTGCCTTATCATACTCGCCCTTGCCTAACATCGCAGCAAGAGTGTACAGGGTAATCGTTTTATCAATCAGGCCCCGGAAATAATCAGGAACTCCTTCGTTGGAGATAACCCTTAGTTTGTCAACATAATAAAACATTTCATCAAAATGCCGGATGCTTCTAAGACTGTCTAAAACCCCGTCAAGAGCAGAAAAATAATCTACCGGTGGATGCCCGTGAAGCTGCGGATACTGCTCAAACAAACGGTTCAGGTCATAGAAGCAACGGACAGCAGAACTATAATCGCCTGTATAAATAAAATAAAATGACTGGAAAAGCAGGTGTAATTTTCTTGATTCAAAAGTGTTCCGTATTTTCCCTGTAACCAGGCTCACCTCACTTAATAAAAGATCGTCCAGCTTTTTACGGCTTTCTTCTGAAGCAGCTTTACCCAGGCGCATTAACCTGTATTGAAGCAGCTCATATAACGAATAATGCTCCTCAATAGAATGCATCATTCGAAGCGTTTCCCTTGCCATCATTTGCATATCAATGATATATTGATCGGTAATACCGTAATACCGCTGCTCCGAAACAAAGTTCAGCTCTTCCCTCAGTGCTATATATTGTACCGGGTAGTTTTGCAGGTTTGCTGCCGTTTCCCTGATTTTCTTTAGCTCACGGTAACTTTCTTCAGGTAAAGACCGTTCCTGTAAAATTTTAACCCGCAGGAGGCTGTGCCACATTTTAAATTCGTTATCCTTTTCAATCTTGGTACGTATCAGCAAATCGGTTATCAATTTAATAAGATAACGTGCTGTATGGTCTATTGAAGAACCAGGAAACTTTTTCTTAAAGTCTGCTGCAACTGCATTGCGCCTGTCAGTATTAGGTATTGTATTCGCGCAGATCAGGTCAAACAGGCCAATATACTCCGAATGACCTTTATGTTTTCCGGAAGATAATTTAAAAGATCTTTTTTCCGATGATGATAATGAGTTGATCAAACGAATAACGGCAATATAAGCAGACATGATATCGTTAAATTAGGATTGCAAAATTCAGGATAATTGTTCTATAAGTAAATAACTTATAATCATTTTCTTATGGAAAGAAGCAGCAAAATATGCGTTAGTTGAATTTGTAATTCTCAGGAAAGTTAGGCTTTTTTTCAGATTCCTCCCGGGTTATTTTTGGTATATACGATTGAGTTCAAAAGTTATTCAACAAACTACAGCGCATGCCATACCAAAATAAATGAGATGAATTTATTTAGGATAGTCTGTACTAAAAATACTTTATATGAATAAAGAGTCTGGGGAACGTTTCTTAATTGAGACTCATATAAACCTGCTGCATGTTGCCTGCGGATGGGGCAAAGCAATCATAGCGCTGCTGCTGCTTTTTCCCAGCACAATGTTTTCTCAGCATTCAACACTTACGCTCTCTTTAAGCGAATACGAGAACAAAGTACAGGCTGTGTGGGCTGCACAAATGATTGGCGCATTAATGGGATTTCCATTTGAGCACAAGGTATCAAGCGTACAAACCATAGATCAATTCACATTGAAAACAGGCTATATTCCTGTGGATGATGACTGGTATTACGAAATGGTAGCTGTCAGGGCTTTTGAAAAATACGGGTTCGATATGTCGCTGGAAGACCTGGGTAAACAATGGGTGGAAAACAGTGCGGGAACATGGGGATCCAGCGAACAAACATTGGGTCTTTTAAAAAAAGGAATCAGTGCAGAGCAGTGTGGACATCCGCAGTATAATAAGCTTTGGTTCAGTATCGGCCCTCAGTTCAGCGCCGATGTATACGGGGCTTTGGCACCAGGCATGCCGAATGTAGCTGCTGCGCTGGCCGGCAAATATGGCCGCATCAACGGTTATGCCGAAGGCCTGGATGGAGCTGTTTTTATTGCCGGCATGATCAGTTTAGGGTTTAAAGAAAATAATACCCCGGATATTGTCCGTAAAGCAGCCAGTCTTATTGATCCCCGATCTCCTTATCGCCAATGCCTTGACCTGGTAATAGAACAGGCTTCCGGAAGGAAAACTTTCAGGGAGGTTGTGAATGCCGTGGAAGACCGGTGGCATATTGAATATCCCGCCACCAATAATGCCGTAGCAAATGGCGGCATCGTTGCCGCCTGTGTATGGTTTGGCAAAGGAGATTTTCTTACTACGATTAACCTGGCTTTTCAGGCAGCCGATTTTACAGATGCTGATTGCAATGCGGCAAATGCAGGCGCTGTAGTTGCTGCTATGAAGGGGCTGGAAGGCATTCCACAGCATTTGTTACAGACGTTAGGCGATACAATTGCCGGTGAAAAAATGGGCAGCCTCGCACTTACTCCGGCTGTACATGAAAGTCTGAAAGAGCTTTCCAGGCGGACTGCTGTGATCGGCAAAAAAATATTAATAAAGAATGGAGCCCGTATCAGCAATCAGCAGCTGGTAATTCCGTGGGAACCACTTCAAACCCAGCCATCAGCACTATTTACCCTGGCCGATCTTATGCGGTACTGGAATCCTGACTGGAAGATGGAACGGGCAGGCTTTGGTGGTGCCGGTGGCGGTATGGGAGGCATACGTGGTATGACTTATTTAAATGGGAATATGCTGGCAACTTACCCGAGAGACGAAGTAAGAGGCCTGGTGTTAACACGATCTGTTACACTGGCAGATGAAAAGCGATTGGTACTGGAAGTGGGCGCTGACAGCGCGCGCTGCTGGGAACTGAACATTTTCGTGAATAACAACCGGCTTATCAGAAAAGTGATAGAAGGCAACGGACCGGGCCAAACCTGGTATTCTGTTGAAGCAGACTTATCGCCCTATCAAAACCAGGCCATTACTATACGGTTGTATCAACGTGTATTACTTAAAGGGAAAGAGGCAGGAAATGCGTACTGGAAAAGTATAACATTACGTTAATCCAAACCGGTAAAATACTTAATCATTCATTTCGGGGTATTTAAATTAATAACATGAAAAAACTTATAGCCGTCATCATTGTATTGCTGAATTTACTTGTAGCAAGCTATAGTCAGCAACCAAAAAGGCCTAACGTTATTATTGTATTGTCTGACGATCAGGGGTACGGCGATTTTTCCTGTAACGGCAACCCTGTTCTGCAAACACCGGCTCTTGACCAACTGGCGCGTGAAGCAATTCAGTTTTCTGATTTTCATGTATCCCCTTATTGTACCCCAACCCGCGGACAACTGCTTTCAGGTATGGATGCTTTGCACAATAAAGCTGCAACTGTTGGAGCAGGACGAAATACGATGCGGCATGATATTCAAACAATGCCGGAAATATTCAGGCAGAACGGTTATCGTACCGGGATCTTTGGAAAATGGCATTTAGGCGATAATTACCCTGACCGGCCTATGGACCGGGGTTTTGAAAAAGCTGTCTGGATCAGAGGATGGGGTCTGCTTTCCGAATCTGAATACGATAATGATTATTACCGTACCCGTTATATGGATGGTAACCAAACCATTCAATCTGAAAAATATTGCACAGACCTTTGGTTTGATGAAGCGATGAAATGGATGGGCACAATATCAGATGAGAACGAGCCTTTCTTCGCTTACCTCCCCACTAATGCACCACATGGTCCTTTTCATGCACCAAAAGAAGATTACAATTTTTATAAGAATAAGGTAAGCGACTCTGCAACCGCAAGTTTTTTTGGTATGTTACGCAATATAGATAACAATATGGCCCGGCTGAATCAGTGGCTTATCGACAAGCGTTTAAAAGAAAATACCATTATAATCTATATGAATGACAATGGCGGCACAGGAGGTGTGAATGTTTATAATGCCGGTATGCGCGGTAAAAAAGGCGAAGTTTATGAAGGCGGGCACAGGGCTGTTTGTCTTTTCAGATGGCCGGGGGGAAAACTGGGAACGGGCAGAACTATTACCGCTGCTACACAGGTACAGGATCTGCTTCCAACCTTTATTGATTTGCTGAAATTTAAGCCACCTGCGCAACCCAGGCCTTTTGATGGCGTAAGCCTGGTTCCTTTGCTGAAACAAAAAGGAGCCTTAAAAGACAGGATGTTTGTAGTGCAATACGGAGGCAGCGGTCGCCCGGAAAAATATTTCAGTTGTGTTGCGTGGAACCAATGGAGATTAGTAGGCAACAATGAATTGTACAATATAAAATCTGATCCGGCGCAACAACATAATATAGCAAAAGAGCACCCGGAAAAACTTCGGCAAATGCTTGCCTTCTATAACAAATGGTGGGATACCAATGAAAAAGAAATTGATCGTTTTGTACCTATAGTTATAGGTGCTCCGCAGCAATCATCAGTTGTGCTCACTTCCGATTTTTGGGCAAACGGGGATTATGTAAATACACAATGGAAAGTGGCACAGGTGCAGGGGCCTCCTGCAGGCGGTACCTGGCATATAAAAGTGCAGCAGGAAGGATGGTATAAAGCCGAATTAAGCAGGTGGCCCTTTCACTTAAACCAGGCACTCAATACAACAGGTATAACCAAAGCAGTTGGCGGAACTCCTTTGCGCACCGGGAAAAGTCTTTCTATAGGGGAAGGATGTTTTTCTGTAAATGAACGTACTCCCATTACAGCGGTTAGAAAGAATGCGCAGGCAACGCTGATAGAAATGACAGTTAAGCTTTCGGCTAAAGATAGTACCCTGCGGGCATGGTTCCGGGATGATAAAGGAAAAGAACTGTGCGGAAGTTATTACCTGCGTCTAACTCCAATAACTGATGAATCTCAATTATAAAGGAAAAAGAACAATGCATTTTATCTAGAATTACAAACAGAGCTTATATACAATTTCATAATCAATTGATTTAAATATAATTGTATCTAATAAAAAACAAGAACGGGGAAATTACAATTTCCAAAAACAGAAAACTAAGGTTTTTTATCAGAATAAACTGGATGTATTTTTAAATCAGATTGACAGCGATTGCATCCAAGACAAATCATTTATAAACGATTGCCAAATCACTAATATGGAAAGGAAAAATATTATTGTTGTAGGATCTACCAATATGGATATGGTTGTGAAAACAAGTCATATCCCCGCCCACGGGGAAACCGTTTTAGGTGGCTCATTTTTTATGAATCCTGGTGGAAAAGGAGCTAACCAGGCAGTTGCAGTAGCCCGCCTCGGAGGCGATGCCATTTTTGTGTCTAAGGTGGGCAATGACGTTTTCGGTAAACAATCTTTTCAGCTATTTGACGAAGAAGGCATAAATACAAAGTATATTATGTCTGATGACGAACTGCCATCAGGTGTAGCATTAATTACGGTTGATGAAAGCGGTGAGAACAGCATTGTTGTAGCGCCCGGAGCCAACGCCAATTTACTTCCGCAGGATATTGAGCCGGCTATAACAGAAAGCCAGCATGCCGGGGTCATTCTCCTGCAATTGGAAATTCCTATCAGAACCGTACAGCATGCGGTACAAAAGGCTTCGGCCAACGGTATCACTGTTATTGTAAACCCAGCGCCCGCAGCGGCGTTATCGCAGGAGCTTCTTTCTCATATTGACATCATAACGCCTAACTGCACCGAGGCTTCCTGGTTGTCTGGTATAGATGTTACGGATATGGAGACCGCAAAAAAAGCAGCCCTGGAAATTAAAAAACAGGGTGTAAAGAATGTAGTTATTACTATGGGTCCCCTGGGCGCACTTGTACTGGCTGATGAAGTGTTCACCATTGTACAGGCTACGAAGGTACAGGCAATAGATACTACTGCAGCAGGTGATGTATTTAACGGGGCTTTAGCTGTAGCCCTGTCCGAAAAAAAGGAGCTGGTCAGAGCAGTATCATTTGCCTGTGAAGCAGCAGCCATTTCAGTTACCAAGTTAGGCGCGCAATCTTCTATTCCTTACCGCAATGAAGTGCTCGCATTGTCTTGCTCATTATAACCCGGTAGCAATAACAAAACCGGATAATTGAAATAGATTTTTTAACGATTGACGATATAGTAAATTAAATAGTCTATATATTTTGTAGACTAATAAAAATGCTCTAATATTGCGCTTTTTATATATGAAACGATCCATCTGCAAAAGCAATTACCATCTTACACAAACACAGTGTTGTTGCTTCTTCGTTTTCTGTGATGTTGCCTGTTGTTGCAATTACTAGTTTCCTTCTAAAAAGCGGATTTTTTGTTAGTGCCATTTTTATCGGGCAATAGTTGTTATGTATAGTTATTAATTCTAAAAGGACCTGTCATGTTTATTGTAGAAAATTACTCGCTTGCAATTGTATTTTGCTTTATCACCATGCTTTGCTGGGGATCATGGGCCAACACCCAAAAATTAGTTACCGGTAAATGGCGTTTTGAGCTGTTTTACTGGGATTACGTCATAGGCATTTTAATACTATCATTAATTGCCGCTTTAACTTTAGGCAGTGTGGGAGAACAGGGACGCCCGTTTGCCGAAGATTTAAAGCAGGCCAGTACGGCCAATATTGGAAGTGCCTTCCTGGGAGGTATCATTTTTAACCTGGCCAATATTCTGCTCACAGCCGCAATCGCTATTGCCGGAATGGCCGTAGCCTTTCCTATAGGTATTGGCATTGCTTTAATACTCGGCGTGCTTATTAATTACTGGGCAGTACAAAAAGGGGCACCGGGCCTGCTGTTTTCGGGAGTAATACTGGTAACAATCGCAATTGTACTGAATGCCATTGCCTACAAAAAAGCAACTGCAAAAGAAGGTCACACAAAACCTGCTGCAAAAGGTATCATCTTATCCATAACGGCAGGTATTTTAATGTCATTTTTTTACCGCTTCATTGCAGCAGCAATGGATGTAAATAATTTTGTAAACCCCGAACCGGAGAAAATGACGCCCTACACAGCATTCTTCATTTTTGCTACGGGGATCTTTGCCAGCAACTTTATTTTCAATACTGTTTTAATGAAACGCCCCCTGCAAGGAGCACCCATATCTTACAAATCCTATTTTAAAGGAAAGATAAGCCTGCACCTGGTAGGTGTTCTGGGCGGGATTATATGGGGCATCGGAAACATCTTCAACCTGGTAGCAGCCGGAAAAGCCGGGCCGGCTATTTCTTACGGGCTTGGGCAGGGGGCCACTTTAGTAGCTGCCATTTGGGGGGTTGCTGTCTGGAAAGAATTTAAAGGCAGCTCAAAGCTTGTCTCGCAATTGCTTGCTGCTATGTTCGTGCTATTTATAGCCGGGCTCATTCTTATCATAGCTGCCGGGGAATAGCAGTAGCATCTCATAAAATACATTCATTCAAAATTAACGATCATGAAAAGAAAAGTTTTTCTATTGTTCGTCATATCTATTGCTTGCTTTATTCAATCCAATAATGCACAAACTATCATTAAAGGGAGGGTCGCTGATATATCTACAAATCAGCCGCTTGCCGGAGCTACGGTCAGCGAAGTGGGAACCACTTCTCAAACTATAGCCGATGACAATGGCCTTTATGTCATTACTGTTTCCTCCGACACTTCAAGTCTCTTGTTCACGTTTACGGGGTACCAGTCACAACAGGTAGAGCTATCGGGCAGAAAACAGGTAGATGTAGGGCTATTGATTGGTGATGCTGCTTTGGGAGAAGTAGTTGTTGTGGGATATGGATCTCAAAAGAAAATAAACTTAACAGGGGCTGTTTCAACCGTTCAGTCGAAAGACCTCATAAAAGTTCCTTCTTCAAACGTGTCGGAAGTACTCATCGGCAAGGCGCCGGGATTATTTACAAAGCAAAACTCAGGTGTACCCGGTTCTGACTATGCTAATCTCAGCATTCGCGGATACGATGCGCCACTAATCCTTGTAGATGGAATAGAAACCTCCTGGACACGTATGGATCCCAACGAAATTGAATCTATAAGCGTGCTGAAAGATGCTGCTGCTGCTGTTTATGGCGCCCGTGCGGGAAACGGCGTTGTGCTGATTACCACTAAACGGGGAAAATCCGGTAAGCCCACTATAGGCTACAACGGGAGTTACAGTACCCAGAGCCCTACCGTTGCACCCAAATTTGTACCCTCCTGGCAATGGGCCGAACTGTTGCGGGAAGGTGAACTGAACAGCAGTTTGCCTTTTACCTACTCGGAAGAAGATATCCAAAAATTCAAAGAAGGTACTGATCCGGACTATCCTAATTCTGACTGGTATGATGCCGCGTTCAGGCCCTGGACACCCATGCATTCCCACTCGCTTACTGTTAGCGGCGGCAGCGACAAAGTGAAGTATTTTATGACGGCAGGCTATGTAGATCAGGCAAGTATGTATCGCTCAGGCGATTTGAGCTTCAACAGGTACAATGTACGTTCTAACATTGATGCGCAAATTAGCGATCGTTTGGGAATATCCCTCGATCTGTCTTACCGGAATGAATTACGGCTTGCCCCACAGACGGACCTCGTGGATATATGGACCAATCTCAAAACGGCTGTACCGGTTCATCACGCCCTGCTACCTGATCCTTCAAAAGGAGGCGCTTACTCTGGATTTCTTGAAAGAAGTCCCGTAGCTCAAACTATCCGGAATATGACAGGGTTTAATGACAATCTTCAAAGGTATTTTACAGGGCGACTTAGTATGAACTACAAAATACCGGGTATTACCGGCCTTGTAGCCAATGCAGCTTTAAACTACGCAATGAATTATCAGTATACAAAAATCCTTGACCGCCCCTTCAAAATATACAGTTATAACTACGCAGCCAATGAATACCAGGACAGAGGAACCAATGGAGCTAATTCATTAAACGAGAACTTTTCCCAATATACCCAGATCTACCCGATGGTTTCTCTAAACTACGATAGGAATTTTGGAAATCATGACATCAAAGGGTTATTGCTTGCAGAAGGTATTGACACCCGCAATACCTCCTTATCGGCAGGAAGAGTAGATCTTTTATCGGTTGAAATTCCGTATTTGTTTGCCGGGTCCACTGAAAATATAAGCAATAACGGGAATGCTGTTGAAACAGGTCGCGTAAGCTATGTAGGCCGTCTTAATTATGCCTACAAGGCCAAATATCTATTGGAAGGTACCTTTCGTTACGATGCCAGCCACAAATTTGCTCCAGGTTCCAGATGGGGGTTCTTCCCCAGTGCTTCAGCTGCATGGAGATTATCTGAAGAACCGTTCATCAAAGACAATATTTCCTGGATAGATAATCTGAAGATAAGAGGATCGTACAGCAGAACCGGTAATGATAATGTAGAAGCTTTTAAATACCTCACCGGTTATGAAATCAGGGGTGCATTAACCAGTGTGTACATGTTTGGCTCCGATGTTTATAAACGAATATATTCCACAGGATTACCTAATCCGGATATTACATGGCTTACAATGACCGGCTATAATCTCGGCCTTGAAGGTACTTTTAAAGACGGACTGATTGGGTTTGAGTTCGATGTATTCTACCGTATTACCGACAATGTTTTTGGAGCGCCATTAGAAAATTATCCTTCTACTTTCGGCGCTACATTGCCCCAGTTAAACATTAACTCAACGTCTGACAGGGGGATGGAACTATCACTAAATCACCGCAACAAAATAGGAGGTGAATTCTACTATTCGCTGACAGGCACTGCCAGCCTTGCACGGCAGCGATACCGCAAGTGGTCAGAGCCGCTATACGAAGATCCCGATGAGATAAGAATTTATAAAAGGACAGGCAATCTGACCAATAGGTGGTTTGGCTATCGTTCAGATGGTATTTTTATGAGCCAGGAAGAAATTGACAACTACGGAATAGATCAGGATCAAGCCCAAAATAAAACACTTGTACCCGGCGATATAAGGTACAAAGACCTGAATGGTGATAATATTATTGACTGGAGAGACCAGGATGTAATTGGCGCTGCAACCTTTCCTGATCTGACTTACGGCTTAAATGTGCAAATGGAGTATAAAGGCTTTAGCTTAACAGTATTGTTCCAGGGAGCCTCTTTATACAATTATATGATTGCAGATATACAGCGTGCTCCTTTGAATAACCTGAGCAATGCCTACGATTTTCATTACAAATACCGCTGGCAGCCAGACCCCAACAATCCGGGTGTAAATATCAATCCTGACGCACAATTGCCTGCCATACTCGGATCCGGTGTAGGCGTAAATACGAATAATAATAAAGTATCCGACTTCTGGTTAAAAGACGGTACTTATTTACGCCTTCGTAATCTGAATATAAATTATACAATTCCTTACAACTGGATCAAAAACATAGGCATAAAAGATATGAATGTTTTTATTGCCGGCAGCAATTTGGTCACCTGGAGCAGACTGGGATTCTATAAAAAATCGCTGGATCCGGAAGCAACAGACACACAAAAATTCTATCCGCCGGTAAAAGTCATTTCCTTCGGATTAAATTTCAAATTATAAATGCTCATGCCATGAAAAGAAATATAAACAGAAATATACAAATGAAAAGTATAACACTCTTTATTGTCATACTGCTCGCCGGCAATTTCGGATGCACTAAATTCCTGGATAAGGAGCCTTTAGATATCATTTCAGATGCAGTGGTGTGGGAAGACCCGGCATTGGTGGATGCTTACCTGGCAGACTTATATGCAAGGGTTGACTTCATTGAAATAAGAGGGAATACAGATGAGCAAACCTCTTTTGCTATGGTCCCATCCATGGGAGGAGAAGGCCGCTCGCACGGCACGCACCATCAATCGTATGCTGCATCAACCAATGTGCTTACATCTTCAGGAGTGGTTTCGGAGCTTGATTACTGGAAATACCAGAATATCCGGGACTGCAACTATTTTTTAGAAAAGATAAAAGAATCGCCATTAGAAGAAGATCTGATAAAGCAACGTATTGCCGAAGTACGTTTCCTGAGAGCCTATATGTATTTTGAAACGGTAATCCGTTTTGGCGGTGTACCTATTATTACCAAACCGCAGGAAATTGATGCGCCAAAGGAAGAAATATTTGTTCCCCGCAACTCAGAAAAAGAGGTTTATGATTTTATACTTTCGGAAACAGATGATATTATAAAAGAACTTCCTTCAACTTATGAAGAAAAAGATAAAGGACGGCCCAGCAAATGGGCAGCTTATGCGCTGCGCAGCCGGGCTGCTTTGTATGCAGCCAGCATTGCCAAATATGGCCAGCAACAATTAAACGGCCTCTTAGGATTTCCAAAATCAGATGCAGAGCATTATGCAGGCATTAGCTATGATGCTTCAAAAGCTATCCTCAACAATGGTATTCATTCTCTTTATAAAAAATATACCGATCCGGTGGCTAACTTTCAGAACCTTTTCCTGGACGAGTCGGCCGATAATAAAGAAGTGATCATGGCAGAAGTATATAATTACAGTAAAAACAGGGCTCACGCTTATACGCTTCGCGCCATGCCTCATGACTTTAACGGTACCTGGGCCTCTATGTGGTACTTATACGATTTTGTAGAACTTTTCGAATTTGCGGATGGTCGCCCGGGAACATCAGTTACCCGCAGCCAGCTTACAGCCCAGGAATGGGATATGGCTAATCTGTTCGGTAACCGGGATGCCCGTTTCCGTGCTTCGGTATTTTACCCCGGAAGCCCCTGGCAGGGAGGTCATACTTTATTTCACTCAAGCACTATCAGGGACGGAAGAACCTTAACGGCCGGCACAGCAGAAGACGGATGGCCTTACAAAGCCATTGACAGAAATACGCAAAGAACAGGCCTCATGGTACGTAAGCGTTGTAATGAAGCCATGAAGCCTGAGCCGGTTATTGCAGACGAAACAGACTATATTATTTTCAGGTTAGGAGAAATATATTTAAATCTTGCAGAAGCTGCTTTTTATCTGGGCTATAACGATGAAGCCCTGACAACATTGAATACTTTACGGGCAAGAGCTAATATGCCCCCTAAAGCTGCAATTACGGAACAGGTAATACAAAACGAAAGACTGGTAGAGCTTAGCTGGGAAAACCATAGCTATTGGGATCTGCGCCGTTGGCGCACTGCCAAAGCATGGTTGGATGGAAAACGGATGAGAGGGCTGCAGTATGCGTATAACTACGATACCAAAAAGTATAGAATAACGCTTACCAACGCAGAAGGTGTTGCCCGCACGTTTATGGACAGGAATTACTACCTCCCACTGGGTGTAGGCAGAGTAGCAGAAAATCCCAATTTTATTGAGAACCCTGATTACTAAGACTTGTAAAAGAAAACATGCTGAATATATTACGCTGCATAACGTTGATAGCAGGTATTGTTCTTGGCAATATACTGCACGCCGCAATTCCCGATACAGCCCGGCTGGCATTAGGAGGCAAAGCGGTATATGATATTTACCTGGAGAGTAAGCCAGGCGCTGCACTTCGTTTTGCCGGGGCGGAACTGAAAAAATACCTGGACCAGATCAGTGGCGCCAGTTTTAGTATTACTCCTGTTCCGGGAAACAGAACAATTGTGCTTTCCGCTTCAGAAAAAGCGCTTTCTGATAAGCCAGAAAACAGTTACAAAATTTCAAGGAACGGGAATAAAATATATCTCTCAGCCATAGATGAAACAGGTGCTTTGTACGCAGTGTACGATTTTCTTTCCCGGCTTGGATGCCGCTGGACAGCGCCAGCATTTGACTTTTACAGCGGTGTACATGAGTTTGTTCCCCGCAATCATACATTGGTGTACACCCACTCAAGAAATAGCCTGCAGTCACCTGCTTTTAAGTACAGGAAACTTTACATAGAAGAAGGGCTGTCTCACAATAGTACCAATCTTGCTCAACTGGTTGAATGGATGCCTAAAGCACGGTTCAATATTTTAGTAGCACCTATGAATTACCAGGGGCACGGAAGAGTGCAGTGGGACAACTGGAGAGAAAAGCTGGCCCCGGAATTAAAAAAAAGAGGCATTAAGGTTGAAGTAGGCGGGCATGGCTATCAAAACTTCCTGAATGCTTCGATGGAGTCAGGAACGCTGTTTTCCAAACATCCCGAATGGTTTGGCATGAATAAAGAGGGACAACGATCGCCCGATAAAAAATGGGTATGCTGTACCTCCAATCCCCGGGCAGTGGCTTATGTTCATAACAATATACTGGCTTATCTGAAAGGCAGGCCTGAGATTGATATTTTTGACTTCTGGCCTCCGGATAGTGAGGAATGGTGTTACTGCACAAACTGTACAGCGTTGGGATCAGCATCAACAAGGCATGCTCTTTTTGTGAATGAAACAGCACGGTTTCTGAAAAAACATTTGCCTGGTGTAAAACTGGAATGCCTGGCTTACAGCCATTACACCGCCCCACCGGATTCCGTAGTGCTTGATCCTGATATCCTGGTGGATTTCTGCCCTATCCGGCAAAATTTTGATTACCAGATCTATGAGCCGGAAGCAGAAAACAACAGGTTCTATAATAATCACCTGAAAGCATGGAGAAATGATTTCAAGGGTGAGATCAGCCTGTATTCGTATTACCGGAGATATGCCTGGCGCAGCCTTCCGAATATGCTCACACACTACATGCAAAAAGATCTTAAATATTATAAAAAGATTGGGGTTAGCGGTGTTTCTGTTTATAGCGAACCGGGAGATTGGTTCACTTATGGAATCAATCATTATGTATTAAGCGGGTTAGCCTGGAACCCTGATATAAACGTAGATAGCCTGGTTCAGCTTTATTGTGCAACTGTTTACGGCGCTGCTGCAAAAACGGCAATGGCGGCTTACCGCGAGTTAGAAGAAACAGTACGCTTTGCCTGCTTCGTGCCTTATTCCATACCTAAGCAGTTATCTGTTTACGAATCTTATTATAAAAGGTTAAAGCTGCACCAGGACCAATTGTACAAAGCAGCTAAGACATTTAAGACGGGATCTATCGAAAACGAACATTTAAACAGATTGCATGCAATGTTTCAACATGCGCTCCTGAGCGTAGAAAGGCAACAATTTACAGTTGCAGGCGATGAGCAGAAAGCAAAGGAACAGGTTGGAAAAATACGTGAGATGGCGATCGCCAGCAGCGGCAAGGGCTTATTTATTCCCCGTTAACAAACTATACCCTTACTTATTATGAAGACAAGATGCTACATATTATTCCTATTCCATTTATTACTTCTGAGTTTTATTGCAGGATGGTCGATGGGGTGTAAAAAAAGCGATCATAGACAGGAAGTCCCCGAAGAACCAACACCAACAGATCCTCAAAAAGATCTATATCCAGGGGTGCCTCAATCAGAAATATATGAGGTCCGCCTGGTTCGAAACGGGAAAACCGAAAAGCTGGCAGTATTTCAAAATAATTGCCCGGTTTATTCACCGGGATATATGAATATGCAGGAGAACGACAAATTCCCATTAGAGATATTCGCTGGCAGGAGCATACACTGGACTAAATTTTCTTTTTCCGGCAGTATTGCTGTTGAAGTAAAAGTGCTCAATAAAAATAAGGTTCCTTTAGCCGGCACCGTTCGTATTTTGCCTTCCCGGCATAATGTATCATCTGTAAAAGATGGTGATGTAATACGTTTTACATTGAATAACCCTGGCCAGTTCTCTGTAGAGATTGGTGAAAACGGGTATAAAAATGGATTGATCATTTTTGCTGATCCGCCGGAAACGAATGCACCATCCCGTCAGCAAAGCGGATATGCTGTATTAAATAACGCAACAGTTGCTACAGTAAATGCAGTTGCTGGTTCCAACTCGGGTATTTACTTCACCAATGGTGTGCACAATATTGGCGTGTACAAAGTACCGCAGCATATTAAGCATATTTATTTCGAAGAAGGAGCCTGGGTGTATGGAGCGTTAATTATGGATGGCAACCCCAATGTAAAAATATTTGGAAGAGGTGTGCTCTCATCGGGCAAGCTGAATTACAGGGAATCACATTGTATTGAAGCTATTAACCAAAGCAATAATATCCAGATTGAAGGCATTGTGGTAGCTGATCCTAAATATTTTGCTGTGAGGTTAATTGGCCAGAACAATAAAGTAAGCTGGACGAAAGTAATTGGCGGATGGGTGTACAACTGTGATGGCATTGCCGCATTTGCAGGCTCCACGGTAAACAATTGTTTTATATGGGCCAATGATGATGCCATAAAAATTTACCGGGATAATATTACCTGGTCCGATTGCGTGGTATGGCAGCTTAATAATGGCGGCGTTATACAGATGGCCTGGGGTGGCTCTAATGCAGCAAATGTAAAAGTAAGCCGTGTAGATGTACTTAGGGCCGAATGGAACAAGCCTGGGTTTAACAGGGCAGTTATTAATTGCGTTGGGAATCGCTACCAGGAACCGGGTAAATCCGGGGCGCAAAGAAACTGGCTAATAGAGGATCTGGTTACAGAAAATCCTGTTCCCATCATTTTTAATATTTCGCCCGATAGCTTTAGCCCCAATCATATTCATGGTCTTACATTAAAGAACTGGAACGTAAAAATGACGATGGGCACAGAATTTAAAAACAGTATTATAGGCAATGATCCTGATGAATATTTTGACGGATTTGTATGGGACAATGTTGTATTTAATGGCATTAAGCTCACACAGGGCAATTGGCTGCAAACAACGAACATGACAGTTCAAAAT
>JASGDI010000189.1:0-4853 GCA_049841335.1 Niabella sp. | reverse complement strand
TGGGACTGTTTTTGCAAAAGACAGCTACGGGTTTTGACCTGGGCCATATTTACCTGAAGCTGCTTACCGAAATATTATTGCCGGTAAGCAGCTTCAGGTAAATATGGCCCAGGTCAAAACCCGTAGCTGTCTTTTGCAAAAACAGTCCCATCCATAATGGTGTAACAGCAATGCCTATGAGCCCTGAAATACTTGCATTGAAAATAGCAGCAGGAAGATTACCCTTTGCTATAGATACCATTACAACAGAAGACGATACAGTAGAAGGCAATGCTGCTAAAAATAAGAAAGCCAGCCAGAGCTGGTGATGTGTTGTTCCCGCAAGAGGATAAAAAGCAATAATAATTAAAGGAAATAAAACAAAAGTTGATAATTGTACCAGCAGGTGCAGCCTCCAGTTCTTCAGACCTGACCTGATCTTGTCCGGGCTGAGCTTTAATCCATAAAAAAAGAAGATCAGCGAAACACCCACACTGCCAATAGCATCTAGAGGTACTTTACTGTCTTCGCTTCCCCACTGTGGAAAAAGCCATGCTACTGCTACAACCAGAATAATAGCTAATACAAATTTGTCAACTTTCATGTTCAATAAAATACCATAACTAACCTGTTTGTACCAACTATCAGCGTATCCTTATAAAAAGTTAACTATTAATTTGCCAGCTCAATCATTGCAGGCAACTCTTTATAAAGATGATCTTCTCCATCAAAACCAATTGCCTTAAACTTGATCTTCCCGTCCTTGCCAATAATAAATTTGGTGGGAATTCCGGACACTTCATAATCTTTTACTACTTTATCTTCATTATCCATCAGCACATGAAAAATATCGTAATTATTTTTAGTAATAAAATCTTTTGCATTATGTTCCTTGTTCTCTTCCCTTTGCCATGTATCCACGAATAAAAACTTTACGTCGGGGTTATCCTTGTACTTTTCCTGCATTTTCTTCATGCCAGGGAAAGAAGCAATGCAGGGGCCGCACCAGGTAGCCCAGAAATCCACTATTACCACTTTCCCC
Organism: Niabella sp.; assembly: GCA_049841335.1. Taxonomy (GTDB): domain Bacteria; phylum Bacteroidota; class Bacteroidia; order Chitinophagales; family Chitinophagaceae; genus Niabella. The sequence continues at coordinate 3,832 of JASGDI010000189.1, read as the reverse complement.
TTATAATCAGCAAGGCTTACTTTTTTACCCGCCAGGTCAGACAAGGTAAACTGCGGAGCCGGTTTGTCAAGTATCTGTGTTTGAAGATCAGCTATCATTTTAGTGTATGCTTCTTTTTCCAGAGCAGCTATATATTGATCAAAGCCGGCATCACTCTTTTTCTTTTTTACATACTGGTTTTTCAATATTTCTTTTATCTGCTCAGAAGCTTTTCCGTTTTTCACAAACTTCTCAAGTTCGGCTACCAGCTTTGTCCCGGATAATACCTTTTCAGCAAGTAATGCGTAGGTATTATTAAAATCAGTATTATTACCTCCACTAATTGTAAGTGCAGCATCTTTTGCATAGGGCAGTCCTTTTTTAGCCTGGCCAAGCTTATATAATACCATAGCATAGGTATCCGCATACATGGCATAATTATCTTTCCGGCTTTGCTCCCAGCGCTTGGCTGTCATCATATCGGGCTTGGCTTCGGTAGGCTTTTGCCATTGAGCTTTGGCATAATTGACTGCAAAAGAAGATAAGTTTTCTGCTAATTGTAAACTATCCTCGTTTTCCTGCATCCTCCAGGCAGTACTATTGTATTGTGCAGCTAAAAAGCTTTTATCAGTTATAGTTGATGCGAGGTTTTTATAGGCATTCCAGTCTTTTTCATTGAAATAGGTGTTCAGCAAAAAGCGCTGAAAATTATTAATATAAGATTTATACTCATCCTTGTTAGTTGCGGTATCTGCAACTGCTATCGCTGCTTTTAGAATTTCTTGCTTTTTTTCAAGTTCAGAGGGCGATGGCATGTAAAATTTCTCATAAAAACCCGTAGGGCTTATGTCATCTTCTCCTGAAAATTTTTCTTTTTGTAGCCTGCCGATAAATGCTTGCTGCTGCCTGAGGCCGGCTAAACTGTATAAGGATGCCAGCTTTGTATAATCCTCTCTTGCTTTAAGACCGGCTTTAAGCATATGCTCAATTTCAACTTGTATGGCGGCATTCCCTTTTTCCTTATCAATAGCCTTCTTAGCATACAAATAGTTGTTCAGGTACTTAGCTTTAGCCGAAGGATCAGCATCAAATGCTTTCTCATAGTAAGTTACTGCCTTTTCAGGATTGGTTTTTATACCAAAATAATCAGGGCCATACTGCATATAAAAACTGCCCACATTGGCATAGCTGTTTTTCTTTGGATTTTCACCATCGTACAGTGGCACCCAAAAACCTTCCTCATTATTTTTATCGAATTTATCGTCAATAGTAAAAGCAAATGCCAGGAGCGTAGCCGCCGTATCTGTTTTTATTTTGCCTACCAGCTTTCCGTATTCACGTTTAAGCGGAATATCAATTATTTTATTCCCCTTTGGTGAGAACTGTAGCGCATAAGCTTGGGGCATTTTCATGATCCCCGACAGGTCTCCTCCCTGGGTATATTGAAAACTGATTTCTTCACCTCCCTGGGGTTTCTGCGGGGAAAGAGTAAAATTATCCTGGGCAAAAGCCTGCAACGTAAACAGGCATACTGCAATTAAAAAGACCTTTTTCATTTCGGGTTGTTTATTTAAGATTTGGCCGCATCCGTTACACAGCTCATTGCACTTTTGTAAAAGCTACATGCTTCCAATCGCTTCCTTCACCTTTCCCAACACATCTGTATTCAGCATTCTTACGGCTACATCAATCATATTACTAAATGCAGTATCGTGCGATATGCCATGGCCGATGATCACCGGCTTTTCAACGCCCAGCACCGGGGTACCGCCGTATATTTCAAAATTAAAACGGTTCAGGTAAGGATTATCAATATGCTGGCTCTGTGCTATGTCGTAAATAGATTCAGCCATCTTCAAAACCACATTTCCTGTAAAACCTTCGCAAACCATTACATCGGCTTTATGGTTAAAAACATCCCGGCCTTCCACATTCCCTATAAAATTAATGACCTTATTGGCTTTCAGCATAGGATAAGCTGCCTGCGCCAGGATATTGCCTTTTCCTTCTTCCTCTCCCACATTCATTAACCCAACTTTCGGATCTTCCACACCAAAAATATACTTGCTGAACACAGCCCCCATTACAGCAAACTGGTTGAGCTGCTCAGGTTTACAATCGGCATTCAGCCCAACATCCAGCAAAAGGCCCGTGGTGCCATCCTGTTTGGGAATCACCGATGAAATAGTAGGCCGCAATACCCCTTCTACTACCCTGATGCTGAACATAGCGCCAACCATCATAGCACCTGTATTACCCGCGCTGATAAAAGCATCAATTTTTCCCGCAGCCATATACTTAAATCCAACGGCTATAGAAGAATCGGTCTTTTCTTTTAAAGCCTTAGTGGGGTGTTCGTGCATATCAATTACCTGTGTAGTAGCAATCACTTTATATTTATCAGCAGGGATCTCATATTCGGATAATAAAGGCAGCAAAAGCGCTTCATCTCCAAACAATACCAGGTGCAGCCCTTCAAAATCATTGTTTAAAAGGTATTGCTTCACTCCTTTTACGGCCTCAAGCGGTGCAAAATCGCCACCCATCATATCTATTCCAATATTCATTCGTACAGTTTTACATTTCAGTTCGTCCGGCGAACACAAATCAGGTTGGATAGAACGCTTTTTATAGATGTGCTGAAGCACCAGCGTCTTATATCAGGCTAAAAATAAAAAAATTCCAGATACATCAGCCAAAACATGACTGATAGTACATGGAATTCTTAAAAAATAATATTAGAACTAACTAAACTCAGGCTTTAGCAGGCGCTTTTTCAGCTACCACTTTACCTTTATAGATCAACTTACCTTCGCTAACGTGTGCGCGGTGACGTACATGTGTTTCACCGGTAGTAGCATCAGTAGTTAAAGTTTGTGCTGTTGCTTTATAGTGCGTTCTGCGTTTTGCGCTTCTTTGCTGGCTGTGCCTGCGTTTAGGATTTGGCATAACTCTTTATTTAAATTCTTAAAAATTCTATTTAATAAATAATACTTACAATTGTTTTAAACCAGACTTTTCATCACTATGGATAGTTAATCCTTCTTTTTCTTAAACTGTTCCAGCCCTTTCCAGATAGGATTTACGTCCGGTTTTGGAGACTCTTCATGTTCCAACCTGTCCAGCATTTTCAGTGCTTCCTCATTGCATTGCGCGCCATTAGCGCTGCAGATCTTATGCATGGGAATACTCAGGTTAATAAACTCATAGATCCAGTTTTCTACATTTACATGGCTCTCGCCCCGGCTGATATAATATACATCAGGATCATCCTCCTGGTCGTTCATCAGTTCCGGCTCTTCCACCATTTTCACGGTAATGTTAAACTCATCCCATAAATCAAGCTTCAGATCATTATTACACCTGTCGCAGGTTACCATCAGACTGCCGCCAATTTCAAACTTCAATAACATAAAACTGCTTTTTTTATCTAAAAGCAATTTTACCCGGGCGTTGCAGTCGGTAAAATCCTGCTGCTGAAATGTCTCAAAGAACTTATCAGTAATATTGTAGTTATATTCATGAATACCAGGTTTTAACCCCACAAATGCAATATCGTAATCCCTCCTGTTAGCCATAAAACTACTTACCTCAAAATAAGAGCGTGCAAATGTACGGACTTTTTTCGTAAAACAGGGTATTTCCGCGATTATTATTATTTCGGGCGTTCACCTGTAGTATAAAAAACGGCTTTTGTTCCTGGATACTGGTTACAAGTTTCAAGTTCCAGGTTTCAGCTTTCAGCCTGTGCGTGCCTGAAATAGGTTGACATTTTTTAATAATTATTCAAACAGATCGAGCTGTGTGTCCAGCCTGTCATTATTGTCAGTTTTTACTGTAAATATCTTCATTT
>JASGDI010000188.1:0-12956 GCA_049841335.1 Niabella sp. | reverse complement strand
GGCTTACAGGCTCAGACCAGTTATACCCGTCTTTTGAAGAAAACAGCCAGGTAGCACCCGGCGCAATATGCTCACCTACCGGGTTACTGAGAAAATGCAGGTAGAAAGTATTATTCCAGTAACAAAGCATAGGCTGATGATTATAGGTCCAGTTCATACCGCCAACCCATTCAGGATGCTCCCTGTTAGCCCTGAACACCTGGATATTATGCACTCCTGCAACTGGCGTCAGCTGCCCGTGATGATAATCTATATTAGACAAGGTCTTTCCTATGTAACGGGCCGTATCCTGCTGCGCGAAGGCTGCCATTAATACACTGCATAAAATATACGTAAACAAATACTTCATTGATTCTTATTTTTTATAAACCTGGCCCGTCCGACAGGCGGGCTTTCAGACTTTTTCCCGGTTATTTGTAAACCCAAAAGGCTGATATTATTTGCCCAAATGAATTACTTTAAACTTAAATTTAAGATGCGTTTGCCCTCCCCACTAACTATTAACTATTGACTATTCACTTTCTTCAACAATTGCTTTACCACTTTCTTCTTCACCGGGACTATGGTTCCATGCTTATGCCCTTTTGGGATACTAATCTTATTATTGATATCCTCAAAATGAATAAAATCCTTTGTAGCTACTGCATCGTAAGACGCCTTTCTATAAGCATCAAAATAGATCAGCCATTTATCTTTTATCTTAACTACTGATGGCCCTTCGGTAAAATTTTCCGTAAACGGAGCCGAAACGTCCTTCCACGGCCCGGAAGGCGAATCGCTGAAGGCTACTTTAAGATTGCGTTCAGGACGCGTATTATCTTTCAGCACCAAAACATAATCTTTTGCTGTACGCTTTACAATAACCGCATCAATAACACTAAATTTAGGATCAATAAAAAGCTTTGTGGGACTAAAAGTCTCAAAATCTTTAGTAGCTGTAATATACATCCTGTGGTTATTGCTATCTTCTTCTATTCCCCGTTCAAAACGGCCCGGGAGCGTACTTGCCCATATTATTTTATAATCTTCAGCCACATCATCATAAAACAACTCAGGAGCCCATACATTTACGGTTGATGGCTCATGCTCCATAACAGGGATCAGCTTTTGCTCACTCCAATGCAGCAGGTCTTTTGAAGAAGCATAACCGAAGCCTTTATCTCCTCGCCAGCTGGTAGTCCATACCAAATGAAAAGTTCCATCCGGTCCCTGAACTATGGAGGGATCACGCATCACTTTCTGGTTTCCTGCTGCCGGCTTTAAAAAAATCTTGTTGAAATCGTTCCATTTATAACCGTCATAGCTGTATAGCATGCGCAGACCCACATCGGCCGGTTCATGGAAGGAAGTAAATAAATAAGCCTTGCTGGAGCAGGAGGCCATCGTTAAAACTGTCAACAGTATGATGATGTTATTTTTCAAAAATCAATTTTTAAATTAATATTTTCGAATTTCAATAATCTATTTAGTTGTCTTACAAAAAATTTTATTTCTTCCACTTTTTTCTTGACAAAAAAGTGGAGCAAAAAGTCAAGGTTGTGATGCCTTCGCTAAAAATGAATTGCGCTCCGCTAAAATGCCTGAACTCGCTCCGTAGTTTAGAAAAGTTATACAGACCCTGCGGGCTCGGACAGCAGGCATTTTTTAACGCTTCACTTCATTCATTTTTTAACGCTCATGCATCAAGGCCATTTTTCGGAATCCTGTTTTGTACATCTATTCTAAAATCAAGACCCAATCATTTCCATTAGCTGGCTCGCCCGGCGGATCAAAGCGCACTATACCTGATTTTACCTTCAGGGGTATCTCCTGCTCGCTCCCGTCAATAGGGCTGTACCATGCTGCTTTTGATAATTTAAATCCTAACCTGGAAGTATTTACCGAGAAAGTTCTCCCTGTATAAGTATATGCCATAGCATAATCGTTACCTTTTGTTGCCAGTATATAATTATAGCGTTTTTGCGTATTATCTGCAATAATTTCCTGGGCTGGTTTCCTGTCAAAATATCCGTAAGAAAGCATTAAAGATTTGAGGTATTGCATCTGCAAAGCTCCCGGCGCCTGTATTGTTTCTTTCCAGTTATTAAATACACCAAAATTCGCATCAGAATCGCCCATAGTATTAAACTGCATCACTGCATTCTCACCATAGGTAAAACCAGCGGCTCCGGCAAATACGCTCCAGTAGCCGTACCGGCGCACTTCTGCAGCGCTCCATCTTGGCTGAAGGCTATCATGCAGGCCGTAAGGAATATTTTCGTAAGATGGTTCACCATCCAATACAGGCTTTGCTGGCTTCAGGTTATAATCTGTAACCACATATTTCCAGTTATCTTCTCCGTGACGATGCTTCTCCTTCATACTCGTATCCTGCGCATAGGTTCTGTGCCCGCTTTGGAACATATTAAAATCCAGCCATTTTTCAAAATGAAACCAATCCGTTGAAGAATAGCGGCCGCGCGGATGATAGGTCATCAGGTGCACTGTATCATATTTTTTAATAGTAGCGCCAATAGCCTGCCATACATCCATACGGGTTGAGCCTTCAATATCCCCTCCATTGAGCCAGATAATATTGTTATGACCTTTATACCGTTCTGCCAGGAATTTTGCATAAACAACAGCTCTTTCCCTCGTTACCCTGTCTTCTTTTGCAGCAGAGCCCCATACAGGAACCAGCGCCATATAGATTCCGCGCTTTGCAGCTTCGTTAATTACAAAATCCACATGATCCCAGAAATCATAAGCAGCTTTATCATTAAAATCACTACCTGGTGTGGTAAGAGGCTTACTTATATCGCCATCCTGCAATGCATAATGTCCGTACACATTTTTAGCGGCCAGTGTATGTAATACCATTACCTGTATTACATTAAAACCCTGTTGCTGCCGGGTATCGAGATATTTCAACACATCTTCCCTGCTGCATTTTACAAACAGCAGCCAACCCGTATCGCCCAGCCAGAAAAAGGGTTTGCCATCGGCAGTCTGGAAAAAACGTTTATTTTCTGAGATCCCTAGCGGCTGCACCAACTGTGCGTCGGCGCTATTCCATAAAAAACACCATAAAAAAAGCAATACAGATAATCGTTTCATAATACAATAAAATAAGCAGGCAAATACCTATCTCTAAATTTTAAAAACCATACTGGTAAATCCTTAGCCGCAATCTCCAGCACCCTGGAAGGATTTGGTGTTTCTAAGGTAAAGCAGAAAGAGGGAGAAAGCGTATATCTGGTAATTATTTCCATCAACTTGGAAAATTCCTCCATCCCACTATTCTGTAGCTGCTCTATATACCTTGCCGGTAACCGATCGTACCTGGGCCATAGTAGCAAAGCTGCACAAACAGAGCGTCAGGAGTAATACCTTCCTGAAAGGTTCAAGAGATTTCATACACTTTATTATTATTAGTTAAAGAAATATTTAAAAATGTGTAAACGTTTACATTAAGATTAAAAAAATTTAACTTTCCCCGCAGGATTTCCGGATCATCAATTCCGGCTTTACGATAAAGCTTGCAGGCGGCGCCTGGGGATGGGAAAGCCTTTTATATAAAAGCTCGGCTGCCTGCTGTCCCATTTCATAACCAAACTGTTTTACTGCTGTTAATGCAGGGTTCAGGGAGTTGGCCCAGTAAACATCATCGAACCCAACTATGGCAATTTCTTCAGGTATCCTCATCTTATGACGGTGCAGCACTTCATAGCTCCCCAGGGTAAGCAGGTTATTGGCCGTAAAAATAGCTGTGGGCCTGCATTTCAGGGACAGGATTTCTTCAGTGAGCTGTACACCACTTTCATAATCTGACTTCCTGCTGAAGATCAGCCCCTCCTCAGTTTTTAAATGATGCTTTTTAAAGGCTGCCCTGTAGCCAGCAATCCGTTCATGAGTGGTTGGTATTTCTTTATCTCCTGCTATATGGGCAATTCGCTTATGCCCTAACCTGATCAGATGCTCCGTTGCCATAAAAGCGCCTGCCTCGTTATCGGTTTTAACCACATCGGCCTTCAGGCTTCTCAGCCCCCGGTCTATACAAACCACAGGTACCCCGTCTTCAATCAGCAGTTCTACTTTTTTTTCCGTACGGGGCGTGGTTGCTACAATCAATCCGTCAACCGACTCGCTTCTTAAAATATCTATATAGAGCTCTTCCTTTTTGGGGTCTTGCGAAAAGTTACCAATAATAACCGTGGCATTCTGATTATAGGCATAATGCTCTACTCCCCTGATGATATCTACATAATAAGGATTTTGTATATCGGGAATTAAAAGTCCTACCAGTCTGCGGCGTGCTGTAGTAGCACGCAGGCGCTGGGCCACCCTGTTGGGTCTGTACCCCAGTGTTTTTATAGCTTTTTGTACAGCCAGGGCCGTTTCCCCCTTCACTTTGGGATCGGCGTTAATGACCCGCGATACGGTAGCTATAGAGACGCCGGAATAACGCGCCACTTCCTTTAAACCGGATGATGTATTTTTTGGTTTCAAAGTACAATCGTTAAAATGTAAACGTTATCAAATATACAAAAGATTTTAAAATGACCCCAACCCTTTCCGGGTATAATATTCCTGTTTTTTGTGCAGGCGCTTTCCATAAAAATGGCTGCTATAAAAAACCACCTGCTATAAATTATTGATCAGTGATTTCGGTAATCACTTCTCCTACCGAGGCACCCGGTGCCTGTATATGTAAAAGCGCTGCTAGGGTTGGGGCAATGGCGGTCATACCAACAGGTTTACTGGTATAGCCGGGCTTTATCCTCCATCCCATCCAAACCAACGGAATATGCGCATCATAAGTGTACCATGTACCATGAGTAGCTCCTTTGGCGTTTCCCATCACCCAGGCAGGCTGCAGAATAATCATATAATCACCGCTTCGTTTGCTGTTATAACCGTTGATCAGCATACGCTTCGTCAATTCGGGTACAGAAGATGCTGATAGTGTTTCTGTGGGAAGCACATCAGCTATTCCCGGTAGTTTCCGCAACGCAGACACAATGATATCTGTTACCCTGTTCCTGTTTGCTATTTTTTTATCGAGTGCATCCCAGTTCATATATATTTGAGAGTTGGCTATAGCAAGAACAGGATTGGGAACCCCCAGTTGCTCCTGGAAAGCAGCAGTAACGGCCTGGTTAAGCTCTTTGCCCGATACAGCTCCCGATGGCATCCTGTTTTCCAGGAAAAATCCCGGTGACTCTGATACTCCATGATCGGCAGTTAAAAAATACAGGTAATTATCTTTGCCAAACTTCTTATCCAGGTACTCAAAAAACAGGGACAACTCCCTGTCCAGCCTCAGGTAATTATCTTCTATCTCTACAGAGTTAGGGCCGTATATATGGCCAATAGCATCAGGGCTTGAAAAACTGACAGCTAAAAAATCGGTTACCTTACCACGGCCTAAATTATACCCTTCAATAGCCGCTTTGGCAAACTCAAAAGTCAGGGTATTACCATAAGGTGTATTTTTCACTGCACCGTAATCTTTACCAATAAACTGGGACAGCTTATGCGGAAAAACGGGCTTCGTCTCACTATTGGCAGTGTTCTCATACGCTTTATCATCAGCTGTGCTCAACACGTAGCTACTTATGGGGAATAACGTATTCCAGCCTTTTTTATAATAGGTATCTATTCTTTTGTTCCGGTTAAATTTTACTGCCCAATCCGGCAGCCGGTCCATATAAAAAGTACTGGATACAAAATTCCCCTCCTCACTATCCAGCCAGAAGGCAGCTGTAGCAGTATGGCCTGCCGGCAGGATGGAAGCCCGGTCTTTAATGGCTACACCAACGGTTTTGCTTTGAAAATTGGTGGCTATACGTAGTTGGTCTGTTATGGTTGTAGCCAGGTTACGGTGCGGCGACTGCCCTGCGCGGGATGCTGAGCTGCCTACCAGCTGCACTTTATCATCATCTACACAACCTACCGTATTGCCGTGCATCCTATCATACCAACTATTACCGATAATACCATGAATGGCGGGGACAGAGCCAGTGTACACACTGGTATGACCACAGGCTGTAATAGTAGGGGCATAATCAATATGTGTATTTTCACAGGAAAAGCCCTCCCGGATCAGTCTTTTAAAGCCGCCTTCGGTATAGCGATCCTGGAACTTATACAAATAATCCCAACGCATCTGGTCCACTACCATGCCTACTATAATTTTAGGGCGGAAAGGAGCCCTGTTGTATTGGCCATTTGAATACACCGCACTTAACAGTGTAGCTAAAGCCAAATAAAACTTCAACTTCATCATGCTAACTTTTATGGACACTAAACTAAGCGCTTATTTCCAATTTATCACACAATCCATGATCAATACCCGTTATGCTGCCCAAATTCTGGAGCATGGGTAATAGCGTCCAAAAACATCTGGGGCATTGGAGGCAATACATGAAAAGGCTGAATCAGCGGGATATCTTTATTATAAGCCCTGTAATTGCCTCTCTAATGGCAAAACAACGGCTCCTGGTTATCAGCAGGAGCCGTTGTTTGTTATAAAGTTTAAGTACCTCGTATCTGTTTCTACTCTTAGTTAAAAAAGGACACCCCTCACATTAATAACCGTTGGTTCCAAATTCATCTGCATTATTGATCTGGTTCAAAAAGTTAAAAGGAATAGGACGTTTATAGTGCTTGGCTGCCACAAAATTTGAAAAGGCAGTTCTATTGTAAGTTTGTAAACGGGACTCGAATGCTTTATTGCGTTTTAATATTGCCCAGCGGTTATACTCACCGCAAAGCTCCCTGGCATATTCATCAAAAACATCGTTCATAGAAGCTGATGCCAATTGCATACCGGTACCCATATTGAAATCAGAAATATTACGGCAGGCACGTCTGCGCAGTACATTTAAATATTGTGCAGCAGCAGCGCCATCACTATTTACATGGAGGGTTGCTTCAGCAGCAATTAAATACACTTCTGCCATGCGCATGATCATAATATTTCCCAGCTTTTGCTGAAAATTACCTCCCAGCCATCCGCCATCGAAATTATGGTTGAACTTCATCATGGCAGGAAAGAGATTGGCAAGACTGGATGGAGTAAACCCGTTGGATGATGTAACAGCCTTATAAGTGCTGCCTGTTGGATCTGACGGATCGAACAAATCATCAATATTCACCGTAACATACCGGCGGGCACTTTTCTCTGCAGGGCTAAGAGGGTCTTTACTCAGGTATGCAAAAAACCTGTCCTCATCTGCAGCCAGCGGGTAAGGATGCACATTGGCATTTGCCACGGTAGTTAAATCTGAAATATTTCCTGAATAAGCGCCTTTATTCCATATCATTGGAATATACTGCCAGGTAGCATTTTGGGAAGCATTCCGGGCATTTACATCTGCATAAGGATAGATCTTTTCTCCTATATGAGAAGCGTCAATACCATATTTTGTACACATGGCCGCAGTAAGCGTAACAGTTGCATCATTGTAAGATACTCTTGCCGGAGCAGGAGCGCCACTACCCAGGTTAGCAACTGCCTGAACCCCTGAATAGTTTGTAAACGCCGTAACAAATGTATTTTCCCATCGCTTATCATATGTTGCATTAAAGCAGTTGATCAGGTATTTGGTGGGCGCTACAAACTGCTGGTTTAGCCGTCCGTAATATGCATTGGATGTATTAGAGTTCACCCCTCTTTTGAAAATATCTGCAGTGCCAAATGCGTCATCGAACTTAGGGTAATAATGCAGGTAAAGATTAGGCTTGGAGTTACCTGTGAAATAATCATAGGAGGCATTGTAGGGATTAAGCCCATAGGCCGTAAACAAAACTTCAGTATTGTTCCGGTTGTTGGCAGCAGCAAAAACCTCTGCAAAATCATTGTATAAAGCTGCGTTATAGGCACCCATATTATTAATCAGCGTATCTGCTACTTCTTTAGCCCGCAGCCAATACGTTTTTCCTCCTTCGTTCAACCCCTCGCCTGCTCCCTGGGCGTACACACGGGCAAGCAAACCCAATGCAGACTTTTTGGTAACACGCTGAAGATTATTTTCGTAGGGCGTTACAGGCAGATTTTCAAAAGCAAATCTTAAGTCGGAAACGACCTGAGTATAAATTTCCTGGATACTATTGCGTGTGGGACTGAGGTTTTTTGAAGGCTCGTCAATCAGTATTAACGGAACCTCTCCAAATTGCGCTACCAATACTGAATAATAGTAAGCCCTTAAAAAGCGGGCTTCAGCTACCAGCACCTGGATATCGGAGGCATTACCATCTATCAACTGGTTCGAAACCTGAATTGTTTTATTACAATCTTTTATAGATCCCCAGGCAAAAGTCCACACATTATTTACAATTCCGGAACTGTTTGTAAACTCCTCATAGGCCATCAAATCCCTGAACTGGTTATGATTGTTGTAAGGGAATGTCCACAAATCGGTTCCCAACTCAGACATAAGACCGTACTGTGTACCAATAAGGGATCCCCAAAGCCCTGTATAACAGTTGGACTGATAAGCTTTCCAGCCATCAAACCGGTTCAGTACGTCTTCTTCAGATAAAGACACAGGATTAAACTCTTTCAGACTGCAGGATGATATGTATAATGTAATAAACACCCCTAACCCGCATTTATACAATATTCCTTTTATAATGCTAAATTTCATGATTCTGCTTTTAATGATTTTAACAATTAAAATGTTATATTAAGACCCAGTACCACTTGTTTGGTTAAGGGATAGCTTAATTCGCCATTCATCTCGGGATCATATTGTTTCAGCAAATGGCTTTTTGCCACTATCAGCGGGTTGGTAATAGTACCATATACCCTGAATTTCTCAAGCGACATCTTTTTGGCAACATTTGCCGGTAACGTGTATCCCAAACTGATATTTTTAATCTTAAAGAAGGAACCTTCAACATACGATAACCCTGAGAAACCAAGCATACTTGAAGTGGTGGCCTGGTAATTCATTACCGGGAAATCATTTGACGGATTTTCAGGGGTCCAGTAATTAAAGTATTCAGGAATAGTTCTTGAAGGACTTGCGTTAGTAGCAAATCCATTAGGCTGATACCATCCCAGCATGTTGTAATTGATCATCTGTCCCCATCTGAAATAAGCATATACAGTTAAATCAAAGCCTTTATATTTAAATCCATTCTGAAATCCAAGCGACCAGTCGGGCGTATTATGTCCCAGGATCTGGTAATCATTGGCACTGTAAGTATACCTGGCATTTGCGGCAGTAAGGTCAGGATTATATTTTTGAGCTAATGCCAGATCGGTATAGTAGTATGTTTTTGTTCCATTGGCAGCTTCTTTCATATATACACCCTCTTCAAGCCGGGTCATTCCTGGAACATTTACTTTAATATCGCCCGGGCGCCTTCCAAATGCAGCAGCGTCATTTTCTTCCCCGATTTGCCAGATACCATCTACTTTAAAATTGCGGAAAGAATTAATGGGCTCACCAATGGTAAGCGTGTAGGGTGTTCCGGTATTGGCAATATTATCGGCAAGACCGCCAATTAACTGTTGTATCTTTTCCCTGTTGCGGGCAAAAGAAGCTGAAGTAGTCCATTCAAAATTATTAGTAATAATATTACGTGTATTTATGGTAAGCTCTACCCCTTTGTTCAATGTTTTACAAATATTGAGGTAGGTCTGGTATTGAGAACCCGGCGTATAAGTTCCGTAAATAACCGGGGAATTAACCGTCCAGATAACCCCGTCTGTTTTAGTAGTGTAATATTCCAAAGCCAGATCAACACGTTTTTTAAGAAGCGTAGCCTCCATACCAATATTGGTATTGTTGGATTTTTCCCATCCTAAATTGGGGTTGGTAATAAACCTCGAATTACGGTATATAGCCTGCGCCACGCCCCCTAGCGACATATCACGGGTTTCCACAACAGAAACAGAACTGTAAGGATCAATTTTAGCTGTTCCTGTAATACCCCAGCCCACACGAAACTTCAGATAATCCAGCCAGCTTTTGGTATTAGCCATGAATCCTTCGTCAGAAATAACCCATCCCGCCGAAGCTGCCGGGAAATTATCCCACTGGTTTTTTACATAGAGTACTGAAGATCCATCGCGACGTACAGAAGCCGAAAAAAGGTATTTACCCAAATAAGAGTAATTCAAACGTGCCAGTAAACCAAAAGTTTTCGACATAGTGAAAGACGAAAGAGCCGTTGTATTCACATCACCGGTAAACTTATACCACTTAAAATTGTTAGCCTGTATATTACTCTGGTTCATTTCAGTATTCATGTTCTGGTTATCATACCATGCACTAACCCCTGTGAATGTAAAATCATGGTCATTGGCTACTTTAAAGTTATAAGTCAGGATATTTTCCCACTGGTAACCTTTTGAACGATTTTGATTGATCCTGGCCCTTGCAATACCCGCATTCGTGTAAGTATAACTTACGGAACCAATACCATCGAAGCGGTAAGTATTGGAATAATTAAGCCAGGTACCGACGCGGGATAAGAAAGTCAGCCCCTTTACTGGTTTAATTTCAAAATAGGGATTTACAAAAAGCTTCAGGTTGTTATCAACATTTTCATATACCCCGGGCTGATAATCAAGAAGCAGGTTGTATACATTGTTACCAAGATTGGTATTCAGGGTTCCGTCATCGTTGTAAGGTTTTACAAGTGGATCGGTAACGAGGGCATTTTCCAGCTTATCCTGGGCCTTATCCCTGTCTACATAAGATACCTGTATATTACTACCTATAGTAAGCCATTTTCTTACTTTATGGTCAATGCGCGCATTGGTAGAAAAGAGTTTATACTCATCTCCCCTGTACTGACCTTTTTCATCGGTATAGTTCAACGAAATGTATCCTTTGGTTTTATCATTACCGCCGGCTACGCTTAAACTATAGTTTTGTGTGGCCGCATTCTTTTGCAAAAACTCTTTAGCCCAGTCAACAAAATTACCTTCCTGGAATATTTTATACCTTTCGGCGCCAAAAATGGTTTCATCATCTGCTTCCGACTGCCAAAGCGCGCCCGTGGTTGTCCATTCATTAGCAGCAGCATCCCACACATATTTGTAAGCATCACGTTTGGTTTGCAGGTATGTATCTCCGGTACGCATTTTAGGAGTAACCGACCAGCCATTATAGCCATAATACGTATTAAAGTCAATACTTAATTTTCCGGCTTTTCCGCTTTTTGTTGTAATAAGAATTACCCCATTCGATCCGGCAGAACCATACACGGCAGTTGAAGAGGCATCTTTCAGTACTTCAATAGATTCAATATCATAAGGATTTAATGTTGCATAATCCCCCGGCAGTCCATTAATGATAAATAATGGATTTCCGCTGGCTGTAAATGACCTTGTACCACGAAGCTGAATATTCAATCCTGCACCCGGCTGACCGGAAGAACGTGTAATATCTAAACCTGCCACACGCCCCTGCAGCGATTCCATTGGGTTAGGCCCAGGGCGGGCAGTAATTTCTGCACTTTTTACAGATACCACAGCACCTGTCAGATCTCTCCTTCTTGCAGTACCGTAGCCTATTACCACTACATCGTCAAGACTGGTGGCAGAGCTGCTTAGCTCTATATCGAGCGTTGTTGCACTGCCTACAGCAACCTCTTTCTGATTGTAACCAACATGGCTTACTACGAGGATGCTGGTTACATCAGCAACAGAAAATGAAAAAGTTCCATCCTCAGCAACAGGAATATGCTGGCCGGAGCCTTTTATAACTATGGTAGCATTTCCCAGGGCCTGGCCGGTAGCCTGGTCCCTGATATTTCCGGATACCTGCCTGGTTTGTGCCATAGCACTGATGCTATAAAAGACCAACAGCAGCAACAGCAGTTTTTTCGAAGTGTTGAATGGTTTCATATATTTTATAGTTATTAATGACAAAGAATCAATGCAGGGGATTGCTAATGTAAACGTTTACAATTTTGAACAATAAATTACGGGAAGACTTTAAATCCTATTGCCCAGCATGCTGACTGGTTTGAACTATGCCCGGACATGAAAAGCAAAGCCATCGTTGACAAGAAAATATAAAAATTCATTAAAAGTATATGCATACCAACAATCGTTTATCCCAGGTATAAAGGTAGAGCCTGGAAAAGGGGCTGACAATGTAAGGTTTTGCTAAAAAAATGGAATATTTTACTATATTTTTAAAAGATGCATACCCTTACCCGGGTTATTGTATAGATACATCCCTTCGGAACGTTATATTTATAGGCTGAATCATTTATCCAGAAAGGTGCGACCCCCTGGGGGTTGAATATAAAATGTAACCCTTTTGTTTATCAATATGGGAACCCTAAGGATTCCGTAATCATTTTGTATTTGTCCGTATGATAGCCCCAGGACAGTGGCCGCTGTTGCGGAAGGTCTGAAGGTTCAACAAACTCCCTGGGAGAGAGTATAACGTTAAGCAAATGCCTGAATGTAAACGTTACCAGGTATTATAGCTGCACTCATCTATAAATAAGACGTACAGGGTGGCCCGTACGTCTTATTCTTTCTTCCGGCCGTTAGTAGTCATTTATTCACAACACCTAATAGCCGGGGTTTTGAGGTTGCAATTTCGGGTTCTGATCCAAAGCATACTGGGGAACGGGTAATAATAATTTATTATCATTAACATTTTTCCCTTTCGCGCTCAATACAGCTACAGCCCTTCCGGTACGTTTCAGATCAAACCAGCGATGAAACTCCAGGGCAAGCTCCATCCTGCGCTCATGCTCTAACGCCAATGCCAACGTAGGATAGGCTGCAGATGGATACCCGGCAGTGCCATATAAAGGTAGCCCCGCCCTTGCTCTTACTTTGTTCATGTACTGCGGATCATCCGTAGCTTCAGTAAGCATCAACAGCAAATCGGCATATCGTAAAATCATGAAATTATTATTGGAAGCCTGTTGTCCGCCATCCAGCGGAGCAGTGAGGTCTACCCATTTTTTATTAAACTTTGAAGGGATGAAGG
>JASGDI010000187.1:0-6132 GCA_049841335.1 Niabella sp. | reverse complement strand
TAACTATCTAACCAATACCACACGCAATATGATGTTTGATCCGCAAAATATCAATGAACGCCTGGGATGGAGCTCTGTTCAGTCGCATAAGGGGTTTGAACAGGAAACAGGACAATTGTACTGGCCTTATCATAATGGCGCCAATGGCAACTACAGGGCCATATTGATACAGTTGCCCTATCATTTCACGGGAGTAGCGCTTACTAACAGCACTATGTACCTTGCCAGCGAATCAGCAGGTAACAATGTATCTACCAATGATTATTTGGTAGATGTGATTATGGAAGCGTTCTACGAAGCCACACACAGCCGGCCGCTTACAGAGGTTGTAAGGCATGGCATTCCGGAAAAGGACTATCAGGCAGATTTTAACATTATCCGAAAGTCGGGCTATTACCCGGTGTGGGTAGATGGCTATGATGTGGCGGGAAAAACCTTTTTCAATGCTATATTCAGATATAACTCCAATAAGTATGAAGTGGTTGCCAGGCATCATATGAGCAAGGAGGGATACCAGCGGGAGTACAATGAATGGGTAAAAACTAAAGGGTATCGTTTGCTGCATTTGGATAATTACCTCTATAAAAGAAAAATTTATTATGCAGCCATTTTCATTTTAAGGCCCGGAAATGCCATGACACAACCGGCTTATCACGCTCAAACGGCTAAACAGCATCAGGCTTTATTCGAGAAGTACACTGAAGACGGATTTGTTCCTGTAAATGTATCCGTTGTTTCATCAGGAGATAAGCTCAGTTATTCAGCTTTTTATGAAAAGAAAAATGTAGGCGGTGCCGTGCTGAAAAGTATATTAAGCCAGACGGAATACCAGGATAAGTTTGAGGAAATGAAGAAGAAGAAGTGGGAGCAGGTATATATCAATGCCTATCATCATAAAGGAGCAACCAGGTTCTCTGTAATCTGGTATGAAAAACCGGGAGAAGTATCCTATGCGGCTATAAGGAAGTCATCTGAGGAAAGTTATCTTAAACATTACGACACTTATACCGGTAAAGGCCTGAAAACCCAATGTATTACAGGCTATGATGAAGGTGGCAAGCATTGGTATGCAGCATTATGGTCGGAATAAATGTACTTAAACCTCCTCCTTTTTTTGTATGTGAGACTTCCCTGAAAACCGGCTATTTGATTATATTGAACAATCTCTTCCATCTGGGTCCGTTTTCGTAGCTGAACCAGATCATCCAGGCTTTGCCTACTACTGCGCTTTCAGGCACAAAGCCCCAAAACCGGCTGTCCTGGCTTTTGTGACGGTTATCGCCCATCATCCAGTAATAATTCATTTTAAAGGTATAAGTGTTGCTCTGCTTGCCATTGATAAAAAATACACCGTTTCTGTTCTCAATTGTATTGCCTTCGTAGCTCCTTATAACACGCTCATATATGGGGTAGTTTTCTTCAGTAAGTGTAAGCGTAGTTCCTTTTTTAGGAATCCATATAGTACCATAATTATCTACAGACCATTGGTGCGTTGTATCATAATAGGGGAAAAGGCTTTCTGAACCTGCATTCCCCGGGATGATTTCTTTTGTTATAGTGGCTGCATCAACAGCAGGCAATTTTTTAAGGATGTCCAGCTCAGGTAATGTAAGATTGATATGATAGATGCCATTTCCCCAGGCGCTGAAATCGGGGCTTCCGCTTTCCATATTCAATGCAATACCTGCATCGCGCAGAAAGTCTTCATCAATCTGAAGATTGTTTTTTGTTTTAAAAATATAGTAGGTGGCAGCGGTAGGAGATACATAGGCAGGTTGATTATTAATGTAAACAATACCGTCCACAATCTTTAAAGAATCGCCTGCTATACCTACACAACGCTTGATGTAATTGTCTGTTTTATCCATTGGGTGCGAAACCACCGGGAATTCTGAAGGGTTATCTAATATATACCGGAATTGCTGATCTCCTTTTGCTGCACCTCTTTTAATATCGTAATAAGGAACAGCAGACTCAAAGCCTTCCTTATGTATTACCGTATCTCCTGCGGGGAAATTAAATACCACGCAATCATTTCTCTTTACCGGCGCAGCAAACCAACGGATATAAGGTAATTCAATCAAAGTGGAATAGGATTTTGTATTGATCCTCGGAAGATAGTTATGTACGAAAGGTACAGACAAGGGGGTATTGGGAATACGCGGCCCGTAGCTGAATTTACTGACAAAAAGAAAGTCTCTTACCAGTAATGTTTTTTCCATAGAGCTTGAGGGAATGGTATAGGCCTCAAATATAAAAGTACGTATGAGCGTAGCGGCTACAACAGCAAAAATGGCAGCATCCACCCACTCTCTCCAACTAGGCTTTTTATGCTTTTTTACGCCTTCTGCACCTATAAAACGCGCATCTTTATTATTAGCCAGCCATGGAAAATAAAAGAAAGGAACCAATGCAGCAGCAGCATGATCTAAGAACGAAAAGCGACAGAATACTTTTGCAAATTCTATAAAAATACCCGGGGTAATAAACCAGCCTACTACCGGAATGAACTGCCAGAATACCCAATGCTTGGGGCGTTGGGCAATATCCTGCATTATCCAGGTATTATAAAAAGGAATATAAGCCTTCCATGATTCGCGGCCTACTTTTTTAAATAATTGAGCCAAACCAAAAGATGGTAACAATACAAGCAGTATACTGATAAGATATATAACAAATAAATGATTAAAAGGCATTGGCCAGAAAATTTGTGGCAAATTTATTGGAAACAAACCAAATAGTGTAAGAACAGGGGATAATTAACAAATTATGCTTCAAACAAAAGACCTCCGCTAAGGAGGCCTTCAATATAATATGAGAAATAAAACTTACAGATGTATCGCTTCGCCATAAGCTACCTCAATAGCATCTTTAACGCTTTCACTGATGGTTGGGTGCGGGTGAATGCTGTTCAGTACTTCATGATAAGTGGTCTCCAGCTTGCGGCCAACAACGGTTTCTGCAATTATTTCAGTAACATTATAGCCAATCATATGCGTGCCCAGCCATTCGCCGTATTTAGCATCAAAAATTACTTTTACAAATCCTTCTGCATGTCCGGCAGCGCTTGCTTTACCGCTGGCGCTTAGGGGGAACTTGCCCACTTTTACTTCATACCCGGCTTCTTTTGCTTTAGCTTCAGTGTATCCTACGCTTGCAATTTCAGGGTAGCAGTAAGTACAACCCGGAACGTTATTATAGTCAATAACTTCCGGTTTGTGCTTGTATTTACCTTCTGCATGAGCAATAGCTTCTACGCAGATGATTGCTTCTTTGCTTGCTACGTGTGCCAGGGCCTGGCCGGGAACGCAATCGCCAATGGCATAAAAGCCGTCAACGCTTGTTTTATAGAATGCATCAACAACAATTTTACCTTTATCAGTTTTTACACCAACAGTTTCCAGGCCAATGCCTTCAATGTTGGCGGCTACACCTACTGCACTCAGTAAAACATCTGCCTCTAAAACAACTTCACCGTTAGCCGTTTTTACTTTGGCTTTTACACCGGAGCCGGAAGTGTCAACTGATGTCACTTCGCTGCTAGTTAGTACATCAATACCTTGTTTCTTCAGGCTTTTCTCTAATTCTTTGGAAATATCCTCATCTTCAACAGGTACTATACGTGGCAAAAACTCCACCACTGTAACTTTTGTACCAATGCTGTTATAGAAATACCCAAATTCAATACCAATAGCACCGCTGCCAACAACAATCATACTTTTAGGTTGTTGAGGCAATACCATGGCTTCCCGGTAACCTATTATTTTTTGACCATCCTGCTTTAGTGCAGGTAATTCACGACTGCGGCCACCGGTAGCAATGATGATATGTTTTCCCTCTACAATCTGAGTTTTACCATCAGCTCCTTTTACTTCCACTTTTCCTTTAGCTTTCAGACTGCCAAAGCCCATCACCACATCAATTTTATTTTTGCGCATTAAAAACTGAACACCTTTGCTCATCTTATCTGCTACACCACGGCTGCGTTTTACGATGGCTTCAAAGTTGGGCGTACCACTGGCTTCAATACCAAAATCCTGTGCGTGCTTAATGTCGTTATATACCTGGGCGCTTTTCAATAAAGCTTTGGTAGGAATACAGCCCCAGTTCAGACAAATTCCACCCAGGCTTTCCTTTTCAATAATTGCGGTTTTTAAACCAAGTTGAGATGCCCTGATAGCAGCTACATAACCACCCGGGCCGCTGCCCAATACTACTACATCGTATGCCATGTGTTATAAATTTTTATATTTTAGTTTGATAGTAAAAAACTTTCAGCCTATCAATCATCGAATCAGGCCTAAGCCCTGCGAATTTAGCTGAAATACATTAAACGACAAAGGGCACTGCAGGTGTGCCTATTTTTATAGCCTGATGACTGTTAACTGTGAATTGTAGTTTGTGACCGTGTTAGGATTCAAACCCAAAACCTTCCCGATCATAGGTCGGGATGCTCTGTTCTGCTGATGGTCTATTGGTAGAACCATGCTTAATCAGTTGTTGAGTTTTCGAGTGGCTTTTCCATTTTTTCAGTTCTCTTTTAGGGCTTTATTAATTGTTCGAAAACTTTCAGTATAAACGATGATCCAATCATCAGCTTTGGAAGTAAATCCTGCCTGCTTTGACCAATGCTTTTTCAATCTTTCATCGGGAGTGGTGGAAGTGCTGTCGATATAAAATTCATTGAGTGAAGCAGAAAATGGAATATAGATAAATGGTATAGAGACGCAATTAAAAAAGACATCCGTATATAGCGGATGTCTTTTAACTATGAATTGTAGTTTGTGACCGCGTTAGGATTCAAACCTAAAACCTTCTGATCCGTAGTCAGATGCTCTATTCAGTTGAGCTACGCAGCCATTCCCTGTATTGGGAGGGCAAAGTTAAGGATAAAAATGATTCTGACAAACGATTTTTTAATAAAAACATTCGCGGATATTCAGGTAAAACAAACCCTAAAAGTGCTTAGGAAATATTTTTAGTCTTTCCCGGATTTACCAGGAAGGTTTTTTGATCAGTAAATAAATCATCTCCCATCCACCATTTCCTTTCAATGAGTTTATAGAGGTCCGAATCCTCTTTTTCTGGTGATTTTTTAGAGAATAAAATGCTTTTTAGCAGCAGGTGAATTTTGTTCAGGTAAGTTTTCATTTTTGGTATATTATATCATAAGTAAATGATAATGTAAAAATACCGAAAAAGTATTAATCTTCGACTACCTAATATTTGTGATGGATTAATGCTTATATTTACATCTTGTCTTTCGGGTATTTCTAAAATGGGTAAAGGCAAAGCCTCTGAACAAACTGATACTCAAACTTAAATGAATGCAGGAAAATCCATAAAAGTATCTGAAAAAGTAAAAATAACCATCGCTTTATCTATAAGTGCACTTATTCTAATAGGGCTTGGGATTTATGCCAACTCAAGAACCGTACGGTATAAAAAATCAATGAGGGATGTTAACCTCTCCGGCATTATTATAACCCAATCCCAGGACGTATTAAATGCAGTACAGGATGTTCAAACCGCTTACAGAGGTTATATCATTACTAATGACTCTTCCTATCTTAAATCGTTTGATATTTCCAGCCGCATCTTAAAAACCCGGATCAGCTCTTTAAAGCGCTTGCCTATGATATACAAGCAAAGGGTGCTTTTAGATAGTATAGGTGCGTTGGTAAATGAGCAAAGGCAAATGGCTTACAGCATTATTGTTAAGCGGAGGTACCTTTCTTTTTTAGAAGCCTGGAGCTATTTTAATAATGGTGAGGAGAACCGGCTTATCAATAAATTGAGATATAGTGTTTTAAATTTTGTAAATACGGAGAAAGCGCTGCAATCACAAAAATTGAAGCTTGAAAATGATAATTTCAATAAAGTGATATATGTAGTAATCATAAGTGTGATTGTTGCGGTTATGATTATATTATTTACACTTGTCTATATCAGGAAAATTTATCAGCGTTTAATTAATACAGAGCAGCTTTTATTAAAATCGCAAATAAGGTTAGAGAGCATCCTTGATAAGCTGCCGGTTGGTGTTATAATAGTAAATACGAAAAGTAACGAGTACCATGCCAATCATAAGGCTGTAGCACTCTTTAACCAGCAACTGCTTCCGGATGGAAG
>JASGDI010000186.1:0-17185 GCA_049841335.1 Niabella sp. | reverse complement strand
GCTATGGATATCCGCTGATCTCCGAGTCCGCAGGTACCGGCCCGTGGATGCGGATACCGGGTGGCCGGGTGGTAACCTCCAACCCAAACCGACTCATGGTGGATGTATCCTTTCGAATCTGAGGGGTATTTTACATAGTATCTTATATAAATAACGCTATCAAACCCCGGATCAAATTTCCGGAACAGATGGCCTCCGTCGTTCTTTCCGCCCCGGTTGGTCATTTTAAGGGCTATGCATCCTCTGGCCGGCACATCCGCGCTGTCCAGGCTCATTCCTTCGCTGTTGAGCACATCGGTGTACCGGGATAGTATATTGGGCATACCGTCATTGAATTTTTCTGTATACAGCACATCAGGGTCCTGCTCAATGCCGGTATCATTAGGGTATTGCGCCGCAAGCGAATGCTCCGGGATATATGGGTTCGGCCGTTCAAAACCAGCAACACCCATAAAGAGCATCAGGATGCCAGAGAATAGTTTAATTGTCATATTGATTCTGAAATTAAAAAAAAGAAATAAGATATTCATCTATCTTATAAAAACGGTTGCCTGCAGTGCTGCGTTTTATGCGCTGTATGCCCTGCTTTTCAAAAAGGAAAAATGTTGCTGTTCAACCGGCTTTACCTGTCAAGCGGGCTGGTAGCAGCCTTCCTCATGAAACGGCCCGCTATAAATCAGTACCAGGAGAAAAGCTATTTTTTTAAGCATGCGAAATTCCCGTTTGAGTAGAAATAAGGAACACGCCCCGGGAGTTCCTGAACGTGTTCCTGTAAAACATCCTAAGCGTAAACCAGATAGCTGCAGAAACGGCAGCTATTTAAAATGAATAAAGGCAAGTGTTTCTTCCTTAGGAAGCTCCCGTGAAGCATAATGCATACGAAGGTCAGACGACGGGTGGTTTCTTTCTAACAGTTGCAGTTCTTTAACCGCTATCACCATACCGGTGCCATTGGGAAAGGCCCATTTCCTTAATATATTTCCTTTTTGGTCTTTAATAACAATAGTCCGGTCGGTACCTGTGTACGGCGCCTGGCAGTGGCGATACTGGATACGAAGCTGATCCTGTTCTTTTGCTTTGCTTAATTGTAACTTTCGCAGGCTTAAAGGTTGATTAACATTTTGTTTTAAAAGAAGCTGCTTGTTGAGATAGATCTCATAGCTGTCTAATCCTGTAGGTGCTATAAAGCTAAGGGCGATAAAGCTTAGTGCAAGCAGGGTAAATAATTTAATAAACCGATGCTGAATTGTTGTAGATTGCATAGTGTGTGTTTTTAAGTAAATAAATATGTTACCGTATTTTCTTAAACAATATTAGCAGCAAAGAGAGTGGGATAAAAAAATAGTAGACCATCGTGCCAGATAATAGATAAACGATCGAAGCGACCCTGCCGCCCGGTTTCAGGCCATTGTCTTTCCTCTACAATCCGGGTAGTTTGTCGATAAAATTTTGTTGACTTTCTTTTTTCCTTTTCTTTTATACTGAACCATCAAACAATATGGACTTCCTGGACAAAAGCATTAAGCTGCCTTTTTCAAAACAGCCATTTTCACTAAGATATTTACTGGTGCATAGCGCCTATTGGATACTTGTAACAGGCTTCTTTATTTATGAGAAAAAATACCTGATTCAAAAAGCAAGCATGCCCTATTTTTTAGCTTGTGTATCGGTAAGAATACTGCTGTTAATTGCCATTGCCTATCTTAACCTGCATTACTTTTTACCCAGGTACCTTTTGAAGAAAAGATACCTGGCCTATACAACAGCGGTCGTACTATCCGTAATGGCCTACCTGGCATTGCAAAGCCTGTTCGATTACTACCTGTACGGCTATGTGATCGGGCCAATGCGCAACAGCCACCTGATGGAAACATTATCCTATAATTTTTTTAGTACGTTATGGTATTTAGGTTTAATGCTTGCGCTAAAATTGAGTATTGACTGGTACGCACAACAATCTGCGATCCAGAAAATGAAGGTGGAAAAATTAAATGCAGAAGTTGATTTTCTCCGGGCCCAGGTTAACCCGCATTTTTTATTCAACGCCCTGAACAATATTTATGGTCTTACGCTTAAAAAGTCGGACTATGCGCCGGCGGCAGTGCTGAAGCTTTCAGGGTTAATGGAATATATGCTTTATGAAAGCAATGAAGAATATATCCCGTTGGATAAGGAGCTGGAATATGTGCATAATTATATCGAGCTGGAGCGATTGCGGTCTGATAACAATGCCGATATCCGGATAGAAATAAATGGCACGGCAGATGAATGCTTAATTCCCCCGTTCTTAATTCTCCCGCTGTTAGAAAATGCCATCAAACATGGCCTGAGAACCGTTGATGATAAAGCTTTTTTACACCTGGAAATTAATATTGGCGCCCAACTCGAGGTAATACTCAATAACAGCAAACCGGGTTCGGTGATGAAGGAACATAAGGGCGGAATTGGTTTAAAAAACCTGAAGAAAAGACTGGAGCTTTTATACCCCGGCCGCCATGAATTATATACAGAAGATAGGAAGGGGAAATATCGCACTGTTTTAAAAATTATGTTATGACGCTGAACTGTGTTATAGTAGATGATGAGCCACTGGCCAGGGAAATATTATCCGGGTTTATGGCACCATTGCCCCGGATAAACCTGGTTGGCGCATTCGGCAATGCTTTTGACGCGCTCCAATACCTGAAACAATACCCGGTGGATGTGCTGTTCCTGGATATTGAAATGCCTGGAATGAGTGGAATTAATTTGCTTAAAAGCCTGGCTCAACCACCCCTGACCATATTCACTACCGCTTTTCGAAACTATGCCTTTGAAGGATTTGAGCTTGGCGTAATTGATTTCCTGCTGAAACCTATATCCGAACAACGATTCAACCAGTCCATAGAAAAAATTACTGATTTTTTAGCATTACAGCAGAAAGGCACTAATATAGAAATGAGCAGGGAAAACACCGGGTTCATTTTTGTGAAGAGCGGTGTAGAGAGAATAAAGCTGTTCCTTTCGGAAGTGATTTTTATACAGGGCCTGAAGGATTATGCGATCATTCAAACAACCACTGATAAAATTGTAGTAAAAGGATCTGTTAAGTTCATGCAGGAGCTATTTCCTGAGCCGGCTTTTATCAGGGTTCATAAATCTTTTATTGTTGCAAAACACCGGGTACGGAAAATAACCCGTAACCAACTTATGCTTGGCAAACATGATATTCCTATCGGAAGAGTGTACGGGGATGATCTTGAAAAAAAGATCAGGCAGATGTAGGAATACTTCGGTAAGGATATGCTGCCCAGCTCCTGCTGGGTAAAAGGCAGCCTGGCAGTGTTCTTTTTCATGGTTGTAGTGTTTTGTAACAGGATTATTTTTAATGGGATGGGATGTTACATACCCGACAATTAATTTTTACTTGTTGGGGTGCAATAAATGATAATTTAAAGCAGCAGGCAAAGACGCTCTATGATTATTGGTTTGTGCAATTTGATTTTCCAAATGCAGAGGGGAAACCTTACAAATCCAGCGGCGGAAAGATGGTTTGGAATGAGGTATTGAAGAAGAATATTCCACAAGGTTGGTGCAACGAAAAAATAGGAGATTTAGGAACAATTATCGGAGGGAGTACTCCCTCTAAAGCCATCGAAGAAAATTTTAGTCAGGAAGGCATTCCTTGGATAACCCCTAAAGACTTATCACTCAATGTGGGAAAGAAGTTTATTACAAAAGGAGAAATAGACCTTTCTGAAAAAGGGCGGAAAGAAGCGGCACTAAACCTGCTTCCTCCAAGATCAGTTTTAATGTCTTCAAGAGCTCCTGTTGGTTATTTAGCAGTAAATAGGGTTACTTGTACTACAAATCAAGGGTTCAAATCAATAGTATGTAATAAGTCATATTCTTGCGAGTATATCTATTATGTACTGAATCAGTATATGCCTACAATTGAAGCCAATGCTACAGGCTCCACATTTAAAGAGATTTCCGGAACTGTTTTTAAGGCAATAAACATTATAAAACCGTCAAGGACTATTGTTAATGAGTTTACGAAAAAGGGAAAGAAGATTTTCGACAAGCAAGACAACCTTGAGAAACAAAACCAACAACTTTCTGCCTTACGCGATTGGCTTTTGCCGATGCTGATGAATGGACAGGTAAAAATTAGTTGATCTGTTTGGTAAATTATCATTTACTTTACGATTCTTGATAAAATTGAACTTCTTTCATCTTTGCCGGCTAAATAGAAAACATGAAAGAACAAATTCAAAATGAGATTCTTAGAGAAATGGGTAACGTACTTAATTATCAGCAGCTTGAAGTATTACAAGGGGTTATGAAAACCTGTTTCCGAGAGGTAGCCGTTTCGCTCTCCAATAAAGATACTCATACAGATGAAGAAGATAACGAACGATTGCTTCAACTATTCATTTCTTCTAAAAAAGTAGAAGGGTGCTCTGAAAAGTCGCTAAAGTATTACAGTACAACCATAGGAGCTCTGTTTAGCAAATTAGGAAAGAAGGTTGCCGAAACTTCTACCAACGACCTGAGATTTTACCTTTGTGAATACCAGGAAAGCAAAAATTCCAGCAAGGTAACCATTGATAATATCCGCCGGATTTTCTCCAGCTTTTTTACCTGGCTTGAAAATGAGGATTACATCTTAAAGTCGCCTGTTAGGCGTATAAACAAGGTAAAAACAGCCAAAACTATAAAAGAAATTTTAAGTGATGAAGATATAGAGCAACTTCGTGACAATTGTACGCAATTAAGAGACCTGGCTCTTGTTGAAATGCTGTGCTCTACGGGAATAAGGGTTGGCGAGCTTGAAAAAATAAACAGGAAAGACATTGATTTTCACGAACGCTCTTGTATTGTTACCGGCAAAGGAAATAAGCAGCGGGAAGTATATTTTGATGCCCGCACCAAACTGCATCTTAAACAGTACTTAGCTGCCCGAAAAGATAGCAATGAAGCTTTGTTTGTTTCTTTAGCACAGCCACACAAACGTCTTGCAATAGGTGGCATTGAAATGGCGCTTCGCAAGTTGGGCGTTAAAACAAAAATCAATAAAGTACACCCTCATAAATTTCGGAGAACGTTGGCTACAATGGCTATTGACAAAGGAATGCCTATCGAACAAGTCCAGAAATTATTAGGACACGTGAAAATAGATACAACCCTGAACTACGCACAGGTTCAACAAACCAATGTTAAGATTTCTCACCGAAAATTTATAAGCTGATATGAAAGAATTTATTCCAATAGAATTAGGTAACCTAATAGAATTTCAACGTGGGTTTGATTTGCCTAAAAATGAATTTGTTAGCGGAAACATCCCCGTAATATCTTCAAATGGTATTTTAGGTTATCACAATGAAGCCAAAGTCAAAGCACCTGGAATTACAATAGGACGCAGCGGCACTGTTGGGTTACCGCATTTGATAAAAGAAGACTTTTTTCCACATAATACTTCATTGTTCGTAAAAGATTTCAAGGGAAATAATATTGAGTACATTTTCTATTTACTTAAATCGCTAAAACTCAATGAATACAAAAGTGGCTCAGGTGTTCCTACTATGAATAGGAATCATTTGCATCCGATAAAAGTTATTGCTACCCAAAATATAGAGAGCCAAACTAGAATGGCGAAAATTCTTTCAACCATTGACAAAAAAATCACTTTAAACAATCACCTAAATGATAATTTAGAGCAGCAGGCAAAAGTGCTGTATGACTATTGGTTTGTACAAAATATAGATGAAAAGTGGGAAACTGTAACACTTAATAGCTTTATTAAAAACGACAAAAGTGGCGATTGGGGAAAAGAAACGGCTGAAGGGAACTATATCGTAAAGGTAGAGTGTATTAGAGGGGCTGATATTAACGGCATTATTGGTAAAGGTGAAATAAAAGCTCCGATGAGGTTTATTCTTGAAAAGAATAAACATAAATTTTTATCTGAAAATGATTTAGTAATCGAAATTTCAGGTGGCAGTCCTACACAATCGACAGGGCGATTAGCATATGTAACAAAGGAAGTTTTAGAGCGATTTGAAAACCCTTTAATCTGCTCTAATTTTTGTAAAGCTATTTCTCTAAAGGACCCTAATGAGCTGTTTTATTTTGTGTATTCTTGGAATAAAGCCTACGAAAATAATATATTCTTTGGCTTTGAAGGAAAAACAAGCGGAATTAAAAACCTTCTATTTGAAACATTAGTTTCAACATATTCGATTGTAAAGCCTGATAAAAAAACTCTCGTAGAGTTTCAAAATGTGGTTTCTACTTTGGAAAAGCAAAGACAAAAAAATCTTCAACAAAATCAACAACTTGCTGCTCTCCGAGACTGGCTTTTACCGATGCTGATGAATGGGCAGGTAAAAATTAGTTGATCCGTTTGATAAATTATCATTTATCTTATTATTCAGTTCGATTTTATCGTCAAGAATAGAGAGTATTGATGCAATTTTTTGCTGACATTGTTTGCCGGGAACTATGATTTCTTGCCGTTTTAGTGCCCCTTCATTTACTCGTTTCCTTCCAGATGTGCCCTCCATACAACTAATAGCACGTTCTCTAAAAACAGGACTTTTGGCCAAATAGAAAATATAATCATTGATAGAATTTTCATTTTCTCGCAATACAATAAATTCAGATGAACCAAAGGCAACCTCATTTTCTTCTAAAATATCAACCTGTGCAGTTTTTCCATTTTCTAAACAAGGTGTAATTTTTGCAACCAAAGTATCACCATTTCTAAATTTTGGGCCACTACTATATTTTGCAAGTTCAAAACCTTTTATCCCTCTTTCAAATTCTCTAAGCATAGCCATTGGAATTTTCTTAGCAACTTTTCCTTTTTCAAGCTTTTCAGGAGGATTAAAGTCTGCAAAAGATCCAATACTTATTTGTTTCCAATTACTC
This sequence comes from Niabella sp., assembly GCA_049841335.1. Classification (GTDB taxonomy): domain Bacteria; phylum Bacteroidota; class Bacteroidia; order Chitinophagales; family Chitinophagaceae; genus Niabella. The sequence continues at coordinate 10,273 of JASGDI010000186.1, read as the reverse complement.
ATACTTCAGCTTTTTCAAATTCTTTAAAATTTGCTTCTCCAATATTTCTCCTTCGGCAAACAAGGATTTCAAGCTATTTTCAAAACCCTTCATTTTTACTTGAAATTCTTCGGCGGTAATTTCTACATATTCAATTTTCACGTCAAAATACTGCCCGGCAGAGAAGCTATAATTTTTTTCCACAATCTGAGCTTTGCTCACTACTACAGAAAAATCTTCTACTGCTTGTTTTTTATTCATTGCATTTATAATGCGTTGCTCCTCTGCATTAGTTAGCCTAGTACGTTGGTTCTTGCCTTCCTTTACCGTTTCGCCCAGTTTGGATGCATCTACCAACACTACTTTATTGCTGTTGGCTTTTTTATCAATAAACAGGATGGATACATTAGTGCCCGTACTGGCAAAAATATTGCTGGGCATACTTACCACACCCCGCAGCCATCCACGTTCAACCAGGGCTTCTCGTATCTTCCGCTCTATTCCACTCTGTGCGGTTATAAAACCTGTGGGCACTACTACCGCCGCTTTGCCATTTGGCGCCAGGCTGTACATAATATGCTGTATAAAGAGCAGGTAAATGGCCATGCTTTCTTTTTTCGCATTTGGCACCTTGGGTATGCCAGCAAAAAAACGCTCTTTAAAGCTATCTTTAGTGAGATCTTCACGATAATCGGAAAAGTCGAGTTTAAACGGCGGATTAGAAACGATGTACTGAAACTTTTCTTTGATATAGGAGGGTTGCAATATGGTATTACCCTTTATGATATTGGGTATGGAATGCGAAAGGCTGTTCAGTATCAGGTTTAGCCGCAACATATTTGCTGACTTCTGCGAGATATCCTCTGAATAAATGGTACAGTTTTTCTCGCCAATGGCATGGGCAATATTCATCAGTAAAGTACCAGATCCCGCACTTGGATCATATACGGTTGCATTGCTGATCTCTTTTTCGTTTACCAGTATTGCTGCCATTATCCGAGCTACGGCATGGGGGGTATAGTACTCCGCATATTTGCCTCCGCTATCGCTGTTGTAATCTTTGATGAGGTATTCAAAAATAGTCGCAAAGAAATCGTATTTCTCGCTGAACATTTTTTCGAAACTCACGTTCACCAGTTTATTGATTAATGCCCGGCAAAACGCATCTCTTTGCGAAGCATCCCGAATAAATTGGCTAAGATTATCAAACATCTTGTCCTTTACACCCGATGTAGACTTTACCGAATACAGGTTTACATTTTCGGTGCTGATGTTCAGCAAGGTTCCGTCAAAATAGGTTTCTGCGAAATTCTCTTTGTTAGAATTATTAAAAAGATAGGCGATCAATTGCTCCGGTTCCAGTTTGGCAGCTTTGTTACCAATGCGGGCACGCAGAAATTTTCTTTTTTCCTCAGCCATCGCTTCATAGGCTTTCTGAAAATCACCTGCCTTTGCTAAATCCTTATCTATTTTTTTGGCTTCGTAAATAAATTTATCGTTCAGGTATTTATACAAAAATACCTGAGTAATAATATTGAATTCGCTGGCATCATTTCCCAAGCCATAATTGGCACATACGCTTTTCAGATCGTCAATCAGCGCTTTGGTTTTGACTGTAAATTCTATTTCCGTCATAGTTTATCTGTAATAATTATATTGCTGTTGATACTCTTTTACAATTAAATGGTTGATTGTTTCTGTAGTGTCATAATCAAGGTCTATTTTTTTAGTATCAATAAACTGGTTGATAACAATACTCATTACTTCATCCTTAAAATATTCATCGTTTTGTAAAAGATTAATGTTGTTCAGAAAAATACTATCTACTTGTGCTTTTGTACCTATTAAGGCGTCATGCACTTGTATTTCTTTAGCGGGCATATTATGTTCCGTTATCAGGCGCTTATGAATCCGGGCATATTTTTCATCATTCTCATATTTGGCTTTCAATAAAGCATTTTTACGGTTGAGCTCTTTTACTTCGTCATAAATTTTACTTAATAAGCTGATATTCTCCCGCATATCCTCCTGGCTTACTTCGTCCAGATTTTTATTTTTGAAAATACGTTCCAGTTCCTCCCTCAGGCTTATAAAAGCTGGGTCTGTGGGGTCAAAATTGCGTTGCAGTTCTTCCCGGGTTTTGCGAAGCTGGTTGCGTAACCTGTCCGCCAATATCATTTCCTCTTCTGATGTTTTGGTAAACTGGAAGAAGATATCCTCCAAGGCGGTGTTCAACAAATTAGAAGTGTCATCATCACTGTTAATGTCATCCACCAGGTTTAACATATCTAACCTTCGCTGTACTTCATTTAACAACTGATTTAGTTTGTGAAAGTTAATTAGCTCAAGCAGCTCTTCATTCCCCTGTAACCGGATGATATTTCTTAACTCTTTAGCATTGGTTAACACCTTCTGTAAATCAGTCAACTGCCATTTATCCTTAATGTCGCTAATCTGCAAGCGAAAGTTTTCAGCGTTATAAGTATCAAATTGAAACAGCTTATCCTTAATGATTGTAATATCATGCTGAATTTCATCAGGGGGTTTAAATAAATTAGAATAGTTGCGCATTTCATCGCCCAGTTCATCTTGCAGCTCTTCAAAATAATTCTGGTTGGTGGTTTTAAACTCTTTAGTGATGTCTGCAAAATCTACCACATAACCAAAACGATACTGTTTATAGGGTCGGTTTACACGGGTCAGGGTTTGCAAGAGACCATGGTTTTTAACCACACGAGCCAGGTATAGTTTTTTTAGTCGCCGGGCATCAAAACCGGTGAGTAGCATATTATACACAAAAAGAATATCTATCTCACCGCTTTTAAATGCCTTAATATCTGTTTCCCTGTCATCTTTACTGTTTACGTCATGCAGTATCAGGCTTGCTCTTAAAGAGCTGCTTCCGTCATATTCTGCTGCATCTTCAGCAGCCATGGTGTAATCATATTTTTGAATACCGTATATTTTTTCAAACTGGCTAAATAACTCCTTTGCCTGGTCAGAACTATCGCATACTACCATTCCGCCAAGGCTATTATCGCTGTTTATTTTTCGAAAAGCATTTAAGTCTTTAATGATATAATCCAGCATCGGCTCGGCAAATTGGGGGTGAGAGAAGATTTCACTTTTTGAAACTTCCCCTTGTAGCACCTTTATCTGCTCCATCACATCTTTCATCTGTATTTTGTAGGTGGTGCTAATAGCTTCGCGTATCAATCGTAATGTATAACCGTCTGCTATTGACATATTGTAGTAATACTTGTGGATATAATTACCAAATAAAGCCTTAGAATCATAATCCTTTGCTACTTCCCTTAATAAGGGTGTGCCTGTCAATGCTATTTTGATAGCCGCATCATCAGATTTTAGTAAGTTAATTAAATAACTTCCTTTGGGGTTATAGCTTCTGTGTGCTTCGTCAATAAAATAAACCCGCTGAATATTGATATCATAGTCTAGTTCTTCCCGCACCTTGCTATCTTCTGAAAACTTCTGTATATTAATTACAGAAATTTCCAGTTCTCCGGTGTTGTTCTGTATGGCGCTTACCGTTTTTATGTCCCTGATAAACTCCCTCCGGGAATTTACCATCTTCACCAACAAACCTCTTGAACGAAATTCATTCCTTGCCTGAATGGCTAAATCCAGTCGATCAACGATAAAATAGAATTTTGGAATTGTATTCTTTTTCTGAAAATAATGCGTGAGAAATTTTACATTGAAAAAGGCCAATGCCGTTTTACCACTTCCTTGTGTGTGCCAGATGATCCCCTTGTTAACACCTTCATCCAGTTTTGCAGCTATCGCTTTGGTAGCAAAATATTGCGGATAGCGCATAATATGTTTATGAACTTCAATTTTACCTTCCTTTTCTTCTTCCACGTACGCTATTCCAAACTGTAGAATAAAAGCTAACCTATCCTTACTCAAAAGAGAAGTAAGAAGGCGATTTGTCGGGGTGTCAAAATGTTTATTGGTTTTAAATTCTTCCGTATGTTTTATAGCTACAATATTATTATCCTTCAGTACCAGGTTTTCTAATTCAGGGTCCTCAGGTTTTAGCAACTGGGTTAGGTTTAGTATTTCTTCCTCCCTAAAATAATTGAATAGCACTCCAGTTTTGGATGGTGTTCCGTAATAAGCACCCATAATGGGTTCTATCACTCCATCTTCATACTCCATATTATTGGAGAAAAGCATCAATTGTGTAATGTTGGCAAAAACGGAAAACTCTTTTAATGCGAATCGCTTATCAATGCGCTTACGTTCAGCCAACACACCCTCCCTGTTATTCGGTTTCTTTACTTCTATAAATACCAAAGGCATTCCGTTAATCAGCAATGTAATATCTGGCCTAAACTCTTCATCTCCATTTTTGCAGATAAGCTCAGTAGTAACATGAAACGTATTTTTATCAAAATGCTGAAAGTCAATTAACCTTATTCTGGATGTGCTTACCAAGTGTTTGTAAAAATCCCGTCCAAGATCATCGTATTTCAGTTTTAAGCTAATTTCTTCCAATAGTATTCCTGCTTCCTGCTCTGAGATATTATTAATCTCCGAAATGCTTTTTTTAAAGATCGCCGGGAAAATATTATTTTCTTCGATCCGTTGCTGCTGGTTTTTGGATATATAAGTAAAGCCTAGACGGCATAGATGCAGAATGGCAGGAATTTTAACTCTTGAATCTTCGTTGAATGACATTTAATTCAATCTGAATTTTGTAGGATAATAGTTATTAGTTAAAAACAGAAGTCATAACTAAAAGCTACTACTTTTTGTAATTTTTTATTTTGGGCATTATACAATAAAATATTTATCTCTTCTCCATCCGCTTCCCTTTTCAGCATTTATTGCCAACTTTTTAAATACTACATCATTTTATAGTGGCTAAACATAAATCCCACATTCATTTCTTAAGCACATGAGCATTTGATTCTATCAAATCCCGGATATCAACCTTAAGCAACAACGATATATCATACAATACATTAAGTGGCGGTTGCTTGGTATTTGATACCCACCTCGACACCATTCCTTCGGTATAACCGATTTGCTCAGCTAACCACCTGTTTGTTTTGTCCTTTTCAGCCAGAACGACCTTTAATCTATTTATTTTTATTTCAGGCATTATGCAATAAAATTAGTGTTATATGATTTGAAAGTTAGCAACTTACATTAATAGTAAAAATATTTGCGTTTAAAACGCATTGTTTTATATTAAAAAGACTTATATTCGCATTGTGAAACAAGTTTCAATTACGATAATTAACAGTCGTTAATAGACTTAGCAAGCACATAATAAATTCTAAGTGTGTTTGCTTTATTCCTCATTTTAAAAATGCTTCCTATGCAACACCACCCTATTCCCACCTGCACTTCTCCCAAAAGGCGCTTTTACAAGCCCTGGCATTTTCTTAGTCAGGCCGGTAAACTACACACCGGCCTGCGGGAAGTGTTTTGTAATTACCCCCTAGAAGAGCTGCGGCAGGAACTGCAATGCTGGCTGCAACTGGCCTTATGTAACGATAACAGCGCCTACGCGGAAGCAGGCGCAAGGGAAGACCTGCTGGATTTTACCCGGGAGCTACAACGCCTTGCAGAAGCATTCTATATTATAAATGAAAGAAAGGACGCCGGCCAAAAGCGTAAGCAACTAAAAGGCCTGCCCAAACAAACCCGGCAAATAATAGGACAAGCCAACACCCCGGCGCTACTTACGGATGAAGAAAAGAAAAAACCGGAGCGGGTTATTCACCAGTTCTGTAAAATCTTTCACCGCTCTTACGCGCAAACAGAGCTGCTGGACATGCTGGACGCCGTGATCACTTATAAAGGAGATAAAGAAACAGACAAAAGCAACCTGGTGCTGTTTTATGAGCATTTATATGTTTTGGTGAGGGTGGCGTATGGCTTCTGTAAAGGCAAAGCTTCATTTTAGGCGTTAACCGTTCGTTTCATATGCTAATGTTGCTTAATCAGGCGCCAACATTGCTTATTAGATGCAATCAATTGATTGTCAATAATATTAAAAATTTTTAGCGCATTGCTTAATCAGGCGCCAATGTTGCTTAAGTTGCCAATACCTCACTCAGCCCGTTAATAAGCTGTTTCCTTATTCATTTTTACCTTGCTTATTTATTTTTATATCTCTTTTAAAGCTGTCAAAATATTGATTTTCAAATATTTGTATTTAAATAACAACCTTGCTTATTTTTTGCTCTTTCTTGCTTAATCTATCTTGTGGTGCCCGGCATTTGAAAATAAATAGCTTGCTTATTCGTACCAGGATCTTGCTTTAATTTTAGAATCAAATTGATTATCAGTGTATTATATTTATAAGATCGTCTTGCTTATTTTTTGTTGATTCTTGCTTAACTACTCCTTTTTAAACCGATATAGTGCATTTTTATCTCTTTGTTTATCACTGATTTTGTCCAACAAGCCATCATTAATCATCGTATTTATATATGTTCTGATGGTATTTGCATTTATTTGCACAAAATCCACTATTTCGCTTAACGTAGCCTTGTGACGGGTAAAAAGAAAAAACAGAACTTTCCGTTGCGTATCATTGAAAAGGCTCCAATCCTTTGCCAATTTTTCCATCACGGCATCGTTTATTGTTTTGGAGTGCCGACTGATCTTATTTCTTAATGTTAGATAAACATTTCCATTATGCTCCATATACTCCGGCATGGAAAGCATTGATTTTTCCATTGATTCGTAAATACGGGAAACACCTTCATTGAGCTGCCTTACGTATCCCATATCTTCTAATACTCTTGCCACCCTGGGATTTCGGGCAAATCGTTCTGATTTAATATTATTGATTGTTACCTGTGCCGGTAAGGGCCCGCTATTACTGATTTCGATCCTGTCGTCAAAGTGCTTGATATAAATTGCATTTCCCTGCACATTATAGGAACGATGGCAAAGAGCGTTGACAATACCTTCCAACCAGGCTTCCTCCGGGTATTCCGGTACTTTATTAAACCTGCCGGTTTCCATATCCAGAAAATAGTAATCTTTAAAAGATGTTTTCAAAAATGTTTTAATTTCCTCAATAAGACGGGGAATGTTGTTTTCAAACCGCTCATCCTTTACAACGTTATGACTGGTTCCGGTCAACGCTTCAGTGCCCTCGTATCGGATATAACGTACCGATGCAGATGGAATATATTTTTCGGGGTCCTGGGCAAATAATAATATTGCCGCATTTTTAAACCGGTATGCTCCGTCTGCTTTTTGTGCCAGATGGCGCTTTACCAGCAAATCGTAAACGCTTTCCCTGTAATTTAATTTTTGCCTGTACTCTTCGAGCAGCTTTTGATCTAAATCTTCTATGTCAAAATTCTTTTCCGTTTCTTCTTCAAATCGTCTGATTGACTTATCATATTCCAGTTTTTTTATTCTATCACGATCCAATAGTCGGTTGGTATCCTGTACCCTTAAATATACATTCTCATTATCCTTACGGTAAAATACCCGCTCCAAATCCTGTTCGACATGAAACAAGAAAATTAATTTTCCGTCTACATCTATTTCTTCAAGCTGAATATTGCAAGGGGGTTTAATAAAATCAAAAGCAAGGGAGCGGTATGCGTTTAACTTGTCTTGTAATGTATTTAAATCTTCAATTGATCCATCATTAGCAACGCCAAAAGCCAGCGTGCCGCCATCGGCATTAAGCATTCCTATAAGCTCCTCTGCTATTTTTGTTGGCTTAATATCTTTTTCACCCAACCCCTTTCGCTCGAAATATTGATTTTCTGGTTGTGTTTGCAAATATTCCTTCGTAACAATAGTATTTATTTTTGAGACCGGATTTTTCATCTGCTTCATTAATAATTTTAAGCATTCTTATTATTCGCCAGCAACCATTTACCTGGCAATATAGGAAAACCCGGCTGGTTTTAAGAAATTGAAATAAATTTGTTTATGGAACAAATATTTGAAAGGCCCGGAACGCTGGAGGAAGCTTTTTCATTACTTGAAAAAGGTACATCAGTAGAAGTGAAAACAATGGACGCCATCCGTATTCTTCAAAGTACACAAAATGTGGCTTATAAGGTCTATTTCAATATACCCGCAACGGGAAGGTCTGTTATTGTGCTGCACAATAATCACCAGGATGCAGGTATCAGTAAAATATAACCCCGTACCCGTAAAATGAAACAGGAAGCGTTGTAATATGTTTGCTCTTTACTGCCGGGAACGCGGGTCCCTGCAGCTATTGTATGCTTTGCTTTTAATATTTTTTGAATATTCTGAATAAACGATGCGTATGAAATTTTTCAGGGCTTATCCTGCCGGCATATTGTTCTTATGGCTGGCAATATTTTCACCTTTTGTTTCCTGTTCCCATAAAGAAGTAGATGAAGTAAAGCAGCTGTCTTCCGAGGCCCGGATGGAGTCTTTTATTCTGGCTTACGCTTTGAATGAGGGTTTGGAGGAAACAGCAACAGGCGTGATCTCCGGCAATAGTATCAGCCTATCCGTTCCCTATAACGCACCGCTGAATGGGCTGGTAGCTACATTCGCCTATGCAGGGGCGTCAGTAAAAATAGGGAACACAGAGCAGATCAGCGAGGTTACCAGGAATGATTTCAGTAAAGACGTTATTTACAGCGTTATTGCCGAAAACGGCAAGAAAACAGATTATACTGTTACTATAACAAAGAGGCTCCCACGCATTCCTCAGGTGTACATAAATACTGAAGGCGCTGCACCCATCACAGATAAGGAGCAATATGTGAAAACAGCTGTTATAGTAAAGGATATTGACGGGTTTTATACAGATGGCGAGCCGTTCACAGCTACAGCAAGAATCAAAGGGCGCGGAAACTCAACATGGGGAATGCCCAAAAAACCTTACCGCCTGAATTTAGACAGCAAAGCTTCCCTGTTAGGTATGAGCGCCGATAAGGACTGGGCGCTTCTGGCCAACTATCTGGATAAAACACTGCTGAGGAATATAGCAGCATTGCAGATAGCGCGGGCAGCAGGTATGAGCTGGACGCCCGGCTCTGTGAGCGTTGATCTTTACCTGAACGGTACTTACCAGGGCGTTTATGCTTTGACAGAGCATGTTAAAGTATCGGAGAAAAGGGTGAATATGGACCTGGTAAAGGCTTCCGATAATTCGGGCGAAGCCCTTACCGGCGGGTATTTCCTGGAGCTGGATTTTCATTATGACGAACCGTATAAGTTTAAAACGGATATAAAGCAGCTTCCCATTATGTTCAAAGACCCCGATGAGCCCACCCCTCAGCAGTACGATTATGTAAAAGGATTTTTCAATACGGCAGAAAGCGTTCTGTACTCCCAAAACTTCAAAGACCCACAGAACGGCTATCGAAAATATATAGACATGGAGTCCTTCATTAACTATTATATAGTGCAGGAGCTTGCCAAGAATGTTGACGGGAACATGCGGGGCAGTTGCTATATGGCCATTCGCCGGAACGGCAAAATAGAAATGCCGCTAGTATGGGATTTTGACCTCGCTTTTGGCAATGCCGATTATATTACCTGGGATCAGGGAGCTTCCTCCTCAGAATGGGACGGATGGTTTATCAAAACCAATGCGCCCTGGTTCGACCGTTTCTTTGAAGACCCTGCTTTTGTTTTCGCGCTGAAGCAGCGATGGAGGGCGCTGAAGCCCGAGCTGGACAAAGTGCCCGCTTTTATCAAAGACCGTGCTTTGCTGCTGGATGAAGCCCAGAAAAGGAATTTTGGTCCGTTAGCAAACGGCGGCGCGGGGTGGGACATCACAAAAGTAGAATGGAATACCAACAAGATCAGGGGCTCTTATGCTGCAGAGGTAAATTACCTGGCGGATTTCGTGGAAAAACGGCTTTCCTGGTTAAATACGAATATTGAAGGCTTATAAAAAAGGAAGTTGTCAAAAGGGATGTCAGCCCGAGTTATCAATAGGGGGCCTAATCAATGATGTGATGACGTTGAAATGAAGGGATTTATTGTAATGAATTGGAAGGAGCGGCCTTGAAAAAATTGCGTTAAGAAAATGATTTTGTAAGCCGTTAAGAAGCCGCTCCCGATAAATCGGGATTCGAGCCTGCTGGATCTAAGTGATTATTAGAATCTACGGAGCGAGTTTGGCGGGTTTAGGCTTACGGAATTATTTTTAGCAAATTTTTTCACTCCCGATAGATTCTGTGTTAAAGGTCAAATAAATTTGATTTATTTTTGTTTTTTAGGCGGCTAAAGCCAGCCTGCGTAGGGGATAATTCTTTAAATGATTATCCCCTAATTTTTTATAATCCAGGCG
>JASGDI010000185.1:0-4809 GCA_049841335.1 Niabella sp. | reverse complement strand
ACCCGGTGAACCAGTTTGGCATCAACCATAATCACATAGCCAGAATCGGGCTCATTCACGTCCCAGGCCATTGTATTTTGCGGGCAATCTACATACAAGAAGGAATTTGCCTGATCCTCAAATTTCTGATCAATGATCTGATCCTTTTCCAAAGGCGGCTTAATCGCCAGCAGGTAGAAATCAATATTTATCTGCCGGGATTTACGCAAAAAATCCTTTTCGTTTGCAAAGTTCACGAGATGAAGGTCTTCATTCTTTAACGGTGAAAACTTCGCATAGTCTACAAACTCCTTTATATTAAATATTTTTTTTACCATCTGCGCTGAATAATGTACAAAACTATACATTAAAAAAGTACAGGACGGATACTTTTTAAGGATAAAAGGATACATTTTACAGATTGAAGGCTGGAATTGTGCGACATGGATGTTCCTGCTTACAGTTACAATTTATTAATGAGAAGAGTAGGCCCCAACTGTTACCTGTTACCGGAGCAGGCGATACAGAAGATGGTGCATTGAGAAAAGCGGTATATTTCGGTCTTAAGTAATTATATACTTCCTCCTATAAAAAAAAAGTGAAAACACTACATTATTGCCGGACAAAGCAATATCTATTAGGACTCGGCGCCGGCTTCGCATTATTGCAAAATGGCACCTGGATAGATTGGGGAGCCACTGTAATAACCACAGGCTTTATACATGGAATCTTATAAGCCTGTAACCATCGCAACGCTAAAGAAAACCAATAAATAAATAGTCATCTTGTCTTTAAGTAAAACGGGCGGTGGCTTTACCCTATTTTCAAAAAGTCTTTTTCCCCAACCTGCAATAAACAGATGATATTATTTTTGCCATACCTGTACTGCTTATTTATCGTTGTGTTATTGAATTGCGAACCAAAGCCCGCGACACTCAGACCTGTTCTTAGCCTAAAAAATATTTATTTCCCCATCCATTCCTTAAAGTCCGTAGCTTTTTCACGGCTTATTAAAACTTCTTTATCAGTATGGGGTTGCAGTTCCAGCTTCAGTTTTCCATTAAAATAATTGTGTATTTGTGCGATGGCTTTTATATGAATAATAAAGGCCCGGTTGGCGCGGTAAAACTGTTCAGGGTTCAGCATTTGACCCAGTTCTTCAATGGTATAATCCAAAACATATTTCTGCCTGTTCCAACACATAAAATAGCTCAACCGCCCATCAGCATAAAAATAAGCAATATCCTGGGCTTCAACAGAGACCAGCTTTTGCCCCTGCTTGACTAAAAAACGGGAGCGCCAAGCTTTGGCTTGTTGCTGTTTTAGCTCACTGATAAGATTTTCTATACTCAGCGAAGCAGAGGCAAACTTTTGTTGCCACTGCTGGTATTTATCCAGGGCATTTTTTAGTTCCTCCCGTTTGATCGGCTTTAATAGATAATCAACACTATTCACTTTAAAGGCCTGTAAAGCATATTCGTCATAAGAAGTAGTAAATATCACCATGCTTTTAATGGTAACATGATTGAATATTTCAAAGCTCTGCCCATCGGTTAATTCAATATCCATTAAAATGATATCAGGATGCGGATGCTGCAACAACCATTCTACTGACGATTTGATACTGCGGGTATTGCCTGCAATTTCAATGGAAGCGTCAATAGATGCAAGCAAACGGCTCAGCTTTTCTGCCCCTAATTGTTCGTCCTCAATAATTAATACCTTCATAATATTCTATTGCACACTTTTAATTAACGGTAATATTACTATAAATTCATTATCGGTTTCTTTAATTTCCACTTCCGGATAGTTCAGTAATTCATATTTTGATATAATATTACTTAACCCTATTTTATTCGATACCACTGATTTGTTTTTCTTTTGCAAATTGTTGCTCACTATCAGCTTTTCATCCTGTGCATATAGCTGCACAATAAGTGGTGTATCCGGGTCCACAATATTATGCTTTACTGCATTCTCTATGAGCAATTGCAGTGTCATGGGTGGTAGCAGTCTTTCCCTTATCTTTTCCTCTATTTGTATCACCGGTTGAAAGCCGCTGCCGAAACGGGTTTTCAACAGCAGGTTATAAGATTCAATAAAATCTATTTCTTTTTGCAGGGTAGTGAGCTGCTCTTCATTGCTGCGTAGCAGGTAGCGATAGACCCGGCTCATTTCTTCCACAAACTCCTCTGCTTTCTCCGGATGGGTAGCAATAAGAGACGACAATGAGTTTAAGCTGTTAAACAAAAAATGCGGGTTCACCTGCTCTTTCAACAAGTCAAACTGAGTTTGCAGCTGCTCCTTTTTCAGCTGCTCAGCCTCCAACTGCGAGATTTTGATCCGGCGATAGGAAGCCTCGGTTTCATACACGGCCTGGTTAACTATGGTACATATCGCACCTGCTGTAAGGCCCCTTAACCAGGTTTTAACTGTAAACCGGTAATCCAGTATATTTAACAGGTCAAATACCCAGCATATTAAAGTAACGCTCAATATTACAATGAGCAGGTTCAGACTGGAAAAGAGCAGTACCCTCTTCACCGTATCGCGGTGCGAAGGATATATCTGCAGCATCTTCCATCCCAGCCGGCCCTGCATGATCCAGGTACCAAACAGGAGGAGAAATGTAACCGTGGAAGCAGCAGCAAAATTTTTAAGGCTGGCAAAATATATTTCGCCCAAAATAAAATAAGTGATTACCACCAGGGTTGGCGGAAGCAACACTACCATTAATAATAGAGAGGTTTTATTTTTGGGTTCCGGCTGCATACTACAAATATCTAAAAACAAATTTATAAACAGGAGGAGTACCAGGGCTAACTAATAGCCTGATAAAAAACTGTCTGTATTTATATGAATCAAATGCATTTAAAGTTAACGAGGTCAGTAAAATCAGCAATGAGGTTTTTATTTGTTTCATTATAACGTTTACATAGAACTATTAATAATATCGAACAGCCCTATTTCTGTATAAAACATAGCGTAGCTTTTAAAGGTTTTCCAAAATTTTTGCTATACCGCTCGTTTTCACCGATGATTTATAACCACTGTTGATACTAATGGCATTGGTTATTTCTATTGCGCCAAGGTTTGTCCCAAGTTTTACTCCCCCAAACCGGACAGGGTTTGTTGAAGCACCTACTTTCATCGTGTTTTTCACACCAAAATCCGCAAATTCTTTGTTTTTATCAAAAGTTATAAAAGCCTGTACCTTCGTTTCTGCTTTTGCCAAACCTAAAAACTCCAGCTTTGCTCCCGGACCCGCGAGAAAGGTTGAGTTACCTGTTGTGAATTCGTGCTCGTAGCCAAATGTCCAACCTTTACCTGCTTCCACGGCATATTTGCTGCAATCTGCTTTTAGTGAAATGCCTCCGAGATCAACCGATAAATTTAACCAGGCAGGGCAAGCTATCTGCCATTCCCGGTCAGATTGTATAAGGCTGTCTATTTCCTCCCGGTTATAATCATCTTTACAGCCTGCCAGTAAATTATTAATATCACCTGTGGTGAAAAATAAGGAGCCCCAGCTTAAATAACTAAAATAACCCGATACAGCACCATAAATAGCAGCCTGATTGGAAGCACTCGGATCTAATTGAACAATTGCTACCAACTGATTGATATAGGATTTCCATCTTTGTTGCCCCGCTGTTGTGATTTTTTGAATATGGGAGCCAATCTCCTGTATGGTTTGATCTGCGAGGGGTCGTTTGTTTTCTTCACAGCATTTGATTTCATTGGCCATTTGAGCCTCAAGGCTTGCTCCGCCAGGCAAAGGAGAACATTTTACTTTTGCAATATCAGCCATTCCTCCCTGTATCCTGTCCTGCACCCATTGTGCATCGTCATCTGAATAATTAGTGAGGTATTCCGGATTGAACTCTTTATGCAATTCTTCCAGCATCGCTTCCACCAGGTCGGAATAGATACCGGGTTTTTCATTAGGGTTAATGGGTGTCATATTTACCCTGTTCATTACAGTCATCCAATGCATCGCTTCTGCCTGAACACTGGCTGCATAAGCTTTAAATTCGGGCAACCGCATTTTTGCATCCAGTGCACTGGCAGGAAAATCAGGCATGGAGAATTTACCCATAGTAATTTCTTCGAAATGATTTTTTATGGGCACCCCGTTTCTTGCATGCTTCCTTCTTGTTATTTCTCTCAGGTTAAAATTCACGCCTGTTTTATAAGCCATTGCCAATGTGCTCCTGCGAATAGCCACGCTCATTTCCCTTTCAAAATATTTCATACCCGCTTCATATTCTTTTTTAAACACGTGCAGCATTCCCATACTGTGATTGGCCTCAATGTTTAAAGAATCTAACTCAAGACACCTGTTAAGATATTCAGCTGCACGCATGGCATCGCCTAATGCCATGAAACTTTGTCCGATATTATTTAAAACCGTGCTGCTCTGTGGAACCCTCTCAAGACAGTATTGCAGCAAAGGAATGGCTCTGTGTTCAGCTTCAATCATATTCATCATGGCTCCCAGGTTATTAACCATTTGCAAAGAATCGGGCGATTTAGCTACCGCCTGCATCAGCAATAACATACCTTCCGCCGGATCACCATTATAGAAACTCATAATGGACGCATCATGAATGGTGGCAATGGATTGGGATGCGCTGAATTGCTCTATTTGCTGGATCTTAGGGGCGGATATCCCTTGCTTCACCTGGCTGATCGACTGCTGCACACTGCTTACCAGTTCCTGCCTTGTAGGTGGTTTGGATGGAATGAGCGCCAGTTTAGCTACATTTTTTACAGGAGGCTTTATGTCATAACCCGGAACGGTTCTTACATCTATATCCAGGTTATTTT